>NZ_CP019508.1:1022500-1622500 GCF_002002865.1 Brevundimonas sp. LM2 | reverse complement strand
CTGGCCGACCGGATTACCGCCGCGATCCGCCGGATGGGCGTCGATCCGAACGCACTGCTGCCTCGTTCCCGGGTCGAGGAGGCCGCCACCGCCTTCGCCGAACGCGATCCCGACCGCGCCCGCCAGATCGTGCGTCGAGTGGCCCCCGCCGCCGTCCGCAGCGTATCGCGCCGGGTCATGAGCGATGCCGATCTGCGGGCCGATGCGGAGCGCTACGTTCGGGGCTTCGCGATACGCCTGGGCGAACTGGGTCGCAAAGGCGATGGCCCGGCCGTGCTGGCCACCCTGGCCACCGATGGCGGCCGCGCCTTCATGCTTCTGGATGCCGCGGTCGGCGACCTCGCCTGACAGGAAAAAGAGACGTTCACGGTCGATCCCGTTCGGATTTGGCTTGACGATCCTGTCCGCTTGCCGACACGGTCCCGCGTTGTCACACCCCCGTCACACGCCCTGAGATCCCATGCTCGACATCACCGCCGAGACCCAACCGGATCGCAGGCCGGAAATGCTCGTCTGTATCTATGAGAACGGCGATCCGTCCTGGGACGCGATGAACGCGGCCACGACCGAGGGCTGGGCTCCCCCGGCCGCACGGACTCGCTTGATCGGTCCGGACGATCCGGCTGTGCTCGCCGGTCTGGTCACGGACGAGCTGAATAGCGCCGACTGCCGCGCCGTCCTGCTCGTGGGCCGCACCCGGCGCAGCGAGGGATTCCGCATCCAGATGCGGGCCGAGAACCGGGCGCTGGCCGGACAGGCCAAGCTCTCGTCGACCGGCCCGGCCATGGCGCGCGCAACCGCCCCCGTCGCGGAAATTGTCCGTGCTCTGAACGACGCGGGCCTGTCCACCGGGGCCACCTCCGAAAGCGAGGACGATGCCGGCAGCTATCTGCTGTACCGCGTCCTGACGGCGCTGCCGGACGCCGCCGATGCGCCCGCGGTCGGGCTGTTGCGCATGCCCCTGACGGCGCATCCCGACGCTGTGCACACCGCCTTGCGCGCAGCCGCATCCGCCATGGCCCGGCACCTGTCGCCCCTGCCCCGCACCCGTCTCAGCTGACCGCCAGGACGCCCTTCAGCCGCCATCCCGCGATCAGGCCGACCAATGCCAGGCCGGTCATGGAGAGATACCCCAGGGTCCCGAACCGGTCATAGAGCGGCCCGGCCGACAGGGTCGCCAGGCCGATCAGCACGCCCGACGCCATGACGGAATTCAGGGTCTGGGCCGCCGTGTGCTGGCCGGCGGGGGCCAGGCGCTCGACGATCTCGACCCCGCCCAGATAGGTCGCCGCGAACGTCAGCGCGTGCAGGCCTTGAAGCGGCCATAGCGCCCACAGCGGCGGGGTCACCGCCAGGAGGGACCAGCGCACGACGGCCGCCACGCCCCCGACCATCAAAAGGGCCCAGGGCCCGATCCCGCGCGCCCGGCGCCACGGCTCGATTACCCACATAAAGCCGATCTCGACCACGACGGACATGGCCCACAGCAGGCCGGTCATGGTCTCGCTGATCCCCTGGGCCTTCCAGGCGATGGCCGAAAATCCATAGTAGAAGCCATGGGTGGCCTGAACCGCGCCGATGGCCACGATGGCCGTCATGAAGCCCGGGTCGGCCGCCAGCTTGGCGATCCCCGCATAGCGATCGCGTTTGCGGCTGGGGCCCGCATCCGAAACCGGCTCGGGTGGCAGCAGGCCGGCCGCCGTCACGGCGATCAGCGCCCCGGCGGCGACGATCCAGACGATGACCCAGTCCACCGCCGCCCGCGCCAGAATCGCGCCCATCAGCACGTTCGCCGCGACGAAGGCGGCCGACCCCCAGCCCCGCGGGCTGGCGAAGGCGAAGCGGTGTCGCTGGGCGGCCGTCAGGTTCAGAACGTCGGTCAGCGGGATCATCGCCGCCATCGCGGTGGCCCCGAGAAACCAGAGCCCCCCCTGGATGAACACGCCCTGCGTCAGCCCGGCCCCCAGATAGGCGAGCGCGGCCATGGCCCCCAGGAGGGCGATCGGCGTTCGTCGCTCTCGGAACCCATCGGCCCAGACCGCCAGCACCGGGCCTGTCACCACCCGCGCCAGCATGGGCGCGGCCAGCAGGGCCCCGATCTCGGCCCCGCTGAAGCCCTGGGCCCGGAACCACAGGCCGGCGAACGGCAGGCTCACGCCATTGGCACCGAAGAGCAACACATACTGCAGCGCCATGCGGCGAGAGGGAATCATGACCCGTCCGATAGCAGACGCGGACGAAACCGTGGGCTACGGTCTGCCGATGACATGGAATCGTCACCTCGCGGCCTTCGCTGCACTGAACGGCGCGATGGCGGTGGCGGTCGGCGCCTTCGCCGCGCACGGGGCGGGGCCCCAGATCAAGACCCTGCTGCAGACCGGGGCCTCCTATCAGATGGCGCATGCCGTGCTGGGGGTCGCCTGCGCCGCCTTTGCCCCGCGCATCGCCCTGGCAGGCCTGGCCGGGTGGCTGGCCGCTGTCGGCGGTCTGATCTTCTGCCTGGCGCTGGCCTTCATCGGGCTGTTGAGCCTGCCGGCCTTCGGTCGCGTCGCGCCGGTCGGCGGCGTGCTGATGATCGCGGGCTGGATCGTCCTGGCCGTCGCCGCCCTGCGCCCCCCTGCCTCAACCGTCTGAAACCACAGCCACAAGCATCGACCCCAGCATGTCCTTTCCCGTGAACGAAACGCCCCGACGCGAGCTCTATCCCGAGCTTGAGCCCTATGCCTCGGGCTGGATGCAGACGGACACGGCGCACGAAATCTATTTCGAGGAATGCGGCAATCCCCAGGGCAGTCCGGTGCTGGTGCTTCATGGCGGTCCAGGCGGCGCGATCAATGCCGGAATGCGGCGCTATTTCGATCCGGCCATCTACCGCATCGTGCTGTTCGACCAGCGCGGTTGCGGCAGATCCAGACCCAATGCCTCGCTGGACGACAACACCACCTGGACTCTGATCGAGGACATCGAACGGCTGCGCGAGCGCTGCGGCATCGACACCTGGACGGTGTTCGGTGGGTCCTGGGGGTCGACCCTGTCCCTGGCCTACGCCATCACCCATCCCGAGCGGGTCAAGGCCCTGGTCCTGCGCGGGATCTTCCTGCTGACCAAGAAGGAACTGCACTGGTTCTATCAGGACGGGGCCTCGATGATCTTCCCCGACGCCTGGGAACGGTTCGTCGCCCCGATTCCCGAGGCGGAGCGCCACGATCTGATGGGCGCCTACTACAAGCGGCTGACCGGGGACGACCGCGCCGAGCAGGAACGCTGCGCCATCGCCTGGTCCAGCTGGGAAGGCGAGACGGTCAGTGTCGAGGGCCCCGCGGCCCGGCCGGACAAGTTCGCCGAGGCCGACTTCGCCCTCGCCTTCGCGCGCATCGAATGCTGGTATTTCGTGAATGGCGGCTTCTTCCCCGAGGAGCACTGGCTGATCAACAACATCGGCCGCATCCGCCACATCCCGACCTGGATCGCCCAGGGACGGTTCGACGTCGTCACCCCGATCGCCAGCGCCTGGGCCCTGCATCGCGCCTTCCCCGAAGCCCGGCTGGACATCGTCCCTGACGCTGGTCACGCCTCGTCGGAGCCCGGCATCGTCGACAGCCTGATTCGCGGCACCGACTGGGCGGCGACGCTCTAGGGAACGAACCGTGGCCGTGGTCGCTTCGACCGCATGGCGGCGCGTCTGAAAGTCTTCACCTGGTCCGACGGCTTCCACGCCTTCACCGTCGCCGCGTCATCGCGACCCAAGGCGCTCGAGGCCTGGGGCCTGACGGGCGACATCTTCAAGACCGGCCTGGCCAAGGAAGCCTCCGCCGACGGGCCCGACAACGCCGCCGCCCTCGCCTCCCCGGGGTCGGTCGTCACGCGCGGGCTGGCCGTCGACATCGGCGAGACCAGCCGCCGCAAGGCCCCGGCCAGGAAGGTCGTCTCCGAAAAGGCGCGGCGGCGCGTCACCGACCTCGAAGCCCGTCTTGAAGCGCTGGACGGCGAACAGACGAAGGCCCGCGAAGCCCTGGAGGCCCGCCGCGCCGCGCTCGATCAGGCGCAGGCCGATCTGCAGCGGGATCAGGCCGCCGCGCGCGCAGGCCTCGAGCGACAGCTCAAGACGGCCCGCGCGGCCATCCGCTGATCAGATCAGCCCATAGCCCTTGGGCAGTTCGGCATAGCGGTGGACCCGGGTCGACAGGATCAGGCCGAAGCCGAACATCACGGTCATCATCGACGACCCGCCATATGACAGCAGCGGCATCGGCACCCCGACCACAGGCGCGAGTCCCATGACCATCGCGCCGTTGACCAGGACGAACACGGCGAAGAAGGCGACCATGCCCGCCGACGCGAGGCGGCCGAAATGGCTGTGGGCCAAGGACGCGATGCGGAGGGCGATCAGAATGACCGCGATATAGCAGGCCAGAACGGCGAAGGAGCCGAGAAAGCCGAACTCCTCGGCGACGGTCGAGAAGATGAAATCCGTCTGGCGTTCGGGCAGGAATTCCAGCTGGCTCTGGCTGCCCAGGCCATAGCCCTTGCCGAGCAGCCCGCCGGATCCCAGGGCGATCTTGGACTGGATGATGTTGTAGCCGGTGCCGGACGGGTCGGACTCGGGGCTGAGGAAGGTCAGGACGCGGTTGCGCTGGTAGTCGTGCATGACGAACATGACGAACGGCGGGATAATGGCCACGACCGCGGCACCGCAGGCGGCGATGACGCGCCAGCTCAGGCCGGCGAAGAACATGACCGCCGCCCCGGTCAGGCCGATGACCATGGCGGAACCCAGGTCGGGCTGTTTGGCCACCAGCAGGAAGGGAACCCCGATCATCGCCGTCGGGATCAGCAGCTTCCACGACCACCGCGCTTCCTGGGCGGTATGGCTGTGGTACCAGCGCGCCAGGGCCAGGACGAGACCCAGCTTCATGAACTCCGCCGGCTGGATCCGCATGAAGCCCAGGTTCAGCCAGTTCTTCGCGCCGCCCGCGACATAGCCGAGCGGGGTGAACTCGATCATCAGCACCAGCAGGAGGAGGATACCGTACAGCGGATAGGCCGCCCGGAACCACCATTTCGGATGCAGCATGGCGAGGCCCAGCATGACCACCAGCAGGGCCCCGAACCGGATCACATGGTTGATCGCCCAGGGCCGCCAGTGACCGCCCGCGACCGAATACAGCATGGCGGTGCCGACGAAGGCCAGCAGGCACAGCAAGCCCACCAGACGCCAGTCCAGCTCGCCGATCTTGACGGACAGGCGATCGCGTTCGCCGGGACGGGTCAGGGCCGAGGACGTCATTGCGGGTCCGCCGCATAGGGACGCGGTCCGACATCGGCAGTCGCAGGCGTCGGCGCGGGGGCCGAGGCGGTCTGGGCCGCCAGCGAGGGCCCCTCCGCGTCGCCGGGATAGGAGGTCGCTTCGGCGAATCCGGATTGTTCGATCCGGGCGCGGATCTCGGGATCCTTCAGCAGGGCCACGCGCATGACTTCGCGCGCGCGCGGGGCACCGGCGGTGCCGCCGCCCATCCCGCCGTGCTGAACGATGACCGAAACCGCATACCGCGGGTTGTCGATGGGCGCGAAGGCGATGAACAGATTGTGGTCCTTTTCCTGCCAGGGTCGCCCGGCCCCCTTGCGCGATCCCGCCCCATAGTTCCGTGGCTGCGCGGTTCCGGTCTTGCCCGCCATGCGCACGGGACCCAGCCCCAACTGGCTGTTGCGGAAACCGGTCCCGCCGACGTCGGTCACGGCCTCCATGCCGTCCCTCAGCACCTTCACCAGTTCGGGGTCATAGGGCAGGTCCGCGAACGCGGCCCCCATGGCCTGCTCGATACCGCCGATGGACTTGATCAGCCGCGGCATCACCGCCTTCTGGCCATTGGCCAGCCGCGACGTATAGACGGCCAGTTGCAGGGCATTGACCGTCAGCGCCCCCTGCCCGATCGCATAGCTGGGGGTCTCGCCCGGATACCATTTGCCGTCGCCGCGCACGGGGTTGTCACGCCGCCACTGACGATCGGGCACCAGGCCGGGCTTCTGACCGCCGATGCCGATATCGAAGACCTGGCCCAGACCCAGGTCGCGCGCCGTCTGGGCGATCGCGTCCGGTCCGATCTCGACCGCCAAGGTCATGAAATAGACGTTGCACGACGCCTTGATCGCGCCCCGCATGTCGAGGGAGCCATGCGTGCCCAGGCAGGCGAACCGACGGCCGAGGTAATAGCCGCCCGTACACGTCACCCTGCGATCGGGGCTCACCCCCCGCTTGAGGGCCGCCAGGCCGACCACCGGCTTGAAGGTGGATCCCGGCGCGAACGTCCCGTCGATCGCCTTGTCGGTCAAAGGACGCCGCTCATAGTCCGCCAGGGCCCGGTAGGTGCGGCTGGGCACACCGCTGACGAACAGGTTCGGATCGAACGACGGCGCGGACACCATGCAGAGGATGTCGCCGGTGCGCACATCCATCATCACGCATCCACCGGCCTCCTCGCCGAAGACCTCCAGCGCCCGGTTCTGAACGTCGGCGTCCAGCGTCAGGACCACGTCCTTGCCCGGCACGGCGGGCCGAGATCCCCCGACGTCCTCGGCCACCACCCGCCCCCGGACATCGACCTCGACCCGGTTTCCGCCCGCCTCGCCGCGCAACTGCGGATCCAGCGCCTTTTCGATCCCGGTCCGACCGATCCGAAAGCCGGGGTTGTAGAGCATGGCGGGGGCGTCCTCCCCCTTGGCCTTGATGGCCGCGATGTCCCGGTCGGACACCTTGGCGACATAGCCGATGACATGGGCGAACGCCCCGCCGAAGGGGTAGTACCGCGCCTCGTTCATGTCCGCCATGACGCCGGGCAACTCGGGGGCGTAGATGTTGACCTTGGCGAACTCCTCCCAGGTCAGATCGCTCTTGACCGGGACCGGCGAGAAGCGGGGCGCGGCGTTGACGTCGCGAATGATGGCGCGCCGGCGATCGACGGTGTCTGGCAGGAGCCGCCCCAGCAGGTCCAGGGTCTGGTCCAGGTCCTTGGTCTCGTCACGCACGACCAGGACCCGGAAGCTGGGCCGGTTGCCGGCGATCACCTGTCCGTTGCGGTCCAGGATGCGCCCGCGGGGTGGGGGCACGAGGCGGAAGTTGAACTGATTGTTGGACGCCAGGGTGGCGTATTCCTCGGCCTGGACGACCTGAAGCTGAGCCAATCGAACGGTCAGCGCGGTCACGCCCAAGGTCGCCAGGCCGCCGACCACCAGCGTGCGCCGCAGGAACGATCCCTGCCGCTCATTGACGTCGGAGAAGAAGATCGAAGGCTCGCTCATCGGAACCGCACATCGCCGTCATCGAACCGCTGGACCATCCAGTCGGCGATCGGAAAGAGCAGCAGCGTCGGAATCACCTGGCTCAGAAGGGCCAGGAGGCTCGGTGCCCGCCCGGCGTCCAGACTAACCACCAGATACGCCATCAAGAAGGCGCCCGTCGTACACAGGGCGTACCAGACGAACAGGACCTGGGTCTCCTGACCGGCCAGCAGGCTGCGGGACCCGAGAACGACGGCATAGACCGCCAGCAGGCACAGCGGCCACAGGCCCATGGTCCCGCCCCAGAACATGTCGAGGAACAGCCCGAGGCCGAAAAGCACAGCCGGCGCCATCATCGAGGGGCGGATCAGCGGCCAGGCGAAGGCGAGCACCAGCGGCAGCACCGGCTCCGGCAGCTTGAGCCCGAACAGCTCGACCGGGGTGGCCAGGATCAGGGTGGCGGCCATGCAGACGAGCGCGGGATAGATGACCCATTGCAGCGGGCCGACCACGCGGACCTGCACCCCGCGTCTCACGCCGCGCCTCCGGGCGGAGGCTCTGAAGGCGTATCCGCCGTTGGCGACGCGGGCGTTGCTGCCGGGGCCGGGCGCTCGGGGGCCGGGGCCGGGCGAGCGGGCGGCGCGGCGGCGCGCGAGGGGGCGGGGGCGGTCTCACGGGCCGCACCTTGCGCGGGCGGCTGGGACGGGGACTGCGTCTGACGCGTGGCGGGGGCCGCAGGAGCCGTCGAGGGGGGTGTCGGGGCCAGGCCGGCCAGCGGCGGCGCGTTCAAGGCCTCACGGTCCGCCAGCTGGGCGAAATCCTGGAACAGCATGATGCGGACGTAGTCGATGGCGCCCCGGTCGCTGAACAGCTTGACCCGCCAGGAGCCGTCGATGCCCTTGGCGACGACACCGATCGGCACGCCGCGCGGAAAGCCGCCGCCGTCGCCCGAGGTCAGGACCCGGTCGCCCGCCTGAACGGCGTCCACGCCTCGGATGAACTCCAGCTTCGGATTGCCGGACCCATCGCCCGTCAGCAGGGCGCGGGCGTCGGTGCGATCGATCAGAACAGGCGTCCGGCTGGCCACGTCGGTCAGCAGCAGCATCCGGCTGACCCCGCCGGTCACCCCCACGATGCGACCGACCAGGCCCTGTTCATTGATGACGGGATTGCCGACCTGAACCCCCTTGTTGGACCCGGCGTCGAGCAGACGGGCGTTCACGAACGGACCGCGCGATTCGGAGACCGATCGCGCCGTCGCCAGGGCGACCACCGGCTCGGTCCGCAGGCCCAACATGGCCTCGTATCGCGCATTGACGTTCTTCAGGGCGATGGCCTGGTCGCGCCAGGGTTGGAGCTCTTCCAGCTCCCGTTTCAGTCGGCGGTTTTCCGACACGGCGAAGAAATAGCCGCCGACGAAGTCGGTGACCGCGCCGGTCCAGCGCACCGGGGCCGCGAACAGTCCGTTGATGGGGCCGGCGCCGGCGTCGAAGCCGGCCCGGACAGGACCATAGCCGTCCGCCGCCGCGTCATGGCGGCGATCGGCGACGATGAGCAGGACGGATGCTATCAGGGCGACCACGACCACCACCGCGGCGGTCCACACCAGCGGTACCTTGAACTGATCGAACGGTCCGTCGCGAAACGCCACGGCCTGCCTTCCCAAAAAGAGTCAGAATCGGCGGGACGCCCCCCGCCGCTGTGCGCAGCCTATCGCAAAAAGCGAGCCACAATGAAACCGGCGAATTGGCTGCAATCGCGGGGATTTGCAGCGCCGCGCGACCCCCGGCCTAGAGGGCCGAGTCGAGCACGCCCTTCATCCACCGCGGATGCTCGAGCACGCGTCCGCAACCGATGGCCACGCACGACAGGGGATCGTCGGCCACCGAGACCGGCAGGCCGGTGTGGTCGCGAATCTCGGCGTCCAGGCCCCGCAGCAGGGCCCCGCCGCCGGTCAGCATGATGCCCTTGTCGGCGATGTCGGCGGCAAGTTCCGGCGGCGTCGCCTCCAGCGCCACCTTCACGGCGTCGATGATCTGCGACACGGGCTCGGCCAGAGCCTCGGCCGCCTGACGCTCGCTGATGCGAACTTCGCGCGGCACGCCCTGCATCAGGTCGCGACCCTTGACCTCGATCGACAGGCCTTCGCCGTCGGCCGGGATGCGGGCGGTGCCGATGTCCTTCTTGATCCGCTCGGCGGTCGTCTCGCCGATCAGCAGGTTATGGTTGCGGCGCATGTAGCTGATGATGGAGTCGTCCATCTTGTCGCCGCCCACGCGAACCGAGCGGGAATAGACGATGCCGGACAGCGACAGCACGGCCACCTCGGTCGTGCCGCCGCCGATGTCGACCACCATGGAGCCGGTGGGCTCGTGGATCGGCAAGCCCGCGCCGATCGCGGCGGCCATCGGCTCGTCGATCAGACCGACGCGGCGGGCCGAGGCGTTCAGGCACGAATCGTTGATCGCGCGCCGCTCGACCGCCGTGGCGCCCGAGGGCACGCAGACGATGATCTTGGGGTTCACGAAACCCTTGCGGTTGTGAACCTTGCGGATGAAGTGCTTGATCATCTCCTCGGCGACTTCGAAGTCGGCGATGACCCCGTCGCGCATCGGGCGGATGGCTTCCATGTGGCCCGGCGTGCGGCCCAGCATCTGCTTGGCCTCGATGCCCACGGCGTGGACGATCTTCCGTCCACCAACGTTCCTCAGCGCGACCACCGACGGCTCGTTCAGGACGATCCCCTTGCCCTTCATATAGATGAGGGTGTTGGCGGTCCCCAGATCCATGGCGATGTCATTGGAGATGGCGCCGAAGAGGGAAAAACTCATGGGGGTCGGTTACCGTTCGGTTGGGGCCTTCAAGGCGCTGCAGATGAGCCGGTTTCGGCGACGCCCCACCCGATGCGTATCCCCATACGCAAAGGGTTTCCTGATCGTCCTCGCCTGACCGGCTGTTCGCTCGTTTGCCCGCATGGGCAGGTTAATACAAGCCCCGATCCCGTCCGGGGGCATAGGCGCGATCACGACCCGGTTATGGCTCCGCTTGGGCTTTCTCCCTGTCCGACGTCGGAGCATCAGTCCGCTTCGCCGCCGGCCCGCTCGCGACCCTTCACCAGTTCGCGCACGCCCAGCATCAGCCCCACGGCCACGACCGCGACGCCGGCCAGGATCAGCGACGTCCAGACACCGTCTCCGCTGACCGCCGCGACCACGGCCCCGCCGAAGAAGGCGACCAGGGCGGTTTTCGGCAGCACCCCCAGGGCGCAGCCCGTCAGAAAGGCCGGGAAAGAGGCGCGGGTGGCTCCGAACGCCATATTGACGACGATGAAGGGGGCGGACGGCACATTGCGGATCATGAAGCTCGCATAGAAGGCGTTCTCGCCCACGAAGCGCTTCAGTCGGTCCAGGGTGGCCCCGCCGAACCGGTCCAGGATCCGCGCCGTCGGGCCGCGTCCCAGCCAGTAGGTCACCCCCGCCGAGGTCACCGTCGCCGCCCAGCTGTAGAAGAAGCCGAGGGTCGGCCCGAAGGCGACGACGCAGGCGGCGATCAGAATGAACTGCGGCGCGCCGATGAAAGCTGCGGCGACGAACAGCGCCACGGTCGCCGCGAAGGCCCACGGACTGCCGCGATACCCCTGAAGCCAGCCCTCCAGGTTCGCCTCGGCCGCCAGTCCGAACTGGCTCTTGCCCAGCGCCAGCAACGCCAGGGTCGCGCCCAGCAGCAGGGCGGCCGCCAGCGCGGTCCGCCAGCGACGGGCCTCCATATGCAGGATGAAGTCGACGATGGCCTTCATGAGAGGCGCTTAGCACCGCTGGCGCAGGCCGCGCGAGCCTCGCCGTTTGATCCGCGTTTCGCATCTGCGTAAGAGAACGGTGCCGCTCTCCCGGGGAATCGCCGATGTCCGATCTTCAATCCACCGCCCTCGCCCGCGTCCAGCCGTCGGCGACCCTCGCCGTGACCGCCAAGGCGCGCGAGCTGAAACGCGCCGGCCGCGACGTCATCGGCCTCGGGGCCGGCGAACCTGATTTCGACACGCCGCAGAACATCAAGGACGCCGCTATCGCCGCCATCCAGCGCGGCGAGACCAAATACACCGACGTCGACGGCATCCCCGAGCTGAAGGCCGCCATCGTCGCCAAGTTCGCGCGCGAGAACGACCTGACCTACACCGCGGCCCAGATCCATGTCGCCTCGGGCGGCAAGCCGGTGATCTACAACGCCCTGGTCGCCACGCTGAATCCCGGCGACGAGGTCATCGTGCCGGCCCCCTACTGGGTCAGCTATCCGGACATGGTGCTGCTGGCCGGCGGCGAGCCGGTCTTCGTCATCGGCGCGGAGTCCGACGGCTTCAAGCTGCGGCCAGAGGTGCTGGAGGCCGCCATCACGCCCCGCTCCAAATGGCTGATCCTCAACAGCCCGTCCAACCCGACCGGGGCCGCCTATACCCGCGCCGAGCTGGAGGCCCTGGCCGAGGTCCTGCGGCGTCATCCGCAGGTCTGGGTCCTGACCGACGACATGTACGAACACCTGATCTACGGCGATTTCGACTACACCACGATCGCCCAGGTGGCCCCCGACCTCTACGACCGCACCCTGACCGTCAACGGCGTGTCCAAGGCCTATGCCATGACCGGCTGGCGCATCGGCTACGCCGGCGGGCCCAAGGCCCTGATCGACCTGATGCGCAAGGTCGCCAGCCAGACGACCTCCAACCCGGCGTCGATCAGCCAGTGGGCGGCGGTCGAGGCCCTGAACGGCCCCCAGGACTTCATCGCCGAACGCGGAGCCGCCTTCGAGAAGCGGCGCGATCTGGTGGTGTCGATGCTGAACCAGGCCACGGGCATCCGCTGCCCGAACCCCGAAGGGGCCTTCTACGTCTATCCGTCGATCGAGGGCCTGATCGGCAAGACGGCCCCCGACGGCACCGTGATCAGCGACGACGCGACCTTCACCACGGCCCTGCTCGAGGCCGAGGGCGTCGCCGTGGTCCAGGGGGCCGCCTTCGGCCTCAGCCCCTATTTCCGCATCAGCTATGCGACGTCGGAAAGCGTGCTGGAAGACGCCTGCGGCCGGATCCAGCGGTTCTGCGCCAACCTGCGCTGACGCCCGACAGGACTAGCTGGCGCGGCTGACCGCGAAGTCGGCCAGACGCTCCAGCGCGCCGCGCCAGTCGCCGGCCGGCAGGGCCCGCAGGGCGGCCTTGGCCGCGTCGGCATAGTCGCCGGCCGCATCCAGGGTGGCCGACACGGCGCCGGTGCCCACGATCAGCTCGCGCGCGCGGCGGAAATCCTCGTCGGTGCGCTGGCCGCCGTTGATGGTCCGGTCCCAGAAGGCGTCCTCGCGCCCCCGAGTGCGCGACACCGCCAGCAGCAGCGGCATGGTCACCTTGCCCTCGCGGAAGTCGTCGCCCGCATTCTTGCCCAGGGCCTCGGACGACCCGCCATAATCCAGGGCGTCGTCCGCCAGCTGGAAGGCCAGACCCAGGTTCAGCCCATAGGACCGCAGCGCCGAGGTCGTCGTCTGGTCGGCCCCCACGCCCACGGCCCCGGATTCGGCCGCCGCCGCGAACAGCTCGGCGGTCTTGGCCGAGATGATCCGCAGATAGGTCTCCTGGTCCAGGTTCAGGTCGTGGGCCCGGGTCAGCTGCAGCACCTCACCCTGGGCGATCACGCTGGAGGCCTGGGCCAAAATGCCAAGCGCGCGGATCTGGTCGGTCTCGACCATCAGTTCGAACGCCCGCGCGAACAGGAAGTCGCCGACCAGGACGCTGGTGGCCGAACCCCAGATCAGGTGGGCCGCGACCTTGCCGCGCCGCCGCTCCGAGCCGTCGACCACATCGTCGTGCAGCAGGGTCGCCGTGTGGATGAACTCGACCGAGGCGGCCAGCTTGCGCGCCGCCGTCAGATCGGCCTCGGGCCGGTCGACCGTCGCCGATCGCGCTGCGGCGATGGTCAGAAGCGGCCTCAGCCGCTTGCCGCCCGCCGAGACGATATGCTCGGCCAGCAGAGGGATGACCGGCACGCTGGACTGCATGCGGTCCAGGATCAGGGCGTCGACCGCCGCCATGTCGACCTGAGCCAGCCGGGCCAGGGCCTCGGCGTCGCCCCGGTCCCTCGCGGGATGGGCTCGGGGCGCGGTCAAAGTGACGGCATCCAACGGAAATCTCTCTCAAAATCGCGGCGCGCGGGAGGATCGCACCGCTTCTTCATCGCGCCCGCTTGCAGCAAACCGCTTCGCCGGACAATGGTGACGCCACCATGAGGGGTCAAGCCGCGTGACCGTCGCATCACCATCGTCCGCCGTCGTGGCGCAGGCCGAGCCCACCGAGAACGCCCTGCTGGGCGGAAAGGTTCGCCTGCTGCAGGCCGCGGACGGTTATCGCGCTGGCATGGACGCCGCCCTGCTGGCCGCGGCGGTCGCGGCGCAGCCGGGGCAGCGGGTGCTGGAAGCCGGGTGCGGCGTCGGCGCGGTTCTAACCCAGATCGCCGTACGCCGGCCAGGCGTGGCCTTGACCGGCATAGAGCGTGACGCGAGGGCGGCCGCTCTCGGGGCCCGCAATGCCGTCCTTAATGGACTGGAAGACCGGATGGCCGCGGTACAGGCCGACGTGGCCGGGGGCTTCGCCGCGCTCGGCCTCGAGCGATTCGACTGGGCCGTCAGCAATCCGCCCTTCTTCGATCACGAGACCGCGCTGCGGCCGCCCGCCCCCGCCAAGCGTGGGGCCTGGATCGCCGACGACGGTCTGGCGGCCTGGACGCGCTTTCTGATCGACGGCGTCCGCGACGGGGGCCGCATCGTCGTCATCCACCGGGCGGACCGGCTGGCCGATCTGCTGGCCCTGCTGGGCGAGCGGTGCGGGTCGTTCGCCATCCGCCCGATCCAGCCCTTCGCCGACCATCCGGCGAAACGCGTTCTGGTCCAGGCCGTGCGCGGGGGACGCGCGCCGTTGACGCTACTGCCCGCCCTGGTTCTACACGACCGGTCCGGGGCCAAGCATACGGCCGAGGCGGAGGCGATCCTGACCGGCAAGGCTGGACTGGACTCCGAAAAACCGAGTTCACAGAGTCCAAAATCGACAGGAACCCAGGCGAAGCCCCTCGGTTGAAACGCTTTCTTCGTTTTGGACTCTCGTGGCCGAGAGTCCGTTTTCCGTCCATCCCGCACGTCTCCGTCTCGGCGGCTCCATCAGGCCGGATGTCATCCTAGACGGCCGGTGCGTCAGTATCGGTCGCGCGCCGCGTGGACGAGGCTGGGTCGCTGAGGGTAGGAGAAGCCATGTCCCTGCGCCCCCTCTTCGTCACCCAGGTCTATGAGGCCACCCTGGCCACCGTGCCCGGTTTCGCCGACTTCAACGCCGAGCTCGTCGAGGCCTGCCGCATGCTGGCGTCGGAGGACGGGGCCGGCCGGGCCTGGAGCAAGACGCACAATTACCGCGGCTACACCTCCTACAGCTCGCTGAACGACCTGCCCCAGCGCCTGCCCGAGTTCGCCGAGCTGAAGAAGCATCTGGACCGCCACGCCCTGGCCTATGCCCGGGGCCTGAATTTCGATCTGGCCCGCAAGCCGCGGCTGGACACGATGTGGGTCAATATCCTCAAGCCCGGCGGGGCCCATTCCGGCCATCTGCACCCCCACGCCTTCCTCAGCGGCACCGTCTATGTCGAGGTCCCCGACGGGGCCTCGGCGCTGAAGCTGGAGGATCCCCGCCTGCCGATGATGATGGCCCGACCGGGCGTCGACCCGGCCGCCCCCCAGTCGGAACAGCCCTTCGTCTATCTCGCCCCGCAGGCCGGATCGGTGCTGATGTGGGAAAGCTGGCTGCGCCACGAGGTGCCGGTGAACGCGGCCAAGTCCGACCGCATCTCGATCAGCTTCAACTACGCCTGAGGCGTCACGGCAGCTTCAGCAGCCGATCGAGGCTGAAAGCCCCGGCCCCGAACCGGATCAGGTAGAGCAGCAGTGCCGCCCAGAGCAAATGCGTGGGCCAGCCCGACGGATAGACGAAGATCTGGATCACCAGGGTCATGCCCAGCAAGGCCAGGGCCGACACCCGCGTGGCCAGGCCCAGGACGATCAGAACGGGGAACAGGTGTTCGGCATAGGTGGCCAGATGGGCGGCCAGGGCGCTCGGTAGCAGGGGCACGCGGTACTCCTCCGCGAACAGGAAGTAGGTGCTGTCGGTGAGGGTCAGCAGGCCTTCCACCTTGGTACGGCCCGACAGAAAGAAGACCGCCGCGATCGCCCCGCGAACGATCAGGGTCAGCAGGTCGAGTGGCAGCGCCCGCTCGATCCCGCGCACGATCGGATCGAAGGCGGCGGCGGGATTTCGCGCGATGCCGTCAGAGGTCGTTGTCATAGCGGAGCGGCTCCTTCTGAAGTCCGGAAAAAACGCCCATGCCGATCAGATCGGTCAACAGGCGGGAGAGGTCGAGGGTCGGGCGATCCAGGCGGAGCCTCGCGGCGGCCTGGCCCAGCGGCAGGTCCTGGCGACACAGATCGAGGAACCGCCACTGTGCGTGGCTGAGCCTGTGATGCCGCACGGGCCCGTCAGGCCGCGCCAGGAGCAGCCCTTCGGACTGTTCGTCCCAGACCACGGCGGTTCGGGGGTCGCTGTCCGGACGGTTGGCCAGCCAGACCGAGGGCACCGTCCAGTCGAACCAGAAGACCCGGACCGAGGGATGCAGGCGCGCGCGCAAGCCGAACAGATCCGCAGACGACAAGACGGCGAAGTCCGCCGCGCGCATGACCGACGCGTCCGGCGCGCGATGCGCTTCGCTCCAGGCCCGGTCGATGCGGGCGATCGGAGCCAGAAACGGCAGGTCGATCGCAGGCGGAAAGGTCTCGAGCCAGTCGGCGAAGGCGCCCCCATAGTCATCCATGACCGGATTGCCCGGCGGGTGGGCCCGGGCATGGATGACGGCCGCGTCGCGAAACCAGGCGTCTCCGACCAGCCGGGCCACGGTCGGATAGAGCGCGGCCAGGGCGTCGGCGCGCGCCTTGGCGATGGTGTTCCGATAGACGGCGAGGCCCGGAAGGCCGGCCTCCGGGGTTGAAAGCCAGGGCGTCAAAGCCGCGTCGTCGCCCTCGATGGCCGCCTGCATGGCCGCATGAAAGGGCTCAGCCACAGCGCATCCCCTCGACGCGAAGCACGACGGCGGCGCGTTCGCGCTCCGCCATCAGCGCGGCGAACGGAGGAATGTCGCCGTCGCGCTCGATCAGGGTCGGACGCGGACCGATCCGCCGGATCGTTCGCGCGTAGAGATCCCACACGGCTTCCGAGACGTCTGCCGCGTGGGTGTCGATCAGCAGGGCCTCGCCCCACTCCGGATCAGGCGCATGGCCCGCCAGATGGATCTCGCCGATCGCGTCCGACGACAGCGCGTCGATGTAGGTCGTGGCGCTGCCACCGACATTGTTGGCGCTGACGTAGACGTTGTTGATGTCGAGCAGCAGACCGCAGCCGGTCCGGGAGACGAGCCGATTGAGGAAGTCGGGTTCGCTCATCTCGTGTCCGGCGAGGGGCAGATACAGCGACGGATTCTCGATCAGGAGGGCGCGCCCGAGAACGTCCTGGGCGCGGGCGACGTTGTCCGCAACCCGATCCAGCATGCCTTGCGTCCGTGGAAACGGCAGCAGATCCGGGTGATAGACGCCGCCCCGCTGGGACCAGGCCAGGTGCTCGGACATGAGGAAGGGTTCGAACCGGTCGGCCAGGGCCCTGAGCCGCGCCAAATGCTCCAAATCGAGCGGCTCGTCGGCCGCCAGCGAGAGGCCGACGCCGTGGAGCGACAGGGGCTTGTCGCGCCGGATCGCCTCCAGCCAGGCCAGCCGAGGCCCGCCCTCGACCATGTAGTTTTCCGCGTGGACCTCGAACCACAGACCGGCCGCGGGACAGGCCAGGGCCTCTTCGTAATGGAGGGGCTTCAGGCCCAGCCCCACCGTCGGCCCGGGGGGAACGGACCGACCGGGGCGCTGTCCGGCGACCGATCTGTGCGACATCGCGCTAAACCGAGATCAGCGCGAGACGGGCGTCAGCGAACCGTTGCCGCGCGGGGTCTGGATCGAGGTACAGGTGCCCGCCGGCACATTCTTCCAGGCATTGCCCTGATAGTCGCGAACCGAGGTGCCGGCGCAGGTCGTGCCGGGCCCGGCCGCGCAGTCGTTCTTGCCGGCGAGCGCGACGCCATAGCATTTCTCGACGCTGGGGGCGGTGGCGCGCGTGTTGCTCTGGGCGTTGGCGAGGCCGGTGCCGGCGACGAGGGCGGCGACCGCGGTCAGGCCGGCGACGGTGGCATGGGAGCGGGTCATCAGAAGTCTCCTGGGTTTAACGCGATCGGTGGTGACCGCATGCCCTGGGCTTCGTCAGGAGCCGGTGCCGGGTTACGGCTGCAGAACAGGAATATTTTTGCGTCGCCCCGACGTTCGCCGTAACCTTTCGGCTCCGTCGGCGAAGCGGGGGTGACGTGACCGATCGCGAAGCGCACCTCCAGTCCCTGATGCTGCGTGGCCTGGACGGCGACGCCGGGGCCTGGCGCGTTCTTCTGACCGATCTGGGCGCGCATCTGCGGCCCTTCTTCGCCCGCCGGCTGTTCGACGGGGGCGCGGATGCCGAGGATCTGGTGCAGGAGACCTTGATCGCCATCCATGCCAAGCGGTCCACCTGGGACCGCGCCCAGTCCTTCACCGGCTGGGCCTATGCGATCGCCCGGCACAAGCTGATCGATCACCTGCGGCGTCGCGGCCGCCGTCCGACACACCCGCTGGAGGAGGCCGCCGAACTGTTCGCCGACCATACGGTCGAGGACGGTGCCACCAGCGCCGACCTGTCCCGCTGCCTGGCCCTGCTGCCCCCGCGCCAGCGTCGCCTGATCGAGGACGTCCGTCTGAGGGGCCTGACGGTCGCCGAGGCCGCAGCCAATCACGGCTACAGCTTGGCCGCGGCCAAGGTCAGCATCCATCGCAGCTTGAAATCGCTGAATGCCCGCTTCGCGAACGTCTCCGCCGAAGGAGGCGACCTTGAAGACTGAAGACCTCATCGAGGCCCTGGCCGTCGACCTGCCCCCCTCCCCTCATCGCCAGATCGAGCGCCGGCTCCTGCTCTGGATGATCCCGGGCGTTCTGCTGGTCCTGGCGAGCGTCGGCCTGTGGCTGGGGTTCCGCAGCGACCTGCCCGGGGCCATGGGGGGCCCGACCTTCTGGGCCAAGGCCGCCTACACCCTGGCGCTTGCGGTCACCGGCTTCTGGCTGCTCGTCCGCCTGGGTCGGCCCGGCACCGGGGTCGTGGCCCCGCTGCTGACGCTGTTTGGGCTGCTGTTCGGCGTCCTCGCTCTGGCCGGCTACGAGATCGCGACCATGCCGATGCCCCAGCGGATGCCTGCGCTCATGGGCGACAGCGCGCGGGTCTGTACGCCCAACATCGTACTGTTGAGCGCCCTTGCCGCCCCCTTCGTGTTCTGGGCGGCGCGGGCCTTCGCGCCCACGCGCCCGACCCTGGCCGGAGCGGCGGCGGGCGTGCTGACCGCGGGCACGGCGGCCACCCTGTACGGCCTGCATTGCCCGGAGCACACGGCGGCTTTCGTGGCCGTCTGGTACTCCCTCGGCATCGTCGTCGCCGCGGCGACCGGCGCATTGGCGGGACGCTTCGTCTTTCGCTGGTAGGCTCGGCGCCTTCAAACCGCCGCGCCCTGGGCCTAGGTCATTTGCCACCCGGCGTGCGGGTCGCTACATCCCGCGCCTACATCCCCATTCGATTTAGACGACAGGGCGCACCGCACCTCATGGCGCAGCAATATATTTTCCAGATGCAGGGCCTGACCAAGGCCTTTCCCGGCGGCAAGAAGATCTTCGAGAACATCTGGCTGAGCTTCTACAACGACGCCAAGATCGGCGTGGTCGGCGTGAACGGCTCGGGCAAGTCGACCCTGCTGAAGATCATGGCGGGTCTGGATCCGGAATTCTCGGGCGAGGCCAAGGCCGCCGACGGGATCAAGCGCGGCTATCTGGAGCAGGAGCCCCACCTCGACGACGCCCTGAACGTGCGCGAGAACGTTGAGGCCTGGTGCGAGGAGAAGCAGTGGGTCAACCGCTTCAACGCCATCGCCACCGAGATGGCCGAGGAATACACCGACGAACTGATGGAGGAGATGACTGCCCTTCAGGAGAAGATCGACGCCGGCGACGTCTGGGACATCGACAGCCGCATCGAGATGGCCATGGACGCCCTGCGTTGCCCGCCCGACGACTGGGCCGTGACCAACCTGTCCGGCGGCGAGAAGCGCCGCGTCGCCCTGGCCCGCCTGCTGCTGTCCAAGCCCGACATGCTGCTGCTGGACGAACCGACCAACCACCTGGACGCCGAGTCCGTGGCCTGGCTGCAGCACCATCTGGAAGCCTTCCCGGGCTGCGTCATCCTGGTGACCCACGACCGCTACTTCCTGGATCTGGTGACCAAGTGGACGCTGGAGCTCGATCGCGGCAAGGGCATCCCCTACGAGGGCAACTACTCCAGCTGGCTGGAGCAGAAGCAGAAGCGCGTGGTCCAGGAGAACTCGGAGTCCGAGGCCCGCCAGCGCGCCCTCACCCGCGAACTGGAATGGGTCCGCTCGGGGGCCAAGGCCCGTCAGGCCAAGTCCAAGGCCCGTCTGGCCGCCTATGAGCGGATGGTCACGGAACAGGAGAGCCTGCGAGGGGCCCAGACCCACGCCCACATCCAGATCCCGCCCGGGCCGCGCCTGGGCAATGTCGTGCTGGAGGTCGAAGGCCTGCAGAAATCCTATGGCGACAAGCTGCTGTTCGACAACCTGACCTTCAAGCTGCCGCCCAACGGCATCGTCGGCGTGATCGGGCCCAACGGGGCCGGCAAATCGACCATGTTCCGCCTGATCACCGGTCAGGAGACGCCGGAGGGCGGAACCATCAAGGTCGGCGAGACCGTGAAATTGGCCTATGTCGACCAGTCCCGCGACAGCCTTGACCCCAACAAGACCATCTGGGAGGAGATCAGCGGCGGCACCGACGTGATGATGGTCGGCAAGCGCGAGATCAACACCCGCGCCTATGTCGGTTCGTTCAACTTCAAGGGCGGCGACCAGCAGAAGAAGGTCGGGCAGCTGTCGGGCGGGGAGCGCAACCGCGTCCACCTGGCCAAGACCCTGGCCACCGGCGGCAACCTGATCCTGCTCGATGAGCCGACCAACGACCTGGACATCGAGACGCTGCAGAACCTCGAGGAGGCGCTGGAGGAGTTCGCGGGCTGCGCCGTGGTCATCTCCCACGACCGCTGGTTCCTGGACCGTCTCGCGACCCACATCCTGGCTTTCGAGGGCGACAGCCACGTCGAATGGTTCGAGGGGAACTTCGAGGCCTACGAGGAGGACAAGAAGCGCCGCCTCGGCACCGACGCCCTGATCCCGCACCGGATCAAGTTCCAGAAATTCGGTCGCTGATCGAACTGTGATAGGATGCGGGACATGAGCGAAGACCTCCTGTCCCGCATCACCATCGAGCCCGGCAAGCGCGGAGGAAAACCCTGCGTGCGCGGCATTCGGATTACCGTCGCTGACGTCTTGGGCTGGCTTGCTGCGGGTGAGAGTCCGGACTCGATCCTGTCCTATCATCCCGATCTGGAGCCGGACGACATTCTCGCATGTCTCGCCTACGGGGCCCGTGAGGTGGATCATCCCCCGGTCGTCATCGCTGCTTGAAGATCATCATCGACCAGCAGCTGCCGCCTGTGCTGGCGCGATGGCTGCGTGACGAGCACGACATCGACGCCGTCCACGTCCGCGAAATCAGGCTGAAGGACGCGCCGGATCACGACATCTGGCTGGAGGCTAAGCGCCGAGGTGCGGTCGTCATCAGTCGAGATGCCGATTTCGCCAACTTTGCGCGACAGGACGTGGCCGGCCGCCTGGTCTGGCTCCGGATTGGCAACTGCACCAACCCCGAGTTGATCGCCGTATTCGAAGCGATCTGGCCCATCGTGTGGGCCAGGCTTCTTGATGGAGAGCGGTTCGTCGAGCTCAGGAACGACTAAATTCGAGATCGAACGCGATCAGCCTCGCGCCCACATCGGCGCATCGACCTCGGCCACCGGCCGAGCGGCCGGGAACAGCACCGCCGGCGACACCGCCACGCCGTCCTCGTCCGGCGTGACCATCCAGCCCTTGCGGGCGAAGGCCTCGCCCAGGGCGCGGCGCGAGGTGAAGACGGCGATCGGGGCGGCGAACAGCAGGGGCAGGACGATCGGGGCGAACCAGGTGGCCAGGTCCGGACGGATGAACAGGCCCAGGGTGAAGAGCACGCCCGTTGCCATCTGCCAGCGCATGGCCGTGAAGGCGTCGCGCCAGGCCAGGCCGTCGGCGCTGCGCTGCTGGGTGGCCCAGCCGGCGTCGTGGCCGCTGACGATCTTGGCGACGGCGATCGTGTTGGCGACCATCAGGATGGGGGCCATGGCGGCGGACAGGGCGATCTCCAGCGCCATGCCCTTGGCGATCTGGCGGGCCCCGCCAAAGGCGCGACGCTCGCCCGGACGGCTCAGCACCAGGACGAAGCCCATCAGCTTGGGCCCCATCAGCATCACCCCGCCCAGCAGCGAGGCCAGCATGAAGGGCGAGAGCTGCGGGTTCAGGATGTAGAAGAAGGACGCCCAATCGACCGGCCCCTGCAGCTGCATCGCCATGCCGACGATCAGGGAGGCGAACCACAGGGGCGAGGACAGATAGGCCATGCAGCCCATGGCCAGCTGCAGCCGGCTGATCGGGTTCAAACCCTTGGCCCCGATCAGGGCGATGTGCTGCAGGTTGCCCTGGCACCAGCGATGATCGCGGCGGATGAAGTCGGTGAGGGTCGGCGGCGTCTCTTCGCAGCTGCCGTCCAGGGCGGCGGTGACGTGGACGGCCCAGCCGGCGCGGCGCAGCAGGGCGGCCTCGACCACGTCGTGGCTCATGATATGGCCGCCGAAGGGCTTGCGACCCTCCAGCTCGGGCAGGCCGGCGCAGTCGGCGAAGGCGCGGGTCCGCAGGATGGCGTTGTGCCCCCAGTAGCTGGCCTCGGACCCGGCCCACCAGGCCAGGCCGGCGGCGGCGACGCGGCCGTACAGGCGCACGCCGAACTGCGACACCCGGGCGAACAGGGTCTGGGCCTTGATGATGGTCGGGGCGGTCTGGATCAGGCCGACGCCGGGGTGGCGCTCCATGGCGTCGACCAGACGCAGGACGGTCTCGCCGGCCATGGTCGAGTCGGCGTCCAGCACGATCATGTACTCGTAGGCTCCGCCGAAGGTGCGGGTCCAGTCGGCGATGTTGCCGGCCTTGCGCTCGATGTTCTCGGTCCGGCGGCGGTAGTAGACCGCGCTGCCCGCATGCGCCCGCAGCGACAGACAGGCCGACATCTCGGCCGCGGCCGCCTCGTCCTTGGTCGAGTCGCTGAGCACGAACAGGTCGAAGGCGTCCGAGGCTCCCAGGCGGGCCAGCGAGGCGTCCAGCGCGCCCAGGCGGGCCAGGGCCGCGCGCGCGTCCTCGTTGTAGAGCGGCATCAGCAAGGCCGTGCGCCGGCTCGGCAGGGGCGGATACGGCGCGAAGGCCATGTCGTCCTGTTCCCGGCCCGTCAGCATGACGATCAGACCGGCGAAGGTGCTGCAGAACCAGCAGGCGATGGCCGTGATCAGGACGGCGAAGATGGCCAGGGCCAGGATCTCGAGCGGCTGGAACCCCTCGCGCGCGCAGAGGATCACGGGCGCGATCAAGGCCAGCAGGGCCACGACCAGCGTCGAGCCGAAGACGATGAACCGCCGCGTCAGCAGGCCGTCCGGCCGCGACGCCATCTGTCCGGCGACCTGCAGCGCCGCATCGGCAAAGGCTTGGCGCGGCATGGCCAGAGGCGCGGTCTCCGGCAGCCAGCCGCCGACACCGGTAAAGGCGGAAATGGCTTCGATGCGATCGCCGGCGATATGCGCGCGTGCAGTCGACCCGTAGCCAATCATTGGATCTTCCTCAGGGGTCGCGCCGACTCGGAACAAGCGGTATTATTGCGGCGCACCATCCAGCGCACATTTGATCACTCTTGCGCGATTTTCAATCACATAATGGTGAGAACGCGTTTTTTTGGGCTATCGTGGGGAACCGGGCTCGAGCCGCCGCCTGAGGCAGAGCGCCGCCACCCCGACCCACCCGACCAGAACGATGGCAAAAGCCCTTTCCCAGTAGCCGACGTTGAGATCGGTCACAGTGCCCGGAAACAGGAGATGCTTGGTCAGAAGCGTCAGGACCGCCATCGCGCCGAAGGCAGCCGCCAGGAAGCGTCGCAGCCCCGACAGGCCGGACGTCTGTCTCAAGGCGACCAGCAGGAAGACGGGCGCCAGTTGGATGCCCAGTCCCAGATTGATGGCCATGTGGCGAGGATCGGGCCAAGGATACAGGCTGGACAAGACCAGGCCGGTGCCCGCCAACACGAACAGCAGACCCACGAGCGCGGCCGACACGAGCGATCGCGTCAGGATCACCACTGCGAGTCCGAAGCCCACGCCCGCCACCCCGGTCATGGCGCCGGCGATCAGCACGCCGACATTGAACAGGGCGGGCACGGTCGCCGTGGCCCCGCCCAGCTCGCTCAGATACTGGCGCGCATGATCGAAGCCCGGATAGGCGCTGCCTGCCGCCAGCACCGAGGCCAGGGCCAGGATCGGCGCCGCGATCCCCACCGCCAGCAGATGTTGCGCCACCGCCGTCAGCCGATCCGGCTGCAGCCTCATCACAGGACCTGCGGGGCTCGGGTCCCCACCTCGCCCGGCGGGGCAGGCGGCATCGCCGCCACGGGTTTCAAGCCCCAGATCGGTCGGATCGATGGAATGCGCCGCACGATCTCATAGATCAGCAAACTGCCGCCGATCGTGACGCCGGCCAGGACGACCACCTCGACCGCGGCCGGCAGGGCCAGGGGCCGGACCAGCCAGACGGCGGCGACCAGGATCGTCTGATGCGCGAGATAGCAGGTGAACACGGCGTCGGAGAGATAGCGCAGCACCGGGCTCTCGACCCGCCGCAGATACAGGCTGGCGAAGCCCAGGATGGCCGAGATCACCACCCACTGGTCGATGGCGAACACCAGATTGCGGGGAATGCCCCAGAAGGCCCCTCCCCCCGGATGGGCGGTCTGCAGCATCATGATCGGCAGGGCCAGGATCGCGACCCCCAGCCCGACCCAGCGGTACCGCTCCAGCTCCCGCCACACCGATTCGCGCCGCGCGATCAGATAGCCGAACAGGAAGGCCCCCAGCGACAGGGCATGATTATAGGCGTCGTGGCCGAGCGCATTGGTCACGCCGAACAGAGGAAACAGGGTCAGCCGGATCGCCATCAGATACAGGATCGGCACGGCCAGCACCCGCCAGCCCGACAACAGCCGGACCAGCCGGTCCTCCAGCCAGAGCAGCCGCTGCGGACGCAGCATCAGCAGGACCACGATCGCGCTGTAGACGGCGATATAGACGATGAACCACAGGTGATTGACCGGCACCCCATTGGCCAGACCGCTCAGCGAGAACTCCCGGCCCCACCACCCGGCCAGCCCCCCGGTCCACGCCCCCTTGTCCAGGGCCTCGATCCAGGACTGGATCGGCACGAGCACGAGCGTGCCGAACAGCAGGGGCGGGATCAGGCGCTCGGCCCGGGCCCGCGCGACCTGGCCGGCATCGCGCCGCGCGGTCATGAAGCGAAGCGCCGCGCCGGACACCAGAAACAGCAGGGTCAGCCGCCAGGGATTGGTGATCAGCACCCCTTCCCGCATCCATTCGAAGGTGTGCCGGCTGTGCACGTGCCAATCATAGGGCGCATAGACCAGACCCACATGATACAGGATCAGCAGGCCGAACGCGGCCACCCGGATCCAGTCCAGATCGAGGCGACGGACGGCGGCGGCGGCGGCAAGGGTCACAGCGCGTCTATGATCGACCGGACCCGCCCTGTCCACGCTACCTTAGCCGCACCGGGAGGGCCGGCCGCCTCGGGCAGACTGGTTCACACCCGGCGACGGGCGTAGATCAGACCCATGCCCCATCGTCCCGCCGTCCTGATCATGCCGCCGCAACTGGGACGGCTGACGCCCTTCCTGGAGGGGAGCTATCGGGTCTTTCACCTGTGGGAGGGCCCGCCGGTCGAGGCCCAGGCGGATATCCAGGCCATCGTCGTCGTCGGCGAGGCCCCCCTGGACAAGGCGGTGATCGAGCGCCTTCCGAACCTGAAGCTGATCGCCTGTTTCACCTCGGGCTATGACGCCATCGATCTGGACTGGTGCGCGGCGCGCGGTCTCCCGGTCACCCATGCGCCGAACGTCAATCATGAGGACGTCGCCGACCATGCCCTGGGTCTGATCCTGGCGGCGCGGCGTCAGATCGTCTGCGGCGACCGCGCTTTGCGGGCCGGGGACTGGCGCATGGAGCACCGGCTGATCACCCCATCCATGCGGGGCCAGAGGGTCGGCATCGTCGGTCTGGGGCGGATCGGCGAGGCCTTGGCCCGGCGTCTGGAGCCGCTGGGCTGCCCCGTCGCCTGGTGGGGTCCGCGCGACAGGCCCTCGCCCTGGCCCCGGGCCGACAGCCTGCTGGGCCTTGCCGCGACCAGCGACATCCTGGTCGTGGCCTGCCGCGCCGACGACACCAATCGCGGTCTGATCTCCAGCGACGTCATCGCGGCGCTGGGCCCGACGGGCCTGCTGGTCAATGTCGCGCGCGGATCGCTGGTGGACGAGGACGCCGTGATCGCGGCCCTGGCGTCGGGGTCCCTGGGGCAGGCCGCCCTGGATGTGTTCGAGCGCGAACCCACTGACCCCGCCCGCTGGGCCGACGTGCCCAATACCGTTCTGACGCCGCACACCGCCGGGGCGACGACCGAGGCGGTGCAGGGCATGCTGATGCTGTTGATTCGCAACCTGGCGGCGGCGATGGCCGGCGAACCGCTGGTGACCCCCGTCCCGCAGGCCTGACACCCGCGGCGGGCGTTCGAGCGCGCGAATTCGCGCTGGCCATCATATAAGGATATCCTTATATGATTATGCCATGTCCCTGACCGCCGACCAGACGATCGAAGCCCTGCGCGCCGCCGGCGAGCCGACCCGGCTGCGCATCCTGTCCCTGCTGGCCGGCGAGGAACTGTCGGTCATGGAGCTGTCGCGGGTCCTGGACCAGAGCCAGCCGCGCGTCTCCCGCCATCTGAAGCTTATGACCGACGCCGGCCTGATCGAACGCTTTCCCGACGGCGCGCGCGTCTTCTATCGCATTTCCCACGACTTCCATGTCCGCCGCCTGACCGACACGGTTCTGGACCTGCTGGACGATGCCGAGGGCGAGGCCGACCACATTCGTCTGGACGCCGTGCGCGCGGAACGGACCGCCGCCGCCGCCGCCTATTTCGAGACCGTGGCCCCCCGCTGGGACCGGATCCGCTCCCTCTACGTGTCCGAATCGGCGGTCGAGAGCGCCATCGCCCGCGCCGCCGGGCCCGGCCCGTTCGAGCGGGTCGTCGATCTGGGCACCGGCTCGGGGCGGATGCTGACCCTGCTGGGCCCCAAGGCCCGGATGTCGATCGGTCTGGACCTGTCCCAGAACATGCTCAACATCGCCCGCGCCAATGTCGTGAAGGCGGGGCTGGACAAGGTCGAGCTGCGCCACGGCGACATCTTCGCCACCCGCCTGCCGGCCCAGTCGGCCGACCTCGTGCTTGTGCATCAGGTGCTTCACTATCTGGCCGATCCGGCCGCCGCCGTCGTCGAGGCCGCCCGATTGGTCGAGCCCGGGGGCAAGCTGCTGATCGTCGACTTCGCCCCGCATGACCTCGAAAGGCTGCGCGAGGAACACCAGCACCGCCGCCTCGGCTTCGCCGACGAAGAGATCCGACGCTGGCTGGCCGACGCCGGCCTGGAGGCCTCGGCTTCCATCGCCCTGCCGCCCGACACGGCGGGCCTGACCGTCACCATCTGGACCGCGACGCGTCCCTCGGCTTCGGCCGCCGTCGCCAAGAGGAGCGTCGCCTGATGGCCGCCACCGCCCCCTCCCTCGCCGAGGCCCGCGCCCTGCTGCTGTCGCCGCTGGGGCCCGTCGCCCGCGCCGGCGACAATGCCGATGCCGTCCGCGTCTCGTTCGAATTCTTCCCGCCCAAGACCGACAAGGCCGAGGAGACCCTGTGGGAGGCCGTGCGCCGTCTGGAGCCGCTGAATCCCGACTTCGTCTCGGTCACCTACGGGGCCGGCGGCTCGACCCGCGAACGCACCCACCGCACCGTCCAGCGCATGCTGGCCGAGACCACGCTGAAGCCCGCCGCCCACCTGACCTGCGTCGAGGCCAGCCGCGCCGAGGTCGATGAGGTGATCGAGAGCTACAAGGCGATCGGCGTGAACCACATCGTCGCCCTGCGCGGCGACCCGCCGGGCTCCGCCGGCATCGGCGGCGCCTATCAGCCGCGTGCCGACGGCTACGCCAACGCCACCGAACTGTCCCAGGCCATCCGCCGGGTCGGCGGCTTCGACATCACCGTCGGGGCCTATCCAGAAAAGCACCCGGAAAGCCCCTCGATCGACCACGACATCGACGTGCTGAAGGCCAAGGTCGACGCCGGCGCGACCCGTGCGATCAGCCAGTTCTTCTTCGACATCGACGCCTTCCTGCGCTTTCGAGACCGCATCCGCGCGGCGGGCGTCACCATCCCCCTGATCCCCGGGATCATGCCGGTGTCCAACTTCGCCGCCACCCAGAGGATGAGCGCCTCGTGCGGGGCCAGCGTCCCGGCCTGGCTGGCCACCCATTTCGACGGACTGGACGACGACCCGGAGACCCGCAAGCTGCTGGCCGCCTCGGTCGCCGCCGAGACCTGCGCCCGGCTGCAGGAAGAGGGGTTCCAGGACTTCCACTTTTACACCCTGAACCGCGCCGACCTGGTCTATGCGATCTGCCGCGTCCTGGGCGTGCGCGAACAGAAGGCCGTTGCGTAATGACCTCTCCCCTCACCCGGCCCCACCGCATCGCCGCACTTCACAAGGCCGCAAAGGAACGCATCCTGGTCCTCGACGGATCGTGGGGCGTGATGATCCAGCGGCGCGAGCTCGATGAGGCCGACTTCCGCGGCGACCGCTTCGTGGAAGCCAATGGCTACAACGAAAAAGACCAGATGAAGGGCAACAACGACATCCTGTGCATCACCCGCCCGGACGTCATCGGCGATCTGCACGACCAGTATTTCGCCGCCGGGGCCGACATCTCGGAGACCAACACCTTCTCCGGCACCACCATCGCCCAGGACGACTACAAGCTGGACGAACAGGCGGTCTGGGACATCAATCTGGAGGGGGCGAAACTGGCCCGCGCCGCCGCCGACCGCTGGACGGAAAAGGAGCCGCACAAGCCGCGCTTCGCCGCCGGTTCGATCGGCCCGCTGAACAAGATGCTGTCGATGTCGTCGGACGTGAACGACCCCGGCGCGCGGCTGGTCACCTTCGACCAGGTCTATGAGGCCTATCGCCACCAGATCCGCGCCCTGAACGAGGGCGGCGTCGACCTGTATCTGATCGAGACCATCACCGACACGCTGAACTGCAAGGCCTGTATCAAGGCCATCAAGGACCTCGAGGACGAGGGCATGGACGCCCTGCCGATCTGGATCAGCGGCACCATCACCGACCGTTCGGGCCGGACACTGTCGGGCCAGACGGCCGAGGCCTTCTGGAACAGCGTGCGCCACGCCAAGCCCTTCGCCGTCGGCTTCAACTGCGCCCTGGGCGCCGACCTGATGCGGCCCTTCATCGCCGAACTGAGCCGCGTGGCCGACACCCTGGTCGCCGCCTATCCGAACGCCGGCCTGCCCAACGCCATGGGTCAGTACGACGAGGAGCCGCACCAGACCGCCCACTTCATCGAGGAATGGGCAGCGTCCGGCCTGGTCAACATCGTCGGCGGCTGCTGCGGCACCACGCCCGACCACATCAAACACGTGGCCGAGAACGTGTCGAAACTGGCGACGCGGGAGATCCCGGAGCGGCCAGTGGCGATGCGGCTGTCGGGGCTCGAGCCGTTCGAGCTGGTGGCGTGATGAGCGAGAAGATCGCCGATCTGTTCAAGGACCCCGAGCACGCCCGCACCTATGCCGACCGGCCGCGGAAGATCATTCCCGGCTTAGACGGTCTGCATCGCATCACGGCCCAGCTGCTGGCCGAGACGTCTCCCGGGCGGATCCTCGTGGTCGGCGGCGGCGGTGGGCTGGAGCTCAAGACCCTGATCGGGGCGTTCCCCGACGCCCGCTTCTGTGCCGTCGATCCGTCCGCCGAGATGATCGGCCAGGGCAAGGCCTACCTCGGTGACCCCGAGTGCGTGGACTGGGTCGAAGGCTATGTCTTCGACGCGCCCGAGGGCCCCTTCGACGCCGCGACCTGCCTGCTGACCTTGCATTTCGTGCCTGATGACGGTGCCAAGCTGGAGACCCTGGAGGCCATCCGCAGCCGCCTCAAACCCGGTGCGCCCTTAGTCATCGCCCATCTGAGCGTCGACAAGACCGACCCCGCGTCGGAACGGCGGTTCGACCGCTATCTGAAGTTCGGCAGCGACAGCGACATGGACCCAAAGGTGTTGCAGGAGGCGCATGCGCGCGTCCGCACCCATCTCAACTGCGTCGGCCCCGTGCGCGACGAAGAACTCCTCTACGAAGCCGGCTTCCGCGAGGTCGAACCCGTGTTCCGGGGCCTCTCCTGGTGCGGATGGATTGGATACGCCTGATGCGCCCCACCTTCATCAACGTCGGCGAACGGACCAACGTCACCGGCTCGGCCAAATTCAAGAAGCTGGTGATCGAGGGCGACTACCCCGCCGCCCTGACCGTCGCGCGCCAGCAGGTCGAGGCCGGGGCCCAGATCATCGACATCAACATGGACGAAGGCCTGCTGGATTCGAAGCAGGCCATGATCACCTTCCTCAACCTGATCGCGGCCGAGCCCGACATCGCCCGCGTCCCGGTGATGATCGACAGTTCCAAATGGGAAGTCATCGAGGCGGGCCTGAAATGCGTCCAGGGCAAGCCGATCGTCAACTCCATCTCGATGAAGGAGGGCGAGGACGCCTTCCGCGCCCAGGCGGTCAAATGCCTGCGCTACGGGGCCGCCGTCGTCGTCATGGCCTTCGACGAGGTGGGCCAGGCCGACACCGCAGCCCGCAAGATCGAGATCTGCACCCGCGCCTACCGCATCCTGGTGGACGAGGTCGGCTTTCCGCCCGAGGATATCATCTTCGACCCCAACATCTTCGCCGTGGCGACGGGGATCGAGGAGCACGACAACTACGCCGTCGATTTCATCGAGGCGGTCAAGGTCATCAAGGCCACCCTGCCCTACGCCCGGATCTCGGGCGGGGTGTCGAACGTCTCGTTCAGCTTCCGCGGCAACGAGCCGGTGCGCCGGGCCATTCACAGCGTCTTCCTGTACCACGCCATCGCCGCCGGCATGGACATGGGCATCGTCAACGCCGGCGACCTGCCGGTCTATACCGACATCGAGCCGACCCTGCGCGAGGCCGTCGAGGACGTGATCCTCAACCGGCCGCAGCGGACCAATGTCTCCAACACCGAACGCCTGGTCGACATCGCCCCCAACTACAAGGGCGACAAGGGGGTGGCCCGGGTCGTCGATCTGAAATGGCGCGACCAGCCCGTCGGCAAGCGGATCGAACACGCCCTTGTCAACGGCATCACCGAATACATCGACGCCGACACGGAAGAAGCCCGCCTGTCGGTCGAGCGGCCCCTGCACGTCATCGAGGGTCCCTTGATGGACGGCATGAACGTGGTCGGCGACTTGTTCGGCTCGGGCAAGATGTTCCTGCCGCAGGTGGTCAAGTCGGCCCGGGTGATGAAACAGGCCGTGGCCTGGCTGGAGCCCTTCATGGAGGCCGAAAAGGCCGGCAAGCCGAGGGAACAGGCTGGCCGCATCCTGATGGCGACGGTCAAGGGCGACGTCCACGACATCGGCAAGAACATCGTCGGCGTCGTGCTGCAATGTAACAACTACGAGGTCATCGACCTGGGCGTCATGGTCCCGGCCGACCGGATCCTGGACGCCGCCGTCGAGCACAAGGTCGACATCATCGGCCTGTCCGGCCTGATCACGCCGAGCCTGGACGAGATGGTCTTCGTGGCGCGCGAGATGGAGCGGCGCGGCTTCGACATTCCCCTGCTGATCGGCGGGGCGACGACCAGCCGGACCCATACGGCGGTCAAGATCGAGCCGGGCTACCGCAAGGGCTCGACCACCTATGTCGTCGACGCCAGCCGCGCCGTGGGCGTGGTCTCGGGCCTGCTGTCCAAGACCGAGCGGTCGAAGAACGAGGCCCTGACCCGCGACGAATACATCCGCATCCGCGAACAGTACGCCCGCGGCCAGGAGGTCAAGGCGCGCGCCACCCTGCCCCAGGCGCGCGAGAACCGGTTCAAGCCCGATCCCACGAACCGCATGCCGGGCGCGCCGTCGTTCATCGGCGTCAAGGCCTTCGACGCCTGGGACCTGCAGGACCTGGCCGACCACATCGACTGGACGCCCTTCTTCGCCAGCTGGGAGCTGATCGGCCGCTATCCGCACATCCTCGAGGACGAGATCGTGGGCCAGGCGGCCCAGGACCTGTTCGCCGACGCCAAGGTGATGCTGAAACAGATCGTCGACGAGAAATGGTTCACCGCGAAAGGCGTGGTCGGCTTCTGGCCCGCCAATGCGGTGGGCGACGACGTCGCCGTCTATGCCGACGAGAGCCGCACCGAGGAAATCGCGCGCTTCCACACCCTGCGCCAGCAGATCAAGAAGGCGAACGGCAAGCCCAACCTGGCGCTCAGCGACTTTGTCGCCGAGGCCGGCCAGGACTACATCGGGGCCTTCGCCGTCACGACCGGGCACGGCGAACTGGAGGCCTCGAAGCGCTTCAAGGACGCCGGCGACGACTATTCCGCCATCATGGCCGCCGCCCTGGCCGACCGCCTGGCCGAAGCCTTCGCCGAGCGGCTGCACAAGGAAGTCCGGACCCAGCTGTGGGGCTATGCGGCGGATGAGGCGACCGGCATCGACGAGCTGATCGCCGAGCAATATCAGGGCATTCGCCCCGCCCCCGGCTATCCGGCCCAGCCGGATCACACCGAAAAGGCGACGTTGTTCCGTATACTGAATGCCGAGGCCAATGCGGGCATGGCCCTGACCGAGAGCTATGCCATGACCCCGCCGGCCAGCGTCTCAGGCCTGTATTTCGGCCACCCGGGCAGCCACTATTTCGGCGTCGGCAAGATCGATCGCGACCAGATCGAGGACTATGCGGCGCGCAAGGGCTGGGACGTCGAGACCGCCGAACGCTGGCTGGCCCCGATCCTCAACTACGAGCCGGGCGAGACCGCGAGGGGCGTGGCGGCTTAATCCTCCCCCATCGGGGGAGGTGTCACGGCGCGGCTTCGCGTCGTGACGGAGGGGGCCCGACCCAGACAGGGCGTTCGCCGTGAGCCCCCTCCACCGCTTCGCGGTCCCCCTCCCCCGACGGGGGAGGTTTTACTCCTTCGGCGTACCGACCTCGTCCAGGCCCGCCGCATCCAGCGTCACCGGCGGGGTCGTGATGTTGCCGCGCACGCGGCGCGCCGCATGCTCGCACCGGCCGGGCAGGCCGAAGAACAGGCCGAAGGCCTCGCTGCGGGCCGCCTCGTCCGTCTGCGCCATCAGCGGCGTCCATTTGGCCGATGCCTCGGCCGCCGCCGCCTCGGCCGCGGCCAGGGTCGCGGGCGTCTGCCGCCCCCGGCCCGCCGCCAGGGCGTCGCGGAAATCGGCCGCTTCCAGCCCGCCCAGACGAATGATGTCGCGATCCAGATCATCCGCCTCGGTCAGGGTCCGACCCAGGGCGATATGCCCCTCCACGAGCGCGGCGCACCAAGCCACGAGCGGATAGTCCTGCTCCGGTGCGCCCCGCGGCAGCGGCGTCTCATAGGCGATGGCCTCGCGCGCATTGCGGGCGTCGACGCTCTCGCCGGCATCGCGGGCCGTGGCGATGGGGCCGGTCGCGTCCTGTGCCAGGGCTGGCGACTGAAGCGCGACGGCGAGGACAAGGGCGAGCAGCGAGGGGGCAGAACGAAGGAGCATGAAGAGTCCAGTACCGGGGTGAGAGCCGTAAGGCCCCACTCGTGATGCGTCGCCACGGTTTTTCTGCGGCGCGCCGCACAAGAAAAAGGCGGCGGACCCGAAGGTCCGCCGCCCCTTGTTCCTGAGACCTTTGCGGGTCCTAGAACTGGTAGTCGAAACCGACGCGGATGAAGCGCGGCTGTTGGAAGGCGGTCGGCTGCAGGTAGTTCGGGTCCCGCGAGCCGTTGGCCAGTTCGCCGGCTTCGTTGAACTCCGTGGCCGTGCTCTCGTTCGTGACGTTGAACACGTCCGCGCGCAGGATCAGCTCGCCCGGGATGGAGACCGGCACGGTGTAACGGGCGGACAGGTCGATTTGTCCGCTCCAGTCGGAACCGAAGCGCGAGCCACGGGGCACGCCCACGGAACCGCCGATCACGGTGCCGTCCGCGCTGAACGTCTTGCAGAAGCGAGAGTCAGCGCCATAGGCGGCCGCGTCCGGATCGGTCGGGTGAACGCCCAGGCAGCCGTAGGGCTTGCCCGATTGGACGCGCACGTTGGCGCCCACGAGGAAGCCATCGAACAGCTGGTACGAGCCGAACACCTTGATCTGGTGCGCACGGTGGTTCGGCAGCAGACCGGTTTGGTTGTCCGCGAGACCGATGTGATCGAACAGGATCGTCGAACCGGCGTCGGCCTGACCGATGTCGGACAGAACGGTGCCCTCGTAGTTCCCTTCGGACTTCGAGACCGTATAGGACCCCTGAAGGCCCCAGACGCCGTCGAAGGCCCGCTCGAACTGCGCGGTCAGAGCGGTGTACTCGCGCTTCACTTCCGAATAGCCGCTTTCGGCGGCGGTCACCGTGATGACCCGCGTGTTCGGCGAAGGCGCAACGCCAGGGCCGCCCGGGAGCGGATCGCGCAGGAAGAAGGTCAGGTCGCGACCGGGGTTGGCGATGATGTACTGGTAGTCGCCGAAGTAGATGTCGGAGCAGCCGACGCGACCTTCACGCGCGCAGAGCGCGTTGATGTAGGAGTCGACGGCGATGTCTTCCGACGTGTCGTTGAGGCGACGGTAGGTCAGCGACAGACCAGCGCTCCATTCGTCGTTGAACTGACGCTGGTAACCCAGGATGTACTCGTCTTCGCTGGTCGGACGCAGGTTCAGATCGGACTTCGAACGCGAAGGCTCGACCGTGCCGTTGCCGAAGACTTCGCAGCCGACGACGCCGACCGTGCCACGACCGCCGGCCGGGCAGGCCGAAGGACCGGTGCTGTAGTTCGGGCTGTTGGCCAGGGTGATCTGCGGCCCCAGGGCGGCCGGCAGGCCGGTCGTGGGATCGATCACGAAACCACCGGCGGGCGCCTGGAAGTACTCGTTGAAGAACAGGTCGCCCGAACGGAAGCCGAGGTTCAGCGCCGGCGGGATGAAGTAACGGCCATAGGAGCCGTAGACCTTGTCGCGGTTCTCACCGGTCGGATCCCAGGTGAAGCCGGCGCGAAGCGCGACTTCATTTTCCAGATCGACGATGGGCTCGCCGGCCAGGTTGTTGGCCTGGAACGAGTCGCTGCGGACGCCGAACTGCAGCGTCAGGTCGTCGTTGATGTCCCACGAGTCCTGGATGTAGATCGCCTGGTTTTCACCATCGATCTGACCCCCCAGGGTCACGACAGCCACTTGCACGTAGTCGGTGCCGACGGCTTGACCTTGGGCGTTGTTCGCGGCGGCGCGGCGGTAGGTGTAGTTGAAGCCACCGTTACGACGGGTCAGCTTGCTTTGCTCAAGCTGCTCGATGTCGAAGCCGGCGCGCACGTGGTGCTGACCGAACAGGTCGAAATACAGATCGGCATCGGCGCGATAGAACTCGCGGCGTTGATCGATGATGCTGTTCGACGCCGACGGCTGGGTCAGGCTGAGGCGGCGGGTCGGCGGGACGCGGGCGTCCTGGACGAAGCTGAGCGAGGGATCGCCCGGCAGGGTGTTGTTGACGTCTTCGTTGACACCATAGGCCGCCGAAACCGTCAGCCAGTCGGTGAAGGTGCCGGTGTAGCGCGCGACGAAGTTCTCGCCGCCCTGCTGGAAGGTCGTCAGGTTCGGGGCGACGGAAAGGTTCGCGCCCGTGACGTTGTTGAAGGGATTGGTCTCGCGGGTCGTCTCGCGGGTCGTGTCGAAATAGGTGAACTCGAGACGGTGATCGTCGGTGATGTAGCCGTCGAGCTTGACGCCGTAGAAGGGATCGTCCGAGGTTTCGACGTTGTAGCTCGCGCCCGTCTTGGAGGCGAAGGTGCTCTCGTTGTCGCGGAACTGGGCCAGGCCGTAGAAGAACAGGCGATCACGGATGATCGGACCGCCCAGCTCGACGGTGATGTCGGCGGTTTGGTTCTCGTCCAGACGGTTGGCGTCCTGGTAGGTGTCGTTCGCCGTCTCTTCGAGTTCCGCACCCGTGTAGTTGCCGTGCAGGCCGAAGGTGAAGTCGTTTGAGCCCGACTTGGTCACGGCGTTGATCACGCCGCCCGTGGCGCGACCGAACTCGGCGGGATAGCCGCCGGTCTTGACCTCGACCGTCTTGTAGAAGTCGAACGGCACGGTGACGGCACCGATGTAGGTGTCGAAGTTGGTGGTGTTCAGGCCGTTCACGTAGAAGGCGTTCTCACCGACCGAGCTGCCGCCGACCGAGGGCTGGTTGGCGAACGCGGCGTTGCCCGAGGATCCACCGGAGACCACGCTCGGGGCCAGCAGCGTCACGGCCGTCAGGCTGCGGCCGATGGGCAGTTGGCTGGTCAGTTCTTCCAGATCGACCGTCAGGCCGGTCGTGGTGGCGGCGAAGTCAAGCTGGCGGCGCACGCCGGTGACGACGATGTCGTCCACGCTGCTGCCGCTCGTACCGCCGGCGGCGCCGAGGACGAAGTCATAGCCGGACGAACCGCCCAGGCTGACGCTGACGTCGTCGACCACGGATTCGAAGCCCGGCGCGTTCACGGTCACCTGATAGGATCCGGTCGGGATCAGGGCGACGCGGAAATCACCGTTCGCATTGGTGGTTGCCGTACGCGAAATGCCCTGGGCGTTCGAGACGATCACGACTTCAGCGCCGACGACGGGTTCGCCGTTGGTGCCGGTGACCGAACCGGTCAGGGTTCCGTTGGTGTAGTCCTGGGCGACGGCGGCGGTCGGCGTCGCGACGACGGCGACGACGGGCAGGGCTGCAAGAGCGACAATCGCCGCGCCGCCCATCATCGTGGTCGCAAGCATGCGTTGGCGAATGGTGTTCATTCTCAAGATCGTTCTCCTGAAATGACGACGAGGCCCTCCGCCACGCCATCGAGTTGTCATCATGCGACGCAATCCCGCCACAGATTGCCCTAGTGATAGGCGGGTTAACCTCACTCTGGCCACACCAATTACGCGGCCGTAATGCGCTCGCCTCATGAGTGTCGCATTCAAGTCACGTTTCTATAGCGTAGCCGTACCGTATCGTTCCGAAGGACTTCATATGACCGTCACGTCCCGCCCTTTGGCGCCCGGGCTCTGGATCGCGCCGCAGATCGCGCTGGACGATCTGCCCGATCTGGCCGCGCAGGGCGTGAGACGGATCGTCAGCCATCGACCCGACGGCGAAGATGCGGGCCAGCCGAACGCCGCGGTCGTGGCGGCCGCGGCGCAGGCCGCAGGGCTGGAATTCGTGCACGTTCCCGTGGCCGGGATGCCGGGCCCCGACGCCATCGCGGCCACCGCCCGGGCTCTGGAAGACGGGGCCCCCACCCTGATGTTCTGCCGTTCGGGCACGCGATCGGTCTTCGCCTGGGCCCTGGCCATGCGGTCGCTGGATCGGGCCGATGCGCAGACCCTGCGCGCCGCCGCCGCCGCCGTCGGCTACGATCTCAGCCGGCTGCCGCTTTAGCGCCGGATGGCGACCTGGGCGGCATAGGGGATGGGCTCGGGATCGCCGCACGAGGCGAGGACCAACTGCGCCGCCATGAGACACAGCAGCGCGGCGGCCACGGGCTGAAGCCGATTTGAGACAGTCAGTGCGATCGAACGGGCCATGACAGGCGCTCCAGAACAGATTTACGGTCTGTTAAGGCAAGGGTTGGACCGCTGCCGTCCGACCCGCTCCGAGACCGCCGCATGTCCGCTGTTCAATCGATCCCCTTCGTCCGCGCCTTCGATTTTCGGCCTGGCCGCGTGGACCGCGTCTCGCCGCTGATCCAGCGGCTGATCTGCGACAATCCGGGCCCCTTCACCTTCACCGGCACGGGCACCTACATCGTCGGCCATCCGACGGCGGGCGCCGGCGTGGCCGTGATCGACCCCGGCCCGCTGGATGACGCCCATTTCCAGGCTCTGCTGAACGCCGTCGAGGGGCGCCGGGTCACCCACGTCCTGGTGACCCACACCCACCGCGACCATTCCCCCCTCGCCCGCCCCTTCGCCACCCGCGTGGGAGCGCCCGTCCTGGCCGCCCGCCCCCCGGCGCAGATCACACACGCCTCGGGCCCGCTGGACGAGGAGGAGGACGCCGTCTTCGCGCCGGATACCGTGCTCGCGGGAGGCGAGGCGATCGTCGGCGACGGCTGGACGCTCGGGGCTTTGTTCACCCCCGGCCACGCCTCGAATCACATGGCTTTCGCCCTGGCGGAGGAGAACGCCCTGTTTTGCGGGGATCACGTGATGGGCTGGTCCACCACCGTCGTCGCCCCGCCCGACGGCGACATGGCCGACTATCTGCGCAGTCTGGACGCGGTGATCGCCGCGGGCTTCTCCACCCTGTGGCCGACTCACGGGGCTCCGGTGACGGATCCAGCCCCCTTCCTCGCCGCCTATCGCCAGCACCGCCTGGACCGCGAGGCACAGATTCACGCGCGGCTCGCGGCGGGCGGCGGCACGATCGCGGAGATGGTGCCGGTCCTCTACGCGGCCGTGGACCCGCGCTTGTGGCCCGCCGCAAGCCTGTCGGTCTGGGCGCACCTGATCAAGCTGGTGAAGGAGGGCCGGGCGCGATCCGACGGCGCGCCGACCCTGGCCGCCACCTACCGCTCGGTCTGAAGCCCGGCGATCAACGCTCTGGCCAGTTCGCAGGTCGCCCCGCCGTCGGGACGGTCATGACGCGCCGCGACCCGGACATCGGTCGCGCCGGGTCGGATGCGGATCACCGCTTCCTGGTCCAGGCCGAACCAGAACCCCGGTTTGACGCCCCGCACGGAAAACCGCTGCACGTCCTCGATCGCGAACCCCGTCTCGACCAGAACATAGGAGGCCGCTTCCAGCGCGACCTGCCGCGGAATGGCGACCACACCCGCGCACGGGACCGGTGGGCCAGCCTTGCCTGGAAGGGCGGGCGGATCGGTCAGGTTGGTCGAGACGTCCGAGGGACCCGCCACGGCCAGGGCCCGCGCCTGCCAGACGAACAGGCCCGAGATCGCGGCGCAGACCACCAGAACCGCCAGGCTCGCCGCGCCCAGCCGCTGGAACTGGCCCAGCGACAGCACGAACGACCCCAGGGCGAACGCCAGGGCCACGAACGACGTCCACAAGGCGATCTTCAATGTCAGAACGTCCAGACCGAAGTCCAGCGACACCAACCCGTTCCCCACCAGCAGCACCGCCGCCAAGACCATCAGGGGGGCCAGAACCGCGAGGGCGACGGACACCCACACCCTGGACCGCCCGACAGTGACGCGGGAGCGTGCGCCGCGAGCCACGCTCAGACCCGCTCGGGGGCGACGGTGGACGGCAGGCGATAGTCCTTCAGCCGCTCGCGCAGGGTCTTCTTGTCGATCTTGCCCGTGGCCCCCAGCGGGATGTCGTCGACGAAGACCACGTCATCCGGCATCCACCATTTGGCGATCCGGCCGACCAGGAAGTCCAGGTGCTCCTGCCTGTCCTCGGACTCGCCGGGCTTCAGCTTGATCACCAGCACCGGCCGCTCGTCCCATTTCGGGTGCGCCGCCCCGATGACGGCGGCCAGTTCGACCTTCGGGTGGCCGACGGCGATGTTCTCGATCTCGATCGAGCTGATCCACTCGCCGCCGGACTTGATCACGTCCTTGGCCCGGTCGGTGATCTGCATGAACCCCTGTTCGTCGACGGTCGAGACGTCACCGGTGTCGAAGAAGCCCTCGTGGTCCAGGATGTCGCCGCCCTCGTCCTTGAAATAGGCCTTCGACACGGTCGGGCCGCGGACCATCAGTCGGCCATAGGTCGTGCCGTCGTGCGGCATCTCCTGCCCGGCGTAGTTCTTCAGCTTCAGCTCGACGCCCAGGGGCGGCGTGCCCTGTTTGACCCGCCACTTCATGCCCTCGTCATAGGGCAGGGCCTCCAGCTCCGGGGTCAGGTTGCTCAGCGTCCCGATCGGCGAGGTCTCGGTCATACCCCAGCCCTGAAGCACCTCGATGCCGAACTCGTCGTGGAAGGCGCGGATCAGGCTCTCCGGCACGGCCGAACCCCCGATCAGCACGCGCTTGACCGTCGGGATGGTCAGTTTGTGCTCGCGCAGGTGGGCCAGCAGCCCTTGCCAGACCGTGGGCACGGCGGCGGAAAAGGTCACGCCTTCCGACACGATGAGCTCGTAGATGGACGCCCCGTCCATGCGCGCGCCCGGCATCACCAGGGTGGCGCCCGACGCCGGCCCGGCGAAGGCGATGCCCCAGGCATTGGCGTGGAACATCGGCACCACCGGCAGGATGACCTCCTTCGGCGACGGCCCCAGCACCGTGGACTGCATGCCCAGCAGCGTGTGGATGAAGTTCGACCGGTGCGAATACAGGACGCCCTTGGGGTTGCCGGTCGTGCCCGACGTATAGCAGAGCCCGCACGCCGTCTGCTCGTCGAAATTGCCCCAGACGCAGTCGTCGGACACGCCGTCCAGCAAGGCCTCGTAGCAGTCCGCCTTCGGCAGTTTGGTGTCCGGCATGTGCAGGGCGTCGGTCATCACCACCACCCGCTCGACCTTCGGGCAGTGGGGCAGAATTGCTTCCAGCAGCGGCACGAAGGTCAGGTCGACAAAGATGATCCGGTCTTCGGCGTGGTTGATGATGTAGACCAACTGTTCGGGGAACAGACGGGGGTTCAGGGTGTGGCACACGGCCCCCATGCCCATGATCCCGTACCAAGCCTCGATATGGCGGCCGGTGTTCCAGGCCAGGGTGGCGACGCGATCGCCGACCTGTACGCCCCAGTCCTTCAGCACATTGGACACGCGCTTGGCCCGGCCGTGGATCTCGCCATAGCTGCTGCGCACGATCGGCCCCTCGACCGAACGGGTCACCACCTCGCGGTGCGCGTGCCAGTTCTTCGAGTGGTCGAGGATCCGGTCGACCGTCAACGGCCAGTCCTGCATCAATCCCAGCATCGCATTTCCTCATTGCCCCGGCTGCCTGCGAGGCTTCCGGCCACGCTACCCGAGGTCATCGACCTGAATCAACGTGACGCAAGGGAAGCGCGGATCGGAGGACTTGAGCCCGGCGGCCCATCGTGGTCTGCCGTCCATCGACTGAAACCGGATCCGACCCCATGACCCTGACGTCTCATGCCGCACTGGCGATGGCCGCCGCTTTTGCCCTGAGCGCCTGCGGCGAAGCCGTGGCCCCCGCGCCCGCCCCGGCTCCCGCCTCCGCCGCCGCGCCGGCGACGCCGCCCGTCGATGCGGCTGTCCCGGCTCCGGCCTCGGCCGAGGGCGGGCTGGCGATCGAGGGCGAGGGCCTGCGCCTGTTCACCGCCTCCGGCAGCGCCCGGCCGATCCCGTTCGGTGCGCCCCAGGCCGACGTGCTGGCCGCGGTCACCCGCGCCGTCGGCGGCGCGGCGCCCGCCGTCACCACCAATGGAGAATGCGGCGCCGGGCCGGTCCAGTTCGCCCCCTTCGCCAACGGCCTGAATTTGGCCTTCCAGGACGGCCGGTTCGCCGGCTGGTTCCTCGACAAGCCGGGCCCGACCACGGTCGACGGCGTCGGTGTCGGCACCCCGCGCGCCGCTCTGGACGACGCCCGCACGATAGAAATCGTCCCGGACTCGACCCTGGGCGTGGAGTTTCGGTCCGGCGACCTCGGCGGCTTCCTGACGGCCGCCGGGGCCGACGGCACGGTCGAAAGTCTCTACGCCGGCCTAACCTGCTTCTTCCGCTAGGCCGGGACGGCCGCTATGGGCCGGCAATGACGATTCTGATTGCGATCACCGGCGGCTCCGGCTCGGGCAAGTCGACCCTGGCGGAGACGGTCGCCGCCGCCCTGCCCCCCGGCACCGCCGTGCTGATGCGCGAGGACTCCTACTATCGCGACGCCGCCTCGCTGCCGGGCTTCGACGCGGCGACCTTCGACTTCGACGACGTCGCCGCCCGCGACCACGACCTGCTGCGCGACGACCTGCTCCGGCTGAAGGCGGGCAAGCCGGTGACCGCCCCGGTCTATTCCTTCCTCCACCACGGCCGCGAGCCCGAGGGCGAGCCGATCCCCGCGGCACCGGTGGTGATCGTGGAAGGCACCCATGTCCTGTGCACCCCGGACGTGGCCGCCCTGTTCGACATCCGGGTCTTCGTCGACACCCCCGCCGACATCCGCTTCATCCGCCGCCTGCTGCGCGATCAGACGGAGCGCGGCCGCACCCCGGCCTCGGTCATCGACCAGTATCTGACCACCGTACGCCCCGGCCATGAGCGTCTGACCGAGCCTTCACGGACCCGGGCCGACTTCGTCATCGCGGACGCGACGGCCGCCGTTCGGCTGGAGGATCCCCAGGCCATCGTGCGCCTGGCCGCCCCCCTGCTGGCCCACCCCCTGCTGGCGGGCCTCGCCACTAAGCAATTCTAACAGGGGTCTATGCGGTTTTCGCGAGACAGCCTTTCGCGCTACAAAGACGTCGATGAGCGACAAGACTACCCCAGAAACACCGGCTTTCGGCCTGGACGATCCGCGCGTCCTGACCATCGTGCGCGAAGCGCGTCGGCACTTCATGGCCGAGGGCTATGCCGCGACCCGTATGGAGCCCATCTCACGCGGCGCCGCCGTCTCCACCGCCACCCTGTACGGCTTCTTTCCGTCGAAACAGCATCTGTTCAGCGCGGTGATCGCGGATGCCTCCGGCGACTTCTCGGCCCAGATGGAGCATGTCAGGGTCGCCAACGGCGGGGCGCGCGAGCAGCTGACGCGGTTCGCCACCGCCTATGCCGGCTTCATGGGCGACCCCTTCGTCCGCTCGGTCTTTCGTCTGGTCATGGCCGAGCGGCCGCGCTTTCGCGATGTGGCCCAACAGTTCTTCGACAAGGGCCGCAGCGACTTCGGCCGCCCCCTGATGGCGGCGCTCCAGACCTTGACCGACCGCGGCGAACTGAAGATCGAAAAGCCGTCCTGGGCCGCCGGACAGCTGATGGGCATGATCGAACATCCGGTCTTCTTCATGCCGCTGGTCACCGGCGACGAGGTCCAGGCCGCCCGAAGCCCGGAGCAGATCGCGGCCGACGCGGTCGAGACCTTCCTGGCCCGGTACGGCGTCTGAGGATCAGGGCTGAAGCCGGGTGCGCGCCCAGCGGTCACCGTCCCGTCGAAACTGCAATCGGTCGTGCAGCCGGAACGGCCGGTCGCGCCAGAACTCGACGGTCTCGGGGATGACCCGCCAGCCGGTCCAGCGCTCGGGTCGCTCGACCTCCTGCCCCTCCAGCCGCGCCGTTTCCCGGGCCACGGCCGCCTCCAACGCCTGGCGACTGTCGAGAGGCCGCGACTGGTCCGAGGCCCAGGCCCCGACGCGGCTCTCGCGCGCCCGGCTGGCGAAATAGGCATCGGCCTCGGCCGCGGTCACGGGCTCCACCGCACCGCGGATCCGCACCTGCCGGCGCAGGCTCTTCCAGTGGAACAGCAGGGCCGCCACCGGACGATCGGCCAGCTGCAGACCCTTGGCGCTTTCGCGATTGGAATAGAAGGTGCAACCACGCGCATCGACATCCTTCAGCAGGACCATGCGGCTGTCCGGCGCGCCGTCGGCGTCCACGGTCGAAAGGGCCATGGCGTTGGGGTCGTTCGGCTCGTGCGCCCGCGCCTGCGCCAGCCATTCGACGAACAGGCCGATCGGCTCGTCCCGCTCGAAGATCGTCTCGTCGCCATTGGCGGCCAGGGCGGCGGCATAGTCGCGGGCGTAGTCCTCGCGAGTCGGACTGGACGGGATCACCGAACTGGTCATCCACGGAATATAGCAAGCGTCGCCGGAACCCGCACGGTTAACCCGTCCTTGACCATGACGCGGGCCTATTGGTCGCATGACCGCGCCCGGCCTGACCCTGACCGAAGCCTACGCCGTCCTGGGCCTGCGGGATCCGGCGGACCGGGCCGATCTGACTTGCGCGTTTCGTCTGGCCGTCAAGAGCGCGCGCCCGGACCTGGCCGGTGGCGACGAACAGCGCTTCCGCGAGGTCATCGCAGCCTACCGCCTGATCCAGAGCCAGACGAGCCGGCCCGCCGCCCTGCCCGCCCCGTCGTTGCGTGCCCCGGCCCCGCCTGTGGTCGGGCTGACACCGATGCAGGCCCTCGCGGGCGGTGAGGTGACCGTGCATCTGGGTGGAAGGACGCTCAACGTCCATGCCCCCGCAGGCCTGCGCACGGGCGACCATCTGCGGCTGAAGGCGGCCGGTGCCGACGGGTCCGATCTGCATCTGCCCGTCCTGGTGCGGCCCGGCGACGGTCTGGTCGTCCTCGGCGATGATCTGCACATGCGCTGGGGGGCCTCGCCCCGCCTTCTGGCCGATGGCGGACGGGTCGAGATCGAGACCCACGCCGGTCTCCGCTCGGCCTGGCTGACCCCCGGCCTGCAATCCCCCGTCCGCCTGCGGTTGCGCGACCTGGGCCTGCCGGCGCGCGGCAATCGCCAAGGCGGCCATCTGTTCGTGACCCTGTTCCCGTCGGAGGACGTGCCGTCCGCTGCGGAGGATCTGCTGGCGCGCTTCACCCGCGTGTGGACGCCGGACCGGCTGGCGGCTTGAGTTGCACCGATGCATCAGGAAATGCATACTCTATGCAATCTTTGATGCGAGCCTGGTATGAGGACCACGATCACGATTGACGATGCCCTGCTGGCTCGAGCCGCGGAATATAGCGGTCTGGAGGAGCCGTCGGCGATCATCCGGCATGCGCTGCGCGAGTTTGTCTCGACCGAGGCATCGCGGCGTCTCGCCAAGCTAGGTGGAACCATGCCCGATTTCGAGGCCGGCCCTCGCAAGCGCTATTGGGGCGTTGAGGAAGATTGACGTTCGTCCTCGCGGACACTTCGGTCTGGGTCGATCATTTTCGGTCGCGCGACCCCATGCTCGACCAAATGCTGGCCGATAGCCGGGTGCGTATGCATCCCTTCGTGATCGGCGAACTGGCGATGGGCAGCCTTCCACGGCGCCCCCAGGTCATGCAGCAGCTCTATGATGTTCGACGGATCCGGAGCGTGTCCGAGGAAGAAGTCTTGCATCTGGTCGAAAGTGGCCCCCATCACGGGACGGGCCTCAGTTGGATTGATGCTCATCTCCTGGCAGCGGTTCTATTGGTCGAGGATTTGTGTCTCTGGACCCGCGACCGACGCCTGAATCAGGCCGCAGCCCGCTACGGGCGGGCCCTAGCGCCTCACCACTGACATGTCCCACAACACCTTCGGCCATCTGTTTCGCGTCACCACCTGGGGGGAGAGCCACGGCCCGGCCATCGGCTGCGTCGTCGACGGCTGCCCGCCGCGGATCCCCCTGACCGAGGCCGACCTGCAGCCGTGGCTGGATCGGCGCAAGCCCGGCGGCAGCCGTTTCGTGACCCAGCGGCGCGAGAGCGACACCGCGCGCATCCTGTCCGGCGTCTTCGACGACGGCGAGGGCCCGGTCACCACCGGGGCGCCGATCGCCATTCACATCGACAATGAGGACGCTCGCTCCAGGGACTATGGCGAGATCGCCCGCGCCTATCGCCCCGGCCATGCGGACATGACCTATCAGGTCAAATACGGCGTCCGCGACCCGCGCGGCGGGGGGCGGTCATCGGCGCGCGAGACCGCCAGCCGCGTCGCCGCGGGGGCCGTGGCGCGCAAGCTTCTGGGGCCCGGCATCGCCATCCGCGCCGGCGTCGTCCAGCTGGGCCCTCACAGGATCCCGCCGGAAGCCGTTGATTTCGGCGCGGTCTATGACAATCCGCTGTTCGCCGCCTCGGCCGGGGTCGTGCCGGCGTGGGAGACCTATCTGGACGGCGTGCGCAAGGCCGGCTCCTCCATCGGCGCCGTCGTGGCGCTGGAGGTCACCGGCCTGCCCGCCGGCTGGGGCGCCCCCCTGTACGGCAAGCTCGACGCCGAGCTGGCCTCCGCCCTGATGTCGATCAATGCGGTCAAGGGCGTGGAGATCGGGGCCGGCTTCGCCTCCGCCGAACTGTCCGGCGAGGACAATGCCGACGAGATGCGTCTGGGACCGGACGGAGAGATCGTGTTTCAGTCCAACCACGCCGGCGGCGTCCTGGGCGGCATCTCGACCGGCCAGCCGCTGACGGCGCGCATCGCCTTCAAGCCGACCTCCTCGATCCTGACGCCGCGCCGGACGGTGACCCGCGACGGCACCGAGACCGACCTGCGCACGACCGGCCGTCACGACCCCTGCGTGGCCCTGCGCGGCGTGCCGGTGGTCGAGGCCATGGCCGCCTGCGTCCTGGCCGACGCCTTCCTGCGCCATCGCGCGCAGGTCGGCTAGCCCGGGTCATATTCCCTTCACCCCGATGGGCTTAGGTGGCCAGATGATCCGATTGATCCAGAAGACCTCCGTGCTCGCCGCCGTTCTCGCCGGCGCGCTGACCCTTCAGGGCTGTCTCGTCGGGGCGGTCGTCGGCACGGCCGGGGCGGTCGTCGGTGGCACCGCCAAGGCGACGGGGGCCGTCGTCGGGGCCGGCGTCGACGCCGTCACGACGTCCGATGAGGAAACCCGCGCGCGCCGCGAGCGCGAGCAACGCGACTACGAACGCCAGCAACGCCGCTGCGAACAGCGCCGCGCCAACGGGCAGAGCTGCTGAGCTAGCGCACGCCGATGTATTTGTGCGTCTGCACGCTCAGCCGCCACTGCGGATGGCGCAGGCAATAGTCCAGCGCCGCCGCCGTATTGGCGACCTGATCCGGCCCGTCCATCGGCTGCAGCCAGAACCGCTCGAACACCAGGTCCTCGAACCGCTCGGGCATGGCCAGGGGCTGGGGATAGACCAGTTTCAGCTCCTGACCCGAGGTCTGGACGACGGGGGCCGCCGCCTTGGGGCTGACGCAGATCCAGTCGACGCCCGTCGGGACGTCCAGCGTCCCGTTGGTCTCGACCGCGATGTCGAAACCCCGGTCGTGCAGGGCGGCGATCAGCGCCGTATCCAGCTGCAGCAGCGGTTCCCCGCCGGTGCAGACCACCAGCTTCGGATCCCCGTCGCGCCCGATCCAGAACGAGGCGACGTGGCCGGCCAGCGCCCCGGCATCGGCGAACTTCCCGCCGCCGTCGCCGTCCGTGCCGACGAAAAGGGTGTCGCAGAACGAACAGACGGCCGTCGCCCGATCCTGCTCGCGCCCGCTCCACAGATTGCACCCCGCGAACCGCAGGAAGACCGCCGGTCGCCCCGCCTGCCCGCCCTCCCCCTGCACGGTCAGGAAGGTCTCCTTGACGGCATAGGTCATCGACCGGCCGCCCAGTCGCGCCAGCCCGCCGCCCGCAGGTCGCAGGCCGGACAGTGGCCGCAGCCATAGCCCCAGTCGTGCCTGTGGCTCCGGTCGCCGCGGTAGCAGGTGTGGCTGTCCTCGACGATCAGCTGGACCAGCGGATCGCCGCCGATCCCGTCGGCCAGGGCCCAGGTCTGGGCCTTCGTCAGCCACATCAAGGGGGTCTGGATCGGCACCGCCTTGTCCAGCCCCAGCGACAGGGCCCGCTCCATCGCGTCCATGGTCTCACGCCGGCAATCGGGATAGCCGGAGAAGTCCGTCTCGCACATGCCGCCGACCAGAACCTCCAGCCCCCGCCGGTCCGCCAGCGCCGCCGCCGCGGTCAGGAAGATCAGATTGCGTCCCGGCACGAAGGTGGTCGGCAGGCCGCGCGCCCCGACCTCGATCGCCCGGTCGGTCGTCATCGCCGTCTCGCCGATGGCTCCAAACCCCGTCAGGTCGACGACATGGTCAGGCCCGAGACGATCGGCGAGACCGGGCAGCACGCCGGGCAGGCCCGTCCGCACATTCAGCCGCGCCTCCATCTCGACCGCATGGCGCTGGCCGTAGTCGAAGCCCACCGTCTCGACCCGATCGAACCGTTCCAGCGCCCAGGCCAGGCAGGTCGCGCTGTCCTGACCGCCCGAGAACAGGACGAGGGCGCTACGGGGGGAAAGGGTTTGGGTCATGGCAGCCCTGCGGTCGGCCACGGCCGCGCGCATCGTGATTGGTATTCGGTTTTGGAGGTTCGACGATCTTACACCAACCGGCCGAGGGCCGCAAAAGGATTGGTTCCCGCCTCGCGGTGCGGCAGCCTGCCGCACTTAACGATTCCGAAGAAGATTTTGCCCTACAACTCGGCCGGTAGCACGGAGTAACGGCAGTATGCCGACGATCGAGGTCCTTGCGGAGCGGGTCGAGCCAGTCTCGTCCACTGTTCCGACCGCCGAAGTGTTCGCTCGTTTCCGCGACGAGCCGGATACGCTCGTCATCCCGGTCGTGGACAACGACCGCCCCGTCGGCCTCGTCGAACGCAACGCCTTTCTGCTGAAGATCGCCGGGCCCTTCGGCCACGCCCTCTACGCAGCCCGCCCCGTCGCCATGATCATGGATCCCGAGCCCGCCGTGGTCGAGGCCGGGGTCAAGATCGACGCCTTCTGCGACATCCTGCTGCGGTCGGGGCCCGGGGCCCTGATGCGCGGATTCATCGTCACCCGCGACGGCCGCTATCGCGGCGTCGGCACCGCCATCTCCCTGCTCCAGGCCGTCAACGACCAGCAGCGCAGCCAGAACCGCGCGCTGGAGGACCAGGCCCGCGCCCTGACCGACAGCCGCACCCAGGCCCTGGCCTCCGCCCGGGCCAAGAGTCAGTTCCTGGCCATCATGAGCCACGAGCTGCGCACCCCCATGAACGGCGTCCTGGCGGTCGCCGAACTGCTGCGCCGCCAGCCCCTGACCGACGCCGCCCACGCCCACGTCCAGACCATCGTCGATTCTTCCGAGACCCTTCTGCGGATCCTTCAGGACGCGCTGGACCTGTCTCGCGCCGAGGCCGGCGAGCTGGAGCTGACACCGGTTCCCACGCCGCTGCGCGCCTTGGTCGATGACATCGAACAGATGTGGGCTCCGCGCGCGTCGCAGGACGGCGTGCGTCTGCTGGTCGGCTACGAGGGTGACACCGAGCTGACCGCCGACCTGGACTGCGTCCGCATGAAACAGGTGTTCAACAACCTGATCGGCAATGCGCTGAAGTTTGCGCGCAACGGCGTGGTCGAGGCCCGTCTGAAGGCCTGGTCCAGGGACGGCATCGTCCATATGGAGGCCCGCGTCCGCGACGACGGCCCCGGCGTCGACGCCGACCGCGTGGACGAGATCTTCGAGCCCTTCGTCCACGGATCGGGCCCCGACGGGGCGGGTCTGGGTCTGTCGATCTGCCGCCAGGTGATCGACAACATGAACGGCCGCATCTGGGCCGAGAACAACAAGGGCCGCGGCGCGACCTTCGCCTTCGACATCTCCGCCCCCCTGTCGGCCGTCGCCGTGGACCATCCCTCCAACGTCTCGGCCATGGCGGATCTGGAGCTGCAGTCCAATCCGCACATCCTGATCGTCGACGACAACGCCACCAACCGCGTCGTCGCCCAGGCCCTGTGCGAGATGTTCGGCTGCTCGTCCGAGACGGCCGAGGACGGGCTGGAGGCGCTCGAGGCCGTCCAAGCGCGCCCCTTCGATCTGGTCCTGATGGACATCAAGATGCCGCGCATGGACGGCGTCCAGGCGACCAAGGCCATCCGCGCCCTGGGCGGCCCGGTGCGCAACATCCCCATCGTCGCCCTGACCGCCAACGCCGACCCCGACGACGCAAAACACTATCTGTCGATCGGCATGGCCGCCGTGGTCGAGAAGCCGATCAAGCCGGAGCGCCTGCGCATGGCCATGAACACGGCCCTGACGGAGCCGGCGGACATCGAGACCGCCCTTCCGGCCCGCCGCGGCCGCGCCGCCTAGGTCGAGCGGTCACGTCAGCCAGGGCGGCGGCGCATGTCGCATGGTTGGCGCACGTCGGACCGTCACCGGCCCGCCGCCCGTTCGTCAAGCGCGCTGAGGATGGTGATCTTCTGCCAGATCTTACGACCCAGGTCGGTGCACAGGCCCTCTACGTCATTGACCGCCGCGACCACCTGCGGGTCCTGCGTCCGCGCGGCGTAGAGGGCGGCCAGCTTTCCGATCAGGGCCAGCATCTCCGCGCAATAGTCCAGATATCGGGTCAGCAGGAACTGATCCATCGACCGGACCGGCGACGCCGCCGTGGTGGGGGCTTGCGACAGGACGACGGTCGGGTCCTTGGTCAGCTGGTGCATGTCGATGACATGGGCCAGGGACCGCAGACCATGCAGCGCCTCCAGCGTCCGCTTCCGCTTCGCCCGCGCCTCGGCGTTGATCAGAAACCACAGGGCCAGGGCCCCCAGGATGGCCAGGTTGACCAAGGCCTCCAGCCCCGCCGCCAGCCCCAGCGGATCGAAACGCACACGCTGAAGCCCGCCGGGCGGCAGGGCCAGCAGCCGGTCCAGCCCCGGTGCCCCGCCCAGCCACCAGAGCTCGACGCCTGTCGCCACGATGGCCAGGATCACCAGGCCGGTGAACGCCCGGGTCACATAGAAGGGCCGGGCGATGGCCGCCGCCTGGTCCGCCGTGCGACGGGCCTCGACGACCAGCTCGTGCGCCACCCCGCCCAGGCCCGAGTTCGGGAACCGGGCGTCGACGCGGGCCTGCAACCGCTCCAGCGTCCGCACGACCTTATCGGCGTTCAACGTGGCCATGGCCGACCGTATCGCGTCAGCATGACAAGACAACCGCTCCCTGGCGTTAGAACCAGCCGGCCGCCTTCAGCACGGGGCGATAGGTCCGGCTGACCGGCGTCGTCAGGCCGCCGAGAAGGCGGATTTCCCCCCGGCCCCGGTGCCAGCGCACCGCCTCCACGGCATCGGCCGCCACCCACCAGGACCGGTGAACGCGCCAGCCGTGCGCCCGTCCCAGTTCCTCCAGCGCATCGGCGAACCTCAGGGTGATCAGCTCGGCTCCGGCGTCGGTGTGGACCTTCAGGTAATGGTCGTGCGCCTCGATGGCGATCAGCCGCGCCGTGCGGCACCGGGCTGACAACCGCCGGCGGAAGGCCGCCTCGGCCTCCGGCAGGGGCGGGGCGATGATCATGCGCGTCTCGACCCGCGCGGCTGCGCGCCGCCAGACCAGGGCCCGCACGATCATCACCGCCAGAAGGATCGGTCCGACCTGCACCAGCAGCCCCCCATAGCCCCCCAGACGAAGGGCCCGCCCATCAGCAGACGCTCGGTGGTCATGACGAACAGGGTCACCAGCGGCGTCATCGCCGCCGAAACCACGACGGTCCGCGTCCAGGCCCCGGGCAGGCGGCGCTTCAGCAGGTCGTCCGCGACGAAGCCGATCACACCGCCCCCGACCATGCAGATCATCCAGTAAAGGTAGCGCGCGGCGATCGGCACATGGTCCGAGGAAAAAGGCCCCAGGAATCCCATCAACAGGCCGATCGCGACCAGGATGGCGACGTCGATCCCCCATCGCCGCCCGGCCTCCCTCCCGGTCCGTGTGTCCGCCCCAGCGCCCATATCGTCCCGTTCGCGCAGCCCCGGCGCCGTTCACGAAGGCAGGCCTAGCCACCCCGGGCTCGGCTCGCAATGGCGTTCGGCGACACCGCTGAACAGGACACGCCGATGACCACCGCCGACACCCTCCCGCCGACCCGAAACCGGTCCTGGCTCACCCGGATCGGCTGGACCCTGGTCGCCATCCTCTGCCTCGGGATCGCCGCCTATTCCGCCCGTTACCTGCTGGACCCGCCCCGGACGCCGGCGCAGGCCCTGGGCAATCCGCTGGGCGTGCCGTGGCTGGTCATCCACGTCGCCGGCGCCGTCACCGCCCTGCTGGTGGGTTCGTTTCAGTTCCTGCCCGCCCTGCGCAGAGGCTCCAGCCCGCCGCACCGGTGGACGGGACGAGTCTATGTCGCCGGATGTCTGGTCGGCGGGAGCGCGGGCCTGATCCTGGCGCCGGGGTCTTTCGCGGGCCCGATCGCCACGGCGGGCTTCGGAATCCTGGCCGTCCTATGGATGGCCTTCACCCTCATGGGCGCGGCGGCCGCCATGCGGGGCCGAACTACCGCGCACCGGCGATGGATGATCCGGTCCTGGGCCCTGACGCTGGCCGCCGTGACCCTGCGGATCTACCTGCCCCTGGTCGCGATCCTGGGTCTGGACTTCCTGCCTTGGTACCGCGCCATCGCCTTCCTCGCCTGGGTGCCGAACCTGATCGCCGCCGAGCTCTGGCTGCGACGCAAGCCGGGTCCGGACTAGGCGGTGGCCTCCGCGGGATCGGCCAGGGCCTCCTCATCCTCATCCTCATAACCGACCAGTCGCAGCGCCCGCGCCCTCAACCCGTTGATTTCCGCCCAGCGCAGCAGCCCCTCCTCGCGGCCGTGGGTGATCCACAGCTCCTCGGGCCGGACCTCCTCGAAGGTCTGGATCAGCTCGGGCCAGTCGGCGTGGTCACTGATGACCAGAGGCAGCTCCACCCCCCGCTGCTTGGCCCGCGCCTTGACCAGCATCCAGCCCGAGGCGAAGGCCGTCACCGGATCGGCGAAGCGCCGGGCCCAGCGGTCCTGGATGGCCGACGGCGGCGCGATCGCCACCTCCCCGCCCAGGGCGTCCTTCTTCAGCCCGGTGGCCGGCAGGATCGGGCCCAGGTCGACGCCCTCGCGTTCGTAGAGCCGGTTCAGCCGCTCCAGCGCCCCGTGGACATAGATCGGCCGCTCCCACCCCGCTTCGCGCAATAGGCGAATGACCCGCTGCGCCTTGCCCAGCGCATAGGCCCCCACCAGGTGCGCGCGCTCGGGGAACTGGCCCAGCGATTGCACCAGCCGCCCCACCTCCTCGGCGTCCGGCGGATGGGTGAAGACCGGCAGGCCGAAGGTCGCCTCCGAGATGAAGACGTGGCACGGGACCGGCTCGAACGGCAGGCAGGTCGGGTCGCGCCGGCGCTTGTAGTCGCCCGACACCACCATGGTCAGGCCTTGCCAGGTCACCACCGCCTGGGCCGAGCCCAGCACATGGCCCGCCGGCACCACCCGGATCTCGACGCCGTTGTGCGAGGCCGTCGCGCCATAGGCCAGGGGCTGGCGCAGCACGGTGAAGTCCTCGCCGTAGCGCTCCGCCATGATGGCCAGGGTCTGGTCGGTCGCCAGAACCGCCCCGTGGCCGGCGCGCGCGTGATCGGCGTGACCGTGCGTTACCACTGCCCGGTCGACCGGGACGTTCGGGTCGATGTAGAAATCTCCCGGCGGGCAGTACAGCCCGGCCGGCGTGGGCCTCAACAGGTCTTCGGGTCGGATCATGGGGGCGATATGGGCATGCTGCGGGGCTTGCGCGCCAGTCCGCGCCCGATAAGGACGGTCGAATGAGCGATCTGTTCCTGACCGACATCCTGCCGCAACTGGCCACGGGGGCCTCCCACACCCATGCCCTGGGCTTCGCCTATGCGGGCGTCGAGGGCGATCGCGTGCGCCTGCGCACGCCGTGGCGCGCCGATCTGGTCGGCGATTCGGAAACGGACATCTTCGCGGGCGGGCTGGTCACGACCATGCTGGATCATGTCGGCGGTCTGGCCGTCTGGGTCGCCATGGGTCGGTACGTGCCCATCGCGACCCTGGACCTGCGGGTCGACTATATGCGCGCGGCCCGCCCGCGCGTGGATCTGCTGGCCGAGGCCCGGTGCTACAGGCTGACCCGCACGATCGGCTTCGTGCGCGCCTGGGCCTTCGAGGACGACCCCGCCGATCCGGTCGCGGCCGCCCAGGCCACCTATGTCATCAACTCCAGCGACGGTCGCCCGACCCGCTCCAATCTGGCGTCACCGGAGGACGCGGCGTGACCGCCCTGCTCGACACCCTGCCCTATGCCCGCTTCCTGGGTTTGCGGACCGAGCAGGAGGGCGAAATTCTGACCGTGATCATGCCCTTCGCCGACCATCTGATCGGCAATCCGATGCTGCCGGCCCTGCACGGCGGCGCCACCGCCGCCCTGCTGGAGATGACGGCCATCGCCCAGATGGCCCTGGTGTGGCCGCGTCTGCACCTGCCGCGCCCGATCACGGTGACCACCGCCTATCTGCGCTCGGGCAAGCCGCGCGACGTCCATGCCCGGGCCCGCATCTCGCGTGCCGGCCGCCGCGTCGCCCATGTCCTGGCCGAGGCCTGGCAGGAGGATCCGGCGCATCCGATCGCCAGCCTGACGGCGCATTTCTCGCTCGACGACAACCGCGACTTGCCATCCTGAATAACTCATGGTTGCATTCTGCGTGGCCTTCCGCCACGGGGGAACGATCATGACGAACCATGCCACCGGCGCGGCCCTGGCCGAGCGCCTGTACGCCGCCGAGGCCGCCATCGACCTGGCGCTGAGCGAGACCGCGCAGCTGGCCGCGATGTTGCCCACCGCGCGCGCCCAGGCCTACCTTTCGGCCGTGACCGGCCAACGGGCCTTCGACGGTGCCGCCGCAGCGATCGGAGCCCTCACCTCGGCCCGCTCCAGCATCGTCGACACGCACAATGTCCTGGCGTCCCTGGCGCGTCGGCTGGGCCTGGAAACCCTGGCGGCGGGCGGGTTGGACAAGCCCGAGGATCGGCCCCCGGTGGGCGGCGAAGGCGCGCGGGGCCAGCGCATCAATATGGTTAATGAAAGACTACCGCCGGCCTAGAAGCCGTGTTAAGCCTTTGTACATTGTTGTTTCAGTCAGGGGTTACATATGGACAAATCTCAAGTCATCACCAGCGTCGCGGGCGATCTCAACGCCACCGAAAAGGCGATCGACGCGGCCATCACGGCCTCCACCACGCTCGTGCAGTCCATGATCGGGGCCCGCACGCTTCTGAAGGTCTCGCCCGTCTCGGGCGCGGTCGCTCAGGCCAAGGCCATCGAAACGATCGCGGCCCTGTCCACGGCTCGTGAGGCCATCGTGGCCTGCCATGCCGAGCTGCAGAAGGACCACCGCCGCCAGGGTTACGGCGTCTACAACGCGGGCGGCCTCGACAAGCCCGACGACTGGGAGACCCCGATCGGATCGGAAACGCGCGGCCTTCACACGGTCCGCGTCGCCTGATCTAGCGGGCCGAATGCGAGGGCACGATTTCCCTTCGCGTTAGACTCAAATCATAATCGCCCCCGTGCCTAGTCGCGCGGGGGCGATTTCATGTTGGATACCCTTTACGGAAAAGCTGTCCTGGCAGTGACCGTCATGGTGGCCGTCTTCGTCTTCCTGAAGGGCGGCGAAGCCGAACGGCTGGCGATGGGCGGCTATCTGCTGGCCTGGCTCGCCAGTGTCCTGGTCCAGGACGATGGCCGACTCTTCCAGGATTTTCAGTGGAAGCTGTTCCTGATCGACATCGCGGTGTCGGCGTTCTTCGGCTTCATCGTCTGGCGCTATGCGCGGACCTGGGCGGTTTGGGCCACGGCCCTGCAGTTGCTCACGGTCATGAGCCACATCGTCTACCTGATCGACGTGCGGCCGTCCGTCGCCGCCTTCTATACCGTGCTCAACCTGGTCAGCTACGGCATCATCCTGTCCATCGCCGTGGGCACCTTCTGGGCCTGGCAGGAGCGACGCGCCGCGGGGCTGGAATAGGCAAATCTTCCTAGGTATAACGGCGTCCAGTCCTAGGAGCGCGACCCCTTGCCCCTCTCCCACGCCCGCCTTTGGGCCGCGCTCGATGCCCTGGCCCAGCGCGAAGGGCTATCCGTCTCGGGACTGGCCAAACGCGCCGGCCTCGACGCCACCGCGCTCAATCCGTCCAAGCGATTCGGCCCCGGCCGCCCGCCTCGGCCGCGCTGGCCCTCGACGGAAAGTCTGAACCAGATCCTGGAGGCGACCGGCGTGTCGCTCGGCGCCTTCGCCGCGTTGGCCGGCGACGCCCCCGACCCGGCCCGGACGATTCCCCTGCTGGGCCTGGCCCAGGCCGGGGCGGACGGGTTTTTCGACGACGCGGGCCTGCCGACCGGCGACGGGTGGGATCAGACCGACCTGCCCGCCCCGCGCGACAGTCTCTTCAGCCTGGTCATTTCCGGCGACTCCATGGCCCCCCTGTATCGCGAGGGCGATCGGGTGCTGGTGGATCGCGATCGGACGGACGTGCGCAAGGGCGACCGCGTCGTCGTCCGCACCCTGTCCGGCGAGACCGTCGCCAAGGAAATCGCCGGCCTGGGCGCCACGGCCGTCACCCTCGCCTCCATCAACCCCGCCTACCCCGATCGCGTCGTTGCGCGCGCCGACATCGACTGGGTGGCGCGCATCCTCTGGGTCAGCCAGTAGGTGCGAAAAAGCCGCCCCTCTCGGGACGGCTTCGTCGGGATCATGCGGCCAGCGACGGACCGCGATGCCTGATCCTAGTATTGGGTGACGTAGTTGGCGTTGACCCAGCCACCGCCCGCGATCTGCACCCACTCGCCTTGCGAGCCGACGGCGGTGAAGGGCTGGCCCGCCGACAGGGTGCCGGCCTGGCGATAGTTGGTGCCGGGGCCGCTGCGGATGCGCAGGTTGGACGAGGCGCGGTACTGGGCGCCCGACGAGCTGGCCTGACCCTCGGCGCGCGCGCGTTGCTGGTTGCAGCCGATATACGACCCGGCGGCGGCGCCGGCACCGGCACCGGCGAGGGCCCCGAGGCCGCGTTCATTGCTGGAAATCCGGCTGCCGGCCAGGGCGCCGATGGCGCCGCCGATCAGGGCGCCGGCCGTCTGACGGCCACCGGGGGCGTCGCAGCTGGTGATGCCGTTCGACTGCTGGGCCTGGGCGGCCATCGGGGCGGCGGTCATCAGGGCGGCCAGGGCAGCGGCCGTGGCCAGGGACGTGTTCATGATCTTCGACATGGGCTCTCCAATACATCGAGGTAGGTCGATGGATGCAGAATGCGCCACGCCACATGAAGGCTCCCGGAGCTTGGCCGTTATTTTCGGTTCATCTTCCTCCCCGTTCGCCGTCAGGCGAATGGGGAGGTGGATCGGCGGCGATCCGCCGACGAGACGGAGGGGGCGACCGGGTTTCGACGAGAGAGCACCCTTACCTCACACACCGTCTCGCCCCCTCCGTCACGGCCCTGAAGAAGGGCCGCGCCACCTCCCCATGCCTGCGGCACGGGGAGGAGACTATTTCACCAGTTCCCCGTTCGCGCCTGCCTCGATCAGCTGGATCGTCTGCCCCAGCCCGTAGATCGCCGCGAACGAGCCGAAGCGCGGCCCCTGGGACGCGCCCAGCAGCACCTCGTACAGCGCCCCGAACCAGCCGCGCAGAGGCTCGAACCCATGGTCCTTGCCCACCGCATAGACCTCGCCCTGGATCAGCTCGCCGTCGGTCGTGTCGGCCGGCAAAGCCTTCAGCCGCCCGGCCAGGTCCAGCAGCGCCGCCTTTTCCTTGTCGTCGGGCCGCCGATACGACTTCGTCGGCTTCACGAAGTCCTCGTAATAGTTCAGCGCCCGATCCATCAGCCCGTCCAGCACCGGCTCACTGTCCGGGGTCGCCTCCGGCAGGTATTTGGCGAAATAGGCCCACAGTTGCGCCTTGGTCGAGGCATTGGCCACGCCGACCAGGTTCAGCAGCAGGGCGAACGACACCGGGCTGGCCACCTTGGGCGGGGCGCCGGCGTGGATCGCCCAGACGGCATTGTCGATCCGCTTGGCCGGCTCCTGCGTCCGATACAGGTCGATGGCCCCTAGATAGTCGTCGATGGCCCGCGGGATGACGTTGAAATGCAGGCTCTTGGCCGACTTCGGCGACTGGAACATGTACCACGACAGGCTCTCGGGCGTGCCGTAGCGCAGCCACTGTTCCATGGTCAGGCCGTTGCCCTTCGACTTGGAGATCTTCTTGCCCTCGACGTCGAGGAAGAGCTCGTAGTTGAACCCCTCGGGCGGCACCCCGCCCAGAGCGCGGCACACCTTGGAGCTCTCGCGCACACTCTCGATCAGGTCCTTGCCCGACATCTCGTAGTCGACGTCCAGGGCGGTCCAGCGCATGGCCCAGTCGGGCTTCCACTGCAGCTTCACATGGCCGCCCGTGACCGGCAGTTCGGTGCGACCCCCCGCCGGGTCGTCGAACACGATCGTGCCCTTCTCGACGTTCCGCTCCAGCGTCGGCACCTGCAGGACGTGGCCCGTGACCGGGCTGACCGGCAGGAAGGGCGAATAGGTCTCGCGCCGCTCGGGTCCCAGCGTCGGCAGCATGATCGCCTGCACCGCCTCGAAACGCTCCAGCAGCGTCAGCAACACCGTGTCGAACCGGCCGGACCGATAGGTCTCGGTCGAGCTCATGAACTCGTAGTCGAACCCGAACCCGTCCAGGAACGCCCGCAGCCGCGCGTTGTTGTGGGCCCCGAAACTGTCGTGCGTCCCGAACGGATCGCGCACCCGGGTCAGCGACAGGCCCAGATCCTCGCGCAGCATCTCCGCGTTCGGCACCCCCTCGGGCACCTTGCGCAGCCCGTCCATGTCGTCGCTGAACGCGATCAGCCGGGTCGGCCAATGATCGCCGGTCAGGGCGCGGAAGGCGTTGCGCACCATGGTGGTCCGCGCCACCTCGCCGAAGGTCCCCATGTGCGGCAGGCCCGACGGCCCGTAGCCGGTCTCCAGCACCACCGGCCGGGACAGCGCCTCGAAGGTCGCCAGCGCATCGTCCGCCTTGCCGGCGTCGATCAGCAGCCTGGCCGCCGCCCGCTCGGCGTCCGACAGCCGCTTTTTCAGCACATGGTCCAGAAGGGCCCGCGCCTGTTCGAAGGGCCAGGACCGGGCGTCGCGCGCGAGGAGTTCGAGGTTCTGCAGCATGGGCGCGGGTTTGCCGCCTCAACGCCCCGGGGTCAACGCAGGCGGCAGATCAGCGGTCCCGGCCGAGCGCCCACCACACCACCGCGATGCCGGCGGACACGATCAGGGCGTCCTCGATCAGGCCGCTCTTGGTCTGGCCGATCTCCGCCATGGCGCGCTTGCGCCCCGACAGGGTCAGATAAGCCATCGGCACGGCCGTCCCGATCGCCAGGGCCGCCCCGGTGCGTTCGTGGCCGCGTGGCGCCAGGGCCCCGCCCGCGATCCCGGCGCTCATCACCCGCGCCAGCAGACCCAGGAAGACAGTCCGGTCCGGGGCCGACTTCATCTTGTCGCCGTAAAGCTCCCCCGCCCCCATCGCCAGGGCTCCGGCGGTGAACAGAGGCTTGTCGAGCAGCCACAGTTTGCCGGGCGTCCGCCGATGCGCCAGATGCGCGCCCGCCAGGGCGGCCATGGGGGTCATGGACCGGGCGCTGGCCACGGCGCCGATGAGGATGGAGGGGACGAAATCGAGAATGGGCATGGGGGCAGAATGTCCGAAGCGTCGTTCGGTTCGCTTCTCAAAGCCAGATGATCTTGGCCCAGCAGTCGATCAGGCCCCCGCTGAAACGGCCGTGTCCCTCACGGCCTCACGCCAGCCGCTCAGCCCCCAATGAGAGGTCTTGGTCAGCAGCTCGACCATATTGACCGGCTTGGCGACGCAATCGTCCATCCCCGCCTCGACGTAGGTCTGGATCTGAGCGTCCAGGGTATTGGCCGTCAGGGCGATGATCGGCGTGGCCGCGACCGGCCCGTCCAGAGCCCGGATCCGCCGCGTGGCCTCGACCCCGTCCATGACCGGCATTTGGATGTCCATCAGGATCACGTCCCAGTCTCCGCCGGCGGCGGCCTGCACCCCGGCGTGGCCGTCGTCGGCGGTCTCGCAGACGATGCCCATGGTCGCCAGCATGGCCCGGACCAGGGTGCGGTTGCTTTCATTGTCGTCCACGTACAGGGCCTTGAGGGCCATGGACGATGCATGACTCCCGGCCGGATCCGGCTCGGTCGCAGGCAGGGCCGCAGCGGGTCCGCCGTCTCTATCAATCTCGGTCGCTTCACCCATGGGATCGGCAATCATCCGGTTGACGACCTCCAACAGGCTCTGGCCGGCCGCGTGGATCCGCCAGGCCTGGTCCGTCGACTCCTCAGCCAACCCGGCCTCGGCCAGGAGACCTGAGAAGCCGATCACGGCGTTCAGCGGCGTGCGCAGCTCATGCGACATCTCGGTCAGGAACCGCTGTCGAGCGTCGGCCATCGTAGCCTTCTGCTCGGCCGCGCTGCGCGCCATTTCCGCCTCGACCCGGGGCGTAACGTCCTGTTCGTTCAGCAAGACGCAGGGCCTGCCGGTGACCGGATCGGGCACAGGACGTGCATCCATATGATGCCAGCGCGTCCCGTGGCGGGTGACCACGACCCGTAGCCCGGCCACCGCAGCACGACCGGCGGCGGCCAACAGGGCAAGCCCCTCGGCGCGATCGGCGAAGCGGCGCGCGAAATCGTCCTCCCCGTCGCCATAAGCGCGGAAGGCCGCGGGGTTGGAAAACAGCCGCCGTCCGTCGCCGTCGAACAGGCTGATCAGGGCCGACGCATGCCTGAGAGCTTCCGCCGCCCGCTTCTCCTCGGCGGGAATATCCTCGGGGGACGCCTCGAACAGCAGCATCGTCGCGCCCTGATCGTCCGTCAGGGCGGAAACCGTCGCCTGGGTTGTGACTGGCTGCCCGTGAGGGAAGAAGGTCCAGCGCTCGCTCACCGTCTCACCATGGGCGGTGCGGTCGACCAGTCGGCGGATGCGGGCCTTGATCGCCGGGGACCGGGCCGAGAAGTCGCGAGCTGAAAGGATATCGAGACTGGCTGCCCCAAACAGGGCCAGGGCCGCAGGATTGGCATAGGGCTTTCGCCCCGTCCGCGGGTCGTAGAGCCAGACCGGCCGGTTCAGCCGGTCCCACGCCCCCGCCCAGGGATGATCCGCGATGCCTGACACTTCGCTCATGGATTACCGGTGCGCCTGGAATCTGAACGTCTGCTTAAGCAACCGCATCTTCCGTAATTCTACTCAGCGCTGGCCGGACGTCCGCCGAAAAGACGGGTTCTCAAGTCCGCCACGCGGCGCCTGACCTTGACCCGAGCCAAAGGGCATGCGCCCTGCCCGCGCATATGAAGACCGCCGATTTCGACTTCGACCTGCCCGAGGACCGCATCGCCCTGCGCCCGGCCGACCCGCGCGAGTCCGCCCGCCTGCTGGTGGTTCGGCAGGGCTCCCTTTCAGACCATCATGTCTCGGACCTGCCGGGCTTCCTGCAGCCCGGCGACGCCCTGGTGTTCAACGACACCCGCGTGATCCCCGCCCGGCTGTCGGGCGTCCGCGAGCGGGTCGGACCGGAGGGCGAGACCCTGACCGTGGCCGTCGAGGCCACCCTGCATCACCGCGACGCCCCCGACGTCTGGTCCGCCTTCATGAAGCCGGGCAAGCGGATCAAGGCCGGGGACCGCATCGTCTTCCAGACCCTGGCCGCGACGGTCATCGCCAAGGCGGACGACGGCCTGATCGCCCTGCGCTTCGACGTCGCCGGTCCGGCCCTCGACCAGGCGATCCAGGGGGTCGGCGTCATGCCTCTGCCCCCCTACATCGCCGCCAAACGGCCCGAGGACGACCGCGACCGCTCGGACTACCAGACCGTCTTCGCCACCCACGACGGCTCGGTCGCCGCCCCCACCGCCGGCCTGCATTTCACCCCCGCCCTGCTGGACGCCGTCCGCGCCCGGGGCGTCACCACCTACGCCGTGACGCTGCACGTCGGGGCCGGCACCTTCCTGCCGGTCAAGGCCGACGACACCGCCGACCACCGGATGCACAGCGAATGGGGCGAGGTGTCGCCTAAGACCGCCGCCGCCCTCAATGCCGTCCGCGCCGCCGGCGGCCGTATCGTCTGCGTCGGCACCACCTCGCTGCGCCTGCTGGAGTCGGCCACGACGCCAGAGGGCGTGATCCAGCCCTTCCACGGCGACACCGCCATCTTCATCACCCCCGGCTACGCCTTCCGCGCCGCCGACGTGCTGATGACCAATTTCCACCTGCCGAAATCGACCCTGTTCATGCTGGTCAGCGCCTTCGCCGGCTTGGACACGATGAAGGCGGCCTATGCCCACGCGGTGGCCGACGGCTACCGCTTCTACTCCTACGGCGACGGGTCCCTGCTGTTCCGGGGGTGAGATCAATGGCTTCTCCCTCCCCCTCGGGGGAGGGTCGTCGATGCGCAGCAGCGACGGGGTGGGAACGGCCGGCGACCCTCACCTAGGCCTGCGGGGCCTTGCCCTGCCGCCCCCACCCGGCCTCGCTGCGCTCGGCCCCCTCCCCCGCGGGGGAGGGAGAGGTTCGCGCTTGACCTCCCTGCCCTGCCGTCGTGATCTGCGCCTCCCTAAAGTTGCCCGGATCCCGCCCATGTCGCGCCTGTTCGCCACCGCCTGCGCCGCTGCTCTCCTGATCTCCGTAGGCGCGGTCTCGGCCCAGACGCCCCAGACAGGCCCCGGTCCGACGACGCCGGACATCGGCGGCTTCCCCGACAGCCCGCCGATCCCGGCCCCGAGCCAGGCCACCTATCCCGGCACCATCGGCTACGAAGTCGATGCCACCGACCTGGATCGTCGGATCGTGTCCGTGCGCCAGACCATCCCGGTCCAGCCCGGTCCCCTGACCCTGCTCTATCCGAAATACCTGCCAGGCAACCACGCCGACTCGGGCCCGATCCAACTGCTGGCCGGGCTGACGATCACCGCCGACGGCCGGCGGGTCGAATGGCGCCGCGACGCGGTCGACCCCTATGCCTTCCACCTCGACGTTCCCGCCGGCACGACCCAGATCGAGGCCGCCTTCCAGTGGCTGACGCAGTCGGACAACGCCAACTGGCGCGTTGTTATGACGCCGTCGATGATGAACCTGCAGTTCGAGAAGGCCCTGCTCTATCCGGCCGGCTATGCGGCCACCGGCATCACCTTCGCCCCCTCCGTCCGCCTGCCGCAGGGCTGGCAATATGGCGTGGCCCTGGAGACGGCATCGTTCGAGAACGGCCTGGCCACCTTCGCTCCCGTGTCGCTCTACACCCTGGTCGACAGCCCGATGTTCGCCGGGGCCCACTATCGCCGGATCGACATCGATCCGACCGGCGAGGACGTGCATCTGAACATCGTCGCCGACGAAGCCGACAACCTCGCGCCCACCGCCGAGCAGCTGGGCCACTACGAGGCCATGGTGACCCAGGCCGACCGCCTGTTCGGGTCGCGCCACTACGATCGCTACGAGTTCCTGCTGGGCCTGACCAATCAGATGGGCGGCATCGGGCTGGAGCATCACCGCTCGTCCGAGAACACGCACGCCCCCGACTTCTTCACCGCCTGGGGCAAGTCGGCCGGATCCAGGGCCCTGCTGCCACACGAATACGCCCACTCCTGGAACGGCAAGTTCCGCCGCCCGGCAGACGAGCTGACCGCCAACTACAATGTCCCGACCGAGAACAGCCTGCTGTGGGTCTATGAGGGTCAGACCGAATACTGGGGCGACGTCCTGTCGGCCCGCAGCGGACTGCATACGAAGGCGCAGGCCCTGATCCTGCTGGCCGACCGCGCGGCCTTCTACCAGAACCAGCCGGGTCGCCAGTGGCGCAATCTGCAGGACGCCAACAACCACAACCTGCTGGGCTATCGCGTGCCCGGCCAGTGGACGTCGTGGATGCGCGGCACCAGCGACTATTATGACGAGGCGGCCCTGATCTGGCTGGACGCCGACACCCTGATCCGAGAGCGCACAAACGATCGCCGCTCGCTCGACGACTTCGCCCGCGCCTTCTTCTCGCCCGAGAGCACGGACGGCGACTGGAGCCCCCACGGCTACACCTTCGCCGACGTGGTCGCGGCCCTGAACGCCGTGGCTCCCCATGACTGGGCCACCTTCCTGCGCGACCGTCTGGACGCCGTGGGCCCGGACGCCACCGCCCCGCTCGACGGCCTCGCGCGCGGGGGCTACCGCCTGACCTATGTCGAGGAGCCGAACGCCGACGAGAAGGCGGTCCATTCCAACTGGGGCTCGGACTTCCGCTACTCGCTGGGCTTCTCGCTCAGCGGTCCCAACCAGAGGATCACCGCCATCCAGTGGGGCGGCCCGGCCTATGCCGCCGGCATTGGCGCCGGCTGGGATCTGATCGCGGTCGGGGACCAGGCCGCGACGCCGGAGGTCCTGCGCGACGCCGTCACGGCCGCCAAGGACGGCACCACCCCGATCCGCCTGACGCTGAAGAGCGGCACCCGGATCCGCACCCTGGACCTGCCCTGGACCGAGGGCCTGCGCTATCCGCGCCTGGAGCGGGTCGAGGGCACGCGCGACCGGATCGGCGACATCATGACGGCGCGCCGTCGCTAGAGTGTCGTCGCCTCCCCCTCGGCCGTACCGAGGGGGAGGCGTTCACGCCCCTAGGCCTTGAGCAGACCCAGCAGGGCCTCGGCCGCCTCGCGCGACGAGCCCGGGTTCTGGCCGGTCACCAGCTTGCCGTCGACCAGCACATAGGAGCCCCAGTCCGGACCCTTGGAATAGTCGCCGCCGTTGGCGATCAGCACGTTCTCGACCAGGAAGGGCACCACGTCGGTCAGGCCTACGGCCTCTTCCTCGGTGTTGGTGAAGCCCGTCACCTTGCGCCCGTCGACCAGCGCCTTGCCGTCCGCGGCCTTGACCGACTTCAGCACGCCCGGCGCGTGGCAGACGAAACCGGTCGGTTTGTCGGCCTGGGCGAAGGCCTCGATCAGGGCGATGGAGTCCGCGTCATTGGCCAGGTCCCACAGCGGCCCGTGTCCGCCCGGATAGAAGACGGCGTCGAAATCCTCGGCCTTGACCGACGACAGCACGACCGTCGACGCCAAGGCCGCCTGGGCCTCGGGGTCGGCCTTGAAGCGATGGGTGTCCTCGCTCTGGGCGTCGGGTTCGTCACTCTTGGGGTCCAGCGGCGGCTGCCCGCCCTTGGGCGAGGCCAGTACGATCTCGGCCCCGGCGTCCTTCAGCGCATAGTAGGGCGCCGCGAACTCCTCCAGCCAGAAGCCGGTCTTCTTGCCCGTGTCGCCGAGTTGGTCGTGCGACGTCAGCACCATGAGGATATTCATCTGCGGTCTCCTGTTGAGGGCGACAGATGGGGAGGCCGCACCGCTCCTGCAAAGCCGTGCGAAGACCTTTCCGGGGCTCCAGACACGAAAAGGCCCGGCGGTTTCCCGCCGGGCCTTTGATCTCAGCAGGGCTGAGACGTCGCTTACTTGATCTGGACGGTCGCGCCGGCTTCGGTCAGCTTCTTGGCGACTTCGTCGGCGTTCTGCTTGGAGACGTTCTCGACGACGTTCTGCGGAGCGCCTTCGACCAGGTCCTTGGCTTCCTTCAGACCCAGGTCCGAACGCACGCCACGGACTTCCTTGATGACGTTGATCTTCTTGTCGCCGCCCGAGACGAGCACGACGGTGAATTCGGTTTGCTCTTCGGCGGCTTCAGCCGGAGCAGCGGCACCGCCACCGGCGGGCATCGCCATCGCGACCGGAGCAGCGGCGCTGACGCCCCACTTTTCTTCCAGCAGCTTGGACAGTTCGGCGGCTTCGAGGACGGTCAGCGAGGACAGGTCGTCGACGATCTTGGACAGGTCGGCCATGGTCAGTTTTCCTTCGGAGGATTGGGTTGGTTAGAGAGGGTTTGCAGAGATGGAAGAGAGGTCGCTTACGCGGCTTCCTTGGTGGCATAGGCGTTGAACACTCGGGCCAGTTGGGCAGCCGGGGCTTGCACGACGCCGGCGATCTTGGTCGCGGGGGCGTTGAGCAGGCCGAGCAGCGAGGCGCGGATTTCGTCGAGCGTCGGCAGTTTGGACAGGCTGTCCACGCCCTTCGGATCGACGACGGTGTCGCCCATGAAGCCACCGACGATGACGAAACGGTCATTGCCCTTGGCGAACTCGGTCGTCACCTTGGCGGCCGTGGCGGGGTTGTCGGCATAGGCGATGCCCACGGGACCCTTGAACAGGCCGTGGTAGTCGCTGCCGTCGTCCGCCTCGAGCGCCTTCAGCGCCAGGCGGTTCTTGACCACCTTGAACGATCCACCGGCGGTGCGCAGACGGCCCCGCAGGTCTTCCATTTCCGCAACGGTCAGGCCCAGGTTGTGGGCCACGACCACGCTGCCAGCCTCGGCGAAGACGCCTTTCAGCGACTCGATCGACTCGGCTTTTTGTGCGCGATCCATTGCGGTCTCCAGTCTTGAGGTTCGCCGCCGGGCTTATTCCCGACGTCGAGACGACCCATGCGCCACGCGTCGCCGCGAAGCGTTCAGGCCGGGTAGCAATGTCCGAAGGAGGCTCTGACGGGGGTCCGTCCCGGAATCCCGGGCCGACCGTGCGTCGTCTGCATCCCCATCTCCCCACGGCGCTGGAGGGCTCTCCAGCATTTATGGCAAGGGTGGCCCCCTCGCCCCGAAGTTCTCGGACAGGACCGTCGGGACCGGGGTCTCGACGGGAAGTGGCGCTCTATACATGAGCGGGGCGGGAAATCAACCGACGACGCCGATGTCCGTCCTGGAAAAGTCGTTGCCCTTGAAAAGTAGAGGCACATTCAGACGACGAGCGCAGGCGTAGGCGAAACAGTCGCCCATATTCAGCGCCGCCGGATGCCGTCCTTTTCCAAATCGCTCGAAGGCTTCGACGGCAAGCCGTTGCTCCGCCATGCCGATGGCCACCAATTCCGCGTCTATGGCGTCAACAAGGGTCTCGACCATCATCGACGCCTGCTGGATTTCCCGATCAGCCTCACGGGACAGCGCCCTGACAGTCTCCCACACAGCTATGGCGGACGTGTAGGCGTGGCTGGCCGAGATCATCTGCTCCAAGAGAAGGTCGCGCTCCGGCTCTCCCAACAGGACAGCGCAGAAGGCTGACGCGTCGATGAACATCAGTCCCCGGATAGTTCATCAAAGAAGGCCTTATCGGCTTTCAGTCCCGTGCGCGGCCAGGCATCGACTTCATTGAGAAGGGCACTAACGCGCGCGCGCTTTTCTGCGACTTCGCGCCCCTGACGTGCAAGCTCCCCCTCGACGGCTAGCCTGACAGCCTCTGTCAGACCAACCCCACGCCGCAGGGCAAGCTCCCGCACCAGCGCATCGGTCTCCTTATCTCGGACGTGAAAGGCCATGGCGTTTCTCCGGCTAGCCAAAGCCTAGCTTCGTCTAGCCGAACGAGCAATACGCAAGAAAAAAGGGCGGCGACCCTGCGGTCGCCGCCCTCATATCCTATCGACCGAAGTCGATGGATCAGGCCGAGATGGAGGCCGGATCGATCTTGATGCCCGGGCCCATGGTGGACGACAGGCTGATGCGCTTGACGTAGGTGCCCTTGGCGCCGGTCGGACGGGCGCGTTGCAGGGCGTCGACATAGGCGCGGACGTTGGCCTCGAGGGCTTCCTGGGTAAAGGAGGCCTTGCCGATGCCGCCGTGAGCGATACCGGCCTTCTCGACGCGGAACTCGACCGCACCGCCCTTGGCGTCCTTGACGGCCTGGGCGACGTTCGGGGTCACGGTGCCGACCTTGGGGTTCGGCATCAGGCCGCGCGGGCCCAGCACCTTACCCAGACGACCGACCAGGGCCATCATGTCCGGGGACGCGATGACGCGGTCGAAGTCCATGAAGCCGCCGTTGATCTTCTCGTACAGATCCTCGGCGCCCACGATGTCGGCGCCGGCGGCCAGGGCTTCAGCAGCCTTGGCGTCCTTGGCGAAGACGGCGACGCGAACGTCACGGCCGGTGCCGGACGGCAGGTTGACCACGCCACGGACCTGCTGGTCGGCATGGCGGGGATCGACGCCCAGGTTGACGGCGATCTCGATCGACTCGTCGAACTTGGCCGAGGCATTGGCCTTCACGGCCGCAATGGCGTCGGAGACGGTCATCAGGGCCAGGGTGTCGGCGTTGAACGCCTTCATACGCTTGGTGGGCTTGCTCATGGTCAGGCCTCCACAATGTTCAGGCCGATGGCCTTGGCGGAACCTTCGATGATGCGCGCGGCGGCATCCAGATCGTTGGCGTTAAGGTCCTTCATCTTCTTCTCGGCGATCTCGCGCAGCTGGGTGCGGGTGATCGAACCGACCGTCTCGCGGCCCGTCAGCTTGGCGCCCGAGGTGATGCCCACGGCCTGTTTGATGTAGTGGGTGGCCGGCGGGGTCTTGGTGACGAAGGTGAAGCTCTTGTCCTGATAGACAGTGATCACGGTCGGCAGGGGCGTGCCCTTCACTTCCTTCTCGGTGCGCGCGTTGAACTCCTTGACGAAGCCCATGATGTTCACGCCCCGTTGACCCAGTGCGGGCCCGATCGGGGGGGAAGGCGTGGCCGAACCGGCCGGCACCTGCAGCTTGATATAGCCCAGAATCTTCTTGGCCATTGGTCTCTCCTGTGAATGACCCCGACGCTAGTCGGGACCGGTGAGCCGTGGTGCGGCATGGCTGCCTCCCACGGATTTGTCCCGAGGCCGGAGCCACGGGAGGCGCGCGTGTAGCAGAGGCGGCTAAGGGAGGCAATGCGCCTCTCCCTCCCCGTTCGGGGAGGGTGGTCGAAGCGCAGCGGAGACCGGGCGGGGGCGGCCGGGCGACCCGGACTCCGACCAGCAAAAAGGCGGCTCGTCGCCGAGCCGCCCCCACCCCGTCGCTTCGCGACACCCCTCCCCCGCAAGGGGAGGGAGACCGCCCCTCCTGCTTAAGCCGCGTTCTTCTCGACCTGGCTGTATTCCAGATCCACCGGCGTCGGCCGGCCGAAGATCGACACGGCGACGCGCAGGCGGGCGGCGTCCTCGTCGACGCTCTCCACCTGGCCGTCGAAGCTGGCGAAGGGTCCGTCGATGACCTTGACGGTCTCGCCGATGTCGAAGCGGATCGTGGGCTTCGGACGCTCGACGCCCTCTTCCACGGCCCCGATGATGGCCTGGACTTCGCGCTCACTGACCGGCAGCGGCTTGGTGCCGCCCGCGGCACCCAGGAAGCCCGTGACCTTGGGCGTATCCTTGACCAGGTGATAGGCGTCGTCGGTCAGCTCCATCTTCACCAGGACGTAGCCGGGGAAGAATTTGCGCTCCGAGTTGACCTTGCGGCCGCGGCGGATCTCGACGACGTCCTCGGTCGGCACCAGGATCTCGGAGAAGCATTCCTCCAGATCACGCTGCTTGGCCTGGTCGCGGATATGCTGGGCGACCTTCTTCTCGAAGTTCGAATAGGCGTGGACGATGTACCACTTGTGCCGCGGGTTCGAGGCGACTTTGGTGTCGGGCGCTGCATCCGTCATGGGCGCGTCTCCTTGTTGATTATTGGCCGATGGCGAGGATGATGGTCGACAGCCAGCCCAGGGCGGTGTCGACGGCCCAGAAGAAGACGACCGCGATGGCGACCATGATGAACACCATGACCGAGGTGATCCAGGTCTCCTTGCGGCTGGGCCAGACGATCTTCTTGGCCTCGGCCTGCACCTGATTGATGAACTGGCCGGGCGAGGTCCGCTTCTTGGGCGCGGGGGCGTCCAAGGTCACGGTCGAGGCGGCGGCGGCGTTCGCGATCTGCGGCTTGGCCCGGGCGGCCGGGTTGCCGGTGCGACGGCCGGGGAACTGGGGCTTGGCCATGATCGCCTTAAGGGTCTCGTTTCGATATTCGGTCCTGTCCCCGCAGATGGGGAAGCCCAGGCTGCGAGGACAGGGGGGAAATGGCAGGAGTTGGGGGATTCGAACCCACGACCCCCGGTTTTGGAGACCGGTGCTCTACCAGCTGAGCTAAACTCCTATGTCCGGACAAAACTAAAACGCGCCGGAGGGGCGAACCCTCAGGCGCGTTGGCTTCGCCAGAGCGGGGGCTTTAGCAAGCGGCGACCGTCGAAGCAAGACCGGGCAGCGCCCGGATCGGGCCTCCGGACCCGGCGCGTCGGAGAAAGGCGTTCTTAACCTCGGACCCGTATGAAGAAGGCCTCAAAAATGGGGGCCCTGCCTTGCTCCGTGTCCTCTCGAAATTTGGAACTCTGCGGCGGCTCTTGAAAGATCGACGGGGCAATGTCGCCTTGATCTTCGCGCTCGTCGCACCCGCGATCATCCTGCTGGTCGGCTTCGGGATCGATCTCTCTCGCTATCAGGCCCTGCGCTCCGTCACTCAAGATGCCGTCGACGCCGCGGTTCTCGCGGGCGCCGCTTCGGGGATCCAGGAGCTCGACGCGCTGGAGACCCTCGTCACCCAATACCTCGAACCGAACCTGAACCAGGGCGGCCAACGGATCAACGCGGGCTACACGGTCGCCGTGACCCAGGAGCCCGGTCAACGCCTGCAGGCGGTGCTGACGGGCGAGGTCGACACGCTGTTCGGCAGCGTCTTCAACATTCCGCGTCTGCCGCTGGTGGTCGATGCTGTCGCCGAGCGCGGGGCCGCCGACGGCGTCGAACTGGTCATGGTGCTGGACAATACATGGTCGATGTCGGCCTCGGCCGGTTCCACGACGCGGATCAACGCCCTTAAGTCCTCGGCCCGTATTCTGACGAACGCCCTGATGACCACGGACGTCGACAATGTGAAGTTCGGGGTGGTCCCCTATGCGGAATACGTCAACGTCGGCACCAGCAACCGATCCGCGTCCTGGATCAGCGTTCCGCCTGACTATTCGTCCACGTCCACGCCGTCACCCCGGGTCTGCACCCAGGTGCCCGTCACCACCACGACCTGCACCGGCGGCGTGCGCGGCACATGCACCCGTTTCAAGGATGGGGTGCCGGAATCCTATGCCTGCTGGACCACGCCGCAGACCTGCAGAACCACCCCCGTCACCCCGGCGCAGACCCGGGAAAGCTGCACGGGGGGCGGCAGCCCCGTCACGACCCGCTATAGCTGGTACGGCTGCGTCTATTCCCGCAACACCGGCACGCTGCGTCTGAACGACACCCGCCCCGAAACAGTCTACAAGGGCTTCCTGGGCACCAGTCAGACCTGCCTCAATCCGATCCAGACCCTGACGGATCAGAAGGCGACGGTGCTGACCACCATCGACAACCTCGTGGTCAACGTGGGGTCTTACCGACCGGAAACCCACATTCCGTCCGGCTTGATCTGGGGGGTGAACGTCCTGTCGCCGACACAGCCCTTCATCGAGGGCGCGGCGTACAGCCCCGGCAACCGCGCGCCCCGCAAGATCCTGGTGCTGATGACGGACGGGGAGAACACCCTTCGTTTTAACCCCGGCGATGGTCGCCACCTGACGCTGTCCACCAACGCCGCAACGGCGGCGACGCAGAAGAGGGCGACCAATGACGATGTCGCCAGCATCTGCGCCTATGCGAAGAGCAAGGAAATCGAGATCTTCACGGTCGGCCTGGCCGTCGATACAGAGGCCGCCCAAACCTTGCTGAGCGACTGCGCCAGCGACAGCGATCACTATTTCGACGCCACCGACGCGACCTCGCTGGAAGCGGCCTTCACCGGGATCGCCGCCTCGATCAACGCGGTGCGTCTGGTCGAATAGGCGGCCGCTCCGTCAGTGATCGTGGTGGGCCGCGACGGCGTCTCGCTCGTCCTCGGCCTTGACCAGCTGCTTGAAGATCAGCTTGTCGATCCGACGGTCGTCCATGTCCACGACCTCGACCTCGAACCGGCCCAGTTGCAGGATCTCGCCCTCGTCCGGCACGCGCGACAGGTGGTGCAGCACCAGCCCGGCGACCGTGTGGAAGCCTTCGGCTTCCCCGAAGTCCTCGCCCAGTTCGTCGGCCAGCTCGTCCAGATCGGTCTGGCCGTCGACCAGCCAGCTGCCGTCCTCGCGCATGCGGATCAGGGCTTCCTTGGCGTCGTGTCCCTCGTCGAAGTCGCCGGCGATCATCTCCAGCAGATCGGTGGCCGTGACCACGCCCTCGAACGCGCCGAATTCGTCGACCAGGAAGGCCATGTGGACCTTCGACGCCTTGAGGATTTCCAGCGCCTTCAGCACCGAGGTCGACTGAGGGATGAAGGCCGGGGTCTGGACGTGCTTCTCGATATTGAACTCGCCGTTGTCCAGCAGGCTGTCCAGAAGATCCTTCTTGTGAACGACGCCCAGCGGATTATCGACGTCGTTCTCGCGCGCCACGACGATGCGCGAATACGGACAGGTGCGGACCTCCTCGCGCAGGACCGCCTCGGAGTCGTCCAGGGCGACCCAGAACACCTCGTGGCGCGGCGTCATGGCGACCCGGATCGGGCGATCCCCCAGACGCAGGATCTCTTCGATCATGGTCTGCTCCTCGGGCTCGATCAGACCGGCGGAGGTACCCTCGGCGATCATGGTCTCGACCTCCTCCTGGGTGACGTCGGACCCGTCGCGATCCCTGACGCCCATGATCTTCAGGATGCCCGAGGTCGAGGCGGTCAGCAGGACCACGAACGGATGCAGCACGATCGCCACGGTCGAGATCGGGGCGGCCATCTTGGCCGCGATCGATTCGGGGAAGATCAGCGCCAGCCGCTTGGGCACCAGCTCGCCGACGATCAGCGACACATAGGTGATGCAGATGACCACCAGCAGGGTCGAGAAGATCTCGGTATAGGCCGCCAGGGCGGGAAAGGCGGCCTCGAGGATCAGGTCCAGCTCACCCGCGATCGCGGCCTGACCATAGGCACCGGCCAGAATGCCGATCAAGGTGATGCCGACCTGGACGGCGGACAGGAAATGGGTCGGGTCTTCCGACAGCTTCAGCGCCGCCCGCGCGCCGCGGTCACCGCGTTCGGCGCGGCTCTGGAGCTTGGATTTCCGGGAGGAGACGACCGCCATCTCGGTCGCGGCGAACAGGCCGTTGAGCACCACGAGGAGCAGAACGACGACGATGGCGATGAGTAACATCTTGAGGGGAAGCAGAACCGGCGCGGCGCGACAGTCGGCGTCCGCCCCCCATCGTTAGCCGAAGACGGCCGCTTTCGCCATGATTTCCTTGGGCGGGAGGATCAGCCGGTCCGGCCGGCCTCGACCGAGCCATAGGCCCCACGCGGCGAACCGCCCGCCCCGTCGGCCGTCGCGCAGGCCGAGACCCCGATCAGCGTGCCGATGAACAGACCGATGTGAAGCGCGCGCCGCATAGGGTTACCGAGATCCTAACGTTGGTCCTGACCTACACACCGATTTGCCGCCCGCGCGCAACCGTTCCCTCGTCGCGATCGCGGTCTCGCGGAACGGTCAAGGCGGCTGGGGGTTGGCTCAGTCCAGTCCTGAGAGTTGTGTTGATGATCCGCCTGTCGCTTGCCTCCGCCCTGCTCGCCTCCGTCGCCCTCTCGGCCTGCGACACGCCCGAACCGGCCCAGAGTCCGCCCACGACGCCGCCGACCCAGGCCAGCGCCCCGGCCGGGGCCTCCGGACCCCTGTCCGCCCAGGCGATCGAACGCGCCGTCTGGACGCCGGCGGAGGACCCGGCCGCGCCCGCTGGCGCCGCCGCCAGCGCGCAGGCGCCGACCGCCCCCGGCGACGAAGGGGCGGCCGCGGCCGCGACCACCCCGCCCCGCCCCGAGATCATCCGGGCGCAGATCCTGCTGGAGCGCGCCCGCTTTTCCCCCGGAGCCATCGACGGGCTGGGCGGCGACAACACGTCCCAGGCCGTGGCGGCCTTCGAAGAGGCGAACGGTCTGCCGGTCGACGGCAAGCTGGACGATCAGGTATTCGCCCGGCTGATCCAGGGCGCCGGCACGGTCATGACGACCTATGCCATCACCGCGGCCGACATCGCCGGGCCGTTCGAGCCCAATATCCCGACCGACCTCGTGGCCCAGAGCGAGCTGAACGCCCTCTCCTACCGCACGCCGCTGGAAATGCTGGCCGAGCGGTTCCACGTCACCGAGGGCCTGCTGACGGCGCTGAACCCCGGGGTGAATTTCGCCCAGGCGGGCCAGACGCTCGTCGTGCCCGCCGTGGCCGAGCAGCCCCTGCCCGCCGCCGTCACCCGCATCGCCATCGACAAGGCCGAAGGCTCGCTGCGCGCCTTCGGCGAAGACGGCACCCTGCTGGCCTTCTATCCCGCCACCGTCGGCAGCACGGCCCGCCCGGCCCCCACGGGTCGCCTGACCGTCGTCGGCGTCGCGCCGGAACCCAACTACACCTACGACCCCAGCCGGGTCAGCTACGACCGGGGCGACAAGCGGGTGGTGGTCCCCGCCGGGCCGAACAATCCCGTCGGCTCGGTCTGGATCGACCTGTCGCGCGACACCTACGGCATCCACGGCACGCCCGAGCCGTCCAAGATCGCCAAGACCGCTTCCAGCGGCTGCGTCCGTCTGACCAACTGGAGCGCCGAACAGCTGGCCAAGGCCGTCAAGCCGGGCGTCGAAGTGATCTTCAGCTAGGCTCCGCCGGCCCCAGCGCCGTCCCGCCCCAGAAGCCGCACTGATGCCGGTCGTGGAAGGTGGCATCGACCCGGTCGCCGGTCGGGTCGAACACCAGGACCGGCCCGCCACCGTCCGACACCTTCGGCCAGCGGGTCTCGAAGTCCGGATCGTGACCGAGGCCGGCCCAGAGGCCCATCATGCGGTCGGACAAAGACCGCTGGGCCGGGGTCCAGCGCCGGGTGTCGGTGAAGATCCACGACGTCCCGAACACAGAGGCCAGCTCGCTGGCGTGATAGGCCCCCATGTCCAGACCCGTGACCCAGTCCGGCAGGATGAAGGGCACCGCCCGGTCCGCGAACTCATAGCCGTGCACGGGCACGTGCCGCGCCAGCAGCCGCCGCAGGGCATCGGCCGGACAGGCGAACCGGCTGTCGGTGAAGCTCTGGGCGATCGTCGCGGCCGGTCCCTCGGCCCCGACCGGATAGCGGTCCAGCGCCCGCGCGCCGGCCTCGCCGTACAGCCAGTGCGTCTCCTTCGCGTAGCGATCCATGTCGCGCACCTCGACGGCGAACAGCCGTCCCTCGTCGGTGTTCGATCCGACGATCACCGGCACCCGGGTGAAGGCCCCCTGTGCGAAGGCCTCGGGCGGGCTCAGCGGCACCAGGGCGTCGCCGTACACGGGCCCCCAGGATCCCGGCCCGTTGATCCCCGACCGCGTCGAGGCCCCGCGCGCGATCCGCCAGGCGGGCGTCCGGCGCAGGCACGCGGCCGCATCCGGCCCCGGACATCCCAGATTGGCGGCGAACGACGCGCCCGGCCCGGCCTGGTCCGCCGCCGCGTTCAGCGACGAGGGCTCCAGACAGGGTCCGCTCTGCAGGATCACGCGGTGATACAGCCCCTCCGACCCCGGAGACGCCATCAGATAGCAGGCGCTCCACGCCCCCGAACTCTCGGCGAACAGGGTCACGTCCCCGGGGTCGCCGCCGAAGGCCGCGATATTGGCCTGGACCCAGCGCAGCGCCGCCTGCTGGTCCATCAGGCCCCAGTTGCCGCCCACGCCCTCGCCTTCCGACCCGAACGTCGGCAGCGCCAGCCACCCCAGGGCCCCGAGCCGGAAATTGACCGTGACGACGACCCGGTCCTGCTCCACCGCCAGCCGGCTGGGGTCGTAGTTGGCCCCCGCCCCGATGGTGAAGGCTCCGCCGTGCAGATAGACCATGACCGGCTTCAGGGCCTTGTCATCCCGGACGTGATCCGGGACGGGTCCATAGATGTTGACGAACAGACAGTCCTCGGACCCCACCACCAGCCCGCCGCCCCCGCCCAGGATCGCCTCGCGCCCCAGGGCCTGGGTGCAGTCCGAACCGATGCGCGTCGCGTCGCGGACACCGGTCCAGGGCTCCGGGGCGCGCGGTCCTCGCCAGCGCAGATCCCCGATGGGCGGCGCGGCATAGGGCACCCCCAAGAAAGCGCGGGTCCCCGCGCCCTGCACGCCGCGCACGACCCCGGCATCGGTCTGTACGGAAACGAACGATCGATCGGCGGCGAACCGGACGTGATCCACCGTGCCCGGGTGAGTCGCGCAGCCGCCAACGAACACGACCAGAAGCAGGCAGAATCGCAGGAACATTCGGCCTTCTAGACCAAACCCGCGCCGGCGATCCATGCGGTCATCTAGTAGCGGCGGGGACCCGGGTAGTAGCCGTAGTCGCCCCGCTGCGGCACCCGCTCATAGCCATAGCGGCCGTCGCGATTATAGCCGCCGAAGCCGTAGCCGCAGGGGTCGTCGCGCTCCGACAGCTGATTGCCCAGCAGGCCGCCGGCCAGCGCCCCGATCGCCGCCCCCTGCTCGCGGTTGCCGTCGCCGGCGATGGCCGCCCCGGCCAGGGCCCCCAGCGCCGCCCCGCTGGCGGTGGCGTAGCGCTGATTCTCCGCATAGTCCCGCTCGCAGCGCGAGGCGTAACCGTCGGTGGTGGCGCAGGCGCCGAGCAACAGGGTCGCGCCGGTCACAGCCGACAAGGTCAGAATGGTCTTCATCGCGAAGGCTCCTTCAGAAGGTTGGAAGCCGAACGTCGCCCACAGGGCCCCGTTCCCTGCCCTACCGCCCGGACGGCCCGGTGAAGGGCTGGTGGACGGCCTGGAACACCGGCAGGTCCTGGCAACGCCCGGCATGGGCGATCAGGCCCGGCCAGGTCTCCCACGCCAGTCCCGGCAGCATCGCCGTCGTCAGGGCCGCCCGGGCATGCAGCACGGCACAGCCCAGGGCGATGTCGGCATGGGACAGGGTCCCTGACAGCCAGGCGCCGGTGATCGGGGAACGGCGGGCCTCCAGCACCTCCAGCGACCGCCGCACCTGGGTCCGGCAGCGCTCCAGCCAGATGGCCGACGTCGCCTCATGCAGGACCGACTCGTAGAACAGGGCCACAACCTTGTCGGACAGACCCATGGCCAGGCCGGTGTCGTAAAGCGCCTGCCGCCGCGCCGGACCCGAGCGCGGGATCAGGGCCTCTCGGCCCTCGTCCCGCACGCGCTCGTCCAGCCAGTCCAGCACATAGGCGCTCTCGACCACCACCGAGCCGTCCTCCAGCACCAGGGTCGGAACGCGGCTGAGCGGATTGAACCGCGCGATCTGGTCCGCCTCGCCGAACGTCGACCACGGCCGATGCTCGAAAGCGAAGCCGTACAGCGTCAAGGCGATGCCGACGCGCCGGACATAGGGGGAGTCGTACTGGCCGATCAGGATCATGGGCGGCGCCTCCACCCGCCATTGTTAGCGGCCCCGGCGCAAAGAAAAAGGCCCCCCGGTTCGCACCGGGGGGCCTCTTCCAACTCAGTCCGCGCTCAAGCAGCGAGGCTCCGCGAGCCTCGCGTTAGCGCGCCATCGCCTTAGGCGATGATCTTGGCCACGACGCCGGCTCCGACGGTGCGGCCGCCTTCACGGATGGCGAAGCGGAGCTTCTCTTCCATGGCGATCGGGGTGATCAGCTCGACGTTCAGCTCGGCGTTGTCGCCGGGCATGATCATCTCGACACCTTCCTTAAGGTGCACGATGCCGGTCACGTCCGTGGTGCGGAAGTAGAACTGCGGGCGGTAGTTGGTGAAGAACGGGGTGTGACGGCCGCCCTCTTCCTTGGTCAGGATGTACGCTTCCGCCAGGAACTTGGTGTGCGGGGTGATGGAGCCCGGCTTGCACAGCACTTGGCCGCGCTCGACGTCCTCGCGCTTGGTGCCGCGCAGCAGCACGCCGACGTTGTCGCCCGCCTGGCCCTGGTCCAGCAGTTTGCGGAACATTTCCACGCCGGTGCAGGTCGTCTTCTGGACCGGACGGATGCCGACGATCTCGACTTCCTCACCGACCTTGACGATGCCGCGCTCGACCCGGCCCGTGACCACGGTGCCGCGGCCCGAGATCGAGAACACGTCCTCGACCGGCATCAGGAACGGCAGGTCGACCGGACGCTCCGGCTGCGGGATGTAGGCGTCGACGGTTTCCATCAGGGCCAGAACCATGTTCTCGCCGATTTCCGGGTTCACGCCGTCGGTCGCGGCCTTGGCCGAACCCATGGTGATCGGAATGTCGTCGCCCGGGAACTGGTAGGACGAAAGCAGCTCGCGCACTTCCATCTCGACGAGCTCCAGCAGCTCCTTGTCGTCGACCAGGTCGACCTTGTTCATGAACACGACCAGGGCGGGCACGCCGACCTGACGGGCCAGCAGGATGTGCTCGCGGGTCTGGGGCATGGGACCGTCGGCGGCCGACACGACCAGGATCGCGCCGTCCATCTGGGCGGCGCCGGTGATCATGTTCTTCACATAGTCGGCGTGGCCGGGGCAGTCGACGTGGGCATAGTGACGGTTGGCCGTCTCATATTCCACGTGGGCGGTGTTGATCGTGATGCCGCGGGCCTTTTCTTCCGGCGCGGCGTCGATGTCGGCATAGGCCATGGCCTTGGCCCCACCGGCCTTGGCCAGCGTCATCGTGATCGCCGCCGTCAACGTCGTCTTGCCGTGGTCCACGTGACCGATCGTGCCGATGTTGCAATGCGGCTTGTTACGTTCGAACTTTTCCTTGGCCATTCTCTTCTCTCCGTCCCCTGAGGTGAGGGGGCATATCCTAGGGTGTCAGGGGGTGTCCGGACGGACCAAAGTCCGCCCGGGATGTGGGGTTTAGGCGGAATATTTCTTGATCACTTCGTCGGCGACGTGCTGCGGCACCGGCTCGTAGTGGTCGTATTGCATGGTGAAGGCCGCGCGGCCCTGCGACATGCCGCGGAGCGTGTTCACATAGCCGAACATGTTGGCCAGCGGCACGAAGGCGTTCACGACGGTGGCGTTGCCGCGCATGTCCTGACCCTGGATCATGCCGCGGCGGCCGTTCAGGTCGCCGATGACCGAACCGAGGTAGTCCTCGGGAGTCACGACCTCGACCGCCATGATCGGCTCGAGCAGCTTGGGCGCGCCCTTCTCCTTCAGTTCGCGGAAGGCGGCGCGAGCCGCGATTTCGAACGCCAGCACGCTGGAGTCGACGTCGTGGAACTTGCCGTCCGTCAGGGTCGCCTTGAAGTCGATCAGCGGGAAGCCCGCCAGCAGACCGGAATCCTTGATGGAGTTCAGGCCCTTTTCGACGCCGGGGATGTATTCCTTGGGGATCGCGCCGCCGACGATCGAGTTCTCGAACACGAAGCCCGAGCCCGGCTCGCCGGGTTCGAAGGTCAGCATGACGCGGGCGAACTGGCCCGTACCACCGGTCTGCTTCTTGTGCGTGTAGTCGATGTCGACCTTGCGACCGAGCGATTCACGATAGGCGACCTGCGGCGCGCCGATGGTGGCCTCGACCTTGTAGGTGCGCTTCAGTATGTCGATCTTGATGTCGAGGTGAAGCTCGCCCATCCCCTTCAGGATGGTCTGGCCCGACTCGTGGTCGGTCGAGACGGTGAAGGAGGGATCCTCCGAGGCCAGCTTGGCCAGGGCGACGCCCAGCTTCTCCTGGTCGGCCTTGGTCTTGGGCTCGACCGAGATCTCGATCACCGGTGCCGGGAACTCCATCTTCTCGAGGATGACCGGCGACTTCAGCGGATCGCACAGGGTGTCCCCGGTGCGGGTGTCCTTCAGGCCGGCCAGGGCGACGATGTCGCCGGCATAGGCTTCCTTGACGTCCTCGCGGTTGTTCGAGTGCATCTGCAGCATCCGGCCGACGCGCTCGCGCTTGTCGCGCGACGAGTTCAGCAGGTTCTGGCCGGTTTCCATCTTGCCCGAATACAGGCGGCAGAAGGTCAGCGAGCCGACGAAGGGGTCGTCCATGATCTTGAAGGCCAGGATCGACAGGGGCTCGTCGTCCGACGCCTTGCGGACGATCGGCTCTTCCGTCTTGAAATCGATGCCCGGCGTCGGCGGGATGTCCAGCGGCGACGGCAGATAGTCGACGACGGCGTCCAGCAGCGTCTGCACGCCCTTGTTCTTGAACGCCGAGCCGCACAGGATCGGATAGAAGGCGCCGGTCAGCACGGCCTTGCGGATGCATTTCTTCAGCACTTCGGTCGAGGGCTCGGTGCCTTCGAGATAGGCTTCCATCGCCTCGTCATCGAGCTCGACCGAGTTGTCGATCAGGTACTGGCGGGCCTCGACGGCCTTGTCCATCAGATCGGCCGGGATCTCGCCGACGGTGAAGTTGGCGCCCAGGGCGTCGTTGTCCCAGATCACCGAGGTCATGGTGACCAGGTCGACCAGGCCCGACAGGCTGTTTTCCGAACCGATCGGGAACTGGATCGGCACAGCCTTGGCGCCCAGACGGTCGCGCATCGACTGCACCGAGGCGTCGAAGTCGGCGCCGATCTTGTCCATCTTGTTGACGAACACGATCCGCGGAACGTTGTACTTGTCGGCCTGGCGCCAGACGGTCTCAGTCTGGGGCTCCACGCCGGCGTTGCCGTCCAGCACGGCGACGGCGCCGTCGAGCACGCGCAGCGAGCGTTCGACCTCGATGGTGAAGTCCACGTGGCCGGGGGTGTCGATGATGTTCAGGCGCTTGCCCTGCCAGAAGGCGGTCGTGGCGGCCGAGGTGATCGTGATCCCCCGCTCCTGCTCCTGGTCCATCCAGTCCATGGTCGCGGCGCCGTCGTGGACTTCGCCGATCTTATGGTTCTTGCCGGTGTAGTACAGGATCCGCTCGGTCGTCGTCGTCTTGCCCGCGTCGATGTGGGCCATGATGCCGAAGTTGCGATAGTCCTGGAGCGCGTGCGTGCGGGCCATAAAGCGTGCCTTGAAATTTTTTCAGGGCGCTGGAGCCGCGCCCTCGGGAGATGTCGGTGTTCGGATAAGCGAACGCGGGCGATTTAACTGAAACCGCCCGCGCCGGATAGGCCTAGATAGTGTCGCGGTGAGACGCTTTGAAGGCGCCTACCAACGGTAGTGGCTGAAGGCGCGGTTGGCTTCGGCCATCTTGTGGGTGTCTTCGCGCTTCTTGACCGCGGTTCCGCGGTTGTTCGAGGCGTCCAGCAGCTCGGCGGCGAGCTTTTCCGTCATGGTGTTCTCGCCGCGCTTGCGGGCGGCGTTGACCAGCCAGCGGATGGCCAGGGCACGACGACGGTCGGGGCGAACCTCGACCGGGACCTGATAGGTGGCGCCGCCGACGCGACGCGACCGGACCTCGACCGACGGCTGGACGTTTTCCAGGGCGGTGTGGAAGGTCTGGACCGGCTCGAAGTCCTTCTTCTTGTCGGCCAGGATCTCGAACGCGCCATAGACGATGTTCTCGGCCACGGCCTTTTTGCCCTCGTACATGACGTAGTTCATGAACTTGGTGACGATCAGATCCTTGTATTTGGGATCCGGCAGGACTTCGCGTTTCTGGGCGCGGTGACGACGTGACATGAGGTGGGCCTTCTAAATCGTTCTTGGGAAGCCAGGCGGAGCCGGCTGAATCTGGGGAGGGTTCGCTTACTTCGGACGCTTGGTGCCGTAGTGCGAACGGCGCTGCTTGCGGTCCTTGACGCCTTGCGTGTCGAGCACGCCGCGCAGGATGTGGTAGCGCACGCCGGGAAGATCCTTCACGCGGCCGCCGCGGATCAGGACCACCGAGTGCTCCTGAAGATTGTGGCCCTCGCCGGGGATGTAGCACACGGCTTCGTAGCCGGACTTGGCCAGGCGGACCTTGGCGACCTTACGAAGCGCCGAGTTCGGCTTCTTGGGGGTCGTGGTGTAGACGCGGGTGCAGACGCCGCGGCGCTGGGGCGAGCCTTCCAGGGCCGGCACCTTGTTACGCACGGGCTTGGGCTTGCGGGGCTTGCGGATCAGCTGGTTGATCGTAGGCATCGTAGGGACGGTCTCGACTTCTGATGGAGGCGTGTGCCTGTCGGCCGGGGCGCCTCGGTTTCCTTCTTTTGAACGCCTCCGACGAAGACGCCCGGGATCGTTCGAGACCGGATCGCGTCCAACCAAACGAAAAAACCGGAACGCGCGCTTTGGGCGTTCCGGCGGGCACAGCCCGTCCGTTCAATTGTCACGATCAGGGTCGGCCAGGAGAAAGGCCTGCCTCGAAAGTCCGGCGCGTTTACGCTCGCGAGCCCCAGGGGTCAAGAGGCTCAGAAAGCGCGTTGACTTCCAAGGCGCGCTGAGTATGTTCCGCGCCTCTTATTTTCACGGCTTCCCCGCCGTCGCAAAGGTAATTTCCGATGGCCAAGCCCGCCTCAATCAAGATCCGCCTGAACTCGACCGCCGACACCGGCTTCTTCTACGTCACCAAGAAGAACGCCCGCACCATGACGGAAAAGATGGTCGTCAAGAAATACGATCCCGTCGTGCGCAAGCACGTCGAGTTCAAGGAAGGCAAGATCAAGTAGCAGGCTTGGTGGGCTAACGCGCCGTCGCGCGGCTTGAGCCCAGAACGAACTGAACGCCCGGCTGGAAACAGCCGGGCGTTTTGCTGTCGGCTCTAGGCGGCGCGGGCGATGACCCGGTCGCGTCCGGTGGCCTTGGCCTCGTAGACGCCTTCGTCGGCGCGCTTCATCAGGGCCTCGGGCGTATCGCTGGCCCGCGTCGTCGTCGCCACGCCGATGGAGATGGTCACGGTCAGGTGCTCCTTGCCGCCCATGACCCGGAACGGCGTCGAACCGACGTCGCGCCGGATGCGCTCGGCGATGCGGCGGGCGTCCTCCATCCCGGTGCCGGGCATGACCACGACGAACTCCTCGCCCCCCAGGCGGCAGGGCAGGTCCACGGCCCGGACATTGGTCGCCAGGCGCACGGCGAACTCGCGCAGCACCTCGTCCCCGGCGTCATGACCGAAGCCGTCGTTGACCGCCTTGAAGTGGTCTATGTCCATCACCAGCACGGAGACCGGCTCGCCCCCCAGCGCCGCGCGCCCGACGAAGGCCTGCAGCTGGCCGGCCATGTAGCGACGGTTGTGCAGCCCGGTCAGGGAGTCGGTGACCGCCATTTCCAGGCTGTAGTCCAGCTTTTCCTTGAGGAAGTCGGTATAGCGCTTGCGCCGGATCTGGGTCCGCGCCCGGGCGGACAGTTCCTCGGCGTCGACCGGCTTCATCAGGATGTCGTTGACCCCCAGTTCCAGGGCCTTCACCAGTCTCGGCCGGTCGGCGGGGTCGACCACCGCCAGGATGGGCAGATGCCGGGTGGGCTCGGCCGATCGGACCTGGGCGATCAGGCGCAGGCCATCGAATGTGGTCGCCGCCGCATTGACGATCATCAGATCGATCGGAGTCTTGGAGGCGATCAGGCCGGCGGCGGCGTCGCGCTCCATCACCGGCCGATGCTCGCGCATCAGTTCCTCGGCGATCCGCTCCGCCTGGCGTTCGTTGTCGTCGACGATCAGCACGCGCCCGCCGGACCCGCGCAGCCGCCCGGCCCCGTCGGTGGTGACCCCCAGCCGCTTGCCGCTCTCCTCGCGCTCGCGCAGCTCGTCCATGACCAGCTTCAGCCGGGTCAGGGAGCGCACGCGGGCGAACAGGATGACGTCGTCCAGCGGCTTGGTGACGAAGTCATCGGCCCCGGCCTCCAGCCCCTTGATGCGGTCCTCGCGGCCGTCCAGGGCGGTCACCAGCACGATGGGGATATGACTGCTGGCCGGGTCGGCCTTGATCCGGCGACAGGTCTCGAACCCGTCCATGCCGGGCATCATCACGTCCAGCAGGATGATGTCGGGCTTTTCCGATGCCGCCAGCCGGATGGCCGTGGCTCCGTCCTGACAGGTCAGAACGTCATAGTATTCCAGCGTCAGCTTGGCCTCGAGCAGGCGGACGTTGGCCTCGACGTCGTCCACCACCAGGATACGCGCCGTCATAAGCTACCCCACCAGGACAGGCTGACCGAGGTGCTTGCGCACGATCTCGAGGAACGGCATCACCGAGATGGGCTTGGAGATATAGGCCTCGCACCCGCCTTGCCGGATTCGCTCCTCATCGCCCTTCATGGCGAAGGCTGTCACGGCGATGATGGGGATGTGGGCCAGTTCCTCGTCGTCCTTCAGCCATTTGGTGACCTCCAGACCACTGATTTCGGGCAGCTGGATGTCCATCAGGATCAGGTCGGGCATGTGCAGACGCGCCAGGGCCATCGCCTGCAGGCCCTCGCGAGTCTGAAACGTCTGATAGCCCTGGGAATCGAGCAGATCATGAAAGAGCTTCATGTTCAGCTCGTTATCCTCGACGATGAGGACTTTCTTGGACATCATCACCTGGTCTGATCGCCTCGACTGACGCGCCCAGGGCGCACGGAGGCTTTTCGCCTTCTTCGGTTTCGATTGTGCCGACGCAGTCTTAAGTTGGCGTGAAGCCGGAAACCCAAGCGTGGCCATAACCGCCCTTTGTCGAGAATGCCTGTGGACCGGGGCGGACGCCGTGACGCGCTGCCCGGCCTGCGGCTCGCCGCGCGTCCGGATGGACCCCGAACTGTCCAGCCTGTCCATCGCCCACCTGGACTGCGACGCCTTCTATGCCTCGGTGGAGAAGCGCGACCGGCCCGAGCTGCGCGACCGGCCGGTGATCATCGGCGGTGGCGTACGGGGCGTGGTCTCCACCGCCTGCTACATCGCGCGCCAGTCGGGCGTCGGCTCGGCCATGCCGATGTTCAAGGCGCTGAAGGCGTGTCCGGACGCCGTCGTGATCCGGCCGGACTTCACCAAATACGTCTTCGAGTCGCAGCGCATCTTCGGCATGGTCGGCGAACTGACGCCCCTGGTGCAGACCCTGTCGCTGGACGAGGCCTGGATCGACCTGTCGGGCACCGACCGGCTGAACGGCGGCCCACCGGCGCTGCAACTGGTCCGGCTGCAGCAGCGGATCGAGGCGGAGACCGGCTTGACCGTCTCCATCGGCCTGGCCCCCAACCGCTTCCTGGCCAAGATCGCGTCCGAACTGGACAAGCCGCGCGGTTTCTCGGTGATCGGGGCCGCGAACGCCCAGGCCCTGCTGGCCCCCAAGTCGGTGCGCATCCTGCCCGGGGTCGGCCCGGTCTTCGGCAAGACCCTGGTCAGCGACGGCTTCGCCACGGTGGGGGACCTGGCCGCCGCCGATGTCCGGGCCCTCGTAAAACGCTACGGCGAAACCGGTCTGCGGCTTCATGACCTCGCCCACGCCCGCGACGCCCGATCGGTGAACCCCGAGCACGACCGGCGCGGCATGAGCGCGGAAAACACCTTCAACACCGACCTGACGACCGTGGAGGATCTGGAGGCCGAGCTCTGGCCGCTGTGCGAGAAGGTCGCCTCCAAGGCCCGGCGCGACGGCGTCGCCAGCCGGGTCGTGGTGCTGAAGCTGCGGCGGACCGACTTCAAGATCGTCACTCGCCGCACCACCCTGCCCGATCCGGTGCAGACGGCGCGCGCCCTGTTCGCCATCGGCCGCGACCTGCTGAAGCCCGAACTGGGCCGCCCCTATCGGCTGATCGGCATCGGGCTGGCCGACATCCAGGACGCCGAGGACATGCCCCCCGCGCTGTTCGACCGGGGCGAGGCCCGCACCCTGAAGACCGAGACAACCATCGACGCCCTGCGCGAGAAGTTCGGGGCCGGGGCCGTGGTGGCGGGACGGGCGTTGAAACGCCCTTAAGGGACCATCGGGCAGACTGGCTGCATGTCCGCCCTTCTCGACAAGATGCGTCGCCGCGCCGGCCGCTGGCTGGATGTTCACGCCGCGCCGATCCGACCCGAGCGCGGTGTCTTCAGCCTGTCGTTCGACGACATCCCCGCGACGGCCTGGACCGAGGCGGGGCCGATCCTGGCCGAGCATGGCGTCACCGCCACATATTATGTCTGCGGCGGGCTGGAGAGCGGCACCAACCTGGACCTGCCCCAGTTCACCACGGCCCACCTGCAGGCCCTGTTCGCCGCCGGACACGAGGTCGGCTGCCACACGCACAGCCACGCCAATGCGCTGCGCCTGTCACCGGCCGCCTATGCCGCCGACCTCGACCGCAACGCCGCCTGGGTGGCCGAGCGGCTGGACGGCCACCGGATGCAGACCTTCGCCTGGCCGTTCGGCGACGTGGCGCGGGCGACCAAGGCGGTCGTCGCCGACCGGTTCGCCCTGGGCCGGGGGATCCGCGACGGGGTCAACGCCGGATCGGCCGACCGCGCCAACCTGCAGGCCATTGGGCTGGAAAGCCGCCGGTTGCCCGCCTACGACCTGGAGGCGCTGATGGCCGAGACGGCCGAGCGGAAGGGCTGGCTGATCGCCTACGGCCACGACGTGATGGACGGGCCCACGCCCTACGGCTGCACCCCCGACGACCTGGACCAGGTCATCCGGCTGGCCAAGGCGGCGGGGCTGGAGATCGTGCCGGTCGGCCAGGCCTGGGCGCGGACACAGTGATCCTTCTCCCCTTGCGGGAGAAGGTGCCCCGAAGGGGCGGATGAGGGGTACGAAGACGCAGACAAGGTGATTGGAGCAGACGGCAACCGGCCGGCACCGGGCGTCACCCCTCATCCGACCTCGCTTCGCTCGGCCACCTTCTCCCGCAAGGGGAGAAGGGACGTTAAGCCGCCTCCGCCATCTCCATCGCCGCTTTCCGCTGTTCCGCCCACGGGATCAGCGTCGCCCGCGGCCAAGCCACCAGCCAGGAGCTGGGCGTGTACTCCCCACTTTCGATCAGCGCCTTACGCGTCGGCGACGAGGCGCTCGCCCGCTCCGAATGAATCGGCGCCGGGCCCTGATGGACGATGAAGGCCCCGCCCTTCAGCGGGTTCAGCCGCAGATAGGCCAGGCGAGGGCTGATCGTCTCCAGCGGCGGATCGTAGAACCAGCTCGAACCGATCATGCCGGCCAGTTCCGGCCGCGTCTTGCAGATCGCCGCCGCCGTGGCCCAGGCCCGGTCCCAGCCGGCTTCGTTGAAATCGGCCAGCTGGCGGCTCTCGGTATGGACCTCCAGCCAGGGCCGCTTCCAGCCCTGGGCCCGGATATAGGCCATCAGCGGCGACCAGCCGTGGCCGTCGCGCCCGTTCCGCACCACCTGCCCCGGCCCCATGGGCGAGGACAGGTCGATGGTCTGGGTCAGGGCCCCGGGCACGCTGAGCCCCAGGGCCATGCGCACGTCCTTGGCCCAGTGATCGGCGTCATAGGCCGCGTCCGTCTCGGCGGACGCCGCCAGGAACTCGGCCAGCCGGTCCAGCCAGTAGGGATAGAGCTCCATCACCTCGCCCGGCAGGGCCGCCGCCCTCGCCCGCCCCGGCAGCTCCAGCGCCCAGGTCGCCACCAGGGCACGGCGCATGGCGTCGGTCGCGTCCGCGCCCAGCGCCCCACCCTTTAGCGAAATTTCGGCGGCGTGGGCGGGCAGGTCGAAATTCCAGTGCGACGCGGCGGCCACCGCCGGACCCACGGCCTCGACCGAGGCGATATCGACCCGCGTCCGCTCTTCGGCGGTCAGTCGGGCCCGGACGGCGTTGAACGCCGCATGCTGGTCGGGAGAGAGCGTTTCCATTGGGCCACGATGCCACACGCCGGTTGGCGAACCTTTAAGGGCTGGCGAGGTGTCGCAGCCCCGCGCTAAACCCGCCCCATACCCCCATCTGGAGCCGCGCATGTCCATCACCGCCCGCCTGACCGAACTCGGCATCGCCCTGCCCCAGCCCGCGGCGGCCGTGGCCAATTACGTGCCGTTCGTGCGCACCGGCAATCTGGTCTTCATCTCGGGCCAGCTGTCGAACGACGCCTCGGGCGGGATCAAGGGCACGGTCGGCGAGGACGTCACCCCGGAACAGGCCAACGCCGGAGCGCGGCTGTGCGGCATCAACCTGCTGGCCCAACTCAACGCCGCCCTCGACGGCGACCTCGACCGCGTCGTGCGCATCGTCAAACTGGGCGGCTTCGTCCAGGCCGGCCCGGGCTTCACCGCCATTCCCGCCGTCATCAACGGCTGTTCGGACCTGATGGTCGAGGTGTTCGACGACGCCGGCCGCCACGCCCGCTCGGCCGTCGGCGTCTATCAGCTGCCCCTCGGCTTCGCCGTCGAGGTGGACGCCATCGTCGAGGTGCGGTGAACCCCCAGCCCGACTTCACCCTCCAGGTCCACGACAGCCTCGCGGACATCGGCCGCGAGGCCTGGGACGCCTGCGCCGCCCCGACCGGCGATCCCTTCGTCAGCTATGATTTCCTGCACGCCTGCGAGGCCTCGGGCAGCGCGGTCCCGTCGCAGGGCTGGGGCCCGCGCCACCTGACCCTGCGGGGCCCGGACGACGCCGTCCTGGGCTGCATGCCCCTCTATCTGAAAGGCCACAGCCAGGGCGAATACGTCTTCGACCACAGCTGGGCCGACGCCTATCAGCGCGCCGGCGGCCGGTATTATCCCAAGCTGCTGGGGGCCGTCCCCTTCACCCCCGCCACCGGCCCGCGCTTCCTGCATGCGCCGGACACAAGCGAAGGCGTCGTCCGGGCCGCCCTGATCCAGGGGGCCGTGGCCCTGACCGAGCGGCTGGGCGTCTCCTCGCTGCACGTCAACTTCCCGACCCGGCCCGAATGGTTCGCCATGGGCGAGGCCGGCATGCTGCGCCGCCAGGACATGCAGTTCATCTGGCGCAACGAGGGCTACCAGACCTTCGACGACTTCCTGGCGGCCCTGTCCTCCAACCGCCGCAAGACCATCCGCCGCGAACGCCGCGACGCCCAGGCCGGCCTCGACATCCGCGTCCTGACCGGCTCCGACCTCACCGAGGCCCACTGGGACGCCTTCTTCGAATTCTACCAGGACACCGGCGAGCGCAAATGGGGCCGGCCCTATCTGACCCGCGCCTTCTTCTCCATGATCGGGGAGACGATGGCCGACCGCATCGCCCTGGTCATGGCCTTCCGCGACGACACTCCTATCGCCGGAGCCCTGAACTTCATCGGCCGCGACGCTCTGTACGGCCGCCAGTGGGGCGCGCTGGAGGAGGTCCCCTTCCTCCATTTCGAGCTCTGCTACTACCAGGCCATCGAATTCGCCATCGCCCACGGCCTGTCCCGCGTCGAGGCGGGCGCCCAGGGCGAGCACAAGATCGCCCGCGGCTACCTCCCCTCCCCCGTCCACTCCGCCCACTGGATCGCCGATCCGGCCCTGCGGGCACCGGTGGAGCGCTATCTCGAGCAGGAACGACCGGGCGTGGAGGCGGAGATCGCGGCGATGACCGAGGAGCTGTCGCCGTACAGAACTTGACGTCGGCTGCGCTGACACCGCGCCGAACCTGTGCTATTTCGGGTGAATGGCTTTCCCAGCGACGGAAGCGACAATCGCCGAAGCCGAGCGTTCCATCGGCCGCAGTTTGCCGCCGGATCTGCGAGCCCGGCTCGCGCGGTCGAACGGCGGGGACATCACCATTGCCGACGATTCCTGGTCTCTCATTCCGGTGCGGGATGTCACTGACCGCAAGCGGCTTTCCCGCACCGCCAATGACATCGTGCGAGAAACCGAGCAGGCTCGAGCGTGGCGGAACTTTCCGAAGGAAGGCTTCGCCGTCGCCTCGAACGGGACCGGTGACCTGCTGATCCTGATTCCCGGCTCTCTTGACGTGCACCACTGGTGCCATGAGACCGGAGCCGTGGCTGCGGTCACTGTTGACTGGATATAAGCGAGCGCGAAAGCTGGCTGGTTCCGCAAGACCCTGTCGACGCAACGCGCTACCCTTCCGAATCCCATGCCCATCCGCCGCCTCCCCCCCGAGACCGTCAACCGCATCGCCGCCGGCGAGGTGGTCGAACGCCCGGCCAGCGCCATCAAGGAGCTGGTCGAGAACGCGCTCGACGCGGGGGCGACCCGGATCGAGGTCCAGGCCGACGGCGGGGGCCTGTCGCGCATCCTGATCGCCGACGACGGCCACGGCATGGCCCCGGACCAGCTGGCCCTGGCCGTCGAACGCCATGCCACCTCCAAGCTGGAGCCCGACGACGCCGGCGACGTCGACCTGCTGCGCATCTCGACCCTCGGATTCCGCGGCGAGGCCCTGCCCTCGATCGGCTCGGTCGCCCGGCTGACCATCACCAGCCGCAGCCCCCGCGGCGACGCCCACCAGATCACCGTGGAGGGCGGCGACACCCGCCCCGTCGCCCCCGCCGCCTTCCCGGGCCCGCACGGCGCCCGGGTCGAGGTCCGCGACCTGTTCTATGCCACCCCCGCCCGGCTCAAATTCATGAAGTCCGAGCGCTCCGAGGCCATGGCCATTTCGGAGGAGATCAAGCGCCAGGCCATGGCCCATGAAGGGGTCGCCTTCACCCTCGACCTCGACGGCCGCACCACCCTACGCCTGCCCGCCGAGCATCCCGGCGACGAAGGCCGGCTGAAGCGTCTCGCCGCCCTGTTGGGCCGGGATTTCGAGGCCAATGCCCTGCTGATCGACCAGTCGCGCGAGGGCATCCGCCTGTCGGGCTACGCCGGCCTGCCCACCTATTCGCGCGGCAACGGCGGGCACCAGTATCTGTTCGTCAACGGCCGCCCGGTCCGCGACCGGCTGCTGCAGGGGGCCCTGCGCGGGGCCTATGCCGACTTCCTCGCCCGCGACCGGCATCCGGCGGCGGTGCTGTTCCTCGAGATCGATCCCCTGTTCGTGGACGTCAACGTCCACCCGGCCAAGGCCGAGGTCCGGTTCCGCGACCCCCAGATGGTGCGCGGCCTGATCGTCGGGGCCCTGCGCCACGCCCTGCACGCCGCCGGCCACCGCGCCTCGACCACCGTGGCCGACAATGTGCTGGCGGGCTTCACCGCCCACACCGGCGCGGCCTTCAGTCCGACCTCACAGACGTCGCAGGGCTTCGCCGGCGGCTTCAGCGGCTGGACCGGCTGGGACGGTCCCGCCGCCGCCGCCCAGGAGATCCCCGGCCTGTCCGAACGCTCGGCCCGCGTCGAGCCGGGCGGGTTCGATCCCTCGACCCTCAACCCCCGACCCTCGCCCCTCCAGCCCGACCCCATCGACCAGCCCCTCGGCGCCGCCCGGGCCCAGCTGCACGGCACCTATATCGTCGCCCAGACTCGCGACGGCCTGGTCGTCGTCGACCAGCACGCCGCCCACGAACGCCTCGTCTATGAGCGGATGAAGGTCCAGATGGCCCAGGGGTCCGTCACGCGTCAGGCCCTGCTGACCCCCGAGGTGGTCGAGCTGGACCCCGCCGAGGCCGACCGCGTCCTGGCCCGCGCCGATGAGCTGGCGGAGCTGGGCCTGATCGTCGAACCCTTCGGCGGCGGAGCCGTGCTGGTCCGCGAGACGCCCGCCCTGCTGGGCGACACCGACGTCCAGGGCCTGATCCGCGACATCGCCGACGACCTGGCCGAGCACGGCGCCGCCCTGGCCCTGTCCGAGCGGCTGGGCGAGGTCTGCGGCACCATGGCCTGCCACGGCTCCGTCCGCGCCGGCCGCGTCCTGTCCGCACCCGAAATGAACGCCCTCCTCCGCCAGATGGAGGTCACGCCCCACTCCGGCCAGTGCAACCACGGCCGCCCGACCTATGTGGAGCTCAAGCTCAACGATCTGGAAAAGCTGTTCGGGCGGCGGTGAGGGGCGGGATGGCTCGCTGGTGAGCCGAGCGCGGCATGGGCGGTCTGCCTGAAGACGCGCCATTCCGTTCGCCGTACCAATGTCCGCTTTCAGGAGATTACCAAGGACCGCTCTGGACCCAAAGCGGCCGTAATCGGAACCAAAAACCCGCGCCATAGTTTGACAGCATGTTGTCGATACGGAAGCGCATTGCCATATGCACATTCACAAACCGGATGTCCGAGCGCTCGCGTTGGCGATCTTCGCCGCCAACGGTCGCTTGATCAGCGCGGGAAACGAGCTCGTTGCGCCAATGGGTCTGACGAGTGCGTGGTGGCAGGTGCTCGCCGCCCTGCGCTACTCGCCTATGCCGCTCCCTGCCGCCTCGATCGCCCGCAACATGGGCCTGACCCGGCAGGCGGTGCAGAGGATCCTCGATCTCCTGGCTGAGCATGGGCTCGTCGCCTTCAAGGCCAATCCCCATCACCAACGCGCGAAGCTCGTCGTCCTCACCCCGACCGGAACGGCGGCCGTGACGGGCGCGGAGCAGGCCGTCGCCCCGTTTGATCAGGCCATCGCGGACAGGGTCGGGGCTGAGCGTATTCGAGACGCCATCAAGACCCTCGAGGAGATGAACGCCGTGATCTCCGAGCTGCTCGACCGGCCCCTCCATTCCAACTCTCCCCACTCCAACTCCGATCAGGAAGACCCATCATGATCCTCGTTACAGGCGCGACCGGCGGCATCGGCGGCGAAATTTGCAGGCTGCTCCATGAGGCCGGCACCCCATTCAGGGCGATGGTCCGCAAGCCGGAGCAGGTCGCCAAACTGAAAGACAAGGGATTCGAAGCCGTCGTCGGCGACTTCGATCGCCCGGAAACCTTGGCCCCTGCGATGCGAGGCATCGAAACGCTGTTTCTCCTCACCGCGCCGAACCCCAAACAGGTCGAGCAGGAGACGTCCGCGATCGATGCGGCCAGGTCCGTTGGAATCCGTCGGATCGTCAAACTGTCCGCGTCCGACGCCAACGTGCGTTCGTTGATCCCATGGGCGAAATCGCACGCCCTAATCGATCACCACCTGCGTGCATCGGGGGTCGAATGGACGATCCTGAAACCCACTGGCTACATGCAGAACTTCCTTTGGTATAAGGAGCCGATCGCCAGGGGCTTCCTGCCGCACGTGGCCGGCAAGGGGTCGGTCTCCCTGATCGATACGCGCGATATCGCGCGCGTCGCCGCCACCGTTCTCAGCGAGGACGGTCACGCCGGCGCGAGCTATTTCCTCACCGGTCCCGAGACACTGGACATGCGGGAGGCCGCAGAGCGCCTGTCCGGGGTGATCCAGCGCAAGGTCCGCTATGTCGATCTGCCGACCCCCATCTATCGCGCCATCCTTCGCGTGACCGGCAATTCACGCTGGATGGCGAACGGCCTGATTGTGCAGTTCTCCAACATGGTCGCCCAGCATCACGACATCGATCCGACGGCTGAGATCGAGCGCCTGACCGGCGTTCCCCCACGCAGCTTCACCGACTTCGTCCGCGACCATCGTCACGAGTTCCTGGCCTCGCGCGCCTAGTTTTCTTGCGTCTTCATCTCGCCGTCTTCAGCAGAGTCTCATCATGCCTCGTCGATCGTCCAGCGACCTGAAAAGCTTCCTTGCGGAACTCGTCGATCGCTACCCCGGGCAACCGGAGTTCCTTCAGGCGGTCGATGACGTGGTGACCGAGGTCTGGCCCCTGGTCGAGGACACCAAGGCCTATCGTGACAACGAAATTCTGAGGCGGATCGTCGAACCCGATCGGATCGTCAGTTTTCGGGTCGTGTGGCAGGACGATCGGGGCCGGCCGCGGGTCGAACGGGGTTGGCGTGTCCAGCATTCGAACGCGATCGGCCCGTACAAGGGCGGACTTCGGTTCTCCCCGAACCTGACGGAAGGGGTGCTGAAATTTCTGGCCTTTGAGCAGACCTTCAAGAACAGTTTGACGGGCCTGCCGCTCGGTGGAGCCAAGGGGGGCGCGACCTTCGCCCCGCGCGGCAAGTCGGACGCCGAGGTCATGCGGTTCTGCCAGAGCTTCATGACCGAACTGCATCGCTACATCGGCCCGAATGAAGACGTCCCGGCGGGCGACATGGGCGTGGGCGCGCGCGAGATCGGCTATCTGTTTGGGCAATACAAGCGACTGGCGAACCGGTTCGAGGGTGCGCTGACCGGCAAGGGCCTGTCATACGGGGGCAGCGAAGTCCGGTCGGAGGCGACCGGGTGGGGCACCGTCTTCTTTCTCAAGGCTGTGCTCGAGCGCGCGGACGACGGACTGAAGGACAAGACCGTGTCGATTTCAGGAGCCGGCAACGTTGCGCTTCACGCCGCGCAGAAGGCCGTCGAGGAAGGCGCGAAGGTCGTGACCCTGTCCGACAGCGAGGGTTTGCTGCACGCCCCGGACGGGTTCGACCCAGAACTGCTCGAGCGGGTCATGACGCAGAAGCTCGAGCGGCGCGGCCCGCTTTCCGCCGTCGCCGAGGGATCAAAGACCCTCGAATTCCACAAGGGACGGACGCCCTGGGGTGTCGAATGCGATATCGCCCTGCCGTGCGCCACCCAGAACGAGCTCGACGGCGATGACGCCAAGAAGCTGCTGCAAGGGGGCGTCCGCTATGTCATCGAGGGGGCGAACATGCCCTGTACGCCCGATGCCGTGGCCGCCTTTCGAAAGGCCAAGATCGGCTTCGGGCCGGCGAAGGCCGCCAACGCAGGCGGGGTCGCCGTGTCCGGTCTGGAGATGGCCCAGAATTCCGCCCGACTGTCATGGGACGAAGCGCGCCTCACCTCGCAACTGGAGGACATCATGGTCGAAATTCATGACCGCTGCGTCGCCGACGGTGAAGATCGGAACGGCCATGTCGACTACGTCCGAGGGGCCAATATCGCCGGCTTCCGCAAGGTGGCCGATGCCATGGTGGCCCAGGGGGTGGTTTGACTTGCTAGACGGAGTGTCCTTGAGCAGAGCGGTCAGCGCGGCGCGCTTTGCGGTGAAGGCTCGATTTTCGCCCCGACGGCGGGCTCCGACCATTCGCACCTGCGTCGAAGTCAGAATTCGCTCTACACTTACGTTATGAACTCCGTCCTCTTCGTCTGCCTCGGCAACATCTGTCGCTCGCCCCTCGCCGAAGCCGCCTTGCGCGCCGAGGCGGAGCGTCTGCGCCTCGACCTCACCATCGAGTCCGCCGGCACCGGCGACTGGCATGTCGGCGAGCCGCCCGACCCCCGCGCCCAGGCCGTCGCCGCCCGCCACGGCCTCGACATCTCCGCCTACCAGACCCGGCAGGTGACGCCGGCGGACTTCCGCCGCTTCACCCACATCGTCGCCCTCGACCACGACAACCTGTCGAACCTGCGCCGAATAGCCCCCGCCGACGCCACCGCCGCGCTCAGCCTCCTGCTCGACCACGTCCCGGGCCGCGAGGGTCAGGCCGTCACCGACCCCTGGTTCGGCGACGCGGCCGGCTTCGACGTCACCTGGGCCGAGGTCACGGCGGCGGCGGCGGGCCTGGCGGGGCGGCTGACCGATCCCAACCCTCGTCCGGTCGCGACGGCGTGATGCGCTAGGGAAGCACTCGCAGAAACAGCACCCGCGCCGCCCCATAGTCCCGCGCGTCCAGCCGCGCATAGCCCGGCGTCTCGATCTCCGGCTCGTCCGAGCCCCGCTCCAGCACCAGCAGGGCTCCCGGCTTGAGCCAGCGCCCCTCGATCAGCCGGGCCAGGGCCTGCTCCCCCAGCCCCTTGCCGTAGGGCGGGTCAACGAAGGCCAGGTCGAAGGCCTCGCCATCCGATCCGGGGCGGGGCCCCAGATCGATGGCGCTGCGCCGGTGCACGCGGGTCGTGCCCAGCAGGCCATAGGCGTCGGCGTTCTCGCGGATCACGCCCCGCGCCGTCTCGTCGGTCTCGACGAACAGGGCGAAGGCCGCCCCCCGGCTCATCGCCTCGAACCCCAGGGCACCCGATCCGGCGAACAGGTCCATGACCCGCATCCCGGCCAGGGGCTCGGCCCAGGCGGCGTGCTCCAGCACATTGAACACGGCCTGGCGCGCCCGGTCCGACGTCGGCCGCGTGCCCTGCCCTTCCGGCGCGACGATGGCCCGGCCCTTCAGTCTTCCAGATACGATCCTCATGGCCTGCCTCTGGACCGGAATACCGGGTCAATGCAACGGTGGGTCATGTCGCTTGATCCTGCGCCCATGCGGTCGGTTTCCCTCGCCCTCCAGGCGGCGCGACGCTCACCGATGATCACCGGCCCCGCGGTGAATCACCCGTGGCGCAGGCTGGCCAGTTTCATCGGCCTCGCGATCCTGCTGCTGCTGGTGTCCAGCGTGGTCTTCGGCATCATCGTCCTGATCGTGCCGGATTTCGGGGCCTTGGTGCGGTGGTCCGGACCGCTGCCCGACACGCCCATGCGGCTGGTCGACGAGGCCTGGTTCATGCTGGCGATCGGCTCGGTCCTCGGCCTCCTGGCCCTGGCCCTCCTCTCCGCAGCGGCCATCACCTACCGCCTGCGGCCTACCGATTTTCTTTGGCCCGGGCGGCCGTTCAACCGTCGTGATTTCGGGATCGGCTTCCTTGCCATGGCCTGTCTCGGCGTGATGCAGATTCCGTCCTACATGATGTCGGGCGAGCCGTGGTCGCCGCCGCTGTTCGATCCGCTCTATGCCGACTGGACGCGGCTGGCCTTCGTGATCGGGGCGACCGTGGGCCTGCTCACCGCGGCCGCGGCCGAAGAGGTGGCCTGTCGCGGCGTGCTGCTGCGCCTCTCCGGCCAGGCGACCCGGCATCCCCTGATCCTGTGCCTCGTCAATGGCGTGCTGTTTTCCGCCCTGCACGGGGATCCGGACCCCGTCGCCTTCGTCTCGCGCGCTCTGTCAGGGGCGGTCTGGAGCTGGGCGGCCCTGCGGCTCGGCGGACTGGAGTTCGCGATCGGGGCGCACCTGGCCAACAACCTGATCATCACCCTGTTCTGGGAACCCCTGTCCGAGATGGAGGTCGGCCAGGACTCGGCCTGGACCGCGCTCGTGCCCGAATTGATCGTGGCCGTGGTGATCGTGGCCATCACCGAGCGGCTGGCCGGTGCGCGCCGCTTTCCGGACCTATCCCCGCGAGGGGCCGCGTGACCCACCGGGCTTGCCCCCGGCGCGCGGGCCGGCGGCGCGAGGCCCGCTCGCCCCGTCACGCGGCTTGAACTCGCGCTTGGGCCCGGCCTTGCCGGCCCTGTCCCCGTCGCGGGCCCAGGTGGCCGACTTCGGCCCGATCATCTTGTCCTCGCGTGGCTTGAACACCCGCGCCGGCCGTTCGGCGTCGGCCGCGCCTTCGCGGGGCGTCCACGCCTTCTTGGTCGAGGGGCCGCGCGGGTTCGGCGGGGCCGCCTTGGCCCAGCCGGCCTTCTTGGGCGGACGGTTGGCGCGTTCGGCGCCTTCGACCTGGGCGACCCCGGCGGCGCGGACGCGGCTGGGCTTGCGCGACGGGTCCGACATGGCCGAGCCCGAAGACCCCGTGACCTTGGGTGCCCCTGTCCGGCGGCCGGGGATGGGGGCCGGGGTCGCGACGGTGTTGCCCTCAGGCAGGTTGTCCGGGCGGATATGGTCGCCCAGCAGTTCGCGGATCACCCGGGGACCGACCTCCTCGACCGAGCCGACGGCCAGGGTGCCCAGCTGGAACGGCCCATAGGCCAGGCGGATCAGCCGGTTGACGGTCAGGCCGACCGATTCCAGCACCTTGCGGACCTCGCGGTTCTTGCCCTCGGCGATCTGGACGCTGATCCACAGGTTGGCGGCCTGGCTGCCGTCCTCCTTGGTCGTCGCCTTGTCGATGGTCGCCTCGACCGGCCCGTAGCGGACGCCGTCGACCGTGACCCCGTCCTTGAGCTTGTCGAGGTCCGCCTGCGTCACCCGCCCGCGCGCGCGGGCCCGGTACTGACGCACCAGCGCCGTCTCGGGCAGCTCCAGCGCCCGGCTCAGCTCGCCGTCGTTGGTCAGCAGCAGCAGGCCTTCGGTATTGATGTCCAGACGCCCGACCGAGATGACCCGCGGCAGGCCGCTAGGCAGGGCGTCGAACACGGTGGGGCGCCCCTGCGGATCGTTGTGCGAGGTCAGCAGGCCGACCGGCTTGTTGTAACGCCAGACGCGCGTGGCCTGGGCCGCCGCGATCGCCTTGCCGTCGACCGTGATGACGTCGTCGCGGGTCACCAGGGTCGCCGGCGTGTCCAGGATGCGGCCGTTGACCGCCACCTTGCCCAGGCCGATCAGCCGCTCGACCTCTCGACGCGAGGCGATGCCGGCCCGGGCCATGGCCTTGGCGATCCGCTCGCTGCGCTTCGGTTCGGCGAGGGCTGCGGCCTTCGCATCCCTCGCACCGGGCTTGCCGCCCGCGCGGGGCGGCTTGGCCTTGGGTTCGGGGCGCGCGCCCTTGTCGGCCGGATAGGCGCGGCCGCTGCCCGAGCCCCGGCCGCCCGAGCCCCGGCCTTCCTCGGAACTCTTGGTGCTGGACTGGAACAGGGCGGCGGAGGCCGAGCCCGGTCGCGCGGAGCCGCTTTTGGGGCGGTCCCCGGGCTTGTGCGCCCTCGGGGCTTGACTGGGGCGGGGCTTCTTGTCGTTGTCGTCGGGATGGCGGGCCATGATGAGCGGTTCATGCGCATGGCACTGGACCTTGCGCAAGCGGCGGCGGACGCCGGCGAGGTCCCCGTGGGGGCCGTGATCGTCGACGAGACCACCGGACAGGTGGTCGCGACGGGGGCCAACGCCCCGATTTCCGGGCACGATCCGACCGCCCACGCCGAGATCGTGGCCATCCGCCGGGCCGCCGTGGCCCTTGGCAATTATCGTCTGACCGGCCTGACCCTCTATGTCACCTTGGAGCCCTGCGCCATGTGCGCGGGCGCGATCAGCCATGCCCGAATCGGCCGTGTGGTCTGGGGGGCCGACGATCCCAAGGGCGGCGCCGTGATCCACGGGCCGCGCCTGTTCGACCAGCCGACCCTGCACTCCCGGCCGCTCGCGGAGGGTGGCGTCCTGGCCGAGGCGTGTGGGGAAAGGCTGCGCGCCTTCTTCCGAGCCCGACGCGCCGGAACGCGCGACGCCTGAGCCCGTTACAGTCAAGCCTGACGTCGCCGTCGCCCGGAGTTGCCATGAAGATCGTTCTCGTTCCGCTCGTCCTCGGCGGTCTGACCCTGCTCGGGGGTTGCGGCGAAACCCGCGAGGCTCCGGACAGCGCGGACGCGGTCCAGCAGCGCGCGGTCGAGGCTCAGACGGCGCGTCGGCGGACGGGGGCGGAGTTGCAGGACCGGGCCCTGAACCGCGTCATCCGCACCGTCTATCTGTGTGACAACGGCGAACGTCTGACGGTCGATTTCGACAATCCGCGCGCCATGGCCACGGTCCGCAACTCGCACGGCGAAGCCGCCGACCTGTTCCAGGAGCGCGCCGCCGACGGCATCTGGTACCGCGCCGGAGCCACCGAGCTGCGCGGCAAGGGCATTCTGGCCACCTGGACCGCCGACGGCCGCGCCGACACCCAGTGCCGGGCAATCGACTGAGGGCGGCATCCACCTCGGGCTCGTAGCGCCCGATCACGACACATTGCGAGCAACCTTAGGTTCATATATCGTCGATCTCTAAACAGGGGACGATGATGTTGAAACGCTTGCTTACGCTCGCTTTGGCCGGCGTTTTGTTCAACCCAAGCTCGGCGTCCGCCGAGCCGGGCGGAAGTTTCGAACGTCATGCTGCGGCCAGCTGCCCTGCCGCAGCCGGCGCGTATGGTCGCTTCTTGGAGGGGGACCTCAGGGCACGCGAGTGCGCGATCAACGCCATGCGCCTCTCCCTTCTCACCGCACCGGCTGAGCCGACGCCTGATTCAGACTACCGGACCTACAGGACCCAGGCCGAAGAGCTGATGCGCTACTACGAGCGACGCGCTCAACGTCAGCAGACCTTCCTGGATGGGGGATCGCTGATCACGCTGATCGGGGCGGCCGGTGCCTTCCAGGGCAACATCACGCAACAGACCCGCGAGGCGTGGGCGGTCGCCGCCTTCACGCCCAGCATCATCTCGCAGTTCAACGTCTATGAGCCGACCCGCGAGCTGTTTCACGGCGGGGCGCTGGCCGTTCAACTGATCACGCGTCGCTATGAGCGTATGTTCGAAACCCTCGACATCTTGAAAAAGCCGCCTGAGGGCCTGAGTTGCGCGCTTTATTCCTCTCTCATGTCGGAGATCGCTGGGGCGCGACAGGCGGCGAAGGCTCCGGTCGTCTATGATCCGGAGGGCGTCCTCCTGGGTGAAGTCAGGCGGATCAACGACGCCTGTAACGCCTTGGCGGCCCGCCGAAACACGATCATCGTTGTGGCCCGAATAGCGACGGATCGGCGGGCGCGGCTGGGCCGGGATTACGCTTGGGATCTGCTGACGCTCGACAACGCGCTCGTGGCCAAGGATCAGCAGATGCGGAGTACGCCGATCCAGACCTTGACCGCTCTGGTCAGCAGTCCCTTACGGGCGGTGGACTTCGCGATCACGGGCGAGAATGCGCAGAACGGGCTCAATGCACTGAAGACCCAGGTCGCCTTCGCCGGCATGAACCGTTCCCTGATGGCGTTGGATATTCCGGGCCTTCCAACACAAGGAGCCGTCGGTCCGATTGCGCCCTTGTCCGAACGGGCGCTGGCGCTCGACACCGCCGGCGCACCGACCGATCTCAAGGACCATATCGGACGCCTCCGAGCCTTGAGCGGCGCGCTGGAGGCAGCCCAGTTCGAGCAGAGCTACTATGAACGCGCGTCTTCCGTGCTGGGCCAGGCGATAAGCTCGGATCACCTGACCTTCGCCTATGACGCCACGACCAACACGACGGTGGTGAAAGTCGGACCCCGACCGGTCGAGGCCGGCGCGATCGCCAGCAGTTCCACGGGGCAGTCGGTACCGGGTGGCGGCAGCTAGCCCCTATCCCGCATCGCCACTCGGCAGCTGCAGACGTCCGTCCAGGATAGCGCACCCCTGGTCTGGGACATGACGGGCCGACGGGCACAGGACTTGATCACTTGGATCACCGAAGACCGCGCGGCTCCGTGCCGACGATCGACGGCGGTCGGGATCAGCCGGCCCCCTCCTCGATAAGGAAGGCCCGGATGGGGGTCGGGTCCTCGAACCGCCGGGTGAACGCCTGCCCGATCCCGTGCGCGAGGATCAGGGTGATCCCGCCACCTTCCGCCTTCTTGTCGCCCGCCATCCGCGCCAGCAGGGCCTCGGCCGAGAACACGCCCGCCTGCGCCAGCCGCGTCGGCAGCCCGGCCGCCGCGACCACGGCCTCGACGCGTTCGGCCTCAGGCGCCGCGCACAGGCCCTGGGCGACCGAGAAGCGGAACGCCATGCAGCAGCCGAGGGCCACCGCCTCGCCATGCGCCAGGGCGGCCTCCTCGAAGCCCAGCTCCGCCTCGATCGCGTGGCCGAAGGTGTGGCCCAGGTTCAGCAGGGCGCGCCGACCGGCCTCCCTCTCGTCCTCGCCGACGATGGCCGACTTGATCTCGACCGAACGGATCACCGCCCGGGTCAGGGCCGCCGCATCGCCCGTCGCCCCGCTGGCTCCCTCACCGGCAAGCCAGTCGAAGAAGGGCGCGTCGCAGATCAGCCCGTGCTTCAGCACCTCGGCCCAGCCGGACCGCAACTGCACAGGCGGCAGGGTGGCCAACACGTCGATGTCGGCCAACACCAGGCGCGGCTGGTGGAAGGCGCCGACCAGGTTCTTGCCGCGCGGGGTATCGATCGCCGTCTTGCCCCCGACGGAGGAATCCACCTGGGCCAGAAGCGTGGTCGGCACCTGAACGAAATCGATGCCGCGCATGTAGAGCGCCGCCGCCAGCCCGGCCAGGTCTCCGACCACGCCGCCGCCCAGGGCCACGATCACGTCCTTGCGGTCCAGGCCGGTCGCCAGAAGCCGGTCCATTAGCCGTTCCAGCTCGGCGAAGGATTTCGACCCCTCCCCGGCCGGCACGGCGACGATCTCCGTACGGATTCCGGCGGCGTCCAGCACAGCCTTCAGGGCCGGTCCATGCAGGGCGGCCACCGTCTCGTCGCTGACGATCACGGTGCGGCCCCGGGCGAAGGGCGCGATCCGCGTCCCCGCCTCGGCCAGCAGCCCCCGCCCCACGACCACGTCATAAGGGGCGAAATCGCCGCCGGAGACCGGAACAACCGTCGTCATCTCGTCTGCTCCGTCGCCCAATAGGCCTCAAGCGCCGCCAGGATAGCGTCGACGGCCTGGCCATGGGCCCCGGCCCCGACATCCACGGTCACGTCGGCCGTGGCATAGAGGGGGTAGCGGACCTCGGCCATGGCGGTCAGGGCTAGCAGCGGGTCCTTGCCGCGCAGCAGGGGCCGGGTGTCGCGCCGTTGAACCCGCGACGCCACCACCTTCAGCTCGGCCCGGAGCCAGACCGAGGTCGCGTTCGCCTTCATCAGGGCGCGGGTGTCCGCATTCAGGACCGCCCCGCCCCCCGTGGCCAGAACGATCGGTGGCCCCTCCAGCAACCGGCGCATGACCCGGGCCTCGCCGGCGCGGAACTCGGCCTCACCCAGCTGGGCGAAGATCTCCGACACGGTCATCCGCGCCGACTGCTCGATCGCGTCGTCGCCGTCGACGAAGGGCAGGCCGACCCTCTGGGCCAGCCGACGCCCGACCGTCGATTTGCCCACGCCCATCAACCCCACCAGGGCTATGGTGCGGGTCGGCCGGGGAATCGGCAGGGCGCCTGAGGCTCGGGCGCTCACCGGACGGTCGCGCAGGAAGGAGAGGCGGAAACAGACATGATCGCTCCGATCTCTACACGATGGCGAACGCTCCGCCACCGCAACGCGACGCCGGATTCGGCATGACCACGCCCCAGGTCGAGGCCTTCCTGGAAATGATGGCCGTGGAGCGGGACGCCTCGCCCCACACCCTGTCCGCCTATGCCCGCGACCTGGCCGACGCCGAGGCGCATCTGGGTGAACCGGGCCTGATGCGGGCGGACGAGGCAGGCATCGAACGCTGGTTCGCGGGTCTTTCGGCTCGGGGCCTGTCAGCGGCGACGGCGGCGCGGCGGCGCTCGGCCGTGCGACAGTTCTACCGGTTCGCCCTGGGCGAAGGCTGGCGCAGCGACGACCCCTCGCGCCGGCTCGACGCACCGAAACAGGGTCGGCCCCTGCCCCGCACCCTGACCCGCGAGGAGGTCATCGGTCTGTTGACCGCCTCCGCCGCGCGCGACGGGGCCGCGGGTCTGCGCATGATCGCCCTGGTCGAACTGGCCTATGCCTCAGGGCTCCGGGTGTCCGAACTTCTGGCCCTGCGCGTCGAGGCCGTGCGCCGCGACCCGGCCTATCTGATCGTGCGCGGCAAGGGCGGCAAGGAACGGCTGGCCCCCCTGAACGCCTCGGCGCGGGAGGCGGTGAAGGCCTGGCTGATCGCGCGCGACGCCGCACGGCCGGACAAGGCCCCGGACAACCCCTGGCTGTTCCCGTCCGGCGCGGCGTCCGGCCACCTGACCCCCCGCCGCTTCGCCCAGATGCTGGACCAGGCCGCCCTGGACGCCGGGATCGACCCGGCCCGCGTCAGCCCCCATGTGCTGCGCCACGCCTTCGCCACCCATTTGCTGGAGGGCGGCGCCGACTTGCGCGTCGTGCAGACCCTGCTCGGCCACGCCGACATCGCCACGACCCAGATCTACACCCACGTCGCCACCGACCGCCTGACCCAGGTGGTCCAGCGGCACCATCCCTTGGCGAAGGACGACTGAACCCCCGCTTGCTCCTGGGCTTCGACGCCTCTAGGTTCCGCCGCCTTGTGACAGGGCGCGTTGTGCCCCTCCGACCGGACGCCTCATGGCCACCCATTACCTCGAATTCGAAAAACCGATCGCCGAGCTCGAGGCCAAGATCGAGGAGCTGGGGCTGCTCGCGGCCACCTCCGGCTCGTTCGAGACCGAGATCGACGGGCTGAAGCGCAAGGCCGACCAGCTTCGCAAGAAAACCTACGCCGCCCTCGATCCGTGGCAGAAGACCCAGGTCGCCCGTCACCCGCAGCGCCCGCATTTCATCGACTATCTCGAGGCCCTGTTCACCGACTATGTCGAGCTGCGCGGCGACCGGCAGTTCGGCGACGACCAGGCCATCCTGGGCGGCCTCGCCCGTTTCCGCGGTCAGGCCGTGGTCGTCATGGGCCATGAGAAGGGCCACGACACCGCCACCCGCCTGACGCACAATTTCGGCATGGCGAGGCCCGAGGGCTATCGCAAGGCGGTCCGGCTGATGGACCTGGCCGACCGGTTCGGCCTGCCGGTCCTGACCTTCGTCGACACGGCCGGGGCCTATCCGGGCCTGGGGGCCGAGGAGCGCGGCCAGGCCGAGGCCATCGCCCGCTCGACCGAACGCGGCTTGATCCTCAACACGCCGATGATCGCCACCGTCACGGGCGAAGGCGGGTCCGGCGGAGCCATCGCCCTGGCCGCCGCCAACCGGGTGCTGATCCTGGAACACTCGATCTATTCGGTGATCTCGCCGGAGGGGGCCGCCGGCATCCTGTGGCGCGACGGGGCAAGGGCCAAGGACGCCGCCAACGCCATGAAGATCACCGGGCCCGACCTGCTGGCCATGAAGATTGTCGACCGGGTAATCCCCGAGCCGGTCGGCGGGGCCCATTCCGCACCGGAAGCTGCCATGCAGTCCGTCGGCGACGCCGTGTGGGAAGAGCTGCAGGCCCTGATGCCGCTGTCCCCGGCCGAGCTGCGCAAGCAGCGATCGGACCGGTTCTACGCAATCGGTCGAGCCTAGCCCTCGATCTCGGCGCTCGTCCGGCCGCCGCGCGTCTGCTTCTTCCACAAGGCGGCGTACTCGCCCCCGACCCGGGCGACCAGTTCGTGGTGCGCGCCGCGCTCGACGATGCGCCCGGCCTTCAGCACCAGGATCTGCTCGGCGTCGGCGATGGTCGACAGGCGGTGGGCGACGACCAGGGTCGTGCGGCCGGCCTTGGCCTTGCGCAGGGTCTTCTGGATCGCGGCCTCCGTGCGGCTGTCCAGGGCGCTGGTCGCCTCGTCGAGGATCAGAAGGCAGGGGTCGGCCAGCAGGGCGCGGGCGATGCCCACCCGCTGACGCTCCCCGCCCGACAGCTTCAGGCCGCGCTCGCCCACCCGCGTCTCCATGCCCTCCGGCAGGCCGGCGATGAAGTCCGACAGCTCCGCCGCCTCGGCCGCGGCCCAGATGGCGGCCTCGTCGGCGTCCGGCCGGGCGAAGGCGATATTGACCCGCAGGGTGTCGTTGAACAGCGCCACGTCCTGCGGCACCAGGGCCACCGCCCGGCGCAGCGAGGCCTGGGTCACGTCGCGCACATCGGCCCCGTCGATGACGACCCGCCCGGTCTGGGGATCCAGCAGCCGCAAAGCCAGTTTGACGATGGTCGACTTGCCCGACCCCGAGGCCCCGACCAGGGCGGTGGTGGTGCCGGGCGCGACCTGGAACGACACATCCTCCAGACCATTGGCCCGGGCGTCGTGGCGGAAGGAGACATCCTCGAACGCCAGCGCTCCGCCGCGTTGATCCACGGGCCGGATCAGGTCGGGCGCGCCCGGCGAATCGGCGACCTGTGGCGACTGCCGCGTCACCTTCAGCATCTCCTCCATGTCGATGAAAGACTGGCGGATTTCCCGATAGGCGAAGCCCAGGATGTTCAGCGGGGCATACAGGGAGATCATGATCAGCACCGCGGCGGTCACGTCGCCCGGCCCCATCCGCCCGGCCGCCGCCTCGAACCCGGCCATGACCGCCATGATCCCCAGACCGACGTTCATGATCAGGGCCTGGACCGTGTTCAGCAGGGCCAGAGAGCTGTTCGCCTTCAGCGCCGCCGCATTATAGACGCCCAGCGCCCGGTCATAGCCGTCCGCCGCCCGGGTCTCGGCCCCGAACGACTTGACGGTCTCATAGTTCAGCAGGGCGTCGACCACCTGACCGGCCGCCTCGGTGTCCGCCGTGTTCATGGTCCGGCGGTGCTCGATCCGCCAGTTGGAAATGGCGAAGGTCAGGGCGGTGTAGAGGACCACAACCACCACCGCGACCGCCGCGAATCGCCAATCGTATTTTCCCCCCAGGACGGCGGCGGCCAGCACCAGCTCCAGCAGCGTCGGAACCAGGTTGAAGGCCAGGATCCGCAGCAGGAAGTCCACCGAGCGGGACCCCCGGTCGACGGTCCGGGAGAGGGCTCCCGAGCGCTTGGTCTGGTGGAAGTCCAGCGACAGGTTCAGGGCGTGGGCGAAGGTCTCGGTGGCGGCGCGCCTCTGGGCCGCCTGGCGAACCGGGGCGAACACGACGTCGGACAGCTGGGGTGCCGAGGACGACAGCAGCCGCACCAGGGCCCAGCCCACGGCGAAGGCGGCGAAGCCCAGACCGACGGAGACGCCGGCCGGCTGGTCGCTCGCCAGGTGATTGACCGCCGCCCCCAGCACCAGGGGGGCCAGCACGCCCAGCGCCTTGCCGAGAATGGTCAGACCGATGGCGGCGAACAGCCTCAGCCGCAACTGCGGCGCGCCCGAACGGCCCACCAGCCGGATCAGGTCCATCAGGGCCGGAAGGGTCTTGGGGCCGTCCACCGGCTCGGCGGCGACCCCCGCCGCCTGCGCCTTGGCCTCGATCGAGCCTCTGCGTTGTCCCGATCGTTCGCCACGTGCCATGGCCCGCATATGGACTGCGTCGCCCGTGGGCGAAAGCCACCCTCAGGCGATGGGGCCGAACACCTTGGCGAAACTGGCCTTAAGGGCGGCATCCGCCTCGTCCAGACCGGCGATGACGCCCAGATCCAGCAGGCTGGTCACGCCGTGTTCGGCGATGCCGCAGGGCACGATGCCGTCAAAATGGCTGAGGTCCGGCTCGATGTTCAGGCTGATGCCGTGGAAGCTGACCCATTTGCGGACCTTGACGCCGATGGCGGCGATCTTGTCCTCGCGCGACCAGCCGGGGCCGCGCTGCTCGACCCAGACCCCGACCCGGCCGTCCCGCACCCCGGCCTCGACGCCGAACTCTGCCAGAGTGCCGATCAGCCAGGCCTCCAGACCGCGCACGAAGCCGCGCACGTCCCGGCCGCGCGCGTTCAGGTCCAGCATGACATAGGCCACCCTCTGACCCGGCCCATGATAGGTGAACTGCCCGCCCCGCCCGGTCCGGTGCACCGGAAACCGGCCCGCATCCAGCAGGTCCTCGTCCCGGGCCGAGACCCCGGCGGTGTAGAGCGGCGGATGTTCGAGCAGCCAGACCCGCTCGCCCGCCTCGCCCGCCGCGATGGCGGCGACCCGGGCCTCCATCTCGGCGACGGCCTGCGCGTATGGAACGTAGCCGGACGCGACCACCCATTCGACCGGGCGGCCGTCGGCGCGAATCAGAGAGGAAACGGTGGCGCTTAACGGCTCGGCAAGCATGGTGACCCCAATGTGCGCCCGAGGGCCGCCAATGCAACAGCAGTCAACAGTACCCTCCAGCGTATTCGGAGTCCCCTTGTCCCAGATCGAAGCCGTCGACGTCGAACTGTCCGTCGTGCTGGGCCGATCGGTGCTGCCTATGTCCCAACTGCTGAAGATGGGCCGTGGGGCGGTGATCCCGCTGGACGCGTCCGAGCACGACGAGGTCTGGATCCTGGCCAACAACCACCCTGTCGCCCGCGGTCAGATCGAGATCAACGACGACCGTATCGCCATCACGGTCACCCGGGCGGCGGATGTGTATGATTTCATGGCGGGAGCGGCTTAGGTTAGGCAGTAGGCAGTAGGCAGTAGGCAGTAGGCAGTAGGCAGTAGGCAGTAGGCAGTAGCGGGGGTGACGCTGTGGAGACTGTCAAAAGCTATCGCGATCTCAAGGTTTGGCAGCGGGCCATGGATCTGGCCGTTGCAGCCTACGAACTGACCCGAGGGTTTCCGCGGGACGAGCAGTTCGGTCTGACGTCGCAAATTAGGCGCGCCACGGTGTCGACGGCAGCCAACATCGCCGAAGGTTATGGGCGTTCGACGAAGGGTGCTTATCTCAGCTTTTTGCGAATAGCTCAGGGATCGCTGAAGGAGGTTGAAACCCACTTGATCCTGGCCACCCGCGTCTCCGTCTGCACGGAAACCGCCACCAAACCTTTGCTAGAAGAGACAGACGAGCTTGGCCGAATGCTCCGTGCCCTCATCGTTCGCCTGGAACAGCACGTCGATCGGTGAGCCTTGCTTCTACTGCCTACTGCCTACTGCCTACTGCCTTCCTCTATCCCCCTTCCCTTCCCCCGCACTCTCCGCTATCAGCCCCGCTCCGATGCGAGCGGTCGTGGCGGAATTGGTAGACGCGCAGCGTTGAGGTCGCTGTGGGGCAACCCGTGGAAGTTCGAGTCTTCTCGACCGCACCATCGTTAGCGCGCCAGGCGACGTGGACTTCGGTTCGCCGCGCCGGCGCGTGAATGACGAACAGGGGCTGGTCCTTCCAGCCTCCGGAACAGGACAGAATACGGCTGCTACCGAGCTGATTCACATCGAGAGAGGGAGGCCCCCCGCGTGAGCGAACGAACCGCCACTCTCGACCCTGTCGTCAACGAAGACCACGAGGCGCTGGACGAGGACTACGTCCTGACGGCGTCCTTCGTCGAAAAGGTTGTGGACGCCGCCGATGACGGCGACGGCCTGCGGCTGCGGTCGCTGCTGGAAGACCTCCATCCCGCCGACGTGGCCGACCTGATGGGCTTCCTGACGGCCGAACACCGGGGCGTCGTGGTCCTGTGGCTGCCGCCGGAACTGCTGGCCGAGACCCTGCCCGAGCTCGACGACGGCATCCGCGAAGAGGTGCTGGAGCGCGTCGCCCCCGGCACCCTGGCCGAGGCGCTGCAGGAACTGGATTCCGACGACGCCGCCGCCGTGGTCGAGGATCTGGAGGACGACCAGCGCGAAAAGGTTCTGGCCGCCATGCCGGCGACCGACCGCGCCGCCATCGAGAACTCGCTGGGCTATGCCGAGGACACCGCCGGCCGCCTGATGCAGCGGGAGGTCATGGCCGCCCCCCTGTTCTGGAGCGTCGGCGACACCATCGACCACGTCCGGGCCCAGGGCGAGGACCTGCCCGAGCTGTTCTTCGACATCTATGTGGTCGATCCCCACAACAAGCCGGTCGGCGGCATCCCCATCAGCGGACTGCTGCGGGCGGCACGGACTGTGAAGCTGTCGGACCTGATGGAGCCGGTCAACGGCATCGCCGCCGACACCGACCAGGAAGAGGTCGCCTATATCTTCGAGAAATATCACCTGATCTCGGCCCCGGTCGTGGACGCGGCCGGGCGGCTGGTGGGTCAGATCACGGTCGACGACATCGTCAACATCATCCAGGAGGAGAACCGCGAGGACATCCTGCGCCTGGCCGGTGTGTCGGACGAAAGTCGCGGCGCCGGGGTGTTCGGCGTGGTCCGCTCGCGCATTCCTTGGCTGATCGTCAACCTGGGCACGGCCATCTTCGCCTCCCTGGTGATCGGCCAGTTCGCCGACGAGCTGGAGGCCCTGGTCTATCTGGCCATCCTGATGCCGGTGGTGGCCTCCATCGGCGGCAACTCGGGAACCCAGGCCCTGACCGTGGCCGTGCGCTCGCTGGCCTCGCGCGAGCTGACCTCCGCCAATGCGCCGCGCATCCTGGGTCGAGAGGTGACGGTGGGCCTGTTCAACGGCGTTTGTATCGGCACGCTGCTGGGCGGCGTGGCCTGGGTCTGGTTCCGCGAGCCCCTGCTGTCGCTGACCATCGGGCTGGCCGTCCTGATCAACCTCGTGGCGGCGTCGCTGGCCGGCACGCTCGTCCCCCTGGCGCTGGATCGGCTGGATCGGGACCCTGCGGTGGCGTCGCCTGTGTTCGTCACCTGGATCACCGATACGGTGGGCTTCCTGTCATTCCTCGGCCTCGCGGGCGTCATTCTGATGTAGGACAGTGGCCGCGGCGCCGCTCTTGCTCCTGCTCCGGCAGGGCGAGCGCGCCCTGTCTCGTTTTGGGTCATAGCCAGTGTCCGACGCCATCAAACCGACCATGAAGGTTTCCCGCGAGGGGATCGTCCTGATCAAGAGCTTCGAGGGCTTTCGGCCCCGGGCCATCCGCCGTGAAAACGGCGGTTGGGTGATCGGCTATGGCCACACCCGGTCGGCGCGCGAGGGGGCCAGCGTCTCGGAAGCGGATGCGGAGCTGCTGCTGCGCTACGATCTGCTCCCGGTCGAGAAGACGGTGAACGAGGCCGGCGCGGCCGTGCTCAACCAGCATCAGTTCGACGCCCTGACCAGTTTCGCCTTTTCGGTCGGCGTGGACCGTTTCCAGACCTCCGACGTGCGGGCGCTCCTGAGCACGGGCGCGATCGTCCAGGCCGCCGATGCCCTGATGGGCTGGCCCGAGCCTGTGCTGCCGCAGGCGGGCCTGCGCCGACGCGCGGCCGAGCGGGCCCTGTTCGTCGCCGATCCCGACGCCCCCGTCGCCGTGTCCGACCTGCTGGCCGCGCCGGTCGGCGAAGCCCAGGCGACCGATCCCGTCCCCGCCCAAGACATGTCCGCCCCGCCGGCTCCAGCCCTCGCGGCTTCGGTGGAGGCTGCGCCCGAACCTGCAACTGACATCGCCACCGATCCCGAGCCCGAACTCGAACGCGTGCCGGAGCCCGTGCCATCGGTGGATCCGCGTGCCGCGGCCGTCTCCGCGCTGCTGGGCGAGGTCGAGAGCCAAGGCCTATCTCTAGAGCCCGCCCCGCCCAGCGTCCTCGCTGTCGTTCCGCTTCCGCCGCAGGCCGAGCCGCCCCCCCCGGCCGCCAACGACGCGCAGGCGGAAGAGCCCCCCTCGACCGAGCCAGAGCCGGTGGTCGAAGCGATGGAGACGGCCCCCGAGCGCCCGCCCGAGCCGGAGTACGAGCCACAGGCGGAACCGCAACCGGCCCCCGAAGCGGAGCCCGAGCCGGAGCCTGCGGAAGCGTCGGCACCGAACGACCGGACGCTGGACCCGCCCGCGACCGAGACCGCGGAGCTCGCGGAAACGACCCGGCCGGCCCCGACCATCGAGACCCCGGCGCCGCAATCGGCGATCAGCCCCTCGACCCTGTCGGCCCAACGCTACGCGCCATACAGCGCCGCCATGGTCGGCCCCCTGCCATTCCTGGCCCCGGCCCGGAGCCAGACGCCCGTCGATGCCCAGCCCTCGCCCGTGCCGCGGACGGAGCCGACCCAGACCGAGCGGACCGTCGAGACCCTGCCGCCCGCGCCGCCGGCCCTCGCAGAGGCCACGATCATCCAGCCCTTCGCGCCCCCGACGGACGTCGAACCCCTGGTCTTGAGCGCGCCGGAGGATGCGCCCGTGTCCGCCATGACCCGTGAGGCCTGGACGATCGAAGAGCGCCAGGAGGCCGTCGAAACGACCGAAGGCGGGCTGTTCGGAGAGGACCTGACCTTGACCCTGGGCGGGGCCCCGATCATGCGGCATGGCGACATCGAAGTGGCGACCCCCGCGTCGTTCGACTGGAGCGAGACCGGAGCCTTCATCATCATGGGCGCCGTGGGTCTGACCGCCTTCGGGGCGGCCATGGCGGCCTTCCGGTTGGCCTCCGAACAGACGGGCGGCAACGAAACCACCATCATCGCCTGGGTCCTGGCCGTCATCGGGGCCGGTTGCGTGGGCGTGTCGTCCTTCAATCTCTACCGCCGCTGGGGCCTGCCGGGCGGCGACAACTAGCCGGTTGGCCAACCCCGGCCGGCGGTGCTAGGCCGCTGGCATGAGCATCCCCAACGCGCCCCAATCCATGGAATTCGGCCTCGGCGAAACCGCCGACGCCATCCGCGACACCACGGCCCGCTGGGCCGCCGACCGGCTGGCCCCCCTGGCCGCCGAGATCGACGAGACGAACACCTTCCGCCGCGACCTGTGGCCCGAAATGGGCGATCTGGGCCTGCACGGCATCACGGTCGAGGAGGAATGGGGCGGCCTGGGCCTGGGCTATCTGGAGCATGTCGTGGCCATGGAGGAGGTCTCGCGTGCCTCGGCCTCGATCGGCCTGTCCTACGGGGCCCACTCCAACCTTTGCGTCAACCAGATCCGCCGGTGGGGCACGGACGACCAGAAGCGCCGCTATCTGCCCAAGCTGATTTCGGGCGAACATGTCGGCTCCCTGGCCATGTCGGAGGCCGGCTCCGGCTCCGACGTCATCTCGATGCGCACCCAGGCCCGCAAGGTCGGCGACCGCTATGTGCTGAACGGCACCAAGTTCTGGATCACCAACGCCCCGTCCGCCGACACCCTGGTGGTCTATGCCAAGTCGGACCCCGAGGCCGGGTCCAGAGGCGTGACCGCCTTCCTGATCGAGAAGGGCATGAAGGGCTTCAGCGTCTCCAAGAAGCTGGACAAGATGGGCATGCGCGGCTCCGATACCGCCGAACTGGTGTTCGAGGACTGCGAAATCCCGGAAGAGAACGTGATGGGCCCGGTCGGTGGCGGGGCCGGCGTGCTGATGAGCGGCCTCGACTATGAGCGCGCCGTCCTGGCCGCCGGACCCCTGGGCATCATGCAGGCGGCGCTGGACGTGGTCCTGCCCTACGTCCGCGACCGGAAACAGTTCGGAAAGCCGATCGGCAGCTTCCAGCTGATGCAGGGCAAGATCGCCGACATGTATGTCGCCCTGAACAGCGCCCGCACCTATGTCTATGCCGTGGCCAAGGCCTGCGACGCCGGCCTGACCACCCGCTACGACGCGGCGGGCGCGATCCTGCTGGCCTCCGAGAACGCGGTGAAGGTGTCCCTGGAGGCGGTCCAGGCCCTGGGCGGAGCGGGCTACACCAAGGACTGGCCGGTCGAACGGCTGGTCCGCGACGCCAAGCTGTACGACATCGGTGCCGGCACGAACGAGATTCGCCGCTTCCTGATCGGTCGGGAGTTGCTGGGGGCGTAAGGAACCTCGCTGGCCGGTGACGGTTTTTTCGCGGGAAGGAGCCACCCATGCCCGCAAGATCCGCCGCCCAACAGAAGGCCGCCGGCGCCGCCCTGTCCGCCAAGCGCGGCGACACGCCCGAGTCCGAACTGAAGGGCGCGTCGAAACAGATGGTCGAGTCGATGAGCGAAAAGCAGCTTGAGGATTTCGCCCACACCAAACGCAAGGGGAAACCCGAGCACGTCGCCGAGAACTGACCGCTCGAAAGCGTCACCCTCCAACGCTAGGGTCACGCCATGAGCCTGACGGTGACCTCGACCGGCCGACCGATCCGCTTCTCCGACACGCTGGAGCGGCTGGGCTCGCATGGCGGCGAGAAGCTGTTCATGGGCGAGGTGATCGAGGCCTTCGGAGAGCGGGCGTTCGGGGCGGTCCTGCTTCTGTTCGCCATCGTCAACATGTTGCCGTGGCCCCCGGGCGGCACGACCCTGACCGGCGCGCCCCTGCTGTTTCTGTCGGCCGAACTGGCCTGGGGCCGCGATACCTTGTGGCTGCCGAACTGGCTGGCGCGGGCCTCGGTCGCCCGCGCCACGTTCCAGAAGATGAGCGGCCGGCTGATGAAGTTGATCCGGTTCAGCGAGGCCCTGACACGTCCCCGGCTGTATTTCCTGACCGGGCGGCTGGGCCAGGGGCTGATCGGCCTGGCCTGTCTGATCCTGTCCGCGATCCTGGTGCTGCCGGTGTTCGGGGGCAATCTGATCCCGGCGATCGCGATCGGCTTCTTCTCATTGGGGATCATGCAGCGGGATGGCCTGGCCGTTCTGCTGGGCTGGATCACTACCGGCATCACGATCGCCGTGCTGGTGTTCGCCTGGCGTCTGGTCGTGGCCGGCTTCCAGCTGGGCTTCGACTGGTTCGGCCGGATCCTCTAGACATGGCGCAATGGTAAGTAGCACCCGTCACACGACGCGCCTAAATGTGGTCCGTCTTCTGCAGAGCGCCGCCTGATGCCCGACTACGACTATCAGAGCGACGCACGGCCTTTTTCCACCGTGCTCGACGACATCGGCGCCAAGACGGACGACAAGCTCTATCTGGGCGAACTGATCAACGCCTTCGGGGAGCGCGGCTTCGGGGCGCTGATGGTCTTCTTCGGCCTGATCAATGCCATCGCCTCGCCCATTCCGGGCTCGACCACCCTTCTGGGGGCGCCGCTGCTGGTGATCTGCCTGCATCTGGTGACGCGCCGCGACCAGTTGTGGATGCCGGCCTGGGCGCTGAAGACCAGCCTGCCGCGCAGCAGCTACCGCGCCACCATCGACAAGGTCAGGAAGCCCCTGATCCAGATCGAGCGGCTGTCGCGGCCGCGCTTCAGCATCATGAGCAGCGAGGTCTCCGAAGTCCTGATCGGCATCGTCACCAGCCTGCTGACCGTCATCATCATGCTGCCCCTGTTCGGCGGCAATCTGTTCCCGTCCCTGTTCGTGGCCCTGTTCGGGTTCGGCCTGATGCAGCGGGACGGAGCCCTGATCGGCGCAGCCTGGCTCGGCGTCGCCGGGTTCTGCGTCTTCGTCTGGGCGGCGTGGAGCCTGATCGTCTCGGCCACGACCTTCTCGCTGCAGTGGATCCAGCAGGTGTTCTAGCCGGCAAAAAGGGCCGCCGGATTGCTCCGGCGGCCCTCATTGTCTGACCGCGTTACGGCCGGACCGATTGTCAGTCTGAAAAGATCAGACCCGGACCTCGCCAGAGGACCAGCAACCGGTCACCGCACGGGTATGGGACAATGAGATCACTGGATCACCTCCTTTCGACTGTTAAACAGGGAGGCGTAAGCTAGGACAGCTTCTGGGTTTTCGCAAAGCCCGATGGCGCTTTCGTGATCGGCCGCGGGCTCGGGCCTAAGGCTGCGGCTGGGCGTGGGGCGCGAGCCCTTGCATCACGGACCGATTGATGTCGATCAGGGTCTCGAAATCCTCCTCACCCCGCATCACGGCCGACGAGTGGCGGCTGACGAACAGACTGATGGAGATGATCTGGGCCCGCATGGGCTTTGCCAGAGCGTTGTCCGGATCGGAGCAGTCGGTCGCCAGCGTCGACCAGAGCCGGCGGTTCCAGTCCAGGGCGTCGATGCGGGTCTTCAGATCGGATTCGTCGACGGTGGCCGCATGCATCAGCGCCCGGGTGACCTGACCGAACAGCCGGTACTCCAGCTCTCTCGGGGTCTCTGTCCGCGCGGACGCCTGTGCATAGGCCTTCAGCATCCGATCAGGCTTTCTTCATAGTCGACCAGTTTCCTGGCGGTCATCAGAGCCTTGTAATATTCGCGCGCCAGAACGTGCCGGGACACGGCGACGCAGTCGTTCAGCACCGCCGGGTTGCGGGTGGCACCCATGAACTCCGACAGACGGGTGACGAACTCGTCGTAGACCTTCGGTGCCGATGTTTCGTCGAGGTACATCATCATGACCGGGAAATAGATCCGCTTGGCGGGGGTCGTGACCTCGGACAACTGCATGATGTCCTTCTCGCGCAGGACGGAGGCCTTGTTCTGCAGGATGAGCACGCCACGGCGGTCGCCGTTCTGGACGACCGCGCCGTTGAGAACGAACTTTTCCCCGGGCTTCAAAGACAGCTTCAACGGCATCGGTGGGCCTCCCCCTGCCCGCAGTGTGTGATTAGCTTCGCGGTGACTGACGCACGCTAAAGAAACGTGGTTAAGCATGTGTTCGCTCGGCGCGGGTCCGGCGCCTGGATGCGGGCGTTATGGGCGGCCGACCTCGGAACACGGTCCATGCCGCGACGTTCATCCCGCTGCAGACAGGAGAGCAAGCCATGACCGACAGCGACAGCGGCCGGGACGATCAGGACCAGTCCGAAACCTTCGACGAGGACAATATCGACGCCTCGGAAACCGGCGGCGTCACCAATGAGTTCAAGACCTTCGAAGAGATGCCGGACGTCCTGGACGTCACCTCGGCCGACGGCGATGCCGACGAGGAAGACTTCGATGAGGACGACGCCGATCTGGAGGAGGATCTGGGCGCGGATGGCGTCGAACCCGAAGCCGACGCCCAGTACGGCGCGGACGGCACCCGGATCAATGAGATCGACCTCGGCGCCGACACGCCGGGGAACGGCGAGGTCGAGCTGGTCTACGCCGGCCTGATGGAGGACGTTCAGGGGGCTCAGGCCAGCGCCGGCCACTGGGAGTCCAAGACGCTCTCCGACGACGATATCGAGGACCTGGGCTATGCGCCCGAAGGAGAAGACCAATGACCGATGCCATCCCCGCGCCCCACGCCGCCGACGACGACGCCCCCGGCGAGCCCCGCGGCTCCGACCACGACGTCAACACTCCCTTCGCGCGCCGCATCGACCCCAGCGAAGACGCCCATGACCACCTTGAAGAGAAGCACGGCAATGCCGAGGATCGGCAGGAGGCCCTGATCGACGAAGGCGTGGAAGAGACCTTCCCGGCCAGCGACCCGGTCTCCGCCAAGCGGATCACCTGAGACAAACGCGACGTTGTGAAACGGCCGTGTCATCGGCTAGGCGTGGCGCGAACCCACGGAGCATTGGATGACACGGCCGACCGACCGGTTCGAGGGTACCTCGAACTATATCGCGACCCAGGATCTGAGGATCGCCGTCAACGCCGCCGTGGCGCTGGAACGGCCCCTGCTCATCAAGGGGGAGCCGGGCACCGGCAAGACGGTCCTGGCCTATGAGATGGCGGAGGCGCTGAAGGCCCCGCTTATCACCTGGCACGTCAAGTCCACGACCAAGGCCCACAACGGACTGTACGAGTATGACGCCGTCAGCCGTCTGCGGGACAGCCAGTTGGGCGATCCCCGCGTCCAGGACGTGAAGAACTATCTGAAACCCGGCAAGCTGTGGGAGGCCTTCACCAGCCCGGTCCGCCCGATCCTGCTGATCGACGAGATCGATAAGGCCGACATCGAGTTTCCCAACGATCTGCTGCAGGAACTCGACCGGATGGAGTTCTTCGTCCAGGAGACCGGCGAGACCATACGCGCCGCCGTCCGCCCGATCGTGGTCATCACGTCCAACAATGAGAAGGAACTGCCGGACGCCTTCCTGCGCCGCTGTTTCTTCCACTACATCCGCTTCCCCGACGACCAGACCATGCAGGCCATCGTTGAGGTCCACTTCCCCGGCATCAAGCCGCGGCTCGTTTCCGAAGCCCTGAAGACCTTCTACGAGATCCGCGACACGCCCGGCCTGAAGAAGAAGCCATCGACGTCCGAACTGCTGGACTGGCTCAAACTGCTGATGGTGGATGATGTCCAGCCCGAGACCTTGCGCGAACGCGCGCCCAACAAGTTGATCCCGCCGCTTCATGGTGCCTTGTTGAAAAACGAGCAGGATGTGCACCTGTTCGAACGCCTCGCCTTTCTCAACCGCCGAGAAGGCTCCCGGCCCGGCGGCTGATGGGGACGTCACGACGCCGTCAAAGACAGACGGCACAGGTGCGGTTACCGCGATTTCACTGGATCGACCTTGGCTTTGGTTCAGGATGAGGGCTGAAAGGACTGCCGCCATGCGCCTGCCCCTGATCGCCAGCCTTGGCGCGCTCGCTGTCCTCGCGGCGGGCTGCGACGGCGAGAACGGCGTTCACATCTCGAGCCGCACAGGCGGGTCGGACGCTCGCGGCGTGCTCAAGGTCGTCGACACGCTGCAGTGCCCCGAAACCCTCGGCGTTCTGACCCGCAAGGGCACCGCCCAGGCGGGCGGCACCGTCTGCATCTACAGCGGGCCGCGCGGGGCTGAGGTGTCGCTGCATCTCGTCGCCCTGGGTGAGGCCGATCCCGTCGAAAAGGTCCTGACCCGCTTCGAGACCCTGCTGGCCGCCGCCATGCCGCGGACGGTCGCCGATCTGAAGGTCTCCCAGGACGCCGAAGACGCCCGCATCGCCGCCGACGCCGCCCTGGTCGACGCCGACGCGGCGCGCGTGGCGGCCGATGCGGCCCTGGTCGAAGCGGACGCCGCCGCGGCGGCGGCCCGATCCGCGGGCCCGGATCGGGCCAGCGTCCGCCTGCCCGGCGTCGCCGTCGAGGCCCAGGGCGACACGGCCGATGTCCGTCTGCCCGGGCTGACCGTCAACGCCGACGGCGACCGGGCTTCCGTCCGCATCGGCAATATCAGCATCAACGCCGACGATTCGCGGCAGAGCGTGGACGTCGCCTCCAGCGACGAGAGCGTCAGCGTCCAGGCCCACGACGATGCGGCCCGGATCCGTACCCAGGCGCCCGGCGATGCAGTCCGCACCACCTACCGGCTGACCGACAGCCGCCCGTCGGACGCGGGGTGGCGGATGGTCGGCTATGAGGCGCGCGGACCGGCCGGTGGTCCCATCGTCGTCGCCACGGTCCGCTCCAAGGAACGCGACAGCGACGGCGTGTTCGACTCCGCCCGCGACCTGGTGACGCTGAACGTCGGCGAATAGTCGCCGTCGCGCTTGATCCCGCCGGGGGGATGGGTCACCTGACCTGCCGTTAGCTGTTGGACACTCCCGTCTTGGACGACCTGTCGAAGCCCGCCCCGACCCGGTCCCGTCGCGCCGCCACCTCGGCCCCGCGCGCATGGCAGCGCATGCTGTCGGGCCGGCGCCTGGATCTGCTCGATCCCTCCCCCTTCGACATCGAGATCGAGGACATCGCCCACGGCCTGGCCCGCGTCGCGCGTTGGAACGGCCAGACGATCGGCGAGCACGCCTTTTCCGTGGCCCAGCACAGCTGCGTGGTCGAGGAGATCGCCGCCCACATCAAACCGGGCCTGGATCCGAAATGGCGCCTGGCCGCCCTGCTGCACGACGCGTCGGAGTATGTGATCGGCGACATGATCTCGCCGTTCAAGGCCGCTCTGGGCGTCAGCTACAAGGCGTTCGAGGCTCGTCTGGAGGACGCCATCCATGTCCGTTTCGGCCTGCCCGCGCGCACGCCCGCCCCGGTCAAGGCCCTGATCAAGAGCTCCGACAAGGCCTGCGCCTATTTCGAGGCGACCCAGCTGGCCGGATTCACGAAGAAGGAGTCGCTGGGCTTCTTCGGCAGACCCCCGCCCGGCTACGATCTCGTCATCGAACCCCTGTCCGCGCCCGTGGCTCAGGAACGCTACCTGGACCGCTATCGCATCCTGGCCGAGGCCACCGGCATCCTGCCGGGCCCCGACGCCTGGCATACGGAATAGACCATGTCCTGGGGCGGTGAACACGGCGTGCGCATCAGCCTGTCCGCCGTGGTCATGGCCGTGCGCGAGGGCCGGCTCTGCGTCCTGACCACCGAGGACGCGGACGGCGAACTGGCCCTGCCCTCTGGCCCCTTCGATCCGGCGCAGGACCGGACGTTCGAACGCGCGCTGCGCGCCTTCGTGACGGCCCAGACCGGGTTCGGTCTGGGCTTCGTGGAACAGCTGTACACTTTCGGCGACGCCGGCCGGGGCGCGCCGCGCGCCACGCCGGGGCCCGATCTCCGCCGCGAGATCTCGGTCGGCTATCTGGCCCTCACGGCGGACGCGGTCGATGTGGCCCCGCCGGGCGCGCGGTGGACGGCCGTGCTGGACATCTTTCCCTGGGAGGACCGGCGCCAGAGCGGAACCCCCGGCGCGCTGCTCGCGGCGGTCCAGGCCTGGGCGGCGCCGGAGCCGCGACGCCTCGCCCGCGGCGACTCGGTGTTCGCCTTGAGCCCCGCGGCGCGCTGGGACGAGGGTAGCGTGCTGGAACGCTATGAACTTCTCTATGAGGCCGGTCTGGTCGCGGAAGCCCTGCGCGACGGCGTGGACGCCTGCCCCCTGGCGCTGGGCGACCGGAGCATGACGTCCGACCACAGGCGCATCCTGGCCACCGGTCTGGGCCGGCTGCGGAGCAAGCTGCGGTACCGCCCGGTGCTGTTCGAACTGATGCCCCCGACCTTCACCCTGTCGACCCTGCAGGCCGCCGCCGAGGCCGTGGTGGGCCTGAATCTGCACAAGCAGAACTTCAGACGCGGTGTCGAACGCACCGGTCTGGTCGCGGCCACCGGCCTGATGTCGACCGGAACCGGCGGGCGTCCGGCCGAACTGTTTCGCTTCACCGCCACCGAGGCCCAGGACGGTCAGGCCCCGGGCCTGGCCCTGCCCGCTCTGCGTTAGCCGATCGCCTCATATTCCGGCTTGCGATGCCGCCTTCGCGCCATTAGAGAAGCCCCTCGCTTTCGACCGAGCGTCCTACGGCCCCGCGGAGAGGTGGCAGAGTGGTCGAATGTACCGCACTCGAAATGCGGCGTGCCTGGAAGGGTACCGTGGGTTCGAATCCCACCCTCTCCGCCACCGGCCCCAGCCTGACTGATGGGCCCGTCACTGGCCGAACTTTGATCGTGTTCCGGCTCCTGACTCCTTAGCGATTTCAGGAGCGGCGGACGCCGCCGCGTCGATCGGGTCGACAGCCGGACCTCGACGATCCATGGAAGCGTATGCCTCAGCTTCAATCGACCCATCGCGCCGTCGACGCCCAGCACGTGGTGGACGTCGCCCTCGCCCGCGCGGCGGAGGGGGGCCTGGACCACCTCACGATGCGCGATGTGGCCGAGGCCATGGGGCGCAGCACCACGATCATCGTCAATCTGTTCGGAGCCAAGTCCGGCCTGATCAAGGCGGTCGGCGAAGAGGCGATGCGGCGCGATCAGGCCTTTCATCGCGCCTTCTTCGACACCTTGCCCGGTCTGCCCCTCAGTCGCGACAATCTGCTGAGCCTGATCCAGCGCTATCTGCGGCTGCGCGCTCATCCCGATGCTCAGTTCGTGCGCATCTGGGAGGCCTTGCTGGTGAACCCCGGCGAGGCGCAGCGGGACCTGATGGGACGGTGGGACGCGATGCGCCGGGCCGCCTGGGAGGAACGGCTGGCGACCCCGGAGCTGGCGGCGTTCGCCGGGCCGCTGATCTCATGCCTGACGATCGAACAGTTCTACGCCGGGGCGTTGCTGGGAAGGGCGGATTATGAGGTGATCGCGGCGGAGGGACTGGGGGCCATGGTCGATCGGATCCTGGGGCGCCCCGAGGGCGCGGCGGCGACCACGCTTTGGTACCGGGACAACCTGATCCTGCCGAAGGCGCCGGCCGACCAGCTGGATCCGGACTCGATGCGGTTCCGGCTGCTCGACATAGCGGCCGACCAGATCCTCGCCGGCGGCCTGGCCGCGATCACCAACCGATCCGTCAGCGTCGTGGCCGGCACCTCGACCTCGACCATCGCCTATCACTGGCCCGATATGCGCGGATTCGTGCGCGAGGCGGTCTGGCACAGCGTGTTCCGGGACATGCCGCGCTATCTGGCCGGCCAGCGCCCCCAGGGAGATCCGGACAAGGTCGATCTGGACAGTTGGGCGCGGGTGATGGCGCCGACCGTCTCCATCCTCCCGGCCGAGGAGGGCTTCTATGTCAAATATGCTCGCCTGATCGCCAGCGTCTGCATTCAGGCCAGGCGCGACCCCTCGTTCCAGGATCTCGCCATGCTGCTGCGCGGTCCGGAGGGCGGCGGCACCTATTACAACAGCGCCGGCGTGTGGCCGAGCGACATGGCGCTGACCCGGCTCGCCGCCACCCGTTTCGCCCTGTGGATCAAGGGCGCGGCCCTGACCTCATCCGCCGTGGGATCGGCGCTGACCACGATGGATCTAAAGGCGGCGGCGATGAGCTTGGTCGACCGGCGCTATTGACAGAACATGTGTTACCGCCGCGACAGGTATGGCCCAAGCCCGGGTCCGCCGGAAAGAGTTCTGACAAGCGTCATAAAAGCATAGTTTGCACGGTCTAAGGCCAAGGTCGTCATCGAACAGTTGTTATTTCAGCTCGCGGGGACGGCGTCGGTCATTCTCCCCAATGTCCGCGCCGCCCTGACAATCGGCTGGAAACGACCCGGTCGATGACGTCCCGAAACGCTTCGGCCCGCGAGGGAGGGGGTGTCCCCGCGCGTCGCCCGATGGATGGTCAATATGCAACGTCTCCTCTTCGGCGCGTCCAGCGCCGCCCTCGTCATGGCCGCGGCCCTCCCGGCCTCGGCCCAGACAGCGTCGCCCGGTCAGGACACTGCGGTCGACGACATCATCGTCACCGCCCAGCGTCGCGAACAGGCGAGCCAGGACGTGGGCATCGCCCTGAACGTCCTCAGCGGCGAAGACCTCAAGGAAAAAGGCGTCTCGGTCGTCAACGAGATCGAGAACATCGCGCCCAACGTCGAGGTCGACAGCCAGTTCGGCGGCGGTCAGCCCCAGTTCCGCATCCGCGGCATCGGCGCGACCCAGTATTCGGCGAACAACACCTCGTCGGCCGGCGTCTATGTCGATGAAGTCGCCCATCCCTATACGATCACGACCCAGGGCGCGCTGTTCGACCTGGCGCGCATCGAGGTCCTGCGCGGGCCGCAGGGCACCCTGTACGGCCGCAACACCACCGCAGGGGCGGTCAACATCATCACCAACGCCCCCACCGTCGACTACCGAGCAGGCGTGACCGCCGAATACGGCAACTATGATCGCTACATGGTCGAAGGCTATGTCTCGGGACAAATCGCGCCGGGTCTGCGCGGCCGTCTGGCCGCCGTCACCGAACAGGGCGGCGGCTGGCAGTTCAGCCGCGACACCGGCGAGACACTGGGCGACCGGGACAAGAGCGCCGTCCGCGGCCGGCTGAGCTGGGATCTGGGTCCAGACGCGACGGCCGACCTGACCGCCTCCTACATGGTCGACAAGTCCGAAGGCCTGGGCCTGCGTCTGCGCGGCCCCTATGCCCCGGCCACGCCCGCCCTGGGACCGACCATCCCGACCGACACCGCCTGGGGCGTCACGGGCTGGTCGCTGTCGCCCGCCCTGGCCGCCGTTTCGGGCCGCAGCGTCGGCGACAAGCCGGGCCGCGACAACGAAGGCTTCGACGCCAACCTTCAGGTCAAGGCCGACCTGGGCTGGGCCGATCTGACCTCGCTGACCGCCTATCAGACCTTCAGCCGGTCCGAGTACAACGACTGGGACGGCACCCGGTATCAGGAGTCCGACGTCTATTTCTACAACGACCTGAGCGTCGTCTCCCAGGAGCTGCGGCTGGCCTCGACCGGCGAGGGCCGGTGGGACTGGCTGGTCGGCGTCCACGCCGCCGACGAAACCATCGACGGCGGCTTCTACACCCAGTTCCGCGCCGTCCCCACCCTGATCAACACCCCCTACACCCAGCATGTGCAGGCGGCGGGGATCTTCACCCACAACAGCTTCGCCTTCACGGACCGGTTCCGCCTCATCGCGGGTCTGCGCTACGAGTACGAGGTGCGTGAACTGAAGACATCGGGCACCACCCGCGCGCCGACCCGTCCCGGACCGAGCCTGGCCTACGACAACGACCTGTCCGAAGTCAGCGGTCGCCTGGGCCTGGAGTACGATCTTACCGACAGCGCCCTGCTGTACGCCAGCCTGGCGCGGGGGGTGAAGTCCGGCGGCTTCACCACCTACAACGCCACCTCGGCCACGCCTTTCCGGCCCGAGATCGTGCTGGCCTATGAGGTCGGGCTCAAGTCGGACTGGTTCGACAACCGCCTGCGTCTCAACGGTGCGCTCTTCTACTACGACTACACCGACCAGCAGATTCAGGGCATCGAGTACGACCGCATTTCCGGCCGCCTGGGCAAGATCACCAATGTGCCCAAGTCGAAGATCTACGGCGGCGAACTCGAACTGGCCTGGACCCCGATCGACGGCCTGACCCTGACGCAGGGCTATGGCTACAAGGACGGCGAATACTCGGAGTTCTTCGCCATCAACGACGCCGCCACGGCCGCCGCCAACCCGGCGAACGGCCCATGGGACACGATCATCGCAACCGACCGCTCGGGCGAGCCGCTGCAGTTTCCGAAGTTCACCTACAGCGGCTCGGTCGCCTATGACTGGGCCCTGGCGGGATGGGCTCTGCGCGCCGAGACGAGCTACTACCAGCGCGACGACATCTACAACGCGTCTTCGGCCTCGGTCCTGGCCGGCTACACGGTGTGGAACGGCAGCGTCACCGTCGGGCCCGAGGACGCCGACTGGCGTGTCAGCCTGTTCGGCAAGAACCTGTTCAGCGAGCACTATGACGAGACCCGAAACGGCTTCAACGGCTCGGCCCGTCCGACCATGTCGCCCAACCCGCCCCGCACCTGGGGCGTGCGCCTGAGCTACGAATACTGACCACACGGGGCCCCGACCGCCGGGCGGTCGGGGCCATCGCCTTTCAGGAGCAGGAGTTCCCATGTTGAAGTCGTCGCGCCGGCTGGCGGCCGCCGTCCTCGCCCTGTCGGTCCTGACCGGTCCGGCCCTGGCCGAGCCCGAGGTCGACCGCGTCTTCACCATCGCGGTGATCCCCGACACCCAGAACTATACCGACTTCACCCATCAGCGCGCCGCCGGCTTCCCGTTCGACGCCCGCGACCTGATGATGGAACAGATGCGCTTCGTCGCCGCGAACGCGGTCTCGCGCGGCGGCGACATCGTCTTCGCCACCGGCGTCGGCGACGTCTGGCAGCACCCGACCCTGGCCATCGACCCCGATCACGCGGCGCGCGGCTTCAGCCCCCGCCCCCCGGCCGCCGGCGCGGAGAGCGCGGGCTGGGCCGAGGGGGTGCGGCAGGGCGAGATCCCCGCGGCGATCGAGGCCTATCGCCTGCTGGACGGCGTCCTGCCGTTCGCGGTCGCGGCGGGCAATCACGACTATGACGCCCAGTGGTGGGACGAGTCCTGGCCGCAGGACCTGACGGCCCCCCCGGGCGATCTGCGTCGCCTCGGCATGATCCACATCGGCGGGCTGACCGCCTTCACTGACGCGTTCGGGGCCCGATCGTCGTTTTTCCGGGACCGACCCTGGTACGTCGCCTCCCACGACGAGGGGGCCGACAGCGCCCAGATGTTCGAAGCCGGCGGCTATCGGTTTCTGCACATCAGCCTGCAGATGGCCCCGGGCGACGCCAGCCTGAAATGGGCCGAGACCGTGATCCATGCCCATCCCGGCCTGCCGACCCTGGTGACGACACACGACTTCATCGACAAGACCGGCCAGCGCCGCGCCCACCCCGTCGTCGACCTGAACGCGCTCGACCCCTTCGACAACAGCGCCCAGGGCCTGTGGGACAAGCTGATCGCGCGCAATCCCCAGATCTTCATGGTGCTGAGCGGCCACCACAACGGCCAGGCCTTCCGCGCCGATCCCAACCGTCAGGGCGGCGCCGTCTACCAGATCCTGTCCGACTACCAGGACCGCAACCAGAGCGCCCTGGACGCGGGCATGGCGACGCCCCCGGGCGTCGGCGACGGCTGGCTGCGCCTGATGCAGTTCGATTTGTCGGGCGAGGTTCCGACGGTGCGGGTCCGGACCTATTCGACCCACTATGACCGCTACGCTTCGGAGACGCCCGACTACGCGCGCTGGTACCGGCCGCGCGAGCAACCCCAGATGACCGACGAAGCCTTCGTGGCCGCCGACGACTTCGTCATCCGGATGGACGATTTCCGCGATCGCTTCGGTCACGGAGCGGCCCGATGACGACCAGCCCCCTCAGCCTGCACCGTCGCGCCCTCATCGGCGGCCTGGTCGCCGCGCCGACCGTCCTGCGGTTCGGCCTGGCCCGGGCCGAGGGCGCTTCCCTGTTCCCCCTGGGCGTCGCCAGTGGCGATCCCGCTCCCGACGGCTTCGTGCTCTGGACCCGACTGGCGGTCGATCCCGTCGCCCCCGACGGCCTGGGCGGGCTTGGCGCGCCGATCGAGGTCCAGTGGGACGTGGCAGCCGACGAAGGCTTCCGCCGCATCGTTGCCACCGGCCGCGTCACGGCCCGGGCGGACGAGGCCCACAGCCTGCATGTCGAGGTCGAGGGTCTGCAGCCTGGCCGGCCCTACTGGTACCGGTTCATCGCCGCCGGTCAGCAGAGCCCGACAGGGCTGTCCCGCACGACGCCGGCCCCCAACGCCGACGTCGATCGGCTGAAACTGGCCGTCGCCTCGTGCTCGAACTGGGAGTCCGGCTATTTCAGCGCCTACGGCCACATGGCCGACGAAGCGCCGGACCTGACCCTGTTCCTGGGCGACTATATCTATGAGTACAGCCGCACCGGCGAGCGCGCGGCGTCGAACGTGCGCAGCTACGGCCTGGAGGACGCGACCACCCTGGCCGGCTACCGGAACCGGTACGCCCTGCACCGGACCGACGCCGACCTGCAGCGCCTGCATGCCGCCGCCCCCTGTCTGGTGGTCTGGGACGACCATGAGGTGCTCAACGACTATTCCGGCGTCTGGTCCTCGGACCCCGCGGCCGCGACCGCGGACTTCCTGCAACGCCGCGCGGCGGGCTATCGGGCCTTCTACGAAGCCATGCCGATCCGCCGGACCCGCCTGGACGCCCGTCTGCAGATGCCGATCCATCGCAGCGTCCGTTACGGCCGCCTGGCCCAGTTCTTCATGCTGGACGGGCGTCAATATCGGTCCCGCCAGCCCTGCGTCGAAAGCGGGGTCGCGCGCGGCCAGATCGTCACCGACGCGACCTGCGCCGACCGGCTGGATCCATCGCGCACCTTCCTCGGCTTCGACCAGGAACGCTGGCTGTACGACGGCCTGGCCCGGACGGACGCGGCCTGGACGATCCTGGGTCAGGATCTGATCATGGCCGGGCTCCGTTTCGAGACCGGCGGCGACACCCGCTACTGGACCGACACCTGGGACGGCTTCCCGGCGGCGCGCGATCGGATGACCCAGGCGCTGTCGACCCTGCGTCCGCGCAATCCGGTCGTGCTCGCCGGCGACTACCACTCGTTCTGGACCAATGACGTCAAGCTCGACAGCCGCGACGAGTCCTCGCCGACGGTGGCGACAGAGTTCGCGGGCACGTCGATCACGTCCGGCGGGCCGCCCTACGACGGCCTGATGGCGGCCATGAAGACCAATCCGCACATCAAGTTCTTCGACAGCCGCGTCCGAGGCTACATCTCCATGGACCTCACGCCCGAGCAGATGACGGCCCGCTATCAGGCCATCAGCGACGTGCGCGATCCCTCGGCCTCTGTGTCGACCCTCAAGACCTGGGTCGTGGAGGACGGCCGTCCGGGGGCCCAGGCGGCCTGACCCGCATTGGTGCCAAGGTGTTCGTGCGGTCGCTCGAACGTGTCTGAGGCTGCCGCGGAGATCGTCGGCGTCGCAGCAGGCCGTCGTCGGGTCCTCGTCCGGTCGGCCGTGAAGTTTCGGTGTCAGGGGTTCTATGCGGCTGAGGATCGCTCGCGCCCGGACGTTGTCTGAGAAGGATCGTCGAACCCGCCGAGAGACTTTGTATGACAAATCATCACCCGACCGTTTCCCGGCAGCGACGCAGTGTCTCCGTCCTGGCCCTGCTGGGGCTGGGAGCGGGCGTGTTGGCGCCGGGCGCGGTCGAGGCCCAGTCCGAGGGCGCGCGCTGGCTCGCGGGAGATCACCACGTCCACAGCCGGTTCAGCGCCACCTACACCCCCGACCCGGCCGACCCGACCGCCCTGCCCCGCCCCACCCTGGGCGGCGACGGGCCGCATACCATCGTCCAGAATGGCGCCGCGGCGGGCCGGTTCGGGTTGCGCTGGATGGTCTCGACCGACCACGGCGGCCCCGGCCACTCGGTGATCAACGCCGAACAGGCCTATCCCGAGTTGCTGGCCTCGCGCCGCGAGACCCCCGGCGTCATCCAGTTCTACGGCATGGAGCTGGACACGCCCGGCAGCGAACACTCCAGCCTGATCATTCCGATCCACGACGGCGAACGCGAGATGCTGCGTCGGATCGAAAGCACCTATGGCACCCGCGAACCGTTCCCGGCGAACCCGGGGCGCGACACCCGCGCCGTGATGCTGGAAGCGCTGCGGGCCATGGACGCGATGGAGCCCCGCCCCATCGTCATCGCCAACCACCCGTCCCGCTCGGCCGAGGGCGTCGGGGTCTGGGGCGAACACGATCCCGTCTCGCTGCGCGCCTGGCACGACGCCGCCCCCCGCGTCGCCATCGGCATGGAGGGCGCTCCGGGGCACCAGGCGACGGGGATGAAGCCCGACGGCGCGCGCGGCATCTATCGCCGCTCGCCCACGATGGGCGGGTTCGACCAGATGACGGCCACCCTGGGCGGCGTCTGGGACGCCATGCTGGGCGAGGGCCGCCGCTGGTGGATCACCGCCACTTCCGACTCCCATCGCAACCACAGCGAGGGCGGCGACGACTTCTGGCCGGGTGAATACTCCAAGACCTATGTCCACGCCGTCGCCGCGCCGGATGCGATCCTGGCCGGGCTGCGGTCCGGGCGCGTCTTCGTCACCACAGGCGATCTGGTGTCCGAGCTGGACGTCACCGCGACCCAGGGTGAGCGGCAGGCCCAGATGGGCGGGTCGCTGACCGTGCCGGCAGGCAGCGACGTGGCGGTCACCGTGCGCCTGCGCGATCCGGCCGGGCCGAACGCCTCGGGCCGGACGGCACAGGTGCGGCGCGTCGATCTGATCGTCGGCGACGTGGAAGCGGCCACCCCGGGCGCGGCCGCCGAACGCCATCCGTCCACCCGGGTCGCACACCGCTTCGCCCCATCGGAGGGCGTGGTGGACGGCGACGTCTGGACCTTCCGGCACACCCTTCGCGATGTGCGCGGCCCCCTGTATCTGCGCGTTCGAGGCACCGCGGGCGACGAGCTGGAGCCGACCCCCGACCCGGCGGGCGAGGATCCCTGGTCGGACCTGTGGTTTTACGGCAATCCGGTCTTCATCGTCGTGGCGGACTAAAGGGCGAACTTCAGACCGAGCGAGAAGGAGCGTCCCGCCCGCGTGACCTGAAGCAGGCGGCTGGGGTCGCCGTCGTAGGCGACGTCGACTGCGTCGGTCAGATTGCCCCCCTCGACGAAGGCCGTCAGGTCCGGCCGCAGCCGCCACGAGGCCGACAGGTCGAGCACACCGGCGTCGCCGACCACGAAGGCCGTCACCCCGCCTCCCTGCAGGTCCGCGACCGAGCGGAACCGGGATCGCCAGGTCCAGGAGACATGGCCCTCGAACGGGCCGCGCTCGATGAAGGGGCTGACCGACCAGGCGTAACGCGACACCCCCTGAAGGTCGGTCGTGACCCCGGTGGTCTGGTTGCGGCTGCGGGCCTCTGTGACGGTCGCGCTGGACCACACGCCCAGCCCCGACGACAGCCGCCGGCTGAAGCCCAGTTCCAGGCCAGAGACGGTCGCCCGTCCGACGTTGCGCGGCCGCGACATCATCACCTCGGCGACGACCGGCGCGCCCAGCCGGGTCGCGAAGGTCAGGCGCTCGACCTGGTCCACCACCAGCACATAGTCGTCGATCGTCTTGTGAAAGACGGCGGCGCTGAAGGCTCCGAAACCGTCGAAATAGCGCTCCAGCGAGACGTCGAAACTGGTCGCCTGATAGGGCTTCAGATCGGGATTGCCGCCGACCCCGGTGAAGATGGTCGCGGGGTCGGGCGCGTCGATCTCGGCCTGGCCGCGTCGATAGATGGCGCTGACCAGCGTGCTGGCGGGAATCGTGGCGGCGCCCAGGTCGGCCAGGGATGGGCGGGTGAGGCTGCGCGCCGCCGCCAGCCGCAGCAGGGTGCGAGGCGTGATCTGGATGGCCAGGTTGGCGCTGGGCAGCCAGGCCTGGCTTTCATCCTGCGAGGAGAGCGGGCGCACCTCCAGCGCGCCGTTGGCGTCGACGCCCAGGATCGAACCGATCACCCCGGTTCGCGCGCCCACTATGCGAAGACCCAGATTGCCCGAGGCCGAGCGACCGAGCACATCGGTGGAGACATCCAACCGCGCGTAGAGCGCCGCGATGGACTCCATCACCTGATAGGAGCTCTGCAGGTCGGTGCCCGTGGGCTGGAGGTCATCCGCATAGAAGATCACGCCGTCCCGCTCGCCCGGAATGACGAAGGCGGCCCGAAACCGGTCGAAATCCGCCGCCGTCCAGGGGCCATCGCCGTCGCGGATCACGCCGGAGAAGGCGTTCGCCGGAACCCGGACCCCGAAGAAGCCCGCATCGAGGTTCGCGCCGGGACGGAGGGCGGCGTCGCGATCGCGCCGCTGATAGTCCCGGTCCCGGTCGCTGAACTGCCCGCCCAGCTCAAGCCGCTCCACCCTCAAAGGCCCCAGGGCGATGGCGACGTCGCGATCGGCTGCAAACAGACCGGTGACGTCGTCGTCCAGGACATCGGTGGCCCGGACGCCATAGCGCGCCCAGGTCAGGGCCGAGGCATCGGTCAGGTCGAAATCGGTCTCGAGCCGCGCGACACGCCGGGTCTCCAGCGGGTCGTCGCCGAAGTCGAAGCCGTAAGCCTGGCCCTCGGCCGTCACCGCCGCGATCCGCTGGAGCGGCACATCGAGCCGCGAGAGCGCACGGGAATAGCTGAGCCGGGGCCGCAGCCGCCAGGCCCCCGCCCGGGCCTCCAGCGACAGGCTGGCGGCGACGTTGTCGTGCGTCTGGGACGACATCTCAAGGTTGTTGCTGATCCGGCCGTTATTCAGGGTCGCCGCCGTCAACACCCCATCGCTCACGCGCACGCTGTCGGGCACCAAAGAGCCGTTGCGCAGCCGCTCGCCGAAATCATAGACGATCCGGTCCTCGCGGATGGCATTGGTGAAGCGGGACACCAGGGCGTCGAAATCCACCGTGACGGCGTCGTTCGGCCGCCACTGGGCCCCGACGAAGCCGCTGATCCGGTCCCGATCCTCGCGCTCCAGCGTGGTGCGCAGATCGTTCGGCACCGCGACGGTCACGCCGCCGATCTCCATGTCCCGATAGCGCTGGGTCTGGAACCGGTCGAACTGGACCTGCCGCTGCTGGCCCGCCAGTCCGGCGACGAGGCCGAGGTCGCGCGCGCCGTTGCGCCACCGGCCCGACAGGGTCGCATCCGGCGACAGGGCCCCGGACCGCGCTTCGTAGTGGCCCGCCAGCTGGCCGCTGACGAAGTCCGGTCCGCCCAGGCCCCGGATGGTGCGGATGTCGATGTTCGACCCGATGCCGCCGTCGACCAGATCCGCCGTCGCCGTCTTGGTCAGGGTCGCGCCCCCGAGCAGGTCGGCCGACAGGGCGCGAAAGCGGAACTGCCGGCCGCTCTGGGTCGAGTTTCGGATATTCTCGTTGAAGGCCACGGGGGCCCCGTTCAGCGTCACCGACTGGAACAGGGGGCCCAGCCCCCGGACGCTGACGAACTGCCCCTCCCCGACCTCACGCTCGATCGCCACCCCGGGCACGCGCTGGAGCGCCTCGGCCAGATTGGCCGCCGGAAGTTCGCCGATCCGGGCGGCCGACACCGAGTCCTGAATGACGTCGGCCTCTCGCTTCTCGTCCAGAGCCGTATCGATCCCGAGAGCGAACCGTCCGGTGACGATGACCGGTTCCAATGTGGTCGGTTCGTCCCTGGGAGACGGAGGCGGCTCTGGCCGCTCCGGCTCGGCCCAGACCCGCACGAACCGCCCCTCGATGCGATAGCGCAGGCCTGTGCCCTCGAGCATGGTCCGCACCGCCGCCTGCCAGCTCCGGGCCCCACGGACGGCGCGGCTGCGATAGGTGCGATCGGGCGGGGTCGCGAAGCCGACCGCGCATCCGGCGCGCACGCACAGCTCGACCAGCGCCGTGCCCACCTCGCGGGACGGCATGTCGTAGGACGTGCGTGTCTGGGCCCCGGCGGTGCCGGGCGTCGCGACCGCCAGGATCGCGGCGACGGACACGGCGAACGCGGGATGGAGCGACATGCCTGTGCTGACGTGGGCGCGACGCCCTCCGCCGCACCCTGTCCTCTATTCAGGCCTCATGACAGGCGTGCGAACCTCTTGTGCCCGGACCTCCGTGCGGTCGGCGGACACCGCGACGAGCGTGACCGGCAGCAGCCGATCGATGCTGGCGACCACCGACCCCGGCCCCTCCAGCGGCACCACGGCCGTCACCCGCATGCGCGCGACAGCCGGGTCGGCGACCACGAGGTTCTGCGTCGTGTAGCGCGACAGATCGGCCAGAACGTCCGACAGGGGCACGTCGAGATAGATCCGTCGACGCGCGCGCCAGTCCGCGGCGGTCGTGGGGTCGAACCGCGGTTGCGGCTGCAGCGGCCGTCCGGCGGTGAAGCGCATCGCCTGCCCCGGCGCCAGACGCGCGGGCCCGCCCTCCGCGCCGCGCGGTTCCAGCGTGATCGACCCGTCCAGCAGGGCGACGTGGGCGCGGCCCTGGATCAGCGAGGTCGTGAACCTCGTCCCCGTGACGACCACGGCGCGATCCGCCAGAGCCACTTCGAAAGGACGGTCGGCATCGTGGGCGACGGCGAAATAGGCCTGCCCGGCCTCCAGTTGCAGGCGACGGGCCGAGGCGCTCATCTTCACCCGGATGCGGGTGTCCGTGTCGAGCGTCACGCGCGATCCGTCGGACAGGGTCACATCGCGGATCTCGCCGACGGCGGTCGAAATCACCTGGGCACCGGCCAGGGGGTCGGACATCGCCGTCCACAACGAGGGCAGGAGCACGACGGCGGCGGCCGCCGCGGCGACCGCGCCCAGCGCAGGAGGGGCCCAGGTCCAGCCGCGGGCGCGCCGGCGACGCTGCGCCCGCGCGGGGATGGCGGCCAGTTCGGCGGTGAAGGCGCTCTTCAGGCTGCGGGTGTCCGCGACCAGCGCCTTCAGCGTCTGATACGAGTCCAGGTGCGCCGGATCCTCGTCCAGCCAGGCTACGAAGGCCGCCAGTTCGCGCGGGGTCACCGACGGCCGGCCGAGCCGCGCCAGCCAGGCCTCCGCCGTGCGGGGTCGCGGTCTGAAAAGGGCAAGAAGGCGGTCACGCATAGCGGCAGGAGACCCCTCCCAGGGCATGCGGCCTGTCGCATACTCGCGCACCGCTTGTCTTCTCAACGACCGAAACCCTCGCCACCTCAGTCATCCCGCGCCGATTTCAGCCGGCGAAGGGCTTCGGCCACATGCTTTTCGACCATGCTGACCGACACACCAAGACGATCCGCTATCTGACGATACGTCAAATCTTCGAAACGATGCAGCAGGAAGGCGTCGCGGGTCTTCGCGGGCAGACTGCGGATCACGGCGGCGGCCTGGGCCAGGTCCTGGCGCGCGATGGCGCTGCGATCGGGGCTGGGGCTGTCGCTCGCCAGGGGTTCGCCCGTGGCCTCCATGTCGTCTGGGCTCAGCGGGGCCTGGCGCGCGCGGACGCGACCGGCGCTGCGCCAATGATCCCCCATCAGGTTGCGGCAGATGACGAAGAGCAGCGGACGGGCATCGACGTGATCGGGTTGGTGGCCGGCGCGGGCGAACCGCACGAACCCCTCCTGTACGATGTCCTCCGCCTCCTCCGGCGAGGCGCCGCGCCGTGCCAGATAGGACACCAGTTCGGCGCGCAGCCGGGAAAGGGCCACGCCGGTCATGCGAAAGCGCTCGTTCGGTGCCAAGCGCGAACGAAAACGCCCCCTCGCAAGGAGGGGGCGGTTCCAGTCTGGCGGGTGGTCGGTCTCAGAAGGTTGCCCGGAGGCCGAGGTTGTAGCTCGGGCCGTATTCGTGGACCTGGAACGGACGGGTTTCCTTGCCGAAATAGACCGCCTGACGCTCGTCCATGATGTTCGTGCCCTCCGCGAACACCTGGAAGGTGTCGTTGATCTGGTAGGAGGCCCCGAAGTCCAGGGTCCCGAACCCGTCGGCCATGATGGCGGAGTTCTCGTCGATCACGGCGTTGGAGCCCGGGCTGATGTTGCCGTTGGCGGCGAAGTCAGAGCGATAGGTATAGCTCAGATGCGCCTCGAAGGGACCCCGTTCGAAGAAGGGGTTGATCGAGAAGCTCTCGTCCGACACGCCTTGCAGACCGGCGGTGGTGAAGACGCCCGGGGTGGCCTCGATCTCGGCCTCGCTGCTGGTGAAGGTGGCGCTGGCCGACAGACCCAGGCCCCAGTCCAGCTTGTAGGAGAAGCCCATCTCGAAGCCCTCGATCGTCGCGTCGCCGATGTTCTGGGGACGGGTGATCTGCAGGTCGGCCGTCAGGGTCTGGCCCGCCTGGGTGGCGAACAGGATCTGTTCGGTCCGGGCGATGCCGCCGATGAAGTTCGAGATGTCCTTGGAGAACACCGCCCCGTAAAGGGCACCGAAGTCGTTGAAATACCACTCCAGCGAGGCGTCGTAGTTGACCGAGGTATAGGGCTGCAGCTCCGGATTGCCGCCGACGCCGACCTTGGCCGAGGCCACGGCGGTGTCGAGGGCCGTCTGACCGTTCAGGAACACCTGGGTGATCAGCGAGCTGTTCGGGACGACCGCGGTGCGCAGGTCGGCCAGCGACGGCCGGGTCAGGGTGCGCGAGACGCCGAGGCGCAGCAGGACGTCGTCGCGCAGTTCGAAGTTCAGGTTCAGGCTGGGCAGGAACTCTTCGTACGAACCCTCGAACGTCTGCGGGTTGACCACGGTGGTCACGGCACCGGTCGCGGTGCGGCCGGCGGTCAGCAGGGTGCCCTTGACCAGGGTGTCGGTCGACACCCAACGCAGGCCCAGGTTGGCGTCCATCGGCACGGGGCCGAAATCGACCGAGAAATCAGCGCGACCGTAGAGGGCGGTGATCGTCTCGTCGACGCCATAGGACTGCTGCAGGTCGGCTCCGGTCGCGACCAGGTCGTCCGACTGGGCGTTGGTGTTGCCGGACTCGTTCGGGATCACGAAGGAGATGCCGTACAGTTCGCGATCGTAGGTCAGGCCCTGGGGATACAGGTTGGCGATCGACTGGTTGAAGGCGTTCTTCGGCAGCTGTTGATCCAGGTAGTTCGCGGTATTCACGTCGATGCCGGGGCGGGCCGTCAGGACCCGGTCGCGCCGCTGATAGTCGCGGCTGCGCTCGGTGTACTGGCCACCGAACCGGATCGTTCCCAGCTCCACCGCGCCGAACCGCGCATCCAGATCGCGCTGGAGGTTCAGCAGGGCGGTCGTGTCGTTGTCCTCGGAGTTGATCGGACGCGTGCGGTAGGTGGTGGCACGGGTCGAGGTCGGGCTGGACAGGTCGAGATTGGTCAGCAGCGAGGCGTACTCGCGGTTCCCGACCGGATCGTCGCCGAAATCATAGCTGTAGGTCAGGCCGGCCGGGTTCTCGGCGGTCGCGCCGCTGATCCGCTGCAGCGGCACCGGCAGGAAGGAGATGGCTTCGGAATAGCTGATGGAGGGCGTCACGGTCCAGCCGAGCACGTCCCAGTCCGCCTGCAGTTTGACGAACAGGTTCTCATGCTGCTGCTCGGAATACTCGGCGTTGCGGTCGATGCGGCCGCCGTTGATCTGGCCGGCGTAGAGGACGCCGTCCACGACGCGGGCACTGGAGGCGACGAAGCGCGTCGTGAAGTCGGACCGGCCGCCGAAGCCGAAGCTGAGGCGGTCCTCGTCGATGACGTTGTTGAAGCGCGAGTACAGGGCGTCGGCCCGCAGGGCGAAACTGTCGGTCGGCTTCCAGGACAGGCCGGCCATGGCGCTGAGGCGGGTGCGCTCTTCCTGCTCCAGCGTCATCTGGATCTCGTTCGGCACGGAGACGGTCGCGCCGTTGATGACGCGGTTGGTGTAGCCCGTGGTCTGGACGCGATCGAACTGGACGTGGCGGGTCGCCAGAGACACGCCGCCGACGACGCCGAAGGTACGCTCGGCATTGCGCCAGCCGGCCGAAATGGAGCCGTTCGGCGTGTGTTCCTCGGTCCGCTCCTCATAGTGGGTGAAGGCGCGGGCTGTGGCGAAGGGCTCGGTCGCCAGGGCGTCGGCGGTGCGGATGTCGATGTTGGAGCCGATGCCGCCGTCGATCAGGTCGGCCGTCGGGGACTTGGTCACGACGATGGCCGAGATCAGGTCGGCCGGGATGACGCGGAACTGGAACTGGCGGCCGCTCTGGTCGGAGTTGCGGATGTTCTCATTGTAGGCGATCGGCGAGCCGTTCAGGGTCACCGACTGGAAGTTCGGGCCCAGGCCCCGGACGCTGACGAACTGGCCTTCGCCGGCTTCGCGCGAGATCGACACGCCGGGGACCCGCTGCAGGGCTTCGGCGATGTTCACCGCCGGGAAGTTCCCGATGTCGGAGGCCGACACCGAGTCCGAGATCGAGTCGGCGCGGCGCTTGATCGCCAGCGAGTCGGCCAGGCTGATGGCGAACGAGCCGGTGACGACGACCTCGTCGAGGGTGGTCTCCTCGTCCTGGCGCGGCGTCGCCTGCTGGGCGGAGACGGTGCCGGCGCTGAGGGCCACGAGCGCGCTGCCGCACAGAAGGCTGGTGACGAGGCGCATGCCGGTCGCGGCGCGCACCGGGCTGGTGGTCGATTTCATCGTGGATCTCCGATTGGCGTCATCGGCGACGGCTCGTCCATAAGACGACCCCGTGCACCCCCTGCAGCGAACAACGACAGCCCTCCGGCAGCCCTCAGCGCGCGCGACACGGTTTCATGAAAACTTCATCGCCGCGCAGCGGCGGCCCGACCGGGGCATCCATACGCTCACCGGTTGACAGCGCTGTCATCCTCCCCGGATATAGGTCTAGGCTTACGGCCAACAACCATCGGGCGGACCACCGCCTGGGATCAACGTCCAGGAACGCAAATGACGACTCTCCGGAAGGTCGGCCTTCGGGCCTTGCTCATGGCCGGCGCGACCTGCGCCTTGGCCGCCTGCGCGACCGCGCCTGTGTCGGCACCCGACGGCACGGCGCCAGTGCCCGACGCCACCACGCTGGTGCCCGTCGTCAACCCCAGCGCCTGGCCCAGCGTCCCCGACGCCGGCCTGGTCGACGCCGAGGTCGAGGCCCGCATCACGACGCTGATGGCCGGCATGTCGCTGGAGGAAAAGGTCGGCCAGACGATCCAGGGCGATATCGGATCGATCACCCCCGAGGACCTGCGCCGCTATCCCCTGGGGTCGGTCCTGGCCGGCGGCAACTCCGGGCCGGGCAACAACGACCGTGCGCCACGCGAAGCCTGGCTGGCCCTGGCCCAGGCCTTCTACGAGGTCTCGACCGAGGCCCGGCCGGGCCACACCCCGATCCCGGTGATCTTCGGCGTCGACGCGGTCCACGGCCACAACAACGTCTTCGGCGCGACCATCTTTCCGCACAACGTCGGCCTGGGGGCCGCCCGCGATCCCGACCTGATCCGCCGGATCGGCGAAGCGACCGGCAAGGAGTTGGCCGCCACGGGCGTGGACTGGACCTTCGCCCCGACCGTGGCCGTGGCGCGCGACGACCGCTGGGGCCGGGCCTATGAGAGCTATTCCGAGGAGCCCGAAGTCGTCGCCGCCTATTCCCGCGCCGTGGTCGAGGGCCTGCAGGGTCCGACCGGCGGGGACGTCGGCCTGCAGCCGGGCCGGACCGTATCCTCGGTCAAACACTATCTGGGCGACGGCGGCACCGACGGCGGCCGCGACCAGGGCGACACCCGGGTGTCCGAGGCGGAACTCATCCGCATCCACAACGCCGGCTATCCGCCCGCCATCGCGGCGGGAGCCCTGACGGTCATGGCCACCTTTTCGGGCTGGAACGGCGAGAAGGTCACGGGACACCACGGCCTGTTGACCGAGGCGCTGAAGGACCGGATGGGCTTCGACGGCTTCGTCGTCAGCGACTGGAACGCCCACGGCCAGGTCGCCGGCTGCACCAACGACAACTGCGCCCGGGCGTTCAACGCCGGCATCGACATGTTCATGGCCCCCGACAGCTGGCGCGGCCTGTACGACAACACCCTGGCCCAGGCGCGCTCCGGCGAGATCACGACGGCCCGGCTGGACGACGCGGTGCGCCGTATTTTGCGCGTCAAGATCAAGGCCGGACTGCTGGACAATCCCGCGCCGAACCAGCGGGCCGGGGCCGGCGACTATTCGGTCTTCGGCTCGGCCGATCACCGCGCCCTGGCGCGTCAGGCCGTGCGTGAATCGCTGGTCCTGCTGAAGAATCAGGAGGGCCTGCTGCCGCTCCGGCCGGGCGCCCGCGTCCTGGTCGCCGGCGACGGAGCCGACGACATCGGCAAACAGGCCGGCGGCTGGACCATCAGCTGGCAGGGCTCGGGCAACACCAACGCCGACTTCCCGAACGGCCAGTCGATCTGGGGCGGCATCTCCGAGGCCGTCAAGGCCGGCGGCGGCCAGGCGACCCTGAGCGCGGACGGCAGCTTCACCACCCGCCCCGACGTCGCCATCGTCGTCTTCGGCGAGGATCCCTATGCCGAGTTCCAGGGCGACCGTCCGAATCTCGATTTCGCGCCCGAAGCCCCGCTCGAGATGCTGCGCCGTCTGAAGGCCCAGGGCATTCCGGTCGTCTCGGTGTTCCTGTCGGGTCGTCCCCTGTGGGTGAACCCCGAGCTCAACGCCTCGGACGCTTTCGTCGCCGCCTGGCTGCCGGGCAGCGAGGGGGGCGGCGTCGCCGACCTGCTGTTCCGCGCCCCGGACGGCGGTGTCGCCCACGACTTCACCGGCCGGTTGTCCTTCTCCTGGCCGCGCCGGGCGGACCAGTACCGGCTGAACCGCACCGACCCGGACTACGATCCGCTGTTCGCCTTCGGCCACGGCCTGTCCGTGCGCGACCAGGGCAATCTGGCCACCCTGTCGGAAGACGCGGGGGTCGCCGCGGCGGTGGGCGCTTCGGACGTCTTCTTCACCGCCGGACGCGTGCCCGCGCCCTGGGGCTTCGACCTGCGCGACAGCGCCGGCAGCCTGCGCGCGGATCAGGGCCGGAGCCCCGGCGGCGTGCTGTCGGCGACCGTCGCCGACGTCACGGCCCAGGAAAGCGGACGTCTGCTGACCTGGTCGGGGGCCGGGGAAGCCTCCTTCTCGGTCCAGGGCCCGCCGGTCGATCTGCAGCGCCAGGCCACGGGCGACATGGCGGTCGCCATCCGCTTCCGCGTCGATACGCCTCCAAGCGCGCCGGTCCAGCTGTCGGCCGGTTGCGGCGTCGGTTGCCGGGGTGGGGTCGACATCACCTCGCTGCTGGCCGGCGGCCAGGCTGGGACCTTCCGGACCATCCAGGTCAAGCTCAGCTGCCTGCGCGACGCGGGCGTGGATCTGTCGAAGACGGACGAACCGCTGATCCTGACGACCTCGGGTCGCCTGGCCCTGGCCATCGAGGACCTGCGCCTGGTGTCGAATACGGGCGAGGCGGTCTGCCCGGGCTGACGCCCGGCAGACCCCTTCGGTCAGGCCGCCTGGGCCGGCTGCCGTTCGCGGCAGTACCGGTCCAGGAAGGCCTCGTGCGTCGGCAAGGCGGCGACCGCCTTGTCGATGTTGCGCTTCAAGTCGCCAAGGGCGCCGGCCAAGGCGGCATCCGGCATCAGCCGGGCCATGTGGTGATACTGACGGGGCTGCATCCCCTGCCCCACCAGCACCTGAAGCCAAGAGGCGACGCGGAACAGGTCGTCCTGGGCCTGATAGGCCTGGGCCCCCTCGGCGAACAGGGCCAGTCGTGCCTTCAGCGTCTCCGGCACCTCCATCTCACGCTGGCGCTGCCAGAACGGCTCTTCGCGTTCGTTCAGATGGTAGTGGAGGATGATGAAGTCGCGGATGCCTTCCAGCTCGGCTCGCGACTGGTCATTGTAGCGCGCCACCACCGCCGGGCTGATGCCGTCGAACGGAAAGGCCTGCATCAGTCGCGTCAGGGCCGTCATGATCAGATGGATACTGGTCGATTCCAGCGGCTCGACGAAGCCGCTGGCCAGGCTCAGGGCCACGCAGTTGCCCTCCCAGGCCTTCAGCCGCCGTCCGGTCCGGAACCGGATCAACCCCGGCTCGATCAGCCGATCGCCCTCGATCGACGCCAGCAGCCGCGCCCGCGCCTCGTCGTCCGACAGGAAGTCCGAGGCATAGACCAGGCCGTTGCCGACGCGGTGCTGCAGGGGGATGCGCCAGCGCCAGCCCGCATCGTGGGTGATCGCCCGCGTATAGGGCACGGCCGGGCCGGTCGAGGTGGTCTGCACCGCCAGAGCCCGGTTGGTCGGCAGCCAGTGGCCCCAGTCCTCGAACCCGACACCCATGGCTTCGCCGATCAGCAGGCTTCGAAACCCCGTGCAGTCCAGGAACAGGTCGCCGTCGATCCGTTGCTGGTCGGCCAGGATCAGGGCGGCGATCAGCCCGGTCTCCGGATCGCGCTCGACCCGCTCGATCCGGCCCTCGCGGCGCACCAGCCCGGCCGCCTCGCTACGGCCGCGCAGGTAGCGGGCATAGCGGCCGGCATCCAGGTGATAGGCATAGTTGATGCGTGATTCCGGCCCGGTCGCGAACCGGCCCTGGGCCGCCGCCTGGTGTTCGAAACAGTAGTCCCCGAGGTCGCCGGCGATGCCGCGATCCTTCGCCTCCAGCCAGAAATGCTGAAAATCGCCCATCCAGGTCGATTTTCCGACGTCGCCGAAGGAGTGGATGTAGCGGTCGCCCGGCCGGGTCCAGCCCTCGAACGAGATGCCCAGTTTGAACGTCGCCCCGGTGGTGCGCATGAACTCGGCCTCGTCCACCCCCATCAGGGCGTGGAAGGACCGAACGGTCGGGATGGTGGATTCGCCCACGCCGACGGTGCCGATCTCCTCGGACTCGACCAGGGTGATGTCCAGCAGCGAGCCCAACTGTCGGGTCAGCACCGCCGCCGCCAGCCAGCCCGCCGTGCCGCCGCCGGCGATCACCACTCGGGTCTTGCGCGGTTCGGTCATGGCCGTCTCCTACCGGTTCAATTTCTGAAGGACGCGCGCCCGCAGCCGGCGCGCCGAGCGCTCGTCCAGCGGCGCCAGATCGCCCCGCGCGGCCTCCGGCAGGTGACGCGCCGCCGCCTCCCCCGGGCCGAAGACATAGTGGTCGAACAAGGCCCGCCAGGCCTGTTTTTCCGGCTCCGGCCGGTCGCGCAGGCTCAGCATCCCGTGCAGCAGGGTGGTCATCGGCGGGTCCATGAAGGCCGGCACCGCGTTCCACCAGTAGTTGACCATGGCGTTGAAGGGGTCCAACGCCTCGACATTGTGCCACCACAGGGCTGGGTAGAATAGGACGTCGCCGGGTTCCAGCTCGGCGATCTCGCCCGCCGCCGCCGCCGCCGCGAACCGGGGATAGCGCTCCAGGTCCGGCGCTCTGAGGTCCACCAGGCTGACCACCTGCCCGCCCGGTGTGGGATCCATCGGTCCGGGATACAGGTTGCCGATCTGATCCGGCGGAAACAGGGTGAAGCGACGGCGACCGACCAGACAGCAGGCCAGGTTGTTGGACAGGTCGAAATGGGTCGCGGCCGTGGTCCGGTTGCCCAGCCATATGCTGACGATGGCCGGATCGCAGCCCTCGGCCGGCGCGGGGAGATCCAGGCCGTTCTCGGCCCTCAGCCCGGGCAGATAGGTGTCGAGATCGGTGGACCCGACATAGATGGACGGCGGGGCCTCGACCGCCATCTGATCGGCAATCGCGTCCAGACAGGGCCCCAGCGGCACCTTCCGCGCCTCGAAATTCATCCCCGTCATGTCGCCGGTGTAGAAATAACGCCCCTTGATCTCCGGTCCGGCGGTGTAGGCGACCACGGGCAGACCGGCGTCGAACCGCTTGAGATAGTCGATCGCGGCTTGCGCCCCCTGCCGGCCGGCGACGGTCAAGGGCCAGTCGCGGGCCAGACCCCGCAGGATGACCGGCGTCTGCTGGGCCAGCAGGTCGTCCAGCGGCAGGGGCCCGGTCGGCGGGGTCTCGACCACCCGGGTGCGCCGCGTGATCACCGCGCCACCTTCCGCGCGTCCTTCATCTCGACCAGACGTCCAAGATTGGCCAGAGACGAGACCACGTGAATGGCCAGTGTCAGCCATCCGCCCCGATGCAGCCGCTCCAGGGCGGGGCCGTCCAGGGCGGCCAGACGATCTCGGCTGACGGTGAAGATGTCCTCGAGATCATAGCGGACACCGGCCGCGGTGGTGACGTCGATAGCGACCGGCTCGATCAGACCCGCCGCGTCGAGGGCCTCGAACATCGGCCCGACGGCCTTCAGCCCTTCATAGATGTCGGCCAGGGCGACGGTGATCGTGTCGAGATAGGGCGTCGCGCCGCCATGGCGGCGGAACACCGCCTCGCCCTTCCCTCCCGCGTCAGCGATGCGCGGGTGGTCCAGGTCGACATTGATGTTGGCATCGGGCTCCGAACCCGGGGTCTGGGCGCTGCGCAGACCGATGGAGAAGGGCCCGCGCCGCTGGATGGCCGGCACATAGCGCGCGCGCCATTCGGACCCGTCCAGAAAGAGGTTCTCGTCGCGGTCGAGGCCGAGCAGAGCGACGGCCTGGGGCGCCCCCTGAGGGTCCTTACGAAACAGGATGACGTATTCCCGCTGCAGCGCTTCGAACTCGGTGGGGAAGACCAGAACCTGATTGATCGCGTCGCCGAAGGCCGCGCCATAGCCCGGCGCGACGCGCAGGTCGGCATGGTCGAGATTGTTGAGCAGGACGATGTTCGTCACGGGACGCTTTCTCGCAAACCCCGATGATGATCCGGGTCCCCGCCGGGGACAATCAGGAAGTCATCAAAAAAGACGGGGCCGCCGACGCGCGGCGACCCCGATTTTCCGTTCGTGAGACTAGAACCGCATGCGCGCGCCGAGCAGGTAGCGCGGCTTCAGTTCCTGGGCGAAGAAGATCTGCTTCTCGTCACGACCATAGGTCCGCACCGTCTCGCTGGTCATGTTGATGGCCTCGAACGAGATGGCGACGTTGTCGGTCAGGTCGTAGCTGACGTTCATGTCCAGGGTGCCGAAGGGGGCGGTGAAGACCGGGTTCCGGTCGTTGCCACCCCGGTTGGTCTGGGTCAGATACTCGTCGCGCCAGTTGTAGGCGAGCCGGGCCGAGACGCCGTAGTTGTCGTAGATCAGGGTGACGTTGCCGCTGTTGCTCAGACCCAGCAGGGCGAACTGGTCGATGCTGGGGTCGGCCCCGACATCGATGTCCACGTCGCCGTTGACGATCGTATAGGAGCCGGCGATGCCGATGCCGCTGTCGCCGTAGAAATACTGTCCGGCGAGCTCGAAGCCATTGATGTTGGCTTCACGGTTGTTGACCGGCTGGGCGACCGAGAACTGGTAGAACGGGTCGTTCGCGTCACCGACGATGTCGACGGCGGCCAGGGTCGTGTCGACGAAGGCCTGATTCAGAGACCGGTTGGGACCGGTCCGCTGTGCTTCGAACTGGGCGGAAGCAGCGGCGACGTTGCCGTTGTTCTGGATCAGCAGCGCCGTATAGGTGAACAGGTTCACATCGGTGATGTCGGCGCTGAGGTTGGTCAGCTGGGTCCGCGCGGTTCCGGACCGACCGGAGACGCCCGAGGACGGGTCGCGCAGGTCGAACAGGCTGCGGGTGAAGGTCCCCTGACCGATGAAGTTACGGACCTGCTTGTCGAAGAAGCCGACCGACACATAGCTGGACGGCGCGAAATACCATTCGGCCGAGAAGTCGATGTTGTCCGACAGCAGCGGCTGCAGGTCGGGGTTGCCCGAGTTGCCGGTGGCGACGCCACCCAGAGCGATCGGGCGACCGGGCGCATTGACCGTGGTGGCGGTGAACAGGTTGCCGTAATCGGGCCGCGCCAGGGTGCGGCTGAACGAGGCGCGCAGCTTGACGTTGTCACGCGGCTCGATCGAGAAGTCGAGGGACGGCAGCCAGTAGGCATAGTCGCCTTCGCCGCTGACGGGCTGGACCTGCGAGCCGACGATCCGGGTGAAGTCGTTGTCGGCCGCCCAGACGATGGCGGTCGGGATGGCCACCAGGGAGGTCGAGGTCACGTCGGTCTGCTCGTACCGGATCCCGGCCGTCATGTTGACCGGCATCATGCCGACCTCGCCGGCCCAGGTGAACTGGCCGTAGGCCGCCCAGGTGGACTCTTCGACCGTGTTGAAGTCCTGGCCGGTGACGGCGGAGGCGTTCCCGGCCTCGGCGACGTTGTTGAACGGGTTCTTGTCGCGAGCGTAGACCGGCGACAGGGCGTTCAGCAGATCGACGGCATTGCCGCGGAAGGCGACCAGCGATGCGCCCGTCGAGCCCGGGTTGAAGGTGTCGAACTTGCAGGTCAGGCAGAACTCTTCCAGCAGCCCGGCGGCGAAGCGCTGCACGTCGCCCGGATTGGTGATGCCCCAGTCGCCCAGCGTCTGCTGCGTCTGCGTCCGCTGGCTGGTCATCGACGAGTCGATGTACTCGGTGCCGAAGTCGAAGCGGCTGCCTTCACCGAAGTCGTAGCCGGCGTCCAGGCGGATCTCCTTGACCTCCTGCTCCTGCTGCGAGGCGTTGGTCCGTGCGATCTGGGTGCCGACGTCGGCGAGGTCCAGGCGACCGTTGTTGTTGCCGCGCGCATCGTTGATCGTGATCGACTGCACCGGGATGTCGCCGCTGAAGTCGACCGAGTGGGCCGCGATGACGGGCGCGCCCATGCTGACCAGGGTCGAGCTGGAACCGTTGGGGGCGTCGGGCGTGCTCTCGGCCGTCGAGATGTGACCGTCGAGCCGGACCGTGAACCGGTCCGTCAGTTCCCACTCGGCGTTCAGGCCGAAGGATTCCAGCGTGTCCTTGGTGGCGCGGAACTGCTGTTCGAAGCCCGCGTCCTTCGGCGAGCTGAGGGTTTCCTGCAGAAAGACCGTGGTGGCCACGGCCTCGTTGTCGTCGAACCGCACCTGACCGAAGGGCCGGTTGAACCAGTTGCCCTGGTCCGTCCGCTGCTCGGTCGTGCTGTTCTCGGCGTAGAGGGCATCGGCGGTCAGCGTCAGGTTGTCCATCGGCCGCCACTGGAACACGGCCTGGCCGTTGATCCGCTCGCGCTCCGACTCGGAGAAGTGGTAGCGGCTGTCGTTCGGGAAGGCGACCAGCTGGTTGGTGGACGGGGCGTTCGTCACCTGGGTCTGCGCGTTCACCAGGCCGTTCGCCGGGTTCAAGAAGAAGTCCCGCGTGCGGATGTTCCAGGCATTGGTGGTCGAGCTGACGGCGGCGCTTTCGCGCTTCTGATAGCTGCCGAACAGCTGCACGCCGAACGTACGGTCCTCGTCGCGCCAGCTGACGATGCCCGAGGTCTCGGGCGTGATCTCCTCGCCCCCGTCGACGCTGGAGTCATGAACCGCCTTGACGCCGAAGCTGCCGTTCCAGCCCGCTTCGCGATTGGCGAGCGGCGTGCGGGTGACGACGTTGATCGTGGCGCCGATGCCGCCCGAAGGGATCTCGGCGCGGCCGGTCTTGTAGACTTCCAGCAGGCTGACCGCCTCGGAGGCGATGTTGGAGAAGTCGAACGAGCGGCTGGTGGCGGTCGAGAAGTCGACGTCCTGGTCCCCGCCCACGGCGACGACGTTGGCCGTCGGCATCTGGCGACCGTTCAGGGTCACGAGGTTGAAACCGCCGCCGAAGCCGCGAACCGTGACTTCCGAACCCTCGCCGTTCACCCGGTTGATCGAGACGCCGGACACGCGCTGCAGCGATTCCGCCAGGTTGGTGTCGGGGAACTTGCCGATGTCTTCGGCCGAGATCGCGTCGACGACGCCCGACGAGTTCCGCTTGATGTCGATGGCCCGGTCCAGGCTGGCCCGGATGCCGGTGACGACGATTTCGTCGACGGTGCTTTCCTGGGTGGCGCTCTGCGCCGGGCTCTGGGCCTGAGCGTGTGCCAGTGCCGGAAGCGCGAGGCCGCTCATCAGCGCAATCGCCGACGTCGAACGCCCAAGCGTCTTCAAGATCGAAATTCCCCGCATGATTTCCCTCCGCAACGGCTGTGCCGTCATCATTATTGAGCAGCGAACGCGCCGCCCCCGCCGTAGAACTCTCAGTGTTGTCCTACGCTGTCAACCCATATGATAGCGCTACCTTAACGCTGCGATCGATTGTGTGGCCGAGAGCACCCAGTCGCTGGATCGGCCGATGAAACCGGCTAAGGTGATCCGATACCCTTCAGGAGCCGGGCCGCTTTGATTGAAACCGTTTCGCGCACCACGATGCTCGATGTCAGTCGGCGGGCCGGCGTATCCACAAAGACCGTGTCCCGGGTCCTGAACGGCGAACCCAACGTCACCGAGCGGGTCCGCGAGAAGGTCCGGGCCGCCGCAGAGGCCTTGAACTACCATCCCAACGTTCTGGCCCAGGCCCTGGTCCGTCGCCGCTCGCATCTGATCGGACTGGTCTACGAGAACCCTTCGCCCAGCTATGTCGTCGAGCTGCAGATGGGTGTGCTGGAGCGGCTGCAGGACGAACGATACCGACTCGTCGTGATCCCGGTGTCGTCGGTGGCGCGACGCGAGGCCGAGATCGTCGGACTGCTGCGCTCCGCCGCCCTGGACGGGGTGGTTCTGGCCCCGCCGGCTTCAGACAACCCCCGCATTCTGAGCGACCTGGCGGCGGCGGGCATCCGCTTCGCCCGAATCGCCCCCACGGCCGATCCCGGGGCGGGCCCCGGCAACTGGGTCGACGACGTGGCCGCCGCCCGGGAGATCGCCGAACACCTGATCGACCTCGGGCACCGCCGCATCGCCGTGATCACCGGCGATCCCACCCATGCCTCCAGCACGATGCGCATGGAGGGCTACAGACTGGCCTTCGCGGCGGCGGACCTTCCCGTGCTCGACGCGTTGATCGAACCGGGCCTGTTCACGCGTCAGAGCGGGTACGACGCGGCAATGCGCCTGTTGGACGGGCCCGAACGCTTCACCGCCATCCTGTCCCAGAACGACGACATGGCCGTCGGCGCCCTGATGGCGGCCCGCGAACGGGGCCTGGACGTTCCGGGAAATCTGTCCATCGTCGGCTTCGACGATTCGGAGGTCTCACGGACCAGCTGGCCCGCCATCACCACGGTGCGACAGCCCGTGTTCGAAATGGCGGTCTCGGCCGCGGACATGGTGCTGGCCCAGCTGGATGGCGGCGCGGTGCGCATGCGCCACGACCACCCGCATCAGCTCATCGTCCGCGGCTCGTCCGCCCCTCCGGCCGCTTGATTCGCTTTCACAGCCGGCGCTCGATGCGCAGGACCAGGACGGCCCCGGCCACCGCGAGGGCGGCGGACAGGCCGAAGACGGTCGGCAGGCTCCAGCCGACACCGTGCAGCAGCAGGATGCCCGCCAGGGGGGCCGCGACCTGGGGCAGGGTCACCGCGACGTTCATGATCCCCATGTCGCGCCCCACCGTCATCCGGTTGGGCAGGACCTGCGCGATCAGAGCCGCGTCCGCCGTGGTGAAGATGCCGAGGCCCAGACCATAGACGATCTCCCCCACCAGGGGCCCGGGCCAGTCGGGGGCCAGGGCCAGGATCGCCATACCGGCCGCGATCAGCAGGCCGCCGGAGGCGACATAGAACTTTCGGCCGCCCCATCGATCCGATGCCAGACCGGTCGCGAACCCTGCCAGCAGCGCCACCCCGGTCGCGACGGCCAGCAGCACGCCAAGGACGGCCTCGGGACGCACGCCCGGCAAGGCGGAACCGATGTCGCTCGGCCCCTGGAGATAGACGAGCAGGTAGAGAGCATTCAGGGCGATCGCCGTCTGAATCAGCAGCCGTGAGCCGAAGGCCCTGAGAAAGTCCTTCTTGCTCAGCGCCGAGAACAGGGGGCCGGACGCGTCGCGCTTGGCCGGATAGACGCCGACCTCGCGCAGCGACCAGAACAGGACGGGAAGCACCAGGCACAGCATCGCCGCGGCCACCATCAGATAGCGGCTTCCCGAATCGCTGAGCGCCACGGCGATCACCAGCGCCGCGAACAGATTGGCCGCCGGATAGGCCACGCCGACGAAGGCGGAGACCAGTCCTTTCTGACCGTCCGGCACACGGTCCGCGAAGATCGACTGAAGCGGCGCGAACATCATGTTGAAGAAGATCTGGAACGCGATGAGGGCGCAGATCAGCTGCCATCCGGTCTGAGCCAGATAGACGCCCCCATAGCTGAGCGCGGTCAGGCCGGCGCCGAACAGGATCCAGGGCTTGCGCCGGCCCCACCGCGTACGGGTCCGATCGCTCAGCGCGCCAAAGATGAAGTGGGACAGCGCAGCCGTCGCCGCACCCAGCACGGCGGCCTGGCTCAGCAGCAGGGCGGCCGAATCCGCGCCGACGGCCCCCGCCTTCAGCGGCAGCAGCACGCCGAGCAGCGGGACGAAGCCGATGAAGGCCCCGACCTGGGCCAGGGTATAGGCCGCGATGAAGCCAGGCCCCACCCGCGTCCGACCGACCGCGCTGGATACGCTCATCGGAACGGGTCCGGGGCGGTGCGATTTGGGAGGCTGATGTCCATCGACATGTCGAGGTCATGGCACGGGCGCGCCGGATTGCCAAAGGCGGTTTTCCACGTGCTTTCACGGGGTTCGACTCGCTGCAAAGCAGGCCTATGGTCGGGCCAGCGTGTTGGAGGAGGCAGGATTGGAGCAACGAGTCGCCCGACGGCGTGGCGGGGGCAAGACGATCATCGATGTGGCTCGGCTGGCCGGCGTCTCACCGATGACGGTCTCGCGCGTCGTCAATGGCGAGGTCAACGTGCGGGACGCCACCCGCCATCGGGTCACCGAGGCGATCCGAACCCTCGGCTATTCCCCCAATCCCGCCGCGCGCAGCCTGGCCAGCGCCGGTTCCCTCAGGATCGGCCTGCTCTACAGCAACCCGAGCGCCGCCTATCTGAGCGAATTCCTGCTGGGCAGCCTGGACCAGTGCAGCCGCAGCGCGATCCAGTTGATCGTCGAGAAATGCGATGCCGAGGACAGCGAACAGGCCGCCGTCGATCATATGGTCGTCTCCGGGGTCGATGGCGTGATCCTGCCGCCGCCCCTGTGCGACTCGCGCGCGATCGTCAGCGGCCTGGCCGCCGCCGGTATCCCGACCGTGGTGGTGGCGACCGGCCGTCCCCTGGCGTCCGCCTCCGCCATTCGCATCGACGATCACACGGCCGCCGCATTGATGACCCGTCACCTGATCGCCAAGGGTCACTCCCGGATCGGCTTCGTCCGGGGCCATCCGAACCAGACCGCGAGCGAGCTGCGCTATGACGGCTATGTCGCCGCCCTGGCCGAAGCCGGCCTGCCAGTGGATGCCGCGCTCGTCGTCCAGGGCTACTTCACCTACCACTCGGGCCTGGAGGCCGCCGACGCCCTGCTGGATCTCGCCGACCGTCCGACCGCCATCTTCGCCAGCAACGACGACATGGCGGCGGCGGCCGTGGCGGTGGCGCACCGTCGGGGCATGGACGTGCCCGGCGACCTGACGGTCTGCGGCTTCGACGACACGGCCTTGGCCACAACCCTGTGGCCGGAGTTGACGACCATCCGGCAGCCGGTCGCCGAGATGTCGCGTCGGGCCGTGCTGCTTCTGCTAGAAAACATACGCCGAAAGGCCGAAGGCAAGCCCACGCCATCGGTCATCGAGGTGATGGATTTCACCCTCGTCCAGCGCCAATCCGACGGGCCGCCGGTTGGGGTGACGCACGGCGTGCGCTCGGACCAGCGACTGGGGACCACCGCGTCCGCCTCCTGACGGATCGCGTGTCGGGCCCGCCAAAGGGTTGCCAAGGCGCGAGATTGCCGGTCAAATGTCCGACAAATGATCAGCACACCTGTCCGTCTCGCGCTCACGACCGTCCTGGCCCTGGCCGCCGGAAGCCCGGTCCTCGCCCAGACCGCGCCGGCGCGGTTTGAGTCGTTCACCTATGCCGGGGCCGATCCCGCGACCTCGTCTCCTTTGGCGACCGGGTCCTATCGCAACCCGATCCTGACCGGCTTCTATCCCGACCCCTCGGTCACCCGGGTGGGCGAGGACTACTATCTGGTCACCTCGACCTTCAGCTATTTCCCGGGCATCCCGGTCTTCCACAGCCGCGACCTGGTCAACTGGACCCAGATCGGCAATGCGATCGACCGGCCGGACCAGTTGGATTTCGCCGCCCTGGGCCTGTCGCGCGGCGTGTTCGCCCCGACGATCGAGCATCATGACGGGACGTTCTACATCCTCAACACCTGCGTGGATTGCGGAGACAACTTCCTCATCACGGCGACCGACCCGGGCGGTCCGTGGAGCGACCCGGTGTGGCTGCCGGATCTGGTGGGCGGCATCGATCCCTCCCTGTTCGTCGACCAGGAAGGACAGGCCTGGATCCTGAACAACGGCCCGCCGGAGGGGGAGCCCCTCTACGAAGGCCATCGCGCCATCTGGATCCAGCGCTACGATCTGGAGCGCAAGGCCACCTTGGGGGCCCGCAAGGTGCTGGTGAACGGCGGCGTCGACATCAGCACCAAGCCGATCTGGATCGAGGGACCGCACCTGACCTTCCGCAACGGCTGGTACTATCTGACCTGCGCCGAGGGCGGCACGGCCGAGGGCCATTCCCAGGTCGCCCTGCGCTCGCGCTCGCCCGACGGTCCGTTCGAGGCGTTCGAGGGCAACCCGATCCTGACCCAGCGCGGCCTGCCCGCCGACCGCCCCGATCCGATCACCTCGGCCGGTCACGCCGACCTGGTCCAGACTCCTGACGGCGACTGGTGGGCCACCTTCCTGGCCGTGCGCCCTTATGGTCCGGACCAGTACAACACCGGCCGCGAGACCTTCCTTCTGCCCGTCGACTGGTCCGGCGAATGGCCGATCATCACCGTGCCGGACCAGGTGATCCCGTGGCAGGCCCCCCGCCCGGCCCTGCCGGAGACCCCGGCCCCCGCCGTGCCCACCAGCGGCCCGTTCACGGTGGTCGACGCCTTCGACGGCCCCGCCCTGCCGCCTTATTGGATGATGATGCGCAACCCGCGCGAGACCTGGTACGACCTGACCTCGACACCCGGCGCGCTGAGCCTGTCGCCCCGCCCGGTCGACCTCGGCGACAACGGCAATCCCTCGTTCCTCGGCCGTCGTCAGCAGCACCAGTCCGCCACCGCCGAGACGAAGCTGGTTTGGACCCCGACGAAGGACGGCGACCGCGCCGGCCTAGTCGCCCTGCAGAGCGACGAGTGGTGGTATTTCCTTTCGGTCGGCCAGGAAGACGGCGACCTGGTCATCCAGCTGCGCCGCCGGGCCGGCCCCGGAGAAGCGGCCGACGGCGTGGTGCTGGCCAGCGCGCCCCTGGCGGACCCGTCGGCCGCGACCCGCCTGAAGGTCACGGCCCGACGGGACCGCTACGACTTCGCCTATGCGGCCGAGACCGGCGACTGGACCGACCTGGCCACCGACGTGGACGGCACGATCCTGAGCACCCGCACGGCCGGCGGCTTCGTCGGCGTGGTGTTCGGCCCCCACGTCCGGTCAGGACACTAGTCCTCGTTGATCGGCAGTTTGGCGGCGTCGTAGTTCTGGCCGAAATCGAGCACCAGGGCCGGGCCCAATTCGACCGTATGGTCCGCCGTCGCCAGATGGACCGCCAGATTGGTCGTGCCCTCGGCATAGTCCTGACGCGCGACGCCTGACGCATAGACCATCTTCCAGGAGGGTCCGATCTGGCCGGTCGCCTCGGCGATCGCCGTATAGGGCGCTGTCGCCTGCTGGACGCGGATGGGGAGTGGACTGGTTGTCTGACCGGGCGCCGGCGTCGCCAGGCGCGCCCAGACCGCCAGCAGAATAGTGTCGCCCTGTTTGATGGCCCCCCGGATGGTCATCTGGCCCGCGGTCGTCCAGGGCTGCTCGGCCCGGCTGGCCCGGACGGACACCGCGCGCTCGCCCAGGACGCCTTCGGCGCGGCGCGGGCGCGGCTGGGTCTCGACGCCGTTGATCTGCCAAGACGTCACCGGCGGATTGTTGATGATATACTGGACGATGTCGTCGTCCTGCGGCGCGGGTGCCGCCAGGGCCGTGCCGGTCAACAGCACGGCGGCGATCAGTCCGATCGTGACACGCATTCTTTCCTCCCTTGTCCGAGCTCTCTGCGGCATCGCGTTGACTCGGTTGCCCGATTAACTCAGACAATTGCAAAACAGAAATCAAGAGGGAACGCCGTGCGCTCTACCAGCCTCAGGACCGGCTCGCGTCGCCGGACCCTTGCCGCAGCCTCGGCTCTTCTGGCCCTGGCACCCGTCGCCACGGCCCAGACGACCTCGATGCCGGCGCTGCGGCTGAACCAGGTCGGGTTCGAGACGACCGGGCCCAAGGCGGCAACCCTGGTCGATACCCGGACCACCCCCCTGCCATGGACGATCTCCGACGCGTCCGGCTGGGTCGTCCTGACGGGCGAAACGACGGTCGTCGGACAGGACCCGACCTCGGGCGATCACGCCCACGTCCTGCGCTTCGAGGCCCTGCGGACGGCCGGCGCCTACAGCCTGTCTGCGGGGGATCACACCCGTCGAATCCAAATCGCCGACACGCCCTTCGCGACGCTCAAGCGCGATGCCCTGGTGTTCTTCTACGAGAACCGCAGCGGCATTCCGATCGAGGCGGCCCATGTGGCTCGGCCCGACCTGGCCCGGCCGGCCGGCCACGCGCCCGACCGGGCCACCTGTCTTTCCGGCACCGATACGCGCGGCAACGTCTGGCCCGGCTGCGACTACACCCTCGACGTCAGCGGCGGCTGGTACGATGCGGGGGATCACGGCAAGTACGTCGTCAACGGCGGCATCTCGACCTGGACCCTGCTGAACGCCTGGGAGCGGGCGAGCCTCCGGGGGCTCGCCGACCCCTACCCCGACGGGGCGGCCGACATTCCCGAGTCCGGCAACGGCGTCTCCGACCTGCTGGACGAGGCGCGCTGGGAGGTCGAGTTCCTGATGCGGATGCAGGTGCCGGTGGGCGCCCGGCTGCAGGTGCCGGTGGGGCTGTTCACCCGCGACCAGCCGCTGACCTTCACCGAGATCGACGCCGGCGGGCTGGTGCATCACAAGGTCCACGACGTCAAATGGACGGGCCTGCCGATGGCTCCGGCCGACGATCCCGAGGCGCGTTTCCTGTATGCTCCGAACACGGCGGCGACCCTGAACATGGTGGCGGTCGCGGCCCAGGCCGCGCGGCTTTGGAGGACGATCGATCCCGCCTTCGCCGAGCGCGCCTTGACGGCCGCCCGACGGGGCCTCGCGGCGGCCAAGCGCCACCCGAACCTCTATGCGGTCGGCGATTTCAACGGCGGCGGCAACTACGGCGACGACGCCCTGGACGACGAGCTCTACTGGGCCACGGCGGAGCTGTTCGTGACCACGGGCGATCCGGCCCTGCTGGACGATCTCAGGGCCTCGCCCTTCTTCCTTTCCGCCCCGACGGCAGGCCCGCGGCCCACCGGCGACATCGGCTGGAACAGCGTCGGGGCCCTCGGCACCATCGCCCTGGCTCAGGCCGCCGATCGCCTGCCGGAGGCCGAGCGCGAGGCGGCGCGGCAGTCGCTGATCACCACCGCGCGGGCCTATCTCGCCGACGCGCAGGGCCAGGGCTACGGCCACCCCTTCACCGGCCCTGACTACAGCTGGGGGTCGAACGGCAATCTGATGAACCGCGCCATGGTGCTGGGTCTGGCCCATGACTTTACCGGAGAGGCCGGCTTCCGTAACGGCGTGACCGCCGCTCTCGACTATCTCCTGGGCCGCAATCCGCTGGACCAGTCCTATGTCACCGGCCACGGCGATCGGCCGATGCGGAACCCGCACCACCGGTTCTGGGCCCATTCGGCCGATCCGGCCTACCCTGCCCCGCCCGCCGGCGTCCTGTCCGGCGGTCCGAACAACACGGCCATGAGCGATCCGGTGGCCGAGACGATGCGCGGCCAATGCCTGCCCCAGACCTGCTGGCGCGACGACATCGCGGCCTTCACCCAGAACGAGGTCGCCATCAACTGGAACGCCCCCTTCGTCTGGGTCACGGCCTTCCTGTCGCCGACCTAGCCGGCCTTCTTCGACAGACCCACCAGCTGCCGCAGCTTGGGCGTGACCATGGGGATGGTCAGCATGGTCGATCCCACGGCCATCAGCAGCAGGGCGGTGAAGGTCTCATTGGTGATGATCTGCCGGTCCAGCAGGATGTTGGCGAAGATGATCATGATCAGGGCCTTGGTCTGCAGCAGCCAGCCGATGATCGAGGCCTCGCCCTTTTCCCATTTCAGGATCCGACCGGCCAGGCCGACCCCGGCCAGCTTGCCCGCCACCGAGGCGACCAGCAGCAGGGCCGCGGCTCCGAGCACCGCCACCCCGCCGACGCCCCACTGGGTCCGCAGGCCCGTCGACAGGAAGAAGACCGGCATGATGGCCAGCAGGACATGGTCGCGGAACAGGTCCATGCGCTTGCGGTCGAACCACTCGCCGTCCAGCACCGCCCCCGACAGGAAGGCCCCGACCATATAGTGCAGCCCGGCCCAGTCGGCCGCGAAGCCACAGGCGGCCAGCCAGATCAGGGCGACGTACCAGCGATCCCGCTCCGGCAGCCGCTTCATCAGGGCCCGGATGGCCCAGGTCGCCACCGCGAACCCGACCAGGAAGCTCGCCTGACGCCCCACCCGCTCCCAGTCGAGCAGGATCAGGGCCAGCACGCCCCAGATGGCGATGTCGTCCAGGCTGGCATAGCGCAGCACCCGCTGTCCCAGCGGCTGGCGCAGCACGTCCAGTTTCTCGAGAAACAGCACCAGGATGGGCAGGGCGGTAACCGCGCAGGCCATTCCGATTCCCAACACCACCTGCCAGGGCTGCCCGTTCGGGCCCGCCCAGCCGGGCCACCGCAGCATCAGCACCGCCGCCACCGCCCCGAAGGCCAGGGGCACGGCCAGGGCCAGGCCCGCCGTCACCCCGGTCTCCCCGCGCCGGGCCCAGGCCTGTTTCAGGTCCAGCTCCAGCCCGGCGATCCAGACGAAGATCATCACCGCCCACCAGGCGATCCCATTCAGGGCCGAGATGACCTGCGGATTGAAGACGAAGGCGTAATAGGCCGGAAACACCGCCCCCAGGATGCCGGGTCCGAGCAGGATGCCGCAGATGATCTGCACCACCACCAGAGGCGCGTAATAGTCGGTCCGCAGCCCACGCCACAGCAGATAGGGCACGCTGAAGATCAGCAGCAGGGCGATCAGAAAGACCTCGGTCGTGGTCATGGCGTGCATTGGTTTTCCCCCCGGCTCGCTTCTGTTTCAGGCATCCGGCGGAGACGAATCTCTGGCGTGTGAGCTCAGTCGCCCAAGGTGGCACGCGTGTCGGCGGCCGTCACGCGCAAGGACAGGCTCATCGTCTCGCCCGGCTCCAGGACGACCAGACCCTCGGCCTCCGGGGCCGCCACGTTCAGCGCGTCGGGGCGATGGGTCACCGGCTCCAGGGCTACGAAGGCCTCGCCGAGCGGCGCGAAGACATGCAGACGCGACGCCGGGCTGGACAGGCGCACCGTCCGGTCCGACCCGATCACCTCGGCCACCCCGGACCAGTCCTCATAGGCATTGTCGACGAAGGGCACGGCCGAGCGTGCGACGCCCTCAGCCCAGTCCGTCACCTCGGCCGCGGGCACCCGCCGCTCCGGGATCAGGCTTTCACCGACCCACACCGAGGGCGCCGTCAGCCGCACGACGTCCTCGGCCGCCGTCGCGAAATAGGGATGCAGCCCCACCCCGGCCGGCATGGGCGTCTGATCTTCGTTGCTCAGGGACAGGTCGATCCGAAGACCGTCCTCGTCCAGGGCGATGGTCTGTTCAGCCCGCCACGCCCAGGGCCAAAGCCCTGCCTTCTCGTTCAACGCCAGCCGCACGGAGCCCGCGTCCCGATCGACCACCGTCCATTGCGCGCGCCATCCTTGACCATGCAGCGCGTGCGGCTCGAACCCCGGCGTCGCTCCCAGATCGATCTCGCGCCCCTGCCAACGGAAGCGGCCCTGGTCGATGCGGTTGACGAAGGGCACCAGCGGAAAACACCCTGTTTCCAGAGGGCCGCTCGGTTCCGCCGGCGAAGGCCGAAACACCGCCCGGCCGCGCCAGTCCAGCCGCCCGATCGACCCGCCGAATTCGGGAAAGACCGCGGCGGTCCAGTCCCCGGCCGAAAGCGCGATCACCATCGGAACAGCGACGGAGCCAGACCTGGCCGATCCACGGCCACGCGGTACAGCCCGCCCAGGGTCGGCTGTTCGCCGCGCTTGTCGCCGTTCCCCAGCCAGGCTGTGGTGCAGTAGAGTGTCTTCAGGTCGTCGCCGCCGAAGGCCGCCTTGGTCACGGTCATGACCGGCAGGTCGATCTTGCCGATCCGCGCCCCGCTTGGGCTGAAGCGGGCCACGCCCCAGCCGTTGAACAGGCCGACGTGCAGCACGCCGTCGGCATCGACGCTGGGACCGTCGGCGAAACCTTCCTCCGTCTCGGCGAACAGCCGCCGATTGCTCAGCACGCCGTCGGCATGGTCGAAGGCATAGACGCGCTTTTCGATGGTGTCGTGGTGGTACAACGTGCGCCCGTCCGGACTCAGGGCCGGACCATTGGTGACGCAGTAGCCGTCGTCGTGCCGGGTGATCTCGCCGGCGTGATAGCGGTAGAGTGCACCCGACAGCGTCGCCTCGCTGTCGTCCATCGAGCCGAACCACAGCGATCCATCCGGGGCCACGAATCCGTCGTTCAGCCGGTTCTGCGGCCGGTCCGGCTCGACCGCCATGACGAAGGTGAACGTCCCGGTCGCGGGGTCGAACCGGTGCAGCCCGGTCCGCACGCCGCAGACCAGCGACCCATCCTCGGCCGGCAGGGCGAAGCCGATCTGGTCCGGCGCGTCGAACGAGACTTTCGACCCGTCATCCACGCCATAGCGGTGCAGCTTGCGGCCCTTGATGTCCACGAACCACACGCAGCGCTCGCGCGCCGACCAGACCGGGCCTTCGCCCAGTTCGGCCTGCACGTCCCAGATCAGCTCCGGTTGCCCCAAACCCATCAGCTCCAGCTGTAGGCGGTCTTGTGCTGGGTGAAGAACTCGGCCGCCGTATAGCCCTGCTCGCGCGCCCCATAGCTCGACTTCTTCGATCCACCGAAGCCGACGTGATAGTCGACGCCGGCGGTGGCCAGGTTGACCATGACCATGCCGGCCTTGGACCGGCGCTGGAAATCGCGGGCGTATTTAAGCGAGGTCGTGGCGATGCCCGCCGACAGGCCGAACTCGACCCCATTGGCGATGGCCAGGGCCTCCTCATAGTCCTTGACCCGAATGGTCGAGGCGACCGGGCCGAAGACTTCTTCGTTGTTGATCTGGGCGTTGGCGTCGGTGTCGGCGATCAGGGTCGGCTGGACGTACCAGCCGGGATTCTCAAGGTTCAGCCGCTCGCCGCCGGTGACGATCCGGCCGCCGGCCGCGCGGGCGATGTCGATGTATTTGTAGCTGGTCTCCATCTGGCTCTCGCTGACCGCCGGACCCATCTGGGTCGACGGATCAAGGGCGTCGCCGACCTTCAGCGCGCGCACCTTCTCGCCCAGGGCCTGGACGAAGCGGTCGTGAATGCCGTCCTGAACGATCAGACGGCTGGAGGCGGTGCAGCGCTGGCCGGTGGCGAAGAAGGATCCGTCCAAGGCGATGGCTACGGCGCGGTCCAGGTCGGCGTCGTCCAGCACGATCAGCGGGTTCTTGCCGCCCATCTCCAGCTGCACCCGGGCCTGGCGCTCCATGGCCCCCTTGCCGACGCCGTGACCCACGGTCTGGGAGCCGGTGAAGCTGATGCCCTCGACGTCGCGGTGGGCGACGATGGCGCGGCCGACGTCGCCGTCACCGATCACCATGTTGACCACGCCCTTGGGCAGGCCGGCCTCGTGCAGGATGGCGATCAGGGCCTCGGCCGTGGCCGGGGTCGGGCCGGCCGGCTTGATCACGACCGTATTGCCGAAGGCGATGGCGGGAGCGATCTTCCAGGCCGGGATGGCGATGGGGAAGTTCCAGGGCGTGATCAGGCCGAACACGCCGACGGCCTGGCGATACGTCTGGATCTCCACGCCCGGACGCGTCGACGCCAGGTTCTGGCCGTGGATGCGAAGCGCCTCCCCGGCGAAATATTTCAGGATGCGGGCGGCGCGCGCCGTCTCGCCGATGCCCTCGGCCAGGGTCTTGCCTTCCTCGCGCGACAGCAGCCGACCGACGGCCTCCTTGCGGTCCATCAGGATGTTGGATGCGCGGTCCAGGATGTCGGAGCGGACCTCGGGGCTGGCGTCCGACCAGGCCGGGAATGCCGCCTTGGCCGCGGCGACGGCGGCGTCGACTTCGTGCGCGCCGCCCTTGGGCGTGCGCGCCACCAGTTCGTTCGTGTTGGAGGGATTGTGACTTTCGCCCGTTCGATCGGCGTTCACCTTCTCGCCGTTGATCCAGTGGGACAGGTCCAGCGTATCGGTCATGGGTTCAGCCTTGTCGTGAATATGGGGCGGCGAGGGAGCGCCGCCCCTTCAAATGTCGGACGATTAGATAGGGTCAGCCCTGCATGTCTTCCAGTTCCTTGCCCTTCGTCTCCTTGATGAAGGCGCGGACGAGGAAGATGCTGATGACGGCGGCGGCGGTGTAGAGGGCGTAGGTGCCGACCAGGCCGATGCTCTCGGCCATGCCGGGGAAGCTCTGCACCACCAGATAGTTGGCACCCCACTGGGCCAGGCCGCAGATGGCCAGGGCCGACCCGCGCATCTGGTTGGGGAACATCTCTCCCAGCATGACCCACATGACCGGGCCCCAGCTGAAGTTGAAGAAGATGACGTACAGGTTGGCCGCGACCAGGGCCGTCAGGCCCGCGGTTTCACCGAGGGCCAGATTGCCCGCCGCATCCGCCGTCGCGCCGCTGAAGGCCCAGGTCATGGCCCCCAGGGTGACGGCCATGCCGACCGAGCCGATCAGCAGCAGTGGCTTGCGGCCGATCTTGTCGATCACGGCCAGGGCCGCCAGCACCGCCGCGATGGACACCGCGCCGGAGATGATGTTGCGCTCCAGGGCCACCGCTTCCGACACGCCGGCCAGACGCCACAGCGTTTCGCCGTAGTAGAAGATGATGTTGATGCCGACGAACTGCTGGAAGGTTGCGAGGATCAGGCCGGCCCAAACGATCGGGCGGAACAGGGTCTTCTTGGACATGACGTCGGCGAAGCTGGGGCGATGCCCCTCGGTGAAGCTGCCGCGGATCTCGCCGATCTTGCGCTCCGCGACGTCGGCCCCGAACAGCTTGGTCAGCACCTTGCGGGCCGCCGCGTCCTTGTTCTTCATCACCAGATAGCGCGGGCTCTCCGGGATCAGGAACAGGGCCAGCAGGAAGACGACAGCCGGGGCGGCCTGGGCCAGGTACATCCAGCGCCAGGCGCTGGTCCCGCCGATTTCGCCCAGGCTGCTGCCGGCCTGCTGGGCCAGGAAATAGTTGACCAGGAAGGCGGCCGTCAGGCCGGTGATGATCATCACCTGCTGGACCGTGCTCATCCGTCCGCGGATGTTGGCCGGAGCCACTTCCGAGATGTAGAGCGGCGACAGCACGCTGGCCGCCCCCACCGCCATGCCGGCGCCGAAGCGTGCGGCGACGAACAGGGTGTGGGTGTCCGTCAGACCCTGGATCAGGGCCCCGATGAGGAACATGACGGCGGCCACGATCATGACCGTGCGGCGTCCGATCAGGTCCGCCAGCCGGCCCGCGAAGAAGGCCCCGAAGGCGCAGCCGATCAGCAGCGAGCCGACGGTGAAGCCCAGCCCATTGGCGTCCAGATTGAACTGCGCCTGCAGGCCGGCCTGTGTGCCGTTGACCGCACCACTGTCGTACCCGAACAGCAGACCGCCGATCGTGGCGACGGCGACGATGGCGATGATGAAGCCCAGATTGACGCGATCAATCCCCGCGAGGTCGGGGCCTGTGCCCCCGGTCGGTCCTGCCATGTCTCAAATCTCCCCTTGGGCTCTCCCGGCCCGTTGTTACGCTCGTCGCGTCAGCGCCAGCCGGCGTCGACGAAATACTCGTGCCCGGTGATGAACCGCGCGTCGTCCGAAGCCAGGAACATGGCCATGGCGGCGATGTCCTCCGGCAGGATCCGACCTTTCAGGCACTGGGCCGCCACGATCTCGGCCTCCCCCTCCGGGGTGTACCATTTCTCCTGGCGCGGCGTTTTGACGTTGCCGGGCACGATACAGGCCACGCGCACGCCGTCTACGCCCAACTCGCGCGCCAGGGCCCGGGTCATGCCTTCGATCCCGGCCTTGGCAGTCTCGTAGATCGACAGGTCCGGCAGCCCCAGATGCCAGCTGATCGAACCCAGGTTCAGGATCACGCCCGCTCCGGCGGCGCGCATGGCCGGGGCCACGGCCTGGGCGGCGAAATACAGGTGCCGCAGGTTCACCGAGATCCGGTTGTCCCAGTATTCCGGCGTGACCTCGGCCAGGGTGTGGCGGTCGTCGTTGGCCGCATTGTTGATCAGGACCTCGATCGGCCCGTGGTCCGCCGCGATCCCGGCCAGGCACGTTTTCAGCGCCGCCAGATCCATCAGGTCGCATCGGCGGTACTCGGGGGCCGGGAACAGCAGCGACAGCCGGTCGCGCAGGGCGATGGAGTCCGCATCGGCCACGTCAAGAAAGACGACCCGCGCGCCCTGGCGGGTGAAGGCCTCGGTCAGGCCGGCCCCGATGCCGGAGCCGCCGCCCGTGATGACGACCAGCTTGTTCTTCAAAGACGGATAGACAGCCTTGCTCACGCGGGCACTCCAAGCAGACCGCGCGCGGCCAGGTTACGCATCAGGCCCGAGATTCCCAGCGTCCAGGGCGGGGCCTGTTCACTGGTCGTGACCGTGTTTTCAAGAACGCCCAGGCGCGCCGAGGCGACCCGCACCCGATCGCCCATATGGTGGGTGAACCCCTGCCCCGGCGCGTCGCGATCCTGGATCGGCGCGAACATGGTCCCGAGGTAAAGCGTGAAACCGTCCGGATACTGGTGGGCCGCGCCCACGGTCTGGCCGATCAGCTCCAGGGGATCGCGGCTGATCAGGCTCATGGAACTCGAGCCCGTCATGACGAACCCGTCCTCGCCCCGGACCTCAAGCGAAATCTCGGCGGCGCGGACGTCGTCCATGGTGAAGCCGTCGTCGAACAGCCGGACGAACGGACCCAGGGCCGCCGAGGCGTTGTTGTCCTTGGCCTTGCCGAGCAGCAGGGCGCTGCGGCCCTCGACGTCGCGCAGATTGACGTCGTTGCCCAGGGTCGCCCCGACCGGACGGCCGTCGGGCGCGCACAGGATGACGACCTCGGGCTCCGGATTGTTCCAGGCGCTGTCGGCCCGCACCCCGACGAAATCGCCCCAGCCGACCGAGGACAGCACCGGGGCCTTGGTGAAGATTTCGGCGTCCTTGCCGATGGCGACCTCCAGATACTGCGACCACAGGCCGTCGGCGATCAGGATGTCCTTCAGCTTCAGGGCCTCGGCCGAGCCGGGTCGCACCGCCGACAGATCGGCACCGACGCGTTCGGCCAGCTGGGCGCGGATTTCGTTGGCGCGATGGGCGTCGCCCCGGGCCCGCTCCTCGATCACCCGCTCCACCGCCGACACGGCGAAGGTCACGCCCGAGGCCTTCACGCACTGCAGGTCCACGGGGGACAGCAGATGGGTCCGCCCCCTGGAGGCCGGGTCCCAAGAGACTTCGAATGCCATCTCGTCCAGGGGTCCGAGGTCCTCGCCGGCGGCGATCGAAAGGTCGGTCCGGGCCGCTGCGTCGGCGCTGGTCGCCGCGAAGCGCGAGATGTCCAGCACACGCCCCTCGCGCACCAGCACGGGGGTGGGCCCGGCTGGCAGCTCGATACGACCCAACAGCAGCGCGTCGCGCCAGTCGGCCGGCAGATAATCGGTTACGGCTGTCATCGTCCCCCGCCAGAGCCTTGGTTAGCTCGGTCCTTCGTTGGTAGCGCTATCATCTGGGAACCCGGTACCGTGTCAAGCGGGTTCACCCGATCTCAGGCCGAAACGGTCAAGGTTGCCGTTTTCAGCTCGCGGGAGTTCGGACCCGCGCTGAGCGTGAAGGTGCCGGGCTCGACGATCCGCTTCATGTCCTCATCCCACAGCCACAGGTCGCGGGGCGCGATCTCGAACGACACCGTGGTCCGGGCCCCTGGTTCCAGGGTGACGCGCTGGAAATGCTTCAGCTCCAGCACCGGCCGGGTGATCGAGGCGAAGTCGTCGGTGACATACAGCTGCACCACCTCGTCGCCGGCCCGCCGTCCGGTGTTGGTCACATCGATCTCGACCCTGACGCGCTCGTCCCGCCCGATCGTCGCCTTGGCCAGGCGCGGGGCGGAGATGTCGAAGGTGGTGTAGGACAGGCCGAAGCCGAACGGATACAGCGGGCTGGTCTGGTCGAACAGATAGCCACGCCGCGAGGTCGGCTTGTGATTGTAGAAGATCGGCAGCTGGCCGACGTTGCGCGCGATCGACACCGGCAGCTTCCCGCCCGGGTTGACCGTGCCGAACAGGACGTCGGCGACCGCATGGCCGGTCTCCTGGCCCAGGTACCAGCCCTCGACGAGCGCGTCCGCCTCTTCCGCCAGAAGATTGACCGACAGCGGGCGGCCGTTCAGCAGCACCACCACCGTCGGCTTGCCCAAGGCGAAGATGGCGCGGGCCAGGTCGTTCTGCTGGCCGATCAGCTCCAGCGATGCCCGGTCGCCCAGATGTTCGTCGGCCCAGGCCTCGCGGCTGGTCTGTTCGTTGTCGCCCAGCACCATGACGATGGTGTCGGCATTGCGGGCCGTGGCCACGGCCTCCTCGATCAGCCGGGCATTCACCTCGGGCGAGACCAGGTCGACGGCGTCGGCGCTCCACGACCGGCTCTCCGTGATGCGCACGGCCTCGGCATAGTCGATCTGGAACCGGCCCTGGGCCGCCGCCTGCAGGCCTTCCAGCACGCTGACGACATGGCGCGGCACATCGCTGTAGCCGCCGATCGGCGTGTCGCGCGCATGGGTACCCAGCACCGCCATCCGGCGGATCCGCGAGGCGTCCAGCGGTAGCAGGCCCTTGTCGTTCTTCAGCAGCACGATCGCCTTCTGCGCCGACTTGCGGGCCAGGGCCACGGCGTCCGGCGTGGCGGTCAGCGCCTCGGCCCGGCTCGGATCGACATAGGGGTTTTCGAACACGCCGGCCTGGAACTTCAGCGTCAGCACCCGACGCACCGCCGCATCGATGGCGGCGATCTCGATGCGTCCGTCACGGACCATCTCGGGGAACTTGATATAGCCCTCGCCGTCCGGCAGCTCGATATCCACGCCGGCCTCCAGGGCCCGCGCCGCCGCCTCTTCGATGGTCTGGAACATCTTGTGACGGGTATTCAGCTCGCGCACGGCGAAATAGTCGCTGACCACCGCGCCCTTGAACGCCCACTCGCCGCGCAGCACGTCGTGCAGCAGCCAGCGGTTGGCATGCGACGGCAGGCCGTCGATCTCATTGTACGACGCCATCACCGACATCACCGGCAGCTCGGTCACCGCCCGTTCGAACGGCGGGAAGAAATTCTCGCGCAGGGTCCGTTCCGAAATATTGGCCGGTCCGACATTGGTGCCGTTCTCGGGCTGGCCGTGGCCGGTCATGTGCTTCAGCGTGACGAACACCTTGTCGGGCGCCAGCGGCAGGGTCGTGCCCTGGAAGCCGCGGATCGCGGCCAGCCCCATCTCGGCGACCAGGTGTGGATCCTCCCCATAGGTCTCCTCGATCCGGCCCCAGCGCGGATCGCGCGCCACGTCGACCACGGGAGCCAGGGCCAGTTGCGCGCCCCGGGCCCGCATCTCGCGTGCAGCGACCGAGAAGCACTGCTCCACCAGCGCCGGATCCCAGGTGCTGGCCAGGGCGATCGACTGCGGGAAGCTGGTCGCGCCGCGCGCCACATAGCCGTGCAGCGCCTCTTCGTGCAGCAGCAGGGGGATGCCCAGCCGGGTGTTCTCGACCGCCCAGCGCTGGGCCGCATTGACGTAGTCCGCCGTCTCCGCCCCGGTCCGGTTGACCGCCTCGGCCGCCGCCCCGGCCGCGCCGTTCTCGCTGGGGTCGACGCCGCGCTTGTCCTGCGGCCGGGAGATCTGGCCGAGGCCGTTGGGGAAGGCCGTAGTGGCCTTGGCGGGATCGAAATCGCCGGCCGCGTTCTGGATTTTGCCCTTGAACTCCCAGATGCCGATCATCTGGGCGACCTTCTCCTCGACCGACATCCGGCCCAGCAGGTCCTCGACCCGCCGCTCGATCGGCTGGCGCGCATCGCGATACAGGGCGTCGGCCGCGGGCTTCGACGTGTCCTGGGCCTGGGCCACGCCCCGGGTCGCGGCAATGGCGACCAGAGAGGCGAAGCTGGCCAGCACGCTGCGGCGGCCAAGCGTCAGGGTTTGGTGGCGTGGTTCGGTCATGGTTCGTCCTCCCGGCTCTCGCAGTGTGCCCCGCGATGATAGCGCTACCACAAGGATAGACAGGGATGACGAGGGGGGTCAACGGGGATCGTTGGTCCTTCAGAGGACTCATCGTAATCAGGCGCATGACCGCGCCCGATCCCCGCCCGATCCCTGACGCCCGCCCCCGTGCCGGCACCGAACGGCTTCACGGCGCGATCGCCCGCGACCTCGGCGTCGCCATCGTCTCGGGGGTTCACAAGCCGGGCGACATCCTGGGCAACGAGATCGACCTCAGCGAACGTCTGTCCGTCTCGCGAAGCGCCTACCGCGAAGCCATCCGCATCCTCGCCGCCAAGGGTCTGGTCGAGAGCCGCCCCCGGACCGGGACGCGCGTCCTGCCGATGGACCGGTGGAACCTGCTGGATTCGGACGTCCTGTCCTGGTTCTTCGCCTCGGAACCCAGCCCCGCCATCGTCGACGGTCTGTTCGAGCTCCGGATGATCGTCGAACCCGCCGCTGCCGCCCTCGCGGCGCTGCGCCGCACCCCCGAACAGGTCGTCCTCATGCGCCGCGCGCTCGAGACCATGGCGCTGAAGACCCTCAAGACCGAGGCCGGTCAGGCCGCCGATCGGGACTTTCATCAGCTGATCCTGGCGGCGACGGGCAATCCGCCCCTGATCAGCCTGGCCTCGACCATCGGGGCCGGGGTGCGCTGGACCACCCTGTACAAGCAGCGCAAGCGGACCCTGCCGCCGGACCCCATGCCCGAACACTGGGCCGTTTTCGCCGCGATCGAGGCGAGCGACTCCGATCGGGCGCGCGCCACCATGCAGGCCCTGGTGGCCCACGCCCTGGAGCAGACCCGCAGCGCCTCGGCAAAGCGCGGGGCCCGTATTGCGAAAGCGGACCCCTCCGGCTAATTGTCTGAGTATTCTCAGCCAAAGATGATTTGATGTCCAAACCGCTCCGTTCCCGCGCCTGGTTCGACAATCCCAAGAACCCGGACATGACGGCCCTCTATCTGGAGCGCTATCTGAACTACGGCCTGACCCTGGAAGAGCTGCGTTCGGGTCGGCCGATCATCGGCATCGCCCAGACCGGGTCGGACCTGGCTCCCTGCAATCGCCACCATATCGAGCTGGCCAAGCGGGTCCGCGAGGGCATCCGCGAACAGGGCGGCATCGCGCTCGAATTCCCCGTTCACCCGATTCAGGAGACCGGCAAGCGGCCGACGGCGGGTCTGGACCGCAACCTGGCCTATATGGGTCTGGTCGAGCTGCTGTATGGCTATCCGCTCGACGGCGTCGTCCTGACCATCGGCTGCGACAAGACCACGCCGGCCTGTCTGATGGCCGCCGCCACCGTCGACATTCCCGCCATCGCCCTGTCGGTCGGCCCCATGCTGAACGGCTGGCTGAAAGGCGAGCGCATCGGCTCGGGCACCATCATCTGGAAAGCCCGCGAGATGATGGCGGCAGGCGAACTGGACTACGAGGGGTTCATCAACCTGGTCGCGACCTCGGCGCCGTCGGTCGGTTACTGCAACACCATGGGCACGGCCTCGACGATGAACAGCCTGGCCGAGGCCCTGGGCATGTCTCTGCCCGGCTCGGCCGCCATCCCGGCCCCGTATCGCGAGCGGCCCCAGGTGGCCTATCTGACCGGCAAGCGCATCGTCGAAATGGTGCACGAGGATCTGAAGCCGTCCGACATCCTGACCGCCGACGCCTTCCACAACGCCATCGTGGTCAACTCGGCCATCGGCGGCTCGACCAACGCCCCCATCCACATCACCGCCCTGGCCCGCCATTCGGGCGTCGACCTGCCGATCGAGGCCTGGCAGACCCACGGCCACGCCGTGCCCCTGCTGGTCAATCTGCAGCCCGCCGGCCAGTATCTGGGCGAGGACTTCCACCAGGCCGGCGGCGTGCCCGCCGTGGTTTCGCAGCTGATGGGTCAGGGCCTGATCCGCGAAGGCGCCATGACCGTCAACGGTAAGACCATGGGCGAAAACTGCCGCGACGCCCAGATCCTGCTGCCCGACGTCATCCGCACCATGGACGCGCCCCTGGTCGAGGATGCCGGTTTCCTGGTTCTCAGCGGCAACCTGTTCGACAACGCCATCATGAAGACCAGCGTCATCGCCGCAGAGTTCCGCGAGCGCTACCTGAACAACCCCGCCGATCCGAACGCCTTCGAGGGTCCGGCTGTCGTGTTCGACGGACCGGAGGACTACCATCATCGCATCGACGACCCTGCGACAGGCGTCACCGAGCGCAGCGTCCTGTTCATGCGCGGGGCCGGCCCGCTGGGCTATCCGGGCGCGGCCGAGGTGGTCAACATGCGGCCGCCCGCCCACCTGATCCGCGAGGGCGTCCACGCCCTGGCCTGTATCGGCGACGGCCGCCAGTCTGGCACGTCCGGCTCCCCCTCGATCCTGAACGCCTCGCCCGAGGCGGCGGCGGGCGGCAATCTGGCCCTGCTGCGGACCGGCGATCCGGTGCGGGTGGACCTGAACACCTGCCGCGTCGATGTGCTGATCTCCGACGCTGAACTGGCCGACCGCCGCGCCGCCCTGGACGCCGCCGGCGGCTTCCAGATCCCGCCCTCCCAGACCCCCTGGCAGGAGCTGCAGCGCGCCAACGTCGGTCAGCTGGGGACCGGGGCGGTCCTGGAACCGGCCGTCAAATACCACCGCATCATCGACAAGTTCGGCAACCCCCGGGACAACCACTGAACGGGGGGGCCGCCTCAGGCGGCGGAGGTCAGCCCCGCCGGTGCCGCCCACGGTGGCACCGGAAGCCCCTTGCCGGCCAGGAATTCGGGGTTGAACAGCTTGGACGCATAGCGCGAGCCGGGGTCGCACAGGATGGTCACGATCGTCTTGCCCGGCCCCATCTGGCGCGCCAGCCGCACCGCGCCGGCGATGTTCACGCCCGCCGACCCGCCCAGCGACAGCCCCTCGTGCACCACCAGGTCGAACAGCAACGGCAGGAACTCGGCGTCTTCGATCCGGTAGGCGTGGTCGGGCGTGAACCCGTGCAGATTGCCGGTGATCCGCGCCACCCCGATGCCCTCGGTGATGGACGACCCCTCGGCCGTCATCTCGCCCTTGGTGAACCAGTTGAACAGCGCCGCCCCGGCCGGGTCCGCCAGGGCGACCTGGATGTCGGGGTGCCGCTCCTTCAGATAGGTCCCGACCCCGACGATGGTACCACCCGACCCGACCGCGCTGACGAAGCCGTCGATGCGCCCGCCGGTCTGGTCCCAGATCTCCGGCCCGGTGCCGCCATAGTGGGCCTGGCGGTTGGCGATGTTGTCGAACTGGTTGGCCCAGATCGCCCCGTTCGGCTCGGTGTCGTTCAGCTCACCGGCCAGCCGCCCCGAATAGTGGACGAAATGGTTGGGGCTCGAGAAGGGCGCGGCGTCCACCTCGATCAGCCGGGCCCCCAGGGCGCGGATGGCGGACTTCTTCTCCTCCGACTGGGTGCGGGGAATGACGATCACCACCGGATGACCCAGCGCCGCCCCGACCAGGGCCAGACCGATGCCGGTATTGCCCGCCGTCCCCTCGACGATGGTCCCGCCGGGCCTCAGCGAGCCGTCGGCGCGCGCGGTCTGCACGATCGACAGGGCCGCGCGGTCCTTGACCGACTGGCCGGGGTTCAGGAATTCGGCCTTGCCCAGGATCTCGCACCCGGTCGCCTCCGACAGGCGGTTCAGCCGGATCAGCGGCGTGTCGCCGATGAGGTCGATGATGGAAGTCGTGGTCATGGCGCTCTTCGGGCGAGATCAGGCGGCGGACTGGAGCCGTCGTCCAAGGTGGATGCCGCACTCGACCTTGTCCACGCCCGACCAGCGTCCCGAGCGCGCATCCTCGCCCTCGGCGACGGCGGAGGTGCAGGGCCAGCAGCCGATCGAGGCATAGCCCTGGTCGACCAGGGGGTGGCGCGGCAGGTCGCGCGCGGCCGCATGGCGGGCGACGTCCTCGGAGCTCCAGGGAACCAGCGGGTTGATCCGCAGCTGGCCGTCCAGCACCTCGAAGGCCTCGAGTTCCCGCCGCGTCCCGGCCTGATAGCGTTTGCGCCCGGTGATCAGGGCGTCGAACCCCGCCGCCGCCCGCGCCAGCGGCAGGACCTTGCGCAGGTCGCAGCAGGCGTCGGGGTCGGCGCGCCACAGGGTGTCGGTCGGGTCGATCGCGGCCCGTTCCTCGGCGTCCGGCACGACCAGCCGCACATCGGTCAGGCCCAGCCGCGCGCTCAGCTGGGCCCGGTACTGCAGCGTCTGCAGGAAATGCATACCCGTCTCCAGGAACAGCACAGGCGTCTGCGGCCGCGTCCCGGCGATCAGGTCCAGCAGCACCGCCGCCTCCGCACCGAACGACGACAGGGCCGCGACCTTCAGGCCGGGCACGGCGAAGGCCGCGCGCAGAATCTCGACCGGCCCGCCCTCCCCCACCTGGGCGTTCAACCGAGCCGCCAGCGCGTCCGGATCGGCCCGCGCCACCGTCGCCCGCCGCCGCCAGGCCGGCACCGCCGCGTCCGCGGCCGGCTGATAGACGACGTCGAACGCCGCCAGCATCCGCGCCCAGGGCTCCGGATCGTCGCCGACCGGCCGCTCGACCGCGTCGAAACCCGACCGTTTCAGATGCCGCGCCTGGTCCGGCAGGACATGCCCCGCCGCCACTAGTCGCCCGGTCCAGCCCCGCTCGCGCAGGATCGACGCAAGGGAAAACCCCCGCCCGTCCCGGAAGGCCGCGAACTCGAGCACCAGGGTCTCGACCCCGACCACCGCCGCCTCGACCTCCTCCAGCGGCGTCGAAACGGGCAGCCTCAGCCCCGGAACCGTCGGTTCAAGCAGCTGCATCGAGGGTCTCATAGATGGCCTGACGAAACGGATCGGCCCCGACGCGGCGCACCGTGTCAATGAACCGCTCGCCCTCCGTCCGGATGACCAGATAACGGTCCAGCGCCCGCTGGATCGCCGGGGCGACCTCATCGGCCGGCAGGCTGCGCCCCACGATCTCGCCCAGGGCCGCCTGTTCGTCGGGCGAGCCTCCGACGGTGATCTGGTAGTATTCCTCACCCTTCCGGTCGACGCCCAGCACCCCGATGTGGCCGACGTGGTGGTGGCCGCAGGCATTGATGCAGCCGCTCATGTTGATCCGCACCGGGCCGACCTTTTCCTGCCAGGCCAGGTCCGCCAGCCGTCGCGACAGGTCCTGGGCCACCGGGATCGAGCGGGCGTTGGCCAGGCTGCAGTAGTCCAGCCCCGGACAGGCGATGATGTCGGTGACCAGATCGGCATTGGCCGTCGCCAGCCCCGCCTCCCGCAGTGCCCGCCATAGGGCCGGGGTGTCGTCCAGCCGAACGTGGGGCAGGACCAGGTTCTGCTCATAGGCCGCCCGCACCTCGTCGAACGAGAACCGCTCGGCCAGGTCGGCCACCGTCTCCATCTGAGCCGCCGTGATGTCGCCGGGCACGCCGTCGACGGGCTTCAGCGAGATCACCACGCTGGCATAGCCCGCCTGGCGATGGCGGCGGATGTTGTTGCGGCTGAACCGGGCGAAGTCCGCATCGGCCAGCACCGCCCGGTCGAACGCCCCCGAGGTCTTCGGCAGGTCGGCAAAGGTGGGCGGAGCGAAATAGGCGCGGATGCGGTCCATCTCGGCGTCGGGGATGCGCAGGTCCTCCTGCCGCAGCGTGGCGAACTGGCGCTCGACCTCCTCGCGGAAGGCCTCGATGCCCAGCGACGCGACCAGGATCTTGATCCGCGCCTTATGGATGTTGTCGCGCCGTCCCAGCAGGTTGTAGGCCCGCAGGATGGCCGTCAGATAGGCCAGGATCTCGGACCCCGGCACGGCCGTGGCGATCTCCTGCCCCAGATGCGGCAGCCGTCCCTGACCCCCGCCGACGAAGACCTGGAACGCCGTCTCGCCATCCGCGCCGCGCACGATCCGCAGGCCGACGTCGTGAGTCCGGATCGCCGCCCGGTCCTTCTCGGCCCCGATCACCGCCACCTTGAACTTGCGCGGCAGGAAGCTGAACTCCGGATGGATGGTCGACCACTGGCGCAGGATCTCGCACCACGGCCGGGGATCCTCGATCTCGTCGTCGGTGGCCCCGGCGAAGACGTCGGTCGTGACGTTGCGGATGCAGTTGCCGCTGGTCTGGATGGCGTGCATCTCGACCTCGGCCAGGTCTTCCAGGATCGCCGGCAGGTCGCTCAGCGCCGGCCAGTTGAACTGGATGTTGGTCCGGGTGGTGAAATGGCCATAGCCCTTGTCATAGGTCCGGGCGATGTAGGCCAGCCGCCGCATCTGGGGCCCGTTCATCACCCCGTAAGGCACCGCGACCCGCAGCATATAGGCGTGCAGCTGCAGATAGACCCCGTTCATCAGCCGCAGCGGCTTGAACTCGTCCTCGGTCAGGGCCCCCGAGACCCGCCGCTCGACCTGGTCCCGGAACTCTTCCACCCGCTCGCGCACCAGCGCCGCGTCGAACTCGTCGTAGCGGTACATCAGACGGCCGCCCCGGTATCGGTGCTCAGGCTGTTGCCCACCGTCGGCCCCGCCGCCCGGATGGATTCCTTCAGCCGGTCGCGCCCGCTGAAGGCGTGCCCGGTCACCTCGACCAGGTAGGGGTTCACGAACACCTCGGGCCGAGCCGCCGCCCTTGCCTGGGCCGTTTCGGCCTCGGCCGCTTCGAACACCGCCGCCTCGGCGACCGACTCCACAGGCCGATCGTCCTCGCCCAGATAGATCACCCGCCCGTCGCTGAGCCGGTTGGCCGTCACGATCCTCACGCCGCCACCTCGGCGCGCACGTCCAGCTGGGCGGCGCTGAAGGCCGCGCATTCGCCGACGAACAGCAGGGCCGGCCCGGTCAGGTTCGCCCGCGCCACCAGCCCGCCCAGATCGTCCAGCGTGCCGGTGATGACCCGCTCGTCGGGACGGCTGCCGTTTTCCACGATGGCGACCGGCGTCGCCTGCGAACGACCGGCCGCGATCAGCGACGCTGCCGTCTCCGCCGCCCGGCCCGCGCCCATATAGATGGCCAGGGTCTGGTTCGGCCCGGCCAGACGCGCCCAGTCCGGCGCGATTCCGCCCGGCTTCTCCTGTGCCGTGACGAAGGTCACCGACTGGGCGTGATCGCGGTGGGTCAGGGGAATGCCCGCCGAGGCCGCGCAGGCCAGGGCCGCCGTCACCCCCGGCACCACGAACACCGGCACGCCAGCCCGCCGCATCGCCTCCAGCTCCTCGCCGCCGCGCCCGAACACGAAGGGATCGCCGCCCTTCAGCCGCACGACGCGCTGGCCAGCGCGGGCCTCCTCGATCATCAGGGCCTCGATCTGGTCCTGCGGCACCGAATGGTCGCCCCGCGTCTTCCCGACGTACAGGCGTCGCGCATCGCGCCGGGCCCGCGCCAGCACCGCCTCGGGCACCAGCCGGTCGTGGATGATGACGTCGGCGTCCTGCAGCACGCGCAGGGCCTTCAGCGTCAGCAGCTCCGGATCGCCCGGCCCCGCCCCGACGATATGGACCACGCCCGCCTCGGGGGCGGCGACGTTCAGCAGCCGCAGCATCTCGCGCCGCGCCTCGGCGGGCTTGCCCACCGCGACCAGGTCCGCCGCCGTGCCCCGAAAAGCCCGCTCCCAGAACCGTCGCCGCGCCAGGAAGTCCGGCACCGTCGTCTTTACGGTGTCGCGCAGCTCCCCCGCCAGCCGCGCCAACGGCCCCAGGGCGGCGGGCAGGATGGCTTCGATCTTCGACCGCAGGTCCCGCGCAAGGATCGGCGCCGTCCCACCGGTGGCGATGGCCACGACGATCTGGTCCCGGTCGATGAAGGCGGGCGTCTGGAAATCGCCCAGGGCCGGCCGGTCCACCACATTGACCTGGGCGCCGGCGCCGCGCGCGATCTCCGCCAGCCGCGCCGCCTCCGCCTCATCCTCCACCGCGATGAAGACCAGCCGGGACCCGGACAGGTCGGCGGCGTCCGGCATCTGCTGCCGGGCTTGAGGCCCGCTCAGAGGCAGCGACGCCGCCTCGGGCAAGCCTTCGGGCGCGAACCACACCACCTCGGCCGGGCTGCCGACGAACAGGCGAAGCTTGGCCAGGGCCGCTTCGCCGCTGCCGATCACGACGACGCGGGTGTTTTCCAGGGGGATCGACGCAAGAAAGACGCGCATGGGACGGCTCCGCGCCAGTCTGCGGGCCGCAGTCCGGCGTGGCCGACCTATCGACCTGTCCGATCCAGCTTCACAAATCAGATTGTCTTCGCATCACCGATAGGATTTCTAGGGGCATGGCCAGACCGCTCCTTCCCCTCAATGCCCTGCGCGCCTTCGAAAGCGCGGCGCGGCACCTGAACTTCACGCGGGCGGCCGACGAACTGTCGGTCACGCCGGGCGCGGTCAGCCAGCAGATCCGGTTGCTGGAGGACACCGTCGGCGGTCCCCTGTTCAAGCGCGAGGCCAAGGGGCTGCAGATCACCGACCTGGGTCGCGCCGCCGCCCCCCTGCTGCGCGAGGGGTTCGAACGGCTGATGGACGCCTCGGCCCTGCTGCGCGAACCGCCGCGCCGCCGCCAGATCTCGGTCAGCGTCGCGCCCTCGTTCGCCGCCAAATGGCTGATGCCGCGGATGGACGACTTCCACGCCGCCCATCCCGAGATCGAGGTCTGGATCTCCGCCGACATGGAGCCGGTCGACCTGACCGAGGGGGCCGCCGACCTCGCCGTCCGCTACGGCCCCGGCAACTACGGCGGCCACGTGTCGCAGCTGCTGATGACCGAGACCGTTTTGCCCGTCTGCGCCCCCCGCCTGATGCAGGGCGACCACCCGGTCCGCGCGCCCGCAGACCTGGTCCACCACACCCTGCTGCACGATGTCTCGTCCGACGCCGACCCCAGCCGCCCGGACTGGGCCATGTGGCTGAAGGCGCGCAAGGTTCGCCACCCGGACCCCCGCCGCGGATCGCGCTACAATCAGAACAGCCTGTTGATCGAGGCGGCCATCGCCGGGCGCGGCGTGGCCCTGGCCAAGCGCACCCTGGCCCAGGCCGATCTGGCCGCCGGCCGGCTGGTGGCCCCCTTCGCCGACGGCTCGGAGGCGGTGGGTTTCGCCTACTACGTCATCATGCCCCGCGACCGCCCGGCCTCGACCAGCACCAACGCCTTCATCGCCTGGCTCAAGCGGCAGGCGATCGATCACGACAACAACATGGACACGCTGTAGACAGCCCCATGATGAGCCGTCAGGTTTTCTATCGTCGGCGGGCAGCAATGCTCGTTCGACGCTGCGGCCAAGGTCGGGCAGTCAGCATGCCCGACCGAGGGCCGACCGTGCACGCTGACCTGATCCACACCCCCACCCTGCCCGACGCGCCGTCCCGCACCGACGCCCACCTGCGCCGGTTGGAGAGCGAGGCCATCGAGATCATCCGCGAGGTCGCCGCCACCGCCCGCAACCCCGTCATGCTGTATTCGATCGGCAAGGACTCGGGCGTCATGCTGCACCTCGCCCGGAAGGCCTTCTTCCCCGCCCCCATCCCGTTCCCCCTGCTGCACGTCGACACGACCTGGAAATTCCGGGAGATGATCGCGCACCGCGACACCATCGCCGACCTGTATGGCGTCAGGCTGATCGTGCATGTGAACCCCGACGGGGCGGCGCGCGGCATCGACCCGATCCGCTCCGGCGGCGAGACCCACACCCGCGTCATGAAGACCGAAGGCCTGAAACAAACGCTGGAACAGCACGGCTTCGACGCGGCCTTCGGCGGGGCCCGCCGCGACGAGGAAACCTCGCGCGCCAAGGAGCGGATCTTCTCGGTCCGCAACGCCCACCATGCCTGGGAGCCGCGCCTACAGCGGCCCGAGCTCTGGCGGCTGTACAACACCCGGATCGATCCGGGCGAATCCCTGCGCGTCTTCCCCCTGTCCAACTGGACCGAGCGGGACGTCTGGGAATACACCCGCGCCGAGAACATCCCCGTCGTGCCCCTCTATTTCGCCGCCCTGCGTCCGACCGTGATCCGCCAGGGCCAGATGATCGTCCGTGACGACGACCGCATGCCCCTGCTGCCCGGCGAGACCCCCGAGCTGCGCCGCGTCCGCTTCCGCTCCCTGGGCTGCTATCCGCTCAGCGCCGCCATCGAGTCCGACGCCACGACGCTGGACGACATCATAGCCGAGCTGAACGCCAGCCGCGTCTCCGAACGCCAGGGCCGGCTGATCGACGGCGAGGGCTCCGCCTCGATGGAGATGAAGAAGCGCGAGGGCTATTTCTGATGGACGGCACGGTCTTCGCCGTCCGGCCGCCCGCGCCGCACCCGGTGCGCGACCTGCTGCGCTTCCTGACCTGCGGCTCGGTCGATGACGGCAAGTCGACCTTGATCGGCCGGCTGCTGTTCGACCTGGGCCAGGTGCCCGAGGACCAGCTAGCCACCCTGGCGCGCGACTCCCGCCGCTTCGGCACCGACGGCGACGCCGCCGACTATGCCCTGCTGCTGGACGGCCTGGCCGCCGAGCGCGAGCAGGGCATCACCATCGACGTCGCCTACCGCTATTTCTCCTCGCCCCGTCGCAGCTTCATCGTCGCCGACACCCCGGGCCACGCCCAGTACACCCGCAACATGGCCACCGGGGCCTCGACCTGCGACCTGGCGGTGATCCTCGTCGACGCGACCAAGGGGCTGTCGGACCAGACCCGCCGCCACAGCCGCATCGTCGCCCTGTTCGGCATCCGTCAGGTCATCCTGGCGGTCAACAAGATGGATGCGGTGGGCGGAGACGCCGGAGTCTTCCACGCCCTGGAGGCCGCCTATGCCGAGGTCGCGGCCGAACAGGGTCTGACCCGCGTCACCGCCATCCCGATCAGCGCCCGGCACGGCCACAACCTGGTGCACCGCTCGGCGACCATGCCCTGGTACACCGGCCCGACCCTGATCGAGGCGCTTGAGGTGGCCGACACCCAGCCCGCCGGCCACGACGCCCCCTTCCGCCTGCCGGTCCAGTACGTCAGCCGCCCCGACGCCAGCTTCCGGGGCTACAGCGGCTCCATCGCCTCGGGCCAGATCGCGGTCGGCGACGCCATCGTCGTCGCCCCCTCCGGCCGCATGGCCAGCGTCGCCCGCATCGTCCGCGCCGGCGACTGGGCCGAGACCGCCCAGGCCGGCGACGCCGTCACCCTGGTGCTGGACCAGGACATCGACGTCGCCCGCGGCGACGTCCTGGCCCTGCCCACCGACCGCCCCGCCGCCGTCGACCGGTTCTCGGCCCGGCTGCTGTGGATGGACGAGACCCCGCTGGACCCGGATCACGCCTATCTGCTGCGCCTGGGCACGGCCGTGGTGCCCGTCCGCGTCTCCGCCGCCGAGGGGCCCGCCAGCCTGGCCATGAACGAGATCGGCGACCGGCTGATCCACGCCACCGGCCGCATCGCCTTCGACGCCTTCGCCGATCATCCCGGCACCGGCAGCCTGATCCTGATCGACCGCGACACCCATGCCACCGTCGCGGCCGGCATCGCCCTGGCTCCGGTCGATCAGCCCAAGGACATCCACCGCGTCCCCGCCGCCGTCGATCGCGCCACGCGCGAACGCTACAACGATCATACGGGCGCCGTGGTCTGGCTGACCGGCCTGTCCGGCTCCGGCAAGTCCACCATCGCCGCGGCGCTCGAACGCCAGCTCCATGCCGCCCAGGTCCGCACCGTCGTGCTGGACGGCGACAACCTGCGTCACGGCCTGAACCGCGATCTGGGCTTCACCGACGCCGACCGCAGCGAGAACGTCCGCCGTGTGGCCGAGGTCGCCCGCCTGTTCGCCGACACCGGGGTGGTCGCCATCTGCGCCCTGATCTCCCCCACCCAGGCCCAGCGCGACCAGGCCCGAACCATCTGCGCCGACGGCCCCTTCCTGGAGGTGTTCGTCGACACCTCGCTGGACCTGTGCCGCGCCCGCGATCCCAAGGCGCTGTACGCCCGCGCCGACGCCGGGGCCCTGAAAGGCATGACCGGCCTCGCCTCCCCCTATGAACGGCCCCAGGCCCCCGACCTGACCCTGCCGACCGCCGACCTCTCCCCCGACGCCGCCGCCCGCACCATCCTCGACCGCCTGGCCGGCCTGGGGGTGATGAAGGGGGGCTGATCGCAGGGTGCGGGCGCCCACGCGAAACCTCTCCCTCCCCTTTATGGGGAGGGACCGCGAGGCTTCAGCCGAGCGCGGGTGGGGCCGTGTGAAGGTTGCGCACTCACGGAACAGCCCCACCCGGGCTCCGCTGCGCTGCGCCGTCCCTTCCCATGAACGGGAGGGGAGAAATCCAATCAGTAGCTCGCCCGCAGCGTGAAGCCGATCGACCGCTCGTCCCCGGGATCGCCGATGACCAGTCCTGAGTTGCCCGTCTGCACCGTGACGAAGCGCAGATACTCCTCGTCCAACGCGTTCTTGACGAAGACCGAGGCCTCCCACCCCGCGTCCGACCGGAACCCGGCCCGCAGGCTCAGCAGGCCGTACCCCTCGATCTCGGTGAAGCGCGAGACCGCCGCGTCGGAGTTGTAGGTCGAGCGATAGCTGGCATCGGCCCCGGCGAAGACCTCGCCCGCCTGCCCCAGCACCTGGCCCGGCCGATGCAGTTCGCCCCCGACGGAGAAGGCCCAGGGCGACACCCCCGGCAGGTCCTGACCGCTTAGGTCGCACGCCGCCGTCGAGGTCCCGATCCGCTCCAGCGGGCAGGGTCCGTTGGTGAACGACGCATATTCCCCGTCCGTCCACGACACATTGGCATAGACGTCCACCGCCTGGTTCGGCCGCGCGTTCAGGTCCAGTTCGACGCCCCGAATCTCGACCTTTTCGACATTGGCCAGATAGCCACGAAGGGCCCCGGGTCCGGCGTCGACGACATTGGCCTGGAAGTCCGCGATGTCGGTCGCATAGGCGGCCAGATTGGCCGTCAGCCGTCGCCCGAAGGCCTGGGTCTTCAACCCCAGTTCCCAGGTCTTGACCTCCTCCGGCCGGACCTCGGCCGAGGCCAGGGCGGGCAGGCCGGCGGCCGTGGTGGGCAGGCCCGACATGTTGATGCCGCCCGATTTGAAGCCCTGGGCATAGCTGACGTAGGTGAGGACGTCCGGCACCAGTTCGTAGGACACGGCCAGCTGGCCCGACACGCTGCCGTCCGAGATCTCGGCCGCATAGGTCTGCGGGCGAGCGATGCCCAGCCGACGCGAGATCAAGGTCGGGTCGGTCGTGACCAGCCCGCCGGACACGGACAGGGCATAGCTGCCGGACTTTTCCTCCTGGGTGTAGCGCAGCCCCGGCGTGATCCGCAGTCGGTCGGTCACGTTCCAGGTCAGCTGGCCGAAGGCGGCATAGCTGGTCGTCTCGATCGAGGACACGTTGACCGCGGTATAGCCGTCAAGAAGCGCGTCGGGCGTGCCCGCGGGCAGCAGCCAATAGGAGGCGTCGCGGCCATACTGGGTGACGCCGTCGGTCGAGACCGTCTGGTTGAAATAATAGAGGCCCGCCACCCAGTCGATCGTGCGTTCGCCGGTCGACGACAGGCGGAACTCCTGGCTGGTCTGATCCTGATGCGACGGATTGTTGGACTTGGGCAGGATGTCGAGGCCCGTATAGTCCCGGTCGTTCGCCGGCTCCCAGTCCCATTCGCGATAGGCGCTGATCGAGGTCAGAACCGCGCCGACGAAATCATAGTCGACGATCAGCGACCCGCCCGCCTGCCACTGGTCGGCCTGGATGTCGCCGTCGATATCGACCCGCCGGTCATAGGGATTGGTGCTAGGCGGGGCATAGCCGCGACCGGCGGCTAGGGCCGGATACTGGGACGCGGCGGGCTTCAGCGTGGTGCCGACCCGTACGAACACCTGGGTGCAGCACTCCAGCAGCTGGCGGTTCCAGTCGCCATAGGCCCGCACCGTCAGGGCTTCGGATGGCCGCCACAGCAACTGGCCACGGACGGCGACGCTGTGCTGGTCATTCTGGTCGCGGCCCAGGCGGACATTGTCCAGCGTGCCGTCACGCCGCGTCGAGACCACCGACAGCCGGCCGGCCAGGGTGTCGCCGACCAGCGGCCCGGTGACCGACCCCTTGGCCTGGATCAGGTTCAGACTGTCCAGCGTGATCTCGGCAACCCCGCCCGGGGTGAAGGACGCATCGCGCGTGGTGATGTTCAGCGCCCCGGCCGTGGTGTTCTTCCCGAACAGCGTCCCTTGCGGGCCCCGCAGGATCTCGATCTGCTGCAGGTCGACGAAGTCCAGCGTCGCCGTCGCCGGGCGGGCGTAATAGACCTGGTCGACATAGATGCCGACGCCCTGCTCCAGCCCGTCGTTGGCCAGGCCATAGCTGGCTCCGAGGCCGCGAATGGTGATGGCCGTGTTGCGGGGGTTGGTCGACAGCAGTTGCACGCTCGGGGCCTGCTGGGTCAGCTGGCCCACGTTGTAGGTGTTGGTCTTGTCCAGCTGTTCGCCGCCGATCACCGTCAGGGCGATCGGCACGTCCTGCGCCCGCTCCTCGCGCCGCCGCGCCGTCACCACGACGTCGCCCAGCTGGGCGAATGAGGGCTGGGGCGGGGTCGCCGGTGGCACCTGGACCTGCGCCTGCGCCGCCACGGGGGACAGCGAGGCCAGCAGCCCCAGCGCAGGCAGATAGGCGCGGCGCGAACGGTCCCGGCTGTTCGGACTTCGTCTCATGCGATCATTCCCCTGTTTCAGAGCTGAAAGCCTAGGAGAGAGCGGAACGGGCAACGTGCGAAATCTTCGGCGCGACCCCATAGAAATTCTATTGGTCACTGTGTGGTGCTTCTACTGTTGGCTCGCTTTCAATGTCGGAAACGCCATTGAAATAAGGGGTCTGCGCAGCTAAGCTTATGATGGCTGACCGTCCGTACGGAACCCTTACGTCGTCCAAGGCCGTAGCGATCTTTTCATCGACACCGCGCCTCCCGGTCACGCCCATGCCAGAACGCTCCATCAACAAGCTGGGACACCGCATCGGGGCGCGGGGCGGGCGGACGCGCACGGCAATCCTGGACGCCACCCGCCGCCTGCTGGAGCGCCGCCACCTGGGCGAGCTGCGCGTCGCCGAGGTGGCAGCCGAGGCCGGGGTGTCGCCGTCCAATTTCTACACCTATTTCAAGACGGTGGAGGAGCCGGTCCTGGCCCTGTGCGAGGCGGCTGCGGTCGATTTCCAGCCCCTGTCGCGCCATCTCGACGGCGACTGGTCGGCGGACCAGGCGTTCGCCGCCGCCCGCGCCTACGTCGTCGACGTGCTGATGATCTGGCGCGACCACGGCCCGGTCCTGCGCATCGAGCACATGCTGGCCGACAAGGGCGAGATCGGCTTCGTGGAGGCGCGCGTGCGCCGTCTGCGCCGGGTTCACCTGTCGCTGGAGCGGCGCATCGCCGTGGCCCATGCCACCGGCTATCACGCCCAGGGCCTGGACCCGCGCCTGGCCTCCTATGAGGTCGCCAACCTGGTCGAATCCGTCGCCGCAGGCTTCGACCTGATGCGCCGGGGAGACACGAAATCCGACGCCATCATCGACACCACCGCCCACATCGTCGTGAAGCTGGTCACCGGGCGCTGAACTACGACCAGTTTTGACGCAATTCGGTGTTACATTGACGGCTCGATCGCGGTCTTTGCCATTGTCGATTACACCACCCCGTCCCCGAACGGGTCGGACGGGTCGGACGGGTCGGACTGTGTTTTTTCGACCGCCCGTCCCTACCCCCCCAGCGGCCCGTACAGCCAGGTCAGCCAGATGCCGATGGCCAGGAAGGTGCCAAATGGCAACCGGTCGCTGCCCGATACGGTGCGTCGCGTGATCAGCAGGGTCAGCACCACGCTGATCCCGGCCGCGCAGGCCCACAGCAGCACGCTGGGCAGGCCCATCCAGCCGACCCAGGCCCCCGCGCCCGCGAACAGGATCGGATCGCCCCCACCCAGCCCTTCGCGCCTGCGGATCAGCCGATACAACGCGGCCAGGGCCCACAGCGTGCCGAAGCCCGCCACCGCCCCGATCATCTGATCCACCGGCCAGGCCCGCGCCATCAGTGCCGTCGCCACCAGCCCGGTCCCGATCAGAGGCAGGGTCAGCTCGTCCGGCAGCCAGAAATTCTCGGCGTCGATCAGGGCGATCAGCAGCAGCTGCCAGCCCAGCACGGCCGTGGCCCCGATCGTGACCCACCCGGCCTCGGCCCCGAACAGTCCGGCCCAGACCCCGATGGCCCCCGCGCCGCACTCGATCAACACATAGCGCGGCGACACCGCCGCCCCGCACGTCGCGCACCGCCCCCGCTGCGCCAGCCAGCTGACCACCGGGACCAGGTGCCAGGGCTTCAGCGGGGCCTGGCAGCTCATGCAGTGCGAGGGCTCGAACACGATGTCCTCGTCGCGCGGCAGGCGCACGGTCACGGCGGCGATGAAACTGCCGACGATCAGGCCCAGCAGGCCCATGAGGATAGCGATGACGACGGGGGCGGACACGACGCCCGCTTAGCCCGGTTCGGGCCTCAGCCGCCACCCAGGGCGACGGCGACGCGATAGGTCACGAGGGCGCCGAGATAGGCCAGGGCGAACATGTAGACGATCATAACCCACATCCACTTCCAGCTGTTCAGCTCGCGCTTCACCACGCCCAGGGTGGCGACGCACTGGGGCGCGAAGACATACCAGGCCAGGAAGCTGAGGCCGGTCGCCAGCGACCATTGCGCCGCCAGGGTCGCCCCCAGAAGACTGCCCGCGGCCTCCGGATCGCCGATCGCATAGACGGTGCCCAGGGCCGCCACCGCCACCTCGCGCGCCGCCATGCCGGGCACCAGGGCGACGACCATCTGCCAGTTGAAGCCGATCGGCGCGAACAGCGGCTCCAGCGCATGGCCGATCATCCCGGCGAAGGAATAGTCGATGGCGGGCCCCACGGCCCCCTCGGGCGGATAGGGGAAGGTCGAGAGGGCCCAGACCACGATCATCAACGGCAGGATGATTCGGGCCGCGCGGGCCATGAAGATGCGCGCGCGGATCCACAGGTTGATGGCCACAGACTTGGCGTCGGGCGTCTTATAGGCCGGCAGTTCCATCATGAAGGGCTCCACCGCCCCCCGCCAGAACACCTTGCGGATGACGAAGGAGACCAGAAGCGCGCTGATGATGCCCGCCGCGTACAGGCCGAACATCACCAGACCCTGCAGGTTGGCGAAGCCCCAGACCGTCTCGTTCGGAATGAAGGCGGCGATGATCAGCGTATAGACCGGAATCCGGGCCGAGCAGGTCATCAGCGGGGCGACCATGATGGTGGTCAGCCGGTCGCGCTTCGAATCGATCACCCGCGCCGCCATGATGCCCGGAATGGCGCAGGCGAAGCTGGACAGCAGGGGGATGAAGGCCCGGCCGTGCAGCCCGGCCCCGCCCATGATCCGGTCCATCAGGAAGGCCGCGCGGGCCATATAGCCGAAATCCTCCAGCACGATGATGAACAGGAACAGGATCAGGATCTGCGGCAGGAAGATTAGCACCGACCCGACGCCTGAAATGATCCCATCGATCAGCAGGCTTTGGATCAGTCCGTCCGGCAGCACCGTGGCCACCAGCTCGCCCAAGGCGGTGAAGCCCGCCTCGATCACGTCCATCAGCGGCCCGGCCCAGGTGAAGACCGCCTGGAACATCACGAACAGCAAGACCATCAGGATGGCGAGCCCGGCCACCGGATGCAGAAGGACACCGTCGATCTTGCCGGTCAGGGTGTCCGGCCGCTCGGGGGGGCGCACGCAGTCGCGCATGATCTGTTCGGCGCGCCGATGGGCCCCGCGCAGGGCCTCGGCATCCGGGGCGACCCAGGCCTCCCCCGCCGAGACCCAGCCGGGCCCCGCCGCCGTCTCGATGCCCTCGACCAGTTCGGCGATGCCGCGCTTGCGCGTCGCCACGGTGGTGAAGATCGGCAGGCCCAGCTCGGCCTGCAACCGCTCCAGATCGATCCGCAGCCCCTGACGCTGGGCGATGTCGTACATGTTCAGGGCCAGGACCATCGGCCGTCCGACGGCCTTCAGCTCCAGGATCAGCCGCAGCACCAGCCGCAGATTGGTCGCATCGGCCACGGCCACGATCACATCGGGTACGGCCTCGCCCTGAAGCCGGCCCAGCACGGCGTCGCGGGTGACTTCCTCGTCCGGGCTGCGGGCGCGCAATGAATAGGTACCCGGCAGGTCCAGAACCGACATCGACCGGCCGGATGCGCCCAGAATACGCCCCTCCTTCCGCTCGACGGTCACGCCGGCGTAGTTGGCCACCTTCTGGTGGGCCCCCGTCAAGGCATTGAAGAGGGCTGTCTTTCCGCTGTTCGGATTGCCGACCAGGGCGACCCGGACGGGCCTGACGGCAACGTCCATGCCTATTCGGCGGCTTCTGCGAACAACTCGAGGGTCAGGCCCCGGGCCTCGCGGCGGCGCAGGGCGACCCGCATGTCATCGACCTTAAGCGCCATGGGATCCTTGCCGATCGCGCCTTGATGCAGAAGCTGGATCACCGCGCCCTCGACCAGGCCCAGCTCCAGCAGGCGGCGTTCCAGCTCGGCACCGTGTTCGTCGCGGGCATCCGCGCCGACCCGGGTGAGGACGCCCTTGTCGCCCAGACGGGCTTCAGACAGGGAAATGACGTTGCTCATGACGCTCGCCTTGTCGAAGACCCTCTGTGAGTCTCCGCTACCTGCGAACGCTTATCAGACGCGCTAGCGGTTCGTCCAGCGGCAAGACGACGCGAGCGCCGACGCGGCGCGGCACCGGCCGCCAGCCTACTCCGCCGCGGCGGTGATGCGGTCGTTGGCGGTGGCTTCCTGGGCCTCCCACTCCTCGATCTTGCGGGTCGTGTACTCCGGCGAGCGGGTGAACCGCGCCAGCGCCCCATAGATCACCGGCACCACGAACAGCGTCAGGGTCGTCGCGAAGATCGCGCCGACGAAGATGACCACGCCGATGGTCTGGCGGCTGCCCGCCCCCGCCCCCTGCCACAGCGCCAGCGGCAGGGCCCCGAACGAGGTGGCGATCGAGGTCATGATGATCGGCCGCAGACGCAGGGCCGAGCTTTCGATGATCGCCTCGCGGATCGACCGCCCCTGGTCGCGCAGCTGGTTGGCGAACTCCACGATCAGGATGCCGTTCTTGGCCGCGATCCCGATCAGGATGATCAGGCCGATCTGGCTGTAGATGTTCAGACTGGAGCCCGCCATCAGCAGGCCGAACAGCCCGCCCGCCGCCGCCAGCGGCACCGTCAGCATGATCACCGCCGGGGTGATCCAGCTCTCGAACTGGGCCGCCAGGGCCAGGAACACCAGCAACAGGGCGAAGACGAAGGCGATCCCCACGGCATTGCCCGCCTCCTGCTGGTCGCGCGCCGCCCCCCCGTACTGGATGGCGACCACGCCTTGAGGCTGCTGCGCGACCAGATCGTCGAAGAAGGTCACCGCATCGGCGATGGTCGTTCCGGGGTTCAGGTCGGCGCTGATGCTGATGGCCCGCTGGCGATCCAGACGACGCCGGTCCGGCGTATCGCCCGCCAGCGTCGTCTCGACGACCGACGACAGGGGCACCAGACTGCCGCCTCCCGTCGCCACATACAGGGTCTCCAAATCGGTGACGTTGGTGCGGTCGGCCCGCTCGGTCTGCAGGATGACGTCGTATTCCTGTCCGCCGCGCAGATAGGTGGTGGCACGCCGTGACCCGAACATGGTCTCGAGCGTCCGCCCGATCTCCTGCGACGAAACCCCCAGGGCCGCCGCCTGCTGCGGATCGACGTCGACCAGAAGGCGCGGCGAGTTGGGCTCATAGTTCAGTCGCGGGCGGGAAAAGCCCGGATTCTCCAGCGCCGCGGCCAGAACCGGCTGAAGCCACGCATAGATGTCGGCGTATTCGGCCCCCGTGACGATCATTTCGATCGAGTTGGAATTCCCGCCGCCGCGCTGGAAAGCCCCCGGGGTGGATGCGTTCACCTGGGCGCTCGTCTGGCTCCGCAGCTTGCCGTTCAGTTCCTGAGCGATCTCGTCAGCCGTCCTGTCCCGCTCGGACCAGTCCGCAAGGTTCAGAACCGCATTGCCGGAGTTGAAGCCGCTCCCCCCGAAACCGGGAGCGGAGATCAGGAAGTTGGCCGCCTCGCCGTTCTCGAGATAGCCCGCCATGATCGGCTCCAGGCCGAGCATGATCTGGCGCGTGTAGTCGAAGCCCGCCCCTTCCGGGCCCTGGACCCGGACCTGGACGCGTCCCCGATCCTCGGCGGGAACCAGCTCGTTGGGCAGGGTCAGGAACATCAGCCCCGCGCCTCCGCCCACGCCCAGCACCACCAGGGCCACGGCGATGACGGCGGCCCGCTTGCCGACCAAGGCCCCCAGCGAATTCTCGTAGGAGTGCTTCAGCTTGTCCATCGCCCCATCGACCTTGCGCGCCATCCAGGTGCCGCCCTCGGCAGGCCGCAGGATCTTGGACGCCATCATCGGCGTCAGGGTCAGGGCCAGGAAGGCCGAGAAGGCGATGGCCGCAGCGATCGCCGCCGCCAGTTCGACGAACAGACGGCCGACGTAGCCGGGCAGGAACAGCAGGGGTGCGAAGACGGCCAGCAGGACCAGGGTCGTGGCGATAACGGCGAAGAAGACCTGGCGCGTTCCCCGCTCGGCGGCGACCAGCGGCGGCTCCCCATGGTCCAGGCGGCGCTGGATGTTCTCGACCACCACGATCGCGTCATCGACGACCAGGCCGATGGCAAGCACCAGCGCCAGGAGGGTCAGCAGATTGAGCGAGAACCCGAGCGGCGCCAGCACGATGAAGGTCGCCAGCAGGCAGATGGGCGCCACGATCGACGGGATGATCGCCGCGCGCAGACTGCCGAGGAACACGAAGTTCACGAAGGCCACCAGGGCCATCGAGATCCCGATGGTGATCCAGACCTCGTCGATCGCGTGTGAGGTGAAGACGGAGTTGTCCGAGCCGACCTCCAGCTCGGTGCCTTCCGGCAGGCTGGGCCGGACGGTTTCGATCAGCGCTTCGACGCCGCTGGAAATCTCGAGGTCGTTGGCCTGGGACTGGCGGGTGACCGCGAGGCCGATCTGGTCCAGGCCGTTGCCGCGGAACAGGCGGCGGTCCTCCTCGGGTGCCTCCTCGACGCGTGCGACGTCGCCCAGGCGGGTGACGTACCGGGCCACCGGCTGAAGGGCCCCCGTCGCCGTGGCGCCCGTGGTGCTGGCCGCGAGCGCCGCGCCGCTGCCGGAAGCGACCGAGGCCGCTCCGGTCGTACCGATCGGCAGGTTGGCGAAATCCTCGGCCCGCGCATAGTTTCGCGCCACGCGGACCGTATAGTCCTTGGCCGCGCCTTCCAGCGTCCCGGCGGGCAGTTCGACGTTCTGGCTCGACAGCGCGTCCTCGACGTCGGAGACCGTCAGACCGCGCGCCCCCAGGGCATCGGCATCCAGCCAGATCCGCATCGAATAGCGCTGCTCGCCATAGATATTGACGGTCGCCACCCCGGGAACCGTCGCCAGCTGATCGACCAGATAGCGGTCCGCATAATCCGTCAGCTCCAGCCGGTTCATCGTTTCCGACCGGAAGAACAGGATCATGATCGGCTGGGAGTCGGAGTCGGCCTTCGCGATCTGGGGCGGATCGGCCTGGTCGGGCAGCGAGCCCTGGGCCCGTGAAACCCGGTCGCGCACGTCATTGGCCGCGACGTCGATGTCGCGATCGAGCGCGAACTCGACGTTGACGTTCGACCGTCCGTCGCGACTGGTGGAGTTGATCCGCTCAACCCCTTGGATTCCCGCCAGCTCCTGTTCGATCGGCTCGGTGATCCGGCTCTCGATGACCTCGGCGGAGGCCCCGGCATAGCTGGTCGAGACCGAGACGGTCGGCGGATCGACATCGGGCAGTTCGCGCACCGGCGTGACGAAGAAGGCGGCCAGGCCGACGACCGACAGCACGATCGCCGCCACCGCCGCGAAGACCGGGCGGCGGACGGCGAGGTCGGAAACCATCATCGCGAGCCGCCCTGCGCTGCCGCCGGGGCCGTGCCCGAGGTCGGGGCGGCCCGCGCCCCGGCCACCGTCACGGGTGAGTTCGGCTGGATCCGGTTCAGGCCGGACGCGACGATCCGCTCCCCGGCGCGCAGGCCCGACAGGATCTCGACGAATCCGTTCTCGACCACCCCGGTCTCGACCTCGACCCGCTGAGCGGTGGATCCCTCCTCGCCTCCGGCGATGCGGTAGACGAAGGCACCGTCGCCCTCATACTGGATCGCCGCTTCGGGAACCGCCGTGCTCTGGCGCTGACCCTGCTGCACCGCCACGCGCACCAACATGCCGGGTCGGATTCGGTAGCCGGGATTGGGGAACTCCGCCCGCGCGATCACCGCGCGGGTCTGTTCGTTGATCCGGGTATCGATCAGAGCGATACGGCCCTCGAACGGCTGGTCCCCGAAAGCGTCCGCCGTGGCGGTGATCGGCAGTCCTGTCCGCAGCACGTTGATGTAGCGCTCCGGCACCGGGAAATCGACGCGGATGGTATCGATGGCGTCCAGCGTCGTGATCACGGCGCCGGGGTTGATCAGCGTCCCGGCCGTCACGCTGCTGAGCCCCAGCACGCCGCTGAACGGCGCTCGGATCGACCGGTCGCCCTGACGCGCCTCCGCCGCCTGCAGCGAGGCGCGGGCGCTGGCCAACTCGGCGCGGTACTGCTCGACCATCATGCGCGGGGCATACCCCTGCTCGCCCAGGGTGGAATAGCGTTGGTACTGCTGCTGCGCCAGGCCGACCCGGGCGCGCGCCTCGATGATTCCGGCTTCCTCCTCGCGGGCCTGCAGCTCGACCAGAGGCGTTCCCGCCGTGACGCGCTGACCGTCCTGGAACAACACCCGCGTGATCAGTTCGCTCGAGCTGGAGGTGATGTTGACCGAACGCTCGCCCCTGGCGACGCCCAGGACGTCGATCTGGTCGCTGAACGATCGCGTCCCGACCACGGCCGCCGCAACGGCCTGAGCCCGACCACCCGGGCCGCCTGGCCCACCGCCGGGTCCGCCGGTCTCGTCCTCGGCGAAGGCCACGCGCAACACGGCCGCCACGATCATGAGGCCGAGCGCCACGGCGGCGATCACGAGGAAGAAATGTCGTTTGATCACGCGGGCATCGACTCCAAGGACGTTCGCCGCAGCCCATAGACGGTCCGCACAGCGTGGCAACTCAAAGAGTTTGTAACGCAGCCGGTTCCGGTTTCCGTCGCGGTCTTTCGTCGCCGTATGGACACTCGCCGGAGCTTTTCACCGTCCAGACGAAGCCGTCGGCTAAAACCGCCGCCAGACACCGATCATCGGTCCGGACGAGGCCGGCGCCTCGCGACCTGAGGTCGTCGTTCGCCACCCCGCCTGCAGGCTCCACGCGCCGGCATGGCGGACCACCGAGGTCTCGTTCTGCACCCAGCGCGACCCGCGCCGATCCGTCTGACCGGCATAGACCTGATTCAAAACCATCCAGCGCTCGCCGAAATGCCGGCCGAGGGTCAGGTCCATCCGCGTCTCGTCCGGAAGCCCGTTCCGCATCCTTCGCGCCAGTTGCAATTCCACGAACGTGTTGCGCGGGGTCAGCCAGGCCCGCCAACGGGACGCCGGCCGTTCGGCCCCGAACGACCAGCCCCCGGCCACCCGTACCTCCACCTCGTCGTCCCCGACCCCGGGCGCGGCATAGCCGGCATTGCGCCCCTCGCCGCCTCGCGCATAGCTGCCCTGCAGGCTGATCGCCCCGGCGTCGTTGCGCCAGACCTGCCAGACCAGGCCGGCCTGCAACGGTCCCCGACCCTCGTAGTCGACGAACGCATCCTCCCCGGCCTGCCAGTCGCCCTTGAGCTGCAGGGTCAACCGGTCGGTCAGGCCGTATTCGGCGAACCCGCTCAGGGCGTCGTCACGCCGCTCTGCCGGCAAGGGTCGCCGCACACCATCCGGGTCAAACCCCTGCTGCGCGCGCATGCGCTCGGCCTTGACGATCACCTGTGCCCGCTTCTTCTTCTGGGTCCAGGCCCCGGCGTTGGCCGACGACGACGCCACCGTCGCGAGCACCACGCCCGCGAGGCAGCGCCTGAACATCAGGCGTCGTAGCCCGGAGATTTCCGGTCCAGCAGGCGCAGCGCCCCGGGCCAGGCCAGGCTGGAGATGAAGCCGATCCCCCGCCCCTGCTCCCTGGTCTCGGCCTGGGCCGCGTCGGGGGCCAGCAGCACATGCTCGCGTCCACCGGACAGGGCCGCCACCTGCTGGGCGCAGGCCCGTTCCAGGAAGAACATCCCGACCCAGGCCGCCGCCGCCGTCGGCCCCACGGCCAGGGTGCCGTGATTGCGCAGCAGCATCAGCGGCTTGTCCCCCAGATCCGCCACCAGCCGCTCGCGCTCGTCGTGGTTCAGCGCCAGTCCCTCATAGCCGTGATAGGCGACCTGATGCTGCAGCAGGCAGGCGTTCTGGCCGATCGGCAGCAGGCCCTCCTGCTGCGCCGCCACCCCGACCCCCGCCACCGTGTGCAGGTGGATGACGAAATGCGCGTCCTCGCGCGCGCCATGGATGGCGGAGTGGATGGTGAAGCCGGCCGGGTTGATGAAGCTCTGGGTCTCCTGAACGACGTTGCCGTCCAGATCGACCTTGACCAGGGACGAGGCCGTGATCTCCTCGAAATAATAGCCGTAGGGGTTGATCAGGAAATGATGCTCCGGTCCCGGGACCCGGGCGGAGATATGGGTGAAGATCATGTCGTCCCAGCCATGCAGCGCCACCAGGCGATAGAGGGCCGCCAGATCGACACGGACCTGCCATTCCTCGGCTGAAACACGCGATTTCAAGGACGATGCGGCACCGTCGGCCATGGTCTGCTCCCAGTTCAACAGGTCACCAAACCCTCGCGTCAACCAAAGGTCGGGTCAAGGCACGTCCGGTTGATCCCATTTAACCAAGTTTTCATCCCGCATGGTCAAGCTTGTCGCTGTTCGGAGACCGTCCGATCGGAGCCCGCCGTGACCGCTGCCGTTCGCCTTCAGGCCTCCCCGGATTCCGACGCCGATGCGCTGACGTCGGCGTCGAACCTTCTGCAACTCGCGCGCGGCAAGACCGCGGATGATCGTCGCCGCCTGCTGCAAGGCATCGCCGACCTGTGCAACGCCACGCCGCCCGGCGCCGAGGCTTCTCCGTTGCTCGGCGAGATCTTCATGATCATCGCCCGGCAGGCGGAACAGGACATCCGCAAGGTCCTGTCGGAAAGCCTGGCTTCGACCGCCTGGGCCCCGCCGGCCCTGATCACCATGCTCGCCCTGGACGCGATCGAGATCGCGCGCCCCGTCATCGCCGCCAGTCCGCTGCTGAAGGACCAGGATCTTCTGCGCGTCCTGGTCGAGGCGACCCTGGAGCATCAGATCGAGGTCGCGCGCCGCCCCCGGATCAGCAGCGCGGTGGCCGACGCGATCATCGACCGGGGCGATCCGGCGATCCTGACCGCTCTGGCCGGTAACCGCACGGCCCAGATCAGCGAAGCCGCCCTCGGCCGCCTGATCGCGCAGTCCCAGCGGATCGCGGCGCTTCGCGCCCCCCTCACCCGGCACCCGCGCCTGAACGAAGCCCTGGCGACAGAGCTGTTCCTGTACGTGGGTCAGGCGCTCCAGGAAGCGATCCGCGAGCGATTCCAGATCAGCGAGGCGCGGCTCGCGGCCGCCGTCGACGCCGCCGTGCGGCCGCCGCTGGCCGAACCCATCGGGATCGACGACGCGCTGGTGATCGACCACGAAGAGATGGAGCGGCGGCTCGTCGAGAAGCTCGATGCCGCCGGACAGCTGCGCCCGGGCTTTCTGATCCGCGCGATCCGCGAAAAGCGTCTGAGCCTGTTCCAGGTCGGCCTGGCCACGCTCTGTGGCTTCAGCCTGGACCAGGTCCGCGCCGCCATCGAGCGCCGCGATCCCGAAGCCCTGTTCCTGCTGTGCGCCGCCGCCGGCATCGATCGGGCGGTCTTCTCGGCCGTCGTCCAGGAGATCCGGGCCTTGAGCGGCGGTTGGCCGGGGCATGGCGACGGCCAGGACCAGCCGCGCCCCGCCTTGAGCCCCTCGGCCGCGGCGCGCGCGTTTCGCGCCCTCATCGGGGGCGCTGAGGCATGACGGTCACGCACGGCGTTTGACTCCGCCGCCCGCCTCGGCTTGCGTGTGACCGTGACCACCTCCGCATCCCCTCCCCGGCTGACCTTCTGCGCCAGCGACCGGCCCGAGGCGCAGGAGGCCCGCCGGCGGCTGTCCGCGCTCTACGGATCGGTCGACGAGACAGAGGCCGATGTCATCGTCGCGCTCGGCGGCGACGGCTTCATGCTCGAGACGCTGCACACCAATCTGACGCGCCGCACGCCGGTCTACGGCATGAACCGGGGATCGGTCGGGTTTCTGATGAACGACTACGAGGAGGAGGGTCTGCTGGACCGGATCGCCTCCGCCGGCCGCGCCGTCATCCATCCGCTGCAGATGGACGCCTGGACCGAAAGCGGGGCGGTGCACACCGGCCTGGCCATCAACGAAGTCTCGTTGCTGCGGCAGACGCGTCAGTCGGCCAAGCTGCGCATCAGCGTCGACGGCAAGGTCCGGCTGGAAGAGCTGTCGTGCGACGGCTGTATGGTGGCGACCCCGGCCGGGTCGACGGCCTACAACCTGTCGGCGCACGGCCCGATCATCCCGCTGGACGCCAGCATGCTGGCCCTGACCCCGATCAGCGCCTTCCGGCCCCGGCGCTGGCGCGGGGCCCTGCTGTCGCATCGCGCCACGGTCGAGTTCGAGGTGCTGGAGGCCGACAAGCGCCCGGTCAGCGCCGTGGCCGACAATCTGGAGATCCGGCGCGTGGCGAAGGTCGTCGTCAAGGAACGCCGGGACGTCGACCTGACGATGCTGTTCGACGCCGGCCGCTCGTTCGAGGAACGGGTCCTGGCCGAACAGTTCATGGCTTAGAACAAGGCGGTGACGGGTTCTTAAGGGGCAGCGTGCAATCTGTTTCCACGTCGCCCGCAGGAGTTATTCGTGAGCAACCCGGCTCAAGTCACCAGCCCGCCCAATCTGCTCCGCGCCAAGGTCGGCGGCGGCTTCAGCGGCATCAACGCCGACGCCATCGCCCGCGCCGAGGAGGCCCTGAAGGCCATGTCGGGCCAGTTCGGCCAGTGGCTGCAGGACGAGGTCACCAAGCTGGACGCCGCCCAGGCCCGCATCCGCGCCGAGGGCTACGACGCCCAGACGGCCGAAGGTCTTTATTTCCGCGCCCACGACCTCAAGGGTCTGGGGGCCACCTATCAGTATCCGCTGGTCACGCGGCTGGCCGGCTCGCTATGCCGACTGATGGATGATCCCATCAAGCGCATGGAGGCCCCCATGCTGCTGATCGACGCCCATATCGACGCCATCCGCGCCGTCGTTCGCGATCAGATCCAGACCGACGACCACCCGACCGGCCGCGTGCTGGCCGAGACCCTGGAAGCCCAGGTCGCCGCCCACCGCGCCGCCTAGTTCCTAGGCCGCGTTGGCCGCCACGATCCGCGCCGGCCCCTGCGCCGGTCGGTCCAGCCGTTCCATCAGATAGGCCAGGTCGTCGCGCGATGTGTTCGGCCGCTGGGTCAGGAACCGCTCCAGCATCCGCTCCCTGAAGGCTTCGCCGGACGTATCGACACCTTCGGCCGACAACTGGCGCCAGGTGTCGACCCCGGCGCGCACGGCCTGAAACAGACGCGGCGGCAGTCCCGCGCGATCGTAGATGGCCCGCAACCCCAGCGGCCCGGCGTCATGCACCATCAGCCAGACGCGCGCATGGGGCGTCGCGGCCAGTTCGGCGATGCCGTGTTCGAACAGGGTCATCTGCCCCCGCGCCAGAGCCCGCAGCAGAAGCGATCCGGTCAGGGCCCGGCGGGTGTTCAACTGGCTCACGAAGGTGGCGATGTCCGCGGCGCCGGCCGCCTGATCGATCAGATCGATGGTGGCCCGCTCGCGCGCGAAGGTCGACAGGCGGATGGCGGTTTCAGGGGCCACCGCATGGCGCGACACCAGATGCGCGCGCACCGCTTCGCTGGCCACCGCGATCAGCCGCTCGGTGATGTCCAGGGGCAGGACCTCGCGATAGGCCAGGGCGTTGACCACCTCCGCCGACGCGCCGAAGCGGTCCACCACCCGGCTCATCGCCGACGCGGACAGATCGGCGTTGTCGTTGGAGGCCAGGGTCCGGACCGACTGCTCGCAGCCGTCCGTTGCCAGCGCCTCGGCCACGTCGCGCGAGACCCGGGGCCGGGCCGCCACCGCCACCTGGCGCGCGGGCGAGCCGGCGCGAACGATCGCGATCAGGTCGTCATCGGTGAAGACAGGCGAGGCGCCGATGACCGGCAGGGCGATGGAGTCGACATCGGCCGCCAGCAGTCGCGCCACGTCGTGGGGCAAGAGGTCGGAGGCCTTCAGCGTCACGGCCAGGGCGCGACGCACCAGTTCCGCCGCGTCCTTGGCCAGGACCCGCATGATCTTCTGCGCGGCCTCGCGGTCGGACTCGTCCAGGGCGATCCGATCCATGCTCCGGCACAGCTTGTGCGCCGCCGACGCCCGTTCGTCGACGTCGGTCGCCTTGATCAGGCGCCGGATGTCGAACTCGGTCAGGCGGGCGCTGTAGGCGGTCATGTCAGCTCGGGAAAGGCGGCGGATGATCCTCAGAATGCACACGCATGCTTAACGCCCGGTTTACCATGCGCGATCAGACGCCGCGTTCGGGCTCCGGCCCAAAGGCTCCGCCGAAGCCGGCGCTTTTGCCGCCGCCGTCCTGTCCCAACAGCAGGGCCAGCAGGCCCTGGTCCTGTTTCAGCCGGTCCATCCGCGCGGCGATGGCCATGTCCTTGTCGTCCAACGCGGGCAGGCCCGGGCCGCCCGCGCCCTGGGCCGGGGCCCCCTCGCCCGCCGTGCGCTGCAGATTGGCGTGGACTTCGGCGATCGTGGCGGGCCGGCCGTCGCGATAGAAGATCGACCGGTTGGCCGAGGCCGCCTGGGGGAACAGGGCGGCCGCGCTCGCCCCCGGCCGGGTCGCCATGGCCTCCATGATCTGGGCCGCGCCGGCCGGGCCCAGAAAATGCGCGGCGTACAGATCGCCTGCCCCCGGCTCGCGGCCCGTCCGCCCCCGCAGATAGGCGGCGTTGGAGGCCGTCAGCTCGCCCGCCATGGTCGAGGCCGCCTGGGGGTCGAACCTCAGGTCCAGCACCACATTGCGCGCCGATCCCTCGACCCGCCAGCGTCCGTCCGAGCCGCGGTGGATCAGATCGGCATACTGGCCGTAGCCGTGCTGCGCCCCATGCTGTTTTACCGTCGCCAGCCAGGTCTGCTCGATGAACTGGAACAGCCCCGCCGCCGACGAGGTCTGCGCCTTCGCCGACGGATTCAGGGCGCTCTCGCGGCGCGCCGTCTTCATCAGAAAGTCGAAGTCCACGCCCGTGGAATGGGAGGCACGACGGATCGCGGCCTCTACCCCTCCCGACGATGGAATCGCTCCAACGGACATGGGTCAAGGCTCGCGGGTCGCGGTTAATCGAACGTTAACGTCGGTTAACGGCCTGTGGCCAACCGCCGGTCGGTCCAACCTGATCGATGATCACCCGGAAATCTCTGTTTTCTGTCGCCACAATCCCGCCGTCAGAGGGGCGCGTCATCGCCTCTGGGCAGCTGGGGAGCGGCTTAGAGAGGGAGAACGACCATGATGATGCAAACCGCCGGCGGACCCCGACTGGTCCATCCGATCGACTTCGGCGAGCGCAAACGTCCCCTGCCCCGCACCACCTGGATCGCCATCGGCCTGGTGACCCTGGCCCATGCCGGACTGGGCGTGGTGCTCTACAACCAGCGAGCCGACCGCGCGCCTGTGGACATCGATCCACCGGAGCGCATCGTCCACACGGTCATGGTTCGTCCGGAGCCGCGCCCCGAGCCGCGGACCAGCCCGACCCCTCCTGCACCGAACCCGCCCGTCAACCGGACACCCGCGCCGCCGGAAAGCGTCGAGACCCTGCCGACCGTCATCTCCGACATCGCCACGGCCAGCCCCGGACCGGTCATCACCACCACCACGGTCGTCGCTCCGGGCACGGCCACGGGCACCGCCTCGGATCCTCTGGAGGTCGCGCCGGCCGGCCCGCCCGTGATCGCCTCGCCGCGCTGGATCCGCCAGCCCAGCGCGGCCCAGCTGACCCGCGCCTATCCGGATCGCGCTCTCCAGCAGTCGGTCTCCGGCTTCGCCCAGCTCAGCTGTCTGGTCCAGGCCGACGGCAGCGTCAGCGGCTGTGCCATCGTGTCCGAAACCCCCGGAGGCTACGGCTTCGGCCGCGCGGCCCTGGGTCTGTCGCGCCACTTCCGGATGAGCCCGCGCACGGTCGATGGTCAGGCCGTGGACGGCGCGCGCGTCGCCATCGGCCTGCGCTTCAACCTGCCGGACGCATAAGCCGTCTCGGATCGAAGGCGGCGTCCGGCACGCCGCCTTCGATCCCTTCGACCACCGCCCTGGCCACGCGCGGGGCCAGCAGCCAGCCGTTGCGGCGCGGGGCCAGGGCGACGTGCAACCCGCCTCCGAGCGCACCGGCCAGCGGCAGACCGTCCGCCGTGGCCCCCCGCACCCCGACCCGCCATTCGACCGGGCCCTGAAGCGAGCGCCCGGTCAGGCCCTGGGCCATCGCCAGCAACCGCTCGGACGCCGCCGGATCGACCGCGAGATCGCGCGCCCCCTCGGCCATCGTCGCCCCGATCAGCGTTCCGCCGCCGCCCGGGGCGACATAGCCCTGCGGTCCGCGCAGCACCCGGTCCGTCAGGCGCTCCGTGGTCCAGCCGATCTGGCCCTTGATCGGCCGGATCGCCCCGATCAGCGTCCTCGCCGCGTCCGGCAGTCCGGCCAGACTCATGGCCGCTCCCATCGCCAGCACGACCTGCCGCGTCCCGATGTCGCCGGTTGAGGTCCGGATTCGCCAGCCGGCGTCGACCGGGTCCACCGCCTGCGCCTCCGCCCGCAGGATCCGGCCGCGAAGCGCATCGATCAGGATCGCCATCGAAGCCCCCGCGTCGATGCGAATGTCGGCCGGGACCGCCACGCCCTGCGGCCGCCGCTCGGTCGCGAAGCCCAGGGCCCGCAGGCGGGACTCGACCCCGTCCGGATCAGGCCCCCGCCATTCCGCCGCGGTCAGATCCAGGCCGATCCTCGTCCGGGCCGCGAAGTCGGGCCACAGGGCGGCGGCCTGCCGCAGAAGCGCCCCCCGCGCCGCGTCGCCGCCGTCCAGCAGGGTCTCGAACCCCGGCGCGATCATCCCGGCCGCGACCGCCGAAGCATTGCCCGCCCCCGGATCGACCACCCACACGTCGCGCCCGCGCGCCATGAGCTCGACGGCCACGCTCAGCCCCAGCACGCCCGCGCCGACCACCAGGATGTCACAGGAAATATCCGCCACGGCCCGTCCTTCGGCCCGACGCGCGGTGATTTCAAGTCGCGCGCGCGCCCGCGTCCCTGTATCTGCCGAAGCGTGCAGACCCTGGATCCCCTGACCCCCGCCGCCCCGCCCGGAGCCCTGGCCTCGCCGGCCGTGGCGCGCAATACCGACGCCATCCTGGCCGTGCTGCGCGCCCACCTGCCTGAGCGCGGCCGGGTGCTGGAGATCGCCTCCGGCTCGGGCGAGCATGCCGTCGCCTTCGCCCGCGCCCTGCCCCTGACCAGCTGGACGCCCAGCGACCCGTCGCCCGAAGCCCGGTCCAGCATCGCCGCCTGGGCCGCCGACGCCGCCCTGTCGAACCTCGGCCCCGCCCTCGACCTCGACGCCGCACAGCCCGACACTTGGCCCGCTGTCGATGTCCAGGCCATCGTCTGCATCAACATGATCCACATCAGCCCGTGGGCGGCGAACGAGGGTCTGATGGCCGGGGCCGGGCGCGTCCTGCCTGATCCCGGCGGCCTTCTGGTCCTGTACGGCCCGTTCCGCGAGGCCGACGTGCCCCTCGCCCCGTCCAACGAAGCCTTCGACGCCAGCCTGAAATCGCGCGACCCGGCCTGGGGCCTGCGCGCGGTCGAGGACATCGTCGCCCTGGCCAAGGCGCACGGCCTGCACCTGACCCGCCGGGCCGAGATGCCGGCCAACAATCTGATGCTGCTGTTCCGGCGCGTGGGCTGACCGCATGGCCTTCTCCCGCCTGTATGACGGTCCCGAGCCCAGCCGCATCAACAAATGGCTGGGCCAGACCGGGGTCTGTTCGCGCCGCGAGGCCGACGCCCTGATCGCCGACGGCCTGGTCTCCATCGACGGCGCGGTCGTGACCGATGCCGGCCGCAAGATCGAGCCGGGCCAGACCCTGACCCTCAGCGACCGGGCCGAGACCGCCCTGGCCGCCGGGGTCACCATCGTCATGCACAAGCCGCTGGGCTACGTCTCGGGCCAGCCCGAGCCGGACAAGATCCCGGCCGTCCGCCTGCTGACAGAGGCCAATCGCATCGGCGAAGGCCCCGTCCCCGCCGCCGACGCCTCCCTGCCCCCCATCGGCCGTCTGGACGAGGATTCGCGGGGCCTGCTGCTGCTGTCCTCCGACGGGGTGGTGGCCAAGGCGGTGATCGGGCCGGAGTCCGATCTCGACAAGGAATATCTGGTCCGGGTCGCCGGCGACGTGACCGAGAAGAAGCTGAAGATCCTGCGCCACGGCCTGATGCTGGACGGCCGCCAGCTGCGCCCGGCCTATGTCAGCCGGATGGAGAGCTTCCGCCTGAAGTTCATCCTGCGCGAGGGCCGCAACCGCCAGATCCGGCGCATGTGCGCCATGGTCGATCTGGACGTCATCGACCTGATCCGCGTCCGCATCGGCCCGCTGAAACTGGACAACCTGCCCGAGGGCCACTGGCGCATGCTGACGGCCGAGGAGCGGGCGGCGCTGCTCGGCTGAGGTCGGTGCCGGACTCGTAAAAGAGAGTCCGACCCGTCCGACCCGTTCGGGTCGGACTGGTCCGGAGGGTCCGCTTCGGGGACGATGGTGGCTCGATTGTCAAAGACCCGGTCCACAGCCTAACCGACTGCTGCGTCAAAATCGGTCGTATATGGATCGGTCGCCTTGGCCCGGCGCGCCGGGATGACCATCAGGCCTGAGGCATCGCCGCTCTCTCCAGGCTACGACGCGACCGGACCCTCGGCGCGTTCAAGCTGCGCGGCCTCCACGGCCCGGAACGGCTTCATCTGATCGTCCAGAGCTCGCCGGAACGCAGGACGGGCCTCGGCGCGGGCGACATAGTCGGCGAGGGCGGGAAAGTCGGCGACGATCGTCGTGTGGCGCAGATCGCGCAGCACATGGGTCATCAGGATGTCGGCGGCGCTGAAGCGGTCGTTGGCGAACCACAGCCGGTCCCCGAGCGCGGTCTGCACATCGCCCAGCCGCTTGCGCAGGAAGGCCTCCGCTTCCGGCCGGCGTTCCTTCGCCCAGCTCTTGTCGGCATGGAACAGGTCGATCCCGGCCAGTTCGGCGACGAAGGGCTCGACGCTGTTCATGGCCGCGAACAGCCAGGTCATGACCATGGCGCGACCGGCGTCGTCGGTCGGCATCAGGGCCTCAGCGTTCTGCGCGATCCATAGCACGATGGCCCCGCTCTCGAACATCTCGACCGTGCCGTCGCGATAGGCCGGAACCTGGCCGAAGGGCTGCTGGGCGCGATAGGCGGGCGTCGCCTGGTCCTCGAACCCGATCAGCCGATCGTCATAGGCCAGCCCGGCCTCCTCCAGCGCCCAGCGCACGCGGAGGTCGCGAACAGATCCCTGGGCGAAGGGCGGGACCCATTTGAAGGCGGTGACCTGGATCATGACGGCTCCTCACAAACTTGACCGATAGTTTGATATCAATGTATTTGGGGATATGTCAAACGTGCCCGAGGCTTTCGCGACGACCCTGCACATCCGCGACCACTGCCTGTGCCTGCACGCCCAGCGCGCCGCCCGCGCCCTGGCCCGCCGGTTTGACGACGCCTTTCGACCCTTCGGCATCACCAGCGGGCAGTTCTCGCTGATGAACGGGCTGAACCGACCCTCACCGCCCAGGATCGGCGCGGTCGCCGAGCTGCTGGCCATGGATCGGTCGACCGTGACGGCCGCCCTGAAACCGCTGGAGCGGGCCGGCTGGGTCAGCGTCAGCGTCGACGCCACCGACCGTCGGAGCCGGCGCCTGGCCCTGACCGACGCCGGGCGGGCCGTCCTCGCCGAAACCACCCCCGTCTGGATCCGCGAGCACGCCGTCGTGGAAGCCGAGCTCCCCGGCACCGGAGACGCCCTCCGGACCGGTCTGAGGGCCCTGACATGACCGCGGCCGTCACGCCTTTGAACGCCTTCCAACCCTCCGAAGCAAAGGATCCCCCCATGCCCGCCGAACAGAAGATCATCCCCTGCCTGTGGTTCGACACCCAGGCCGAGGAGGCCGCGACCTATTATGTCTCCGTCCTCCCCAACTCGCGGATCGAGCGGATCGTCCGCGCCCCCGCCGACTATCCGGGCGGCAAGGCGGGCGGTGTCCTGCTGGTCGAGTTCACCCTGGCCGGCAACCGCTACACCGCCCTGAACGGCGGCCCCTATTTCACCTTCACCGAGGCCGTCTCGCTGCAGATCTACACCGACCCGGCCGAGACCGACCGCCTCTACGCCGCCCTGTCGGCCGTTCCGGAGGCCGAACAGTGCGGATGGGCCAAGGACCGCTACGGCTTCAGCTGGCAGATCGTGCCGGTCGGCTTCGGTGCCCTGATGAGCGACCCCGACCCGGCCGTCGTCGCCCGGGTCTTCGCGGCGATGATGGAGATGAAACGGCTGGACATGGATGCGCTGCGGGCGGCGGCGCGGGGGTAGGTCGTCAGCCCTCCAGCGGCACCCAGTCGTCGAACCGCACTGACACCGTCGGCAGCCCGCCCGCTACGAGGGTCTCGCCGAACGGCACCCGCCCCACCCCGCGATAGGCCCCGGTCTCGGGCAGGGTCAGCACATGGGTGACGCGGGCGTTGACGTCCACGACCCAGTATTCGGCCAGCCCATAGCGGGCATAGGTCGCGCTCTTGCGGCCCAGATCATAGCCCAACGACATGTCCGCGATCTCGATCACCAGCGGCACCGCCGCCGGATCGGCGGGCTTCAACGGCGACGACCGGGCGATGACGTAGAAGTCGGGTTGCGGCGCATCCGTGGGTGCCAGATGCAGCGTCCCGTCCGGAATGATCCGCCACTCCCGCCCCAGCGCGGGCACGAGCACCCGCACGATCTCGTCCTTGAACGTCAGATGCGCCTCACCCTCGGAGGCCATGTCGATGATCTCCCCGTCCAGGATTTCCAGCGAAGCATCCGGCGCGATCACCCCGGCCTCGATCATGCGATCCACGTCGTCGACCGTGAACCGGTGACGACCGCCGTCCGTGCGAGGGAAGAAGGCGGGGGCGTTCATGGGGTCAGACTAGCGGAAAACCGGGGTGGGTGCCATCGCAGCCCCCTGGATCGGGTCATGCCCGGCCACCGATTACCGGTTCAAAGCATTGTCCCTTCAGGCTCACGCGCGGAGGCCCGACATGAACGCGATGAAGATCCTGCAGTCGGTGGAGGAGCTGCTCTACGAGGTCATGTCGTGGCTGCTCTTCTATCCGCGCACCCTGCTGATGACCCTGCGCCACCCGTTGCGGACGATGCACTATTCGGACGCGGAGCAGCGCGACAAGCCCGAGAAACAGTATCTGGAAACGCTCAGCCCGCCGCTGTTCCTGGTGCTCAGCATCCTGCTCGCCCATGGGCTGGAGCTGCTGTTCGGGGTCGGCCCGACCGACGAACCGAATGCCGCCAGCCGCTTCATCACCGGCAATGAGCAGAACCTGCTGGCTTTCCGGGCCCTGATGTTCAGCCTGCATCCCCTGGTTTTCGCGTGGGCTTTCCTGAAGCTGTCGGGTCACAGGATCGACCGCGAAAGCCTGCGCCCGCCCTTCTTCGCCCAGTGCTATCTCGCCGGAGCCACCTCGATCCTGGTCAGCCTCGGCACCCTCGGCGTTCAGGAGCCGTCGCTGTGGAGCACCCTAGCCGGCATCGTTCTGATCGGGGTGATCACCCTGTGGTACATCGCCATCCAGCGCCTGTGGCTTGCGGCCGTCCCGGGGCTGAGCCGCTGGAAGGCCTGGGCCTGGGCGATCGGGCTGTACCTGCTGACCACCGGCCTGGTGGTCACGGCGAACGCCTTGGTGGAATAGGTCTCCTTCTCCCAGAGGGAGAGGGAGGGCCCCGCCGACGCGGTCTCCACCCCCGGCCAGGCGGCGAACACCTGCTCCGCCGTCGGCGAGTGGAGGCGGTTGCGGGAGCAGAGGAAGAGGAGGTTGGTCACCATCAACCGCTACCATTGGGAGGGCAACGCCGATAAGGACGAAACCATGCCTGTGTCCTTCATCTGCGCGACTTGCGGTCAAACCCATGAAGGTTTTTCCGCCCTGGCGTTCAAGGCTCCCGCGCCGTGGGATTGGGCGAGCGAGGAAGAGCGGGCTGCGAACTGGAAACTCCAGAGCGATTTCTGCCGCTTCAAGGACGTCGACTTCTATGTCCGGGCGGTGCTGGCCCTGCCCATAATCGGCAGTGATCAGACGCTAGAGTTCGGCGTCTGGTCCACCCTGAGCAAGGAGAACATCGACCGCTATTGGGACAGCTTCGAGGATGACGACCAGTCGAAGCTTGGGCCGATGTTCGGCTGGTTTTCGAATGCAGTCCCCGGATATCCGGAGACCATGGGGCTGAAATGCCAGGTACTGCCCCAAGACCACCGACAGCGCCCGCTGATCGAACTGGAGCCGACTGACCACCCGTTGGCGATCCATCAGCGCGAAGGGATTACGATGGAGCAAGCGACGCGTTACTACCACGCGCACATGGCGCGAAGCTGAGCATCCCCCTACAGCGGAATATTATCGTGCTTCTTCCACGGGTTCGTCTGCACCTTCCCCTTCAGCGTCCGTAGCGCCCGGATCAGCCGTCGCCGCGTGCCGTGCGGCATGATCACGTCGTCGATGTATCCCAGTCCCGCCGCGACGAAGGGGTTGGCGAAGCGTTCCTTGTACTCGGCCTCGCGCGCCGCCAGGGCCACCGGGTCGCCGGCCTCCTTGCGGAAGATGATCTCGACCGCGCCCTTGGCCCCCATCACCGCGATCTCGGCCGAGGGCCAGGCGTAGTTGACGTCGCCGCGCAGGTGCTTGCTGCTCATCACGTCATAGGCACCGCCATAGGCCTTGCGCGTGATCACCGTCAGTTTGGGCACCGTGGCCTCGGCATAGGCGAACAGCAGCTTGGCCCCGTGCTTGATCAGGCCGCCGTATTCCTGGCGCGTGCCGGGCATGAAGCCGGGCACGTCGACGAAGGTCACCAGCGGGATCGAAAAGGCGTCGCAGAAGCGCACGAACCGCGCGGCCTTGCGGCTGCTGTCGATGTCCAGCACCCCGGCCAGGACCTGGGGCTGGTTGGCGACGATGCCGACCGACTGGCCGTCCAGCCGGCCGAAGCCGCAGACGATGTTCCGGGCGAAGTCCGCCCCGATCTCGAAGAACTCGGCTTCGTCGACCGTCTTCAGGATCAGCTCCTTGATGTCATAGGGCTGGTTCGGATTGGCCGGCACCAGGGTGTCCAGTGACGCCTCGTCCCGCTCCGGATCGTCGTACGACTCGCGCACCGGCGGCGTCTCGCGGTTCGACAGCGGCAGGAAGCCGATCAGGCGGCGGACCTCGGACAGGGCCTCCAGGTCGTTCTCGAACGCGCCGTCGGCGACGCCCGACTTGCCCGCATGCACTCGCGCCCCGCCCAGGTCCTCGTGGCTGACCACCTCGTTGGTGACCGTCTTCACCACGTCCGGGCCGGTGACGTACATGTAGGACGTGTCCTTCACCATGAAGATGAAGTCGGTGATGGCGGGCGAATAGACGTCGCCCCCGGCGCACGGCCCCATGATCACGCTGATCTGGGGGATGACACCACTGGCCAGGGTGTTCTGCAGGAAGATGTCGGCATAGCCCGCCAGGCTCTCCACCCCCTCCTGGATCCGCGCCCCGCCGGCGTCGAACAGGCCGATGATGGGCGCGCCATTGGTCAGGGCCATGGTCTGCAGCTTGACGATCTTGGCCGCATGCGCGCCGCTCAGGGACCCGCCGAAGACGGTGAAATCCTTGGAGAAGACATAGACCAGCCGGCCGCCGATGGTGCCCCGGCCGGTGACCACCCCGTCGCCGGGGATGCGCTGGGTCTCCATGCCGAAATCGTGGCTGCGATGCTCCACGAACATGTCGGTCTCTTCGAAACTGTCCTCGTCCAGCAGCACCTCGATCCGCTCGCGCGCGGTCAGCTTGCCCTTGGCGTGCTGGGCCGCGATGCGGGCGGGGCCACCGCCCTGCCGCGCGGCCTCGCGACGGATTTCCAGCTGTTCGAGAATGGCTTTCATGGGAGACTCCTTGGGCCGAGGCTTAAAGCGCCCGGAACCACCGGTCCAGCAGCACCGCCTCCGCCCGGCGCGCCTCGGTGCGGTCGGCGTTGTCGGCGTCGATGCCCCACTGGCGTTCCTGGAAGGCCTCGTCCAGCCGGCTCAGGTCGAAGGCCGCCTGCCCCGACAGCGCCCCGCGTTGCAGCGCCAGCCCCAAGATGGCGCTGCCCAGCAACGGCACCGCCGTCGCCAGCCCGGTCAGGGCGAAATCGTCCAGTTCCAGCGCCAGATCGCGCACCCGGGCGATGCTTTCTGGCGGCTGCGGCCGGTGGATGATCCCCTGCGTCGCCTCGACCTGGACGCCCAGCTCTCCAGACGCCCAGTCCCGCCAGGGGGCCCATTCGCGCGCCTGTTCGGCGACCAGGTTGCCGGGGTGTTCGGCCAGGTAGCAGAGCAGGTCCGAGCCGACATAGGCCGCGATCTCGTCGGCGACGGGTTCGCGCGTCTGGCTGACCCGGTCGATGGCGGTGGCGGCCAGGCGGGTGGCGGGCATGGTGCCGGGGTCGATGAACTCGCCCTGCGCCGCCCATTCGTCGGCCACCATCCGCGCGGCGGCCTCGGTCGGCAGGACGATGCGGGCATGGGCCGGCGTCTTGGGGGCGCGCCCGTCCAGCAGGACGACAAACCCCTCGCCCTCCGACGCGACCGAGGCCTCGGTCCAGAACCGCTTCAGCCGCTCCTCGGATTCGCGGAACCCCTTCTTGGCGGCGACCCGGGGGTCCAGCGGCGGGATATGGCTCATGCGATGGCTCTCTCGGCGGTCTGGGCGGCGAAACGGTTCAGGGCGGCTTCCAAATCCTCGAAATCGGCGGCCACATGCGGGGCTCCGGCGGCGATCTGTTCCTCGACCGTGTGGAAACCCCAGGCCACGCCCTGGGCCCGGACCCCGGCGTTCAGGGCCATGCGAATGTCGTGGCCGGTGTCACCGATCATGATGGCCTGCGCCGGATGGGCCCCGGCGGCGGCCAGGGCGGCATGGATCATGGCCGGATCGGGCTTGCCCGGCCCGTCCTCGGCGCAGTGGGACGAGACGAACAGCTCGGCCCAGCCTGCCCGCGCCAGGTTGCGCGCCACGCCGCGCCGGTTCTGCCCCGTGGCCAGCGACAGCCGCCAGCCGTCGCGGTGGAGCCGGGTCAGCAGGTCCATGGCCCCGTCGTAAAGAGGCTCCTCATGGCCGGCGTCGAACATGCGTCCGAAACTGGCGCGGAAGGCCTCGGTGAACCGCTCCAGCTCGTCGGGGCCCAGGTCCGGCTCCAGCACCGCCAGGGCGTGCGGCAGGCTCAGGCCGACGATCTGGCGCACCCGGTCGTAGTGGGGGTCGGGCAGGCCCAGGTCGCGCGCCGCCTCGGTCGCCGCCTGCAGGATCGAGGCCCGGCTGTCGACCAGGGTGCCGTCGATGTCGAAGATGGCGAGGGGTCTCACCGCTGCCGCCTCACCCCCGCGAACGGGTCGTGATCCGCCTCGCCCTCGTCGAAGCCGAAATGCTGGAAGCCGGCGCGCAGCTCGGCGCTGATCGGGGCCTCGACCACCAGGGTCCCGCCGGACGGATGGTCCAGCTCGATCCGGCGCGCGTGCAGCTGCAGCTTCAGCGGCCCGCTCAACTGGTTGGAGGCCTCGTCGCCGTATTTGGGATCGCCCAGGATCGGATGGCCAATCGCCTTCATATGGGCCCGCAGCTGGTGCGTCCGCCCGGTGAAGGGCCTCAGCGCCATCCACGAGGCCCGCATGCCCGCATGGCTGATCACCGCGAAGGCCGTCTCGGCCGGCTCGGCCCCGGGGTCCTTGGGGTCGGCCGGGCGCATGATCTCGTAGTCGTTGATGCCCGACTTCTTCAGATGGACATTGATCTGCCCCTCCGCCGGCTTGGGCAGGCCCATGACCAGGGCCCAGTAGGTCTTCTTGGCCTGACGCCGCGCGAAGGCCCCCGCCAGCCGCTTGGCCGCCTCCGGCCCCTTGCCCAGCAGCAGCACGCCCGAGGTGTCGCGGTCCAGCCGGTGCACCAGCCGCGGCCGGTCCATGCCCTCGCCCCAGGCCGACAGCAGCCGGTCGACGTGGCGCGTCGTCTTGGTCCCGCCCTGCACCGCCAGGCCCCAGGGCTTGTTCAGGGCGATGACCAGGTCGTCCTCATAGATCACCATCGACTTGGCGAAGGCCACGTCGGCGGGGGTCAAGGCCATGTGCTCGCCCGGCGGCCGCACGATGGGCTCGGGGATCGGCGGCACCCGCACGGCAGCCCCGGCCGTCAGCCTGCCCTCGGGCTTGATCCGGGCCCCGTCGACGCGGATCTGGCCCCCGCGCGCCATCTTCTGCACCTGGATGTTGGACAGGTGCGGCCAGCGCCGGCGGAACCAGCGGTCCAGGCGGATGCCGTCCTCGGCCTCGGCGACATACAGGATCTGGGCCTCGCGCGCCCCGACCGGCCCCTTGGGCTCGGGCGCAACCGGTGCGGTCTCGGTGGGGTCGTAGCTCACAGGGTCGCTCCAAACGCGCGCCGGGCGACCATCAGCCCGACCATCAGGGCGACGATCGCCAGCACGACCGACAGGCCAACATAGGCCGCCGCCAGCCCATAGTCCCGCCGCTCGATCATCCCCACCGTCTCCAGCGAGAAGGCGCTGAAGGTGGTGAACCCGCCCAGCAGGCCGACGGCGGCGAACACCCGCAGCGTTTCCTGCCCGGCCCCGGCCCGCAGGCCCAGCCAGCCGACCAGCAGACCCATGGCCAGGCCACCGAAGACATTGACCGTCAGGGTGGCCCACGGCCAGGCGCTGCCTGGGAACATCCGCCCGGCCGCCAGCCCCACGCCATAGCGCGCCATGGAGCCCAGGGCCCCGCCGATGGCGACCAGCAGAAATCGTGTCATGATCGGGGGCTTATAGCGCGCAATCGCCGAAAGCGAAGGAGGCTGCATGCTCGATCTGACCCTGGCCATCGTCCACCACCTGCTGGTGTTCGGACTGGCGATCATGCTGGCCATGGAACTGGCCTATCTGCGGGCCGAGCCCGTTCCGGTGCCCCGCCTGTCGCGGCTGGACGCCGGCTATGGGGCCTTGGCCGTCCTGGTCGTGGTCGTCGGCGTCGCCCGGGTGCTGTGGGGGGCCAAGGGCTGGGTCGCCTATGAGGTCAATCCTTACTTTTGGGCCAAGATCGCCACCTTCACCGCGATTGGCTTGATCTCCGCCCTGCCCACGATCCAGTTCCTCAAATGGAGCAGGGCGCTGAAGGCGGACCCCGGCTTCCGCCCGCCCCTCGCCGAGGCCGCCCGGGCCGCCCTGTGGGTGCGGATCGAGGTCCTGCTGCTGTTGCCCCTCGTCGCCTTCGCGGCGGCGATGGCCAGAGCCTGACCAAAACGTCACTTGCTCCGCCGCAGGGTTAACGGCGATACCCGAGCTTCGCGTGGTGAGGGAACGGCGTCGGACAATCGACGCAACGCGCCTAAGCTTCACGGTCAAGGCCTCAGGAATCGAAGACCGCTGCCATGTCGCATGACGATCAGACTCCCCCGGTGGTCCCGAACCTGACCATACCGGTCTCGCCGCCCGCCCCGCCCGCCGGCGCGGCGGACCTGCCCGACCGCACCCCGCCCCCGCCCACGCCGCCCGCCAATCCCAATCCGACCGTGTCGGACGACGGCATCCTGCGCCCCATTCAGGAAAGCGACTATTTCACCCTGGATCCCGTCGCGATCCGGGTCATCTCCGCCAATATCGACCAGTACTACAATCAGGCCCTCGACATCTTTCCGTTCTGGGAGACGGAGAACAAGCCCGACCGCTTCCACGTCCTGTTCAGCCGCCAGATCGAGGAGCGGTTCCCGGCGGACGCCGACATCCGGGGCAGAATCTATGGCTACGGCCGGCGCGTGTTCGATGCGCTGCGAACCCATGTCATCACCAAACGCCTGACCCAGGCCGGAGCCCTGATCGCCTTCGCCGCCCTGGCGGTGCTGGGCCCGGACGTGTTCGCCGAATGGACCGGCGGTCAGCCCCAGGGTCTGGGCCTGGCCGTTCTCGGCATGCTGATCACCGTCGGCCTGTTCTTCGGGGTCTCGTCGATCCTGTTCATCCAGTACCGCTTCCGGCTGGAGAACGACTCCTACGAGCTGTCGCGCGAGATCGTGCAGCGCACGCGCGAGCTGCAGAACCTGTTCACCAACGCCCGCGCCCTGTCCGACCAGGCCGAGACCCAGTTCGCCACCGACGGCAAGGGCTGGGGCGAGCGCGCCCTGTTCCTGACCCGGCTGGTGCTGTGGATCGGCGCGCGGATGGAGTACCTCGAGAAATACGCCCAGATGGAGCTGTGGCGCGTCCGGCGCGAACGCTACTGGATGCGATGGGTCGGCCGGATCAGCACGCCGCTGCTGCTGTTCGTCTGGCTGGTCGTCTTCGCGGTCTGGCCGGCCCCGGACGCCAACGAAGGCGGCTTCCGCGTGCTGCAGCTGGTGGCGCTGGGCTTCGGCGTGCTGGTGTCGTGGCTGTCCTACTACCGCTGGCAGACGCCGACGGCCGCGGTGAAGGACAAGCTGGGGGTCGACGGCTGGGTGCGCTACGCCTCGCTGGACGTCGACAACACGGTCGGCGATCAGGTCCGGCGCGACAAGGAACGGCTGGTCGAATACCGCGCGCTTACTCGCGGCCGCTGAGGCTGTAGCGGACCTCGCGGGCGTCGTAGGCCTCGACGTCGTCCGGGGTCTCGCCGCGACCCAGGCGGATCTCCAGCTGGGTCGAGGTCGGCGACGGTCCCTGGAAGTTCAAACCCACGCCGACACCGGTGCTGGTGCCCGAATAGCGGTAGCGGCCGTACCGTCCCGAGCTGGAGCCGACACCGACCGAGACGCTGGGCCGGAACCCGCCCGCGCTGTCCGGACGCCCGTCGATGTAGCGCTGGGTGACCGCGAACCAGTCGTAGCCCTGCTCGATCGTCAGGTCGGCCGCGCGCAGCAGGGCCATGTCCGCCACCGGCCCCGGAGCCCCGACGCCGTTGTAGCTGACGCGGTAGCGGTCACGCTCGATCCGCTGCTCGGCATAGCCCTGTCCGCGTGGTCCCTGCTGCGGCCCATACGGGGCCAGACTGGCGCAGGCGGCCGTCGAAAACAGCACCGCCGCCAAGGCAGAGACCCGAATTAACGCATTGTATTCACGTCGCTTATTCATGTTCTCTTCACAGTTCAGTCAAAGGAAGCGCCGGAACCACGTTCTTGGATCGATTTGCGGCCGCAAGGCTTATGCGTCGATGCAGACGTTCGAAGCCGGATCCATTTTGGAAAGCCTGAGCGCCCTCCAGGGTTCCGAACTCGTGGCCAACGGCTGCGTCAACCTGATCGCGCTCGACGCGATCCGCGACCGGGCCGGACCGCTTTGGGACCGCAAACAGCAGCTGGTCTGGGATTTCACAGAAACCAAACTTCGCGACCGCCTCGGCCCGCACGACCTGCTGGTCAGGGTCGACGACACGACCTTCATGGTCGCCGTGATGACCGACTATGCCACGGCGGCCCAGGCCGTCTGTCTGCGCGTTCTGGAGGAGATCCTGCTCCATTTCATCGGCCGGGTGGATCGGGCCGACGTCAGGCTCCGGCGCGTCGACCGCATCGAGGGCGACGAGGTCGTCAGCAGCGCGCTGGATCCGTCGCGGATTCCGCGGCTGGAGGACACCGCACGCGCCGCCGTGTCGATCGCCCCGTCTTCGGCGCGGGAGCGGGAACTGAACCCGCTCTTCTTCACATCGATCTCGGGCCGCGACCTGCGTGTGGACTTCTCGCCGCGCCCGGTGACCAGCCTTCAGCACGGCGTCCTGACCGCCATTCACCTGGCCCGCACCATCGTCGATGTCCGCTCGGACACCGTCCTGACGGGCAAGGACCAGGACGGCCTGACCGACGGCGATCTGATCCGGATCGACAAGGCGACGCTGGACTACGCCTGCCTCTTCAACATGGGCGATCACAGCGCCGGCTATGTCGCCCTGATCATCCCGGTGTCCTACCGCTCCCTGCTCAACCGGCGCGGGCGGGAAGCCTTTTCCCAAGCCGGAGCGGGTCATCTGGCCATGAAGACGGGCAGCCTGTTCGAGATCAGCGATCTCGACCTCGGCACGCCCCCCAGTCGGATGGACGAGGCGGTCGCCGTCGGCCGCACCCTCTGCCGGGGCGTGATCGTTCGCCTTCCGGAACAGCCGGGCTCGCTGGCCCCGTTCACCAATGCCGGTTTCGCGGGACTGACCGTCCCGCTGGCCCGGCACGGGGCGGAGGCGGTGAAGGCGCTGCGTCAGGCCTCCTCGCGCAGCGACGTTCTGAAACGGGCGTTCCGCGCCCTGATCGCGCTGGATGCCCCGCCCCGCAGCATGGCGCAGCTTCAGGGTCTGGGGTTCACCCATGCCAGCCCGGCCGTCGACGTCGAGCGCGGGGCCCTGCTCAGGACAGGTTGAGCGCCTGGGTCAGGGCCTGAAAGTCGTCGGGCATTTCGGCCGTCACCGTCCGCTCGCCGCCCTCCGGATGCGGAAAGGTCAGCGACGCCGCATGCAGCATCAGCCGCGGCGCCGCCTGCCCCGCCGCCGTCAGCGCCCCGCCGTAGCGGACGTCGCCGATCAGCGGCCGTCCGATGTGCGCCATATGCACCCGCAGCTGGTGCATGCGCCCGGTGTAGGGCTGCAGTTCGACCAGGGCCCCATCCTCGCTGGCCTTGAGCGTCCGATAGCGGCTGCGCGACCCCTGGGCCCCCTTGGTGTCGAAGGCGGCCACCCGCATGTAGCTTTCGCGGCCGATCTCCTGACGCACCAGCGGTACGTTGATGTCACCCTGGGCCGGGTCGGGCGCGGCCGAAACCAGGGCCAGATAGGTCTTCGTCAGCCGATGCGCCTGGATCGCCTTGCCCAGGAAACTCGCCGCCGGCTTGGTCTTGGCCGCCAGGATCACGCCCGACGTATCGCGGTCCAGCCGATGGACCAGCTCCGGCCGCTTGCCGTTCGACCGGGCGAAGGCCCAAAGCAGGTCGTCCAGCGTATGCGCCTGGATCCGCCCGCCCTGGCTCGACAGCCCCGCCGGCTTGGCGAAGGCGATCACCGAGGCGTCCTCGAGGATCACCCACGACCGCACGGCTTCGATCTCTTCGGGGGTCAGGGAGACGGGGGTTCTTAGGGTCACGCCCCGCGCTTAGCGGAGGCGGTCGCCTTTGCCCACCGTTCGCGCAGCCGCAGCGGCGTCATTCGTCAAGGCGCCCGTCGCTCGAATCTAGGATCCGGTCTGCGCCTTCGCGTCCCGCATCGCCGCCCACCGTGCCAGCCGCGCCTTGACCTTCTCCTCGTGCCCCTCGCCCTTGGGCGCATAGAAGACGCGACGCTCCATCTCGTCGGGGAAGAAGTTGGCGCCCGAGAACCCCTCCTCGGTGTCGGGGTCGTACTGGTAGCCCTTGCCGTACCCCAGAGACTTCATCAGCTTGGTGGGCGCGTTGCGGATATGGGCCGGCGGCATCAGCGAGCCGGTCTCGGCCGCCGCCCGCTTCGCCGCCTTGAAAGCCTCATAGACGCCGACCGATTTGGGCGCGGTGGCCAGGTGCACCACCGCCTGGGCCAGGGCCAGTTCGCCCTCGGGTGAGCCCAGGAAGTCGTAGGTATCCTTGGCAGCATTGGCGACCAGCAGCGACAGGGGGTCCGCCTCGCCGATGTCCTCGACCGCCATCCGCACGATCCGCCGCGCCAGATACAGGGGGTCTTCGCCGCCGTTCAGCATGCGCGCCAGCCAGTAGAGCGCCGCGTCAGGATCGGACCCGCGAACCGATTTATGCAGCGCCGATATGAGGTTATAGTGCTCTTCTCTGGATTTGTCATAAGCCGGAGCCCGCCGCTGCAGCGTCGCCGCCAGGGCCTGGACGTCCAAAGGCTCGGGCGGCAGGGCGAACAGGGTCTCGGCCATGGTCAGCAGATACCGCCCGTCGCCGTCGGCCAGGGCCAGCAGGGCCTGGCGCGCCTCGGGCGTCAGCGGCAGGGCCAGCCCCTCCTGCGCCTCCGCTCGAATCAACAGTTGATCCAGCGCTGTATCGTCCAGCCGCTTCAGCACGAACACCTGGCTGCGCGACAGCAGGGCCCCGTTCAGCTCGAACGACGGGTTCTCGGTCGTGGCCCCGACCAGGGTCACCACCCCCTCCTCGACGAAGGGCAGGAAACCGTCCTGCTGGGCCCGGTTGAAACGATGGATCTCGTCCACGAACAACAGGGTCGACTGCCCCGCCGCTCGCCGCATCCGCGCCTGTTCGAACGCCTTCTTCAGGTCGGCGACGCCCGAGAACACCGCCGAGATCTGCTGGTACTGATAGCCCGCCGCCTTGGCCAGCAGGCGCGCGATCGTGGTCTTGCCGGTCCCGGGTGGGCCCCACAGGATCATCGAGCCCAGCCGCCCGGCCTCGACCATGCGCCGGATCGGCCCGCCCTCGCCCAGCAGATGATCCTGGCCCACCACCTGGTCCAGCGACGCGGGCCGCAGCCGGTCGGCCAGGGGTGCGTCAGGGGGGTGGATGCCGGAGGCCTCGAAAAGATCGCTCATGACGCTATGTAGGAGACTGACGCAGCCGGACAAAGGACGGACGATGGCTGACCCCAATCCCCCGACCCTCATGGGCGGCGTGATCCCCTATCTGACCATCCCCGCGCGCGGCGGACAGGCGGCGGTCGAGTTCTACCGCGCCGCCTTCGGGGCTGAGGAAGTGTTCCGCAATCTGGCCGAGGACGGGGAGCGTCTGCTGCACAGCCGCTTGCTGATCAACGACGGCCTGGTCATGCTGTCCGACGAGTTCCCGGAATACGGCAACGAGACCGACGTCGTCCCGCGCGGCGTGGCCCTGCATCTTCAGGTCGACGACGCCGACGAATGGTGGAACCGCGCCCTGACCGCCGGGGCCGTGCCGATGACGCCCCTGGCCGACCAGGTCTGGGGCGACCGCTACGGTCGGGTCATGGACCCCTTCGGCCACGTCTGGTCCATCGCCGCGACGATCGCGCCCTAGCGGACCCGCCCGGACATCGGCCGCCCCTGGCGCAGCAGCGACACCTCGGACCCGCGGCTCGCGTTCTGGACGGCGGACAGGTCGCGCACGGGGCGTCCGTCGATCTGGGTCACCACGTCGCCGGGCCGGAAGCCGTTGGCGCGGAAGGCATAGCTGTCCCGCGTCAGGTCGATGACGATGGCCCCGCTGGCGAAGGGGTCGCCGCCCAGGCGGTCGGCCAGGGCCGGGGTCAGGGCCGCCACGCGGGCCCCGGCGAACGGTCCCTGGGCGATGGTCTGACCGTTGCCCGCCGCATCGCCCGGCAGGGTCTGGACCCGGGCATTCAGTGTCTGGGCCCGCCCGTCGCGCACCACCGTCACGGCCACGGCATCGTTGGGGTCCTTGGTGCCGATCCGGAAGTTCAGCCCGCCCTGGTCGTTGATCTCGGCCCCGTCCACCGCCGTTATCACGTCGCCCTGGCGCAGGCCGGCCCGCGCCCCCGGCCCGCCGGCATAGACGTCGGTGACGATCAGCCCCTGCGGCCGGGGCAGGCCCAGGGAACGCGCGATCTCGGCCGAGACGCTGTCGCCCTTGACCCCCAGCCAGGGCCGGACCACCGCCGTCGCGCCGCCCAGGGCCGAGTCCACCACCCGCCGCACCATCGAGGCGGGCACGGCGAAGCCGACGCCCGACGACGACCCGGTGCGCGAGAAGATGGCCGTATTGATGCCGATCAGGTCGCCGTCCATGTCCACCAGCGGCCCGCCGGAGTTGCCCGGATTGATCGCCGCGTCGGTCTGGATGAACGATCCCGAGTCCGAAATGCCCGTCTCGGTCCGGTTCAGGGCCGAGATGATGCCGTTGGTCACGGTCTGGCCGACGCCGAACGGATTGCCGATGGCCAGGACCAGGTCGCCGACCTGCTGCTCCTCGCGGTCGTCGATGGCCAGGACCGGCAGCTGTTCCGTCACGCCGGTCAGGCGCAGCACGGCGATGTCCGACCGCTCGTCGGCCAGGATGACCTCGGCTGGAAACTCGCGCCGGTCGTTCAGCACCACGCGGATCTGCTGGGCCCCCTCGATGACGTGGTTGTTGGTCACGACGATGCCGTCCGACCGCACGATCACCCCCGAGCCCGCCGATTCCGCCACCCGCTCGCGCGGCATGCCGCCGCCGAACATCTGAAAGAAGGGATCGGCCTGGACCCGCTGCACGGTGCGGGCCGAGATGTTGACCACCGCCGGAGCCGCCTCTCGCACCACCGGCGAGAAGCTCTGTTTCATGGTCGAAACGTCGGTCGGCGGAGTTCGGGTGGTCGGCTCGGCGAAGACCCCGTCCTGGGCCTTGGTGGAGTTGGCGTTGCCGCAGGCGGCCAGCGCCAGCGCCGCGGTCAGGGCGAGGGTGGAGGTCTTCATGGCATTCCAGGGATCGATCATGGTCGGCCCAGCATATCGGCTCCGCTTTCGGGCCGCATCAAGGCAACGGCATACAGTCGCCCGCGATCCGATCGGAAAAGCACGCACACCGGGAGCGACCTGTGTCTCCGGGCGTTGACTTGGCCGAGCCACACCGGAGATTCCCATGAGCCAGACCCTGAAGACCACGTTCGCCACCCGCCGCGAGGCCGAACTGGCCGTCGAACATCTGGTCCAGCAGCACGGCCTGGAGCGCACCGACATCTTCGTCGCCCCCGAGGGCGGTGAGAACTCTGCGGGCGAAGACATTTCCGGCTCGGACCGCGCCGCCGCCGAACCCAGCGTGGAGCCCCGCACCGACGCCGCCCTGAACGGTCGGATCGAGGTGTCCGTCGATCTCCAGGACGACGATCAGGTCGCGGCGGTCCGCGAGGTGTTCCAGGACATGGGTGGCGCCGAAGGGTGAGTTCGACGATGCCGCCGCAAAAACCCGTCGTCACCCTGCTGGGGGATTCGATCTCGGCCGGCTACGGACTCCAGCCGGACGAGGCCCTGCCCGCGCGGCTGCAGGTCGCTCTCGCCGATCTCGGCCAGACCGTCGAGGTGGTGGGGGCCGGTATCGACGGCGACACGACCCTGGATGGCCTGGCCCGGATGGACATCGCCGTGCCGATGCAAACCGATCTCTGCGTCGTGGCCCTGGGCGCCAACGACCTGATGCAGGCGCGTCCGCCGGCGCAGATCGCCGAGGCGCTCGGCTCGATCGTCTCGCGGCTGCAGGCCTGCCAGACCGAGGTGCTGCTGTGCGGGATGCGCGCGCCGCCGTGGCTGTCCGACTATGCCCCGGCGTTCGACGCCGTCTTCCCGACGGTCGCCGAGCGCCATGCGGTGCCGCTGTATCCCTTCCTGCTGGAGGGCGTGGCCCTGGATCCCCGCTTCAATCAAAGCGACCGGATCCATCCGAACGCCGAGGGCATCGACCTGATCGCCCGCCGCCTGGCCCCCGCGGTCCGCGACGCCCTCGTCGAAGCCAGGGCTGGGGCGCGATAGCTGGCCCGCCCCGTCTATCCCGACACGCCGGACGGCCGCTATTTCGTCGTCCGGGGTCGGCTGTGGCGAAAATCCGATCCGTCGTTGCCGGAGAACGAACGGGCCCGGCTCGTCTCCGAACTGATGAAGGGACGGTCCGCCGTCCGTCAGGCCCGCAAGACCGACGATCCCGCGGCCATGGTCGAGGCCCGAAGACAGGTCGACGCGGCCAAGGTCGCTCTGGGCGAGCGCGGCCCGGTGTGGTGGACCGACGGCAGCCCCGACCTCAACCGCCACATGGCCCGCACCACCGTCTATGCCGACTGGTTCGCCGGACTGGACAAGGATTAGCCGAGGATCTCGTAGTGGATCGGTTTGAAGGCATGGTTGTTCGACTGCAGCGCCGAACAGGCGGTTATGCCGATGATCAGGTCCATACAGGCCTCGAACACGGTGAAGTCACCGGCCCGGCTCAGCGGCGGCTCGACCGTCAGCGCGCCCGTGGTGCCGTCGACCGGCACGTTCATGAACACGTTGAAGGCGGTGGGGATCTGGTCCGGCCCGATGCCATAGGGCGTCAGCGCCTCAACCAGATTGCCGAAGCAGCCCCGGTGCGGATCGGTGTCGCCATAGATGATGCGGAAGGTGTCGGCCGAACAGGGCGTCAGCAGGAAGTCGTGGCGCCCGACCTTGTCCTCCTCGATCCGCAGCATGACGTTAGACCGGTTCGAGTACAGGGCGTCGCCGGTCGTCAGATAGATCTTGCTGGCATAGTCCAGCGTCCGGCCCGAGGAGATGACCTCGCCAATGTCGTGGCGATTGAAGGCCAGAAGGTCGCTGACCTGCTCGCCCCGCGGATCGATCACCTTCAACCTCTGGCCGGCCTTCAGCTCGAATGCGGTGCCCGAGCGCGGCGGGATCTCATGCGGCATGGCGGGTGCCCTTGGCCTGGCTGTCGAACGGGCAGGACCAGGCGGGGTCGACCGCGCGGCCGCTGTACTGGCGGGCTTCCGACGTCTCGCCGTGGCGCGCCAGCATCGGGTTGACGCTCCCCGCCAGGGTCACGTCGCGCTCGAGGATACTGGCCCGCAGCTTCTCATAGGTGCCCGCCTCGCGCAGCAGCTCGAACTGGCGGTGCAGGTTGAAGACCACGGCCGGGTTCTGGAAGCGGCGCGCCGGCCGGCTGGCCCCCGGGTGCATGCCGACCGCGAAGAAGGCCTCGCCGCCGAAGCTCAGCGAGAAATGCGGGCTGTCCGGATCAGGATTGACGCTCGGGTCGTATGCGACGCCGTTGAAGGCGTCCTTGTCCGTCAGCGACTGGATCCGCGCCCACATGGCCCGCTCGAACCCGACCTCGTCCAGATCGTCCGGCCCCTCGAAGATCACCACGAAGCTTTGGAACAGGGTGGGATCGACGGTGAATCGGCGCGCCGCCCCGAACAGGCCCGGATGGATGCGCAGATCGTCCCAGCCGGAGGTGATGTCGCGGGCGACGACGATCTCCATCTGGCTGCGCGCCAGGGCGGACTTGGCCCCCACGCAGGGGAAGGCCTGGTCGCGCACGAAGGTCTCGAAGGCGCGGGCCAGGGGGTGGTCATTGGGCGTCACGGCGGCGGTCACACGGCACTCCGATTGGTCAGGAAATGGATCGAGCACAGGCGCTCGGGATCGGTCCAGGCCTCCACCGTCGTCCACCCGGCGCGGGCGGCGAGTTCGGAGAAGGCCTCGATCGTGTATTTGTAGGAATATTCGAGAACGATCGGCGCGCCGGCCGGCAGGTTGAAGTCCTGCCCGCCGATACGGACGGTCAGATCCCGCAGCGGATAGAGGGCGGCTTCGATCCGGGCCAAGGCGGCGTTATAGGTCGCCTCGTGGCGGAAGTCGGCGATGTCGAGCGCCGTGCCCAGCTCCCGGTTCATCCGCGTGACGATGTTGAGATTGAAGTCCCACATCGCCCCGCCCGGCGCATTGTAGGCGGCGGCCATCAGGGCCGGATCCTTCACCAGATCCACGCCGGCCAGGAAAAAGGCGTCCGGGCCCAGCAGACTGTGCATACGGCGGAGGAAGGCCTCGCTTTCGTCCGGATGCAGGTTGCACAGCGTGGTGCCGAGGAACAGGCCCACCGTCGGCCCGTCGCCCACTCCGTCCGGCAGCACGACGTCCTGAGTATAGTCCGCCACCAGGGGCAGGACTTCGATCGCGGGATAGTCCGCCCGGATCGCCTCGGCGGCCTCCACAAGCTGGGCTTCCGAGATTTCCAGCGGCACGTAGCGCTTCAGCCCGGGGATGGTGTCCAGCAGGCTGCGCACCTTGACGCTCGCGCCACTCCCCAGTTCCACCAGGGTGACGTCCGACCCCAGGGTCTCCCCCAGCCTCGGCCCGCAGGCGTCCAGGATCGCCCTTTCGGCCCGAGCGACATAATAGCCGTCCGAGGCCACGATCCCCTCGAACAACGCCGCGCCGACATCGTCGTACAGCCATTTGCTGGGGATCCGGCGGGGTGCCTGCGACAGGCCTTGGACCACGGACGCCTCGAACGCCCGGTCGGCAGCTTGGGGATCGGCATCGAACACGTCGGCTAGGTCCTTGAAGGCGGAGGTCAGGTCGAGGCCGCCGGATTGGACTATCCGAACGCGAACTGCCCTGGATCGTTGCCGCCCAGGATGTATCCCTCGTCGCTTCAGGCCGAGATCATATAAGGATATCTTTATATGATTGTTGACACGGCCGCAGCGGAGGGCTCTGATAAGGCTTGTCGTGGTCTGCGCGTCGTCCTCGGGCGGCGCGGAGCTAAGAGGGAAGCCGGTTCGATGCCGGCGCTGCCCCCGCAACTGTAAGCGGCGAGCCGAAGGTCCATTTCGTGTCACTGGGGTCCGCCCCGGGAAGGCCGGACCGGAAGCCGTGACCCGTGAGCCAGGAGACCTGCCCCGACAGATAACGTCCTCCGGCGGGGTGTCCGGTCAGGTCGCATGAGCGCCGCGACGGGACGAGTCCGCGCGAGCGGTCGCGCGTCCCTGCCCGCTGTCTCGCCACAGCACCACGGCAGAGACCATGCTCCAGACCGCATTCACCTTCGCCATCCGGCGCACCGCGCTCGACGAGGATTATCGTCCGGCCGAGAGCACGCGGATCACGACCAACTTCGCCAACCTGGCCCGGGGCGAGCGCCGGCAGGACAACCTGCGCAACACCTTGCGGATGATCGACAACCGCTTCAACTCGCTGATGCATCAGGGCAATCCCCAGGGGGACCGTTACGCGGTGAAACTGGACATCATCTCCGTCGAGATGACGGTGTCCGCGGAGACCAACGACGCCTTCCCGCTGATCGAAATCCTTCAAACCCTCATCCTCGACCGACAGACGGGCGAGCGGATTGAAGGCATCGTGGGCAACAACTTCTCCTCCTACGTGCGCGACTATGATTTCAGCGTGGTCCTGCCGGCGCACCTGAAGGCCCATCCGGACACAGGCGCGCCGGAAGACTTCGGCGATCTGCACGGAAACCTGTTCAAACACTTCCTCAAATCAGCCGCCTACCGGGACAGTTTCGCCAAGCCGCCGGTCATCTGCCTGAGTGTGTCGAGCAACAAGACCTATAACCGTACGGGTGATGAGCACCCGGTGCTGGGGCTCGAGTATGGGAACGACGAAGTCTCGCCGACTGATCGGTATTTCTCGAAAATGGGGATGAAGGCCCGCTACTTCATGCCCAGGAACAGCGTCGCGCCCCTGGCCTTCTACCACGTCGGCGCGCTGACGGACGACTACACCGATCTCGAGCTGGCCAGCACGATCAGCACGATGGAGACCTTCCAGAAGATCTATCGTCCCGAGATCTACAACGCCAACGCCCCGGCCGCCGAGCACTACCGGCCGAGCCTCGAGTGCCAGGACTATTCGCTGACCCGCATCGTCTACGACCGGGAAGAGCGCAGCCGGCTGGCCGTCGAACAGGGCCGGTTCGTCGAGGAGCGCCTGATCAAGCCCTACCGCGCCGTGCTCGACCGATGGTCGGCCGACTTCGCGGCCTGATCCGTCCAGATTGACCAAGGTGAACACCATGCCAACGCTTCTCCCCACCTCCAACGCCGGCAGCCTGCCGAAGCCGTCCTGGCTGGCCCAGCCCGAGACCCTCTGGTCGCCCTGGAAGCTGGAAGGGGACGATCTGATCGCGGGCAAGCAGGATGCCTTGCGCCTATCCCTCGACGATCAGCGCCGGGCCGGAATCGACATCGTCAGCGACGGCGAACAGACGCGCCGGCATTTCGTCACGACCTTCATCGAGCATCTCGACGGCGTCGATTTCGAGATGCGCAAGACCGTTCGCATCCGCGACCGCTATGACGCCAGCGTGCCGACCGTCGTCGGGGCCGTCAGCCGCCCGAAGTCGGTCTTCGTCGAGGATGCGAAATTCCTGCGCGGGCAGACCGCCCAGCCGATCAAATGGGCCCTGCCGGGTCCGATGACCATGATCGACACGCTCTATGACGACCACTACCGGAGCCGCGAAGAGCTGGCCTGGGCGTTCGCCGGGATCCTCAACCAGGAGGCCCGGGAGCTGGAGGCCGCCGGGGTCGACATCATCCAGTTCGACGAGCCCGCCTTCAACGTCTTCTTCGACGAGGTCAACGACTGGGGCGTCGCGGCCCTGGAGAAGGCGGCCGAGGGGCTCAGATGCGAGACGGCCGTCCACATCTGCTACGGCTACGGCATCCAGGCCAATACCGACTGGAAGCAGACCCTGGGCTCGGAGTGGCGGCAGTATGAGCAGGCCTTCCCCAGGCTTGCGCAGTCCAGCCTCGATATCATCTCGCTGGAATGCCAGAACTCCCGCGTCCCGATGGACCTGATCGAACTCATCCGGGGCAAGAAGGTGATGGTCGGGGCCATCGACGTGGCGACCGATACCGTCGAGACGCCGGAACAAGTCGCCGACACCCTGCGCAAGGCGCTCCAGTTCGTGGACGCCGACAAGCTGTATCCCTCCACCAACTGCGGCATGGCCCCGCTCTCGCGTCGCGTGGCCCGGGGCAAGCTTGAGGCCCTGGGCGCGGGCGCGGCGATCCTCCGCAAGGAACTCCTGAGGTGAGGCCCACCGATCTCGGCGGGGTCGAAGCGGGCGGCGGCGACCTTTCGACCGCCGCCCGCGCCGGCCCTAGAACGACCGGCGCACCGTCACGCCCACGGTGCGGGGGGCGCCGACTGCATAGCCCAGCCGCGCCCGACCGCCCCGCTCGCGGTCGAACGACAGCAGCGGGTTTTCGTCGAAGGCGTTGTTCACATAGACGATGGTCTCAAGCCCGTTGTCGAACTCGATCCCGGCCGACAGGTTGAACAGCTCGTAGCTGGGCAGCTCCAGATCGACGATCGTGGCATTGGTCCCCGGAGCACCACCGAAGGCCAGACCGGACACGAAGGACCGCGGATTGTTCTCCTGATCGCTGGCCTGGGTATAGCGGCTGCCGACGTGCTGGAACGAGGCGCTCACATAGGCCGGAAGGCCGCCGCCGACCTCGAAGCTGTAGGTGCCCGTCAGCGACAGCTGCAGCTCGGGCACCGACGGCAGACGGTTGCCCTCGCGGATGCCCCCGATGACCGCCCCGGTGCCGTCCCGGACGGTGGAGTCGAACTCGGCCTGGACATAGCTGCCCGCGAAACCGACCTCGAAATTGTCGGTCAGCAGGGTCGACAGCTCCAGCTCCACCCCGGCGGTGTGGGCCTCGGGCACGTTGAAGACGATCCGCGACGAACAGGATCCGGCGTCCAGCGTCGTCTGCAGGTTCTCGATGTCGGTATAGAACACCGCCGAGTTCAGGCTGACGGCGCCGAAGCGCGACTTCACCCCCGCCTCATAGTTCCACAGCGTCTCGTCTTCATAGGCCTGGAAGCCCCCGAAGATGGCGGCGTCGGAGGGGCTGCACAGCGGGATGTTCAGCGGATCGTTGACCCCGCCCAGCCGGAAGCCCTGGGCCGCCTGGGCATTCAGCGTCACATTGTCGGACGCCTCATAGCTGAGCAGGACGCGCGGGGTGAAGCCGTTGGACTCGGTCGTGTCGGTGCGGCGATCGCCGTTGGCGAACAGGCCGCCGGAGGTGAAGCTGCGCGTTTCCGAGAAGTCGTAGAACCGGCCGCCGCCGGTCACCGTCAGCCGCCCGAAGGCGTAGCTGGCCTCCCCGAACACCGCCGTCTGCTCGATATCGTAGGGCAGCAGCGCGTTGTAGGGCGAGTTGGGCCCGAACCCGTTCCGCGCCCCGGCTGCGGTTCCCGCCCCCAGGGTGGCGTCGGTCGCGGCGTCGTAACCGGGCGTCGGCAGGGTCTGGGAATAGACCCGGTCAACCTGGGAATAGAACAGACCCACCAGCCACTGGAAGGCGCCGTCGCTGGTCGAGGACAGGCGCAGCTCCTGCGAGAACTGCTCCAGGGTCGTGCTGTCGAGCAGGTTCGACGGCAGCAGCACGGCCGAGGCCGGGAAGCCCAGATCGACCGACACCGAACCCGACAGGGCGCTGGCGTCGCGGCTGACCAGGATGTCGCGGTCGATATAGCTGGTGACCGAGGTCAGTTCTGCCGCTCCGAAATCCACCGAGGCCGTCAGGTCGGCCAGCAGGGTCTCGTCCTCGAACGACTCGTCCAGCAACAGATACTGCTGGCGTTCGTCGAAGGTGACGGCCGGGCGGGTGGTGGTGAAGGGGTTGGCGAAGAGGCTGAACACCTCCTGGCGGTTGAAGCCTTCGGTCTCGATCTTCTGATAGACGAGGCGCGGGGTGATCGAGAGGGTGTCCGACGGTTCGAACAGCACCGCGATCCGGCCGCCGCTGCGGCTGCCGCTGTTGACGTTCTCGTCGATGCTTCCGCCCGGGCGCAGGGCGTCGATGAAGCCGGCGTATTCGGTGTGATAGGCCACGGCCCGCACCGCCGCCCGGTCGCCCAGCGGCAGGTTGATCGCGCCCTTGACGTGGCCGCCGGCGTCGTCTTCCTCGACCATGTTGACGTTGGCCTCGATGGTGCCCTCGGTCACCCCCAGCGTCGGCTGGTTGGTGATGTAGCGGACCGTGCCGCCCACCGATCCCGAGCCGAACAGCGTGCCCTGCGGGCCCCGCAGCGTCTCGACGCGGTTCAGGTCGAACAGGTCGAGATCCGGCGTGAACAGCGACAGCGAGATCACGCTCTCGTCCAGATAGACGCCGACCTGCTCCTTCACGCCCGGCTGGTCGCGTACGACCTGTCCGGCGGAGACGCCGCGCACCGAGACCTGGCTCTGGCCCGGTCCCAGGTTCTGGATGGATAGACCTGCGACGTTTCTCGACAGATCTTCGAGCGTCACCGCGCCCGAGCGCTGGATGTCCTCTTCCGTCTGGGCGTTGATCGAGAACGGCACGTCCTGAATGGTCGAGTTGCGCTTGGTGCCGGTGACGATGACCTCGTCCAGATTGGTCTCGTCCTGGGCGGTCTGAGCCAGGGCCGCGCCCGCCGAAGCGGTCATGGCCATGACGCACGCCGCCGACAGCAGGGTCGCACGCACGCTTCTTGAAACCGATATCTTACGCATAGCCGTCCTCCCGAGTTTTCTTGTTCTCCGAAGCTAGGCCGCGTTTCGCGGATCGCTCAAGGGCCGTTTGTCGCGCGTAACGCGAATTTCTGTCAGCCGTCGTCCGAATGCCACGCGACGGCCTCAGTCCTCGTCGGGGGCCCCCAGCGGAAAATAGCCGCGATACGGCCGTGCCTCGTCCAGCGCCCGGGCATAGGACGGACGGGCCAGCAGCCGACGGCGATAGGCCCACAGATGGGTCAGCGCCTCAGGGATGGGATGGGTCCAGTGCGCATAGAGCAAGGCGGGTGCCGCGCCGCAGTCGGCCAGGGAGAACGTTCCCCCGACCGCCCAGGTGCGGTCCGCCATGACCCGGTCCAGCCAGCCATAGGCGATCTCGAGCCTGGCGCGCGCCTCCGCCACGACTGTCGGCCCCCGGGACCCCTCGGGCTTCAGGGACTCGTAGATGACCCGCTGCTGATGGGCCTGCACGTGGTTGTCGAACACCCGGTCCATGAACCGCGTCTCCAACGCCAGATCCGCATCGGCCGGGATCAACCGCGTCGACGGGTCGATCTGGTCCAGCCGCTCGATGATGATCGAGGTCTCGGCATAGTGGCGATCGCCGTCCTTCAGCACCGGAAACTGTCCGAAAGGCCAGGCGGCCTTCAGCTCCACCATCGCGGCGGGGTCCTCCAGCAGACGCTGCTCGAACGGCAGGTCCTTCTCGTAGAAGGCTACGATCGCCTTCTGGCAGTAGGACGAGAAGGGGTGGCTATACAGAACCAGGCCGCTCACAGGCGCTTCTCCATCCAGCAGTTGCAGCGGGCATAGGGCGTCGGCTGCGGCGGCAGATCGACGAAGCCGAACCGGCGATACAGGGCGATGGCATGCGTCTGGGACGTGTTGGTCTCCAGATACAGCCGCAATGCCCCGGCTCCCCGCGCATGATCCTCGCACGCCTCCAGCAGCCTGTGGCCCAACCCCAGGCCGTTGGCGGACGCCGCCACCGCCATCTTGCCGACCTCATAGCCGCCGTCCGGCATGCGCATCAGCGAGCAGCAACCAATCGACTCCCCGTCCCGCTCGACCATGAAGATGACCCCGCCTTTCGCCAGGACCGCCCCCTCCGGATCGTCCAGCACCAGCCGATCCTTCGCCTCGAGGACGTAGCCCCCCTCAAGGATCCAGTGCTCGTTCAACGCCACCCAGGCGGCGGCGTGGTCGGGCCGATAGGGGACGATGTCGATGTTCATGCCCGCAACCTGCAACAGGACCGGCCAAAGAAAAAGGGCGACCCGGCTGCCCGGATCGCCCCCTTGCGGTCAGCGGTGGCTGACGCCTAGTCTTCGTCGGTCTCGTAGACGGCGACCGGGCCGGAATCGAGGCCCTTGGCGTCGACGTCGCGATCGACGAACTCGATCACGGCCATCGGGGCGTTGTCGCCGTGGCGATAGCCGGCCTTCATGATGCGGATATAGCCGCCCTGACGATCGGCGTAGCGCGGTCCGATCGTCTCGAACAGCTTGCCGACCTGGGTCACGTCACGGACGTGGCTGATGGCCTGACGCCGGGCGTGCAGATCGCCCTTCTTGCCGAGCGTGACCAGCTTCTCGACGAAGGGGCGGAGCTCCTTGGCCTTGGGCAGGGTCGTGGTGATCTGCTCGTGCTTGATCAGCGACGCGGCCATGTTGGCGAACATGGCGGTGCGATGGCTGGCCGTACGGCCGAGTTTACGGTGGGCGGCGCCGTGGCGCATCGGGGTCTCTCCTACTCCGGTCCTGGTTTCCGTCTTACCGGACCCGTGACCGCATTATTCTAACCGCTCCAAAGACCAACAATCGGTCCGGGCGGAGGGTTGAAACTAGATCTGGTCGTCGAACTTCTTGGCCAGATCTTCGATGTTTTCCGGGGGCCAGTTCGGCACGTCCATGCCGAGCGACAGACCCATGGAGGTCAGCACTTCCTTGATCTCGTTCAGCGACTTGCGGCCGAAGTTCGGGGTGCGAAGCATCTCGCCCTCGGTCTTCTGGATCAGGTCGCCGATATAGACGATGTTGTCGTTCTTCAGGCAGTTGGCCGACCGGACCGACAGTTCCAGCTCGTCCACCTTCTTCAGCAGGGCCGGGTTGAACGGCAGGTCGGGCTTGCCCTCGGCGGCCTCGACCACCTTCTTCGGCTCGTCGAAGGTGATGAAGATCTGCAGCTGGTCCTGCAGGATGCGCGAGGCGTAGGCCACGGCGTCCACAGGGCTGACCGCGCCGTTGGTTTCGACTTCCAGCACCAGCTTGTCATAGTCCAGCGACTGGCCCTGACGGGTCGGCTCGACGCGATAGGCGACGCGCTTGACCGGCGAATAGAGGGCGTCGACGGCGATCAGGCCGATCGGGGCGTCTTCCGGACGGTTGAACTCCGACGCCACATAGCCCTTGCCGTTCTGGACGGTCAGTTCCATGCGCACCGACGCGCCGTCATCCAGCGTGCAGATGACGTGGTTGGGGTTCAGCACCTCGATGTCCGACGGGACCTCGATCTGCCCGGCGGTCACGGCGCCCGGTCCGGTGGCCTTCAGCGTCATGCGCTTGGGGCCCTCGGCATGCATGCGCAGCGCCAGCTGTTTGATGTTCAGCACGATGTCGACCACGTCCTCCCGCACGCCTTCCAGCGAGGAGAATTCGTGCACGACGCCGTCGATCTGGATGGCGGTCACGGCCGCGCCTTGCAGCGACGACAGCAGAACCCGGCGCAGGGCATTGCCGAGCGTCACGCCGAAACCGCGTTCGAGAGGCTCGGCCACCAGGCGCGCCTTGCGCTGGGCGTCGGAGCCGAGCTCGATCTGCGGCTTCTCGGGACGGATCAGCTCTTGCCAGTTACGTTCGATCATGGGTGTCCCTTAGATACGGAGTTCGCCGGCCCCTCGCTCCTCGTCAGGTGCGTCCAGGGCCGGCGGAAGATGGGATAGGCGGCGGAGGTCGCTTAGACGCGGCGGCGCTTGGGCGGACGGCAGCCGTTGTGCGGCATCGGCGTGACGTCGCGGATGGTGGTGATGGTCAGGCCGACCGACTGCAGGGCGCGGAGCGCGGACTCACGCCCGGAACCGGGACCCGAGACGTTGACTTCCAGCGTCTTGACGCCGTGTTCCTGAGCCTTCTTGCCGGCGTCTTCGGCGGCCATCTGGGCGGCGTAGGGCGTCGACTTGCGCGAGCCCTTGAAGCCCATGTGACCCGCCGACGACCACGAGATCGCGTTGCCCTGGGCATCGGTGATCGTGATCATGGTGTTGTTGAAAGACGCATTCACGTGGGCGACGCCCGAGGTGATGTTCTTGCGCTCGCGCTTCTTTACGCGACCCGGTTCCTTGGCCATGTGTCTGTCTTACTTCTTCTTGCCGGCGATCGGCTTGGCGGGACCCTTGCGGGTGCGGGCGTTGGTGTGGGTGCGCTGGCCGCGGACCGGCAGGCCCTTGCGGTGACGCAGACCGCGGTAGCAGGCCAGGTCCATCAGACGCTTGATGTTCATCGACGTCTCGCGGCGCAGGTCGCCCTCGACGGTGTGGTCCTTGTCGATGGTCTCGCGAATCTGCAGGACCTCGGCGTCGGTCAGCTGGTTCACGCGGCGCGAGGCCTCGATGCCCACCTTGCCGGTGATGTCCTTGGCGGCGGCCGGGCCGATGCCATGGATATACTGAAGCGCGATTTCGACGCGCTTGTTGGTCGGAATATTGACGCCAGCGATACGGGCCACGAAGATCTCCAAGTACGCGCAAACCGGACGCAACAAACGCTCCGGTCAACAGACCAGGAGCGTGGCGCCCTTCGCGGGAAGCGCGCCTTATACAGGCGATTCAGATTGCGTCAACGCCTGACCGGAACGGAACCGACATTCACGCCCTACTGCCGGCCGAACAGGACGACGACGGTCGCGCGGCTGCCCTGCACCGTACGGCCTGACGCGGTCGAGGGCGGGCGGAAGCGGAAGTGGGTCTCGGCCACGCGGATCCCCGCCGCGCCGAAGCCGAACCCCTGGGGGCTCTCCGAGACGATGCGGCACCCCTCCAGCCGCGTGTCGGCGCGGATCGCGCAGTTGACCGCCGCCCGGCCCGGGACCCGCTGGCGGCGCGCCTCGGGCGGGACCAGGGCCAGGATCTCGCCGTTGGAGGCCCCGCGCAGAATGATCGGGCCGGAGCCCGAGCCCGGTCCGTCCCCCTCCCCTTCCCCATCGCCCGTTCCGGTCCCCTGCCCGCCCTGGCCCTGGCCGGGCGTGGGGCCGGGCTGGTCCGAGGCCCCGACGATCAGGGCGGGGGCTGGGGCCGGTTTCGGCGGGGCCACCAGTTCCGGACGCGGGACCGGCCGCGGCGAGACCCGCACGACCGACGGCGCGGCCGGGGCTCCGCCTCCAGCGTCGGGCGCGGGCGGTTCGGGCGGCGGCGGCGGGGGTGGCGGCGGCGGTAGGCGCACCAGCTCCACCGAGATGGGGGGATCGGCCAGCACCGGCACCGGCGGGTCCCGCAGGCTGCCGACGGCGAACAGGACGGCGTGCAGACCGGCCACGACGCCGATGATGCCGGCCTGCTGCCATCGTTGGGCGGAGTGTCGGGAGGCTGGGATGATCGTGGCTCCGGCGAATCGCCGATCAGGGCAAGGCTTGGACGCCCCAACGTAGGAAGGGTCCACACCGATCCCTAGCGCAGCCACGGCAACGCCGGCTGGCGTCGACCGTCATCCTGCGTTCATCCCGAGGTCAGGCGCGCGCCAGGGCCCCGGAGATGGCCGTCGCTACGGTCTCGATCGAGCCCATGCCGTCCACCTCGGTCAGCAGCCCCTTGTCGCCGTAATACGGCAGGAGCGGCGCGGTGTTGCGGTTGTAGGCGTCCAGCCGGACCTTGAAACTCTCGGGGTTGTCGTCGGGACGGCCCTGGTCGGCGAACCGCTGCGACACGCGCTCCAGCAGGGCGCTGTCGTCGACCTTCAGCCGGACCACGGCGTCGATCTTCTTGCCCAGCTTGGCCAGCATGGCGTCCAGGGCCTCGGCCTGGGCGATGGTCCGGGGGAAGCCGTCGAAGATGGCCCCGCCGGCGTCCTCGGCCTCTTTCAGCCGCGCCTCGATCAAAGCGATGACGATGTCGTCGGCGATCAGTCCGCCGTTCGACATGATCTCCTTGCACTGCTGGCCCAGCTCGGAGCCCGAGGCGATCGCCTCGCGCAGCATGTCGCCGGTCGACAGCTGCACCATGCCGCGCTGTTCGACCAGACGCTTGGCCTGGGTGCCCTTGCCGGCCGCGGGGGGCCCGAACAGGATCAGGTTCATGCTCGGTGCCCCTCCCCGGGCCTTGTCATCACGAGCGGCGAGCGGGTGTCGGAGCACCCCGACCGCCACGACCGCCACGCAGCTTGGCCTTCTTGATCAGGCCTTCGTACTGGTGCGCCAACAGTTGCGACTGAATCTGCGCCACCGTGTCCATCGTCACCGAGACCACGATCAGCACCGAGGTGCCACCGAAATACAGACCCTGTCCGAAATTAGCCGAGACGATCTCGGGCAGCAGACAGACGGCGGTGATGTAGGCGGCGCCGATCACGGTCAGACGGGTCAGGACGTAGTCCAGATATTCCGCCGTCCGCTTGCCCGGCCGGATGCCGGGCAGGAAGCCGCCGTATTTCCGCAGGTTCTCGGCTGTGTCCTCGGGGTTGAACGTGATCGAGGTGTAGAAGAAGCAGAAGAACACGATCAGCGCGGCGTACAGCAGCATGAACAGCGGCTGGCCATGCGTCAGCTGGGCCGCCACTGTGGGCAGCCAGGCCAGCCAGGCCGGCAGATTGGCCGTGGCCGCGAAGTTGGCGATGGTCGACGGCAGCAGCAGCAGCGACGAGGCGAAGATCGGCGGGATGACGCCGGCGGTGTTGACCTTCAGCGGCAGGAAGCTGCGCTCGCCCCCGGCCATCCGGTTGCCTTCCTGACGCTTCGGATACTGGATCAGCAGACGACGCTGGGCCCGTTCCATGAAGACGATGAAGACCACCACGGCCACGACCATGACCAGGATGAACAGCAGGGCGAAGGCCGACAGCTGACCCTGCTGGGCCAGGCCCAGCAAACGGCCGATCGTGCCTGGCAGGACCGCCACGATGCCGGCGAAGATGATCAGCGAGATGCCGTTGCCCACGCCGCGCGCCGTGACCTGCTCACCCAGCCACATCAGGAACATGGTGCCACCCGTCAGGGAGACGACCGTCGTGGCGATGAAGAACAGCCCGGGGCTGTCGACCAGGTTGGCCTGGGCGTTCAGCCCGACCGCGATCCCGAAGGACTGGGCCAGGGCCAGGACCACGGTCAGGTAGCGGGTGTACTGGTTCAGCTGCTTGCGGCCGCTCTCGCCGCCTTCCTTCTTCAGCTTCTCCCACGGCGGATACACGCTGCCCATCAGCTGGACGATGATCGAGGCCGAGATATAGGGCGTGACGTTCAGGGCGAAGACCGCCATCCGCTCGACCGCGCCCCCGGAGAACATGTTGAACATGTCCAGGATGCCGCGCTGGCCGTCGGGATTGTTGAAGAACTGGAGGAAGGCCTCGGAGTTGATCCCCGGGATCGGCACATAGGTGCCGATGCGATAGACCAGCAGGGCGCCCAGCGTGAACAGCAGGCGCTTGTGGAGCTCGGTCGCCTTGGCGAACGAGCCCATATTCATATTGGCGGCGAGTTGTTCGGCGGCCGAAGCCATGTGTCGTACCCCGACTGATCAGAACGCGGCGCACCGGACGCGAATCCGGGGCCACCGTCCAGATAGGCGAAGGGCGGCCTCTTAGCGAGACCGCCCCCCGAGCTTTATTGTTATGCTTTGGCCGCGGTCCGCGTGGTGCGGGCCGAGATCTTGTTGGCGTCGCCACGCGGCGCCTTGGCGGGCGGAGCCTTGCCCTTGGCGGCGTTGCGCTTCTCGACGCGCGCGGCGGCCTTAGCTTCGGCGGCGATCCGCTCCTGCACGACCGAGCCGCCGGCGGCTTCAATCGCCTTGACGGCACCGGCCGAGGCCGACCAGACGACCAGCGTCAGGGCCGACTTCAGCTCACCGGTGCCCAGGATGCGAACGCCGTCCTTGGTGCGGCGGATCACGCCGGCGGCGACCAGGGCGTCGCCCTTGATCTCGCCCGAGGCGTCCAGCTTGCCGGCGTCGATCGCGTCCTGCAGACGCCACAGGTTCACTTCGGCCAGCTTAAGGGCGTTGGGATTGTTGAAGCCGCGCTTGGGCATCCGCATGTACAGCGGCATCTGGCCACCCTCGAAGCCGCCGATGGCGACGCCCGAACGGGATTTCTGGCCCTTGACGCCGCGACCGGCGGTCTTGCCCTTGCCCGAACCCGGGCCGCGGCCGACCCGCATGCGCTTCTTGTGCGCGCCTTCGTTGTCGCGGATTTCGTTCAGTTTCATGTGCCTGATCCTTTCGGGTTCTAGCGCCCGCTGCGGACAGCGGACTCGGCTGGTTTGTCTCGGTCTTCTCCCGCCCCGTCCGGGGAGGGTGGTCGGCGGAGCCGACCGGGTGGGATCGGCAAGGCGTGCCGGACCCAAATCTCTAAGGGAGGCGCGCTATAGCGGCTCCCCCGACAGCAGTAAAGGCGGCTCGCCGAGCCGCCCCCACCCGGTCACCCGAGGGCGACCTGCCCTCCCCCGAGGGGGAGGGAGATACGAACGGCTTACTTCTCGACGATCTCGGTCAGGTGAGCGACCTTGGCGATCATCCCGCGAACCGAGGGGGTGTCTTCCAGCGTGGACTCGCGGCCCATGCGGTTCAGACCCAGGCCCACCAGGGTGGCGCGCTGGTCGTTCTTGCGGCGGATCGGCGAACCGGTCTGCTTGACGGTGACGGTAGCCATATTCAGCTCTCCACGGCTTCGGGCGCGGCCTCGATGGCCGAGGCGCCGTCGTTGCGGCGGCCCATCAGGTCGGCGACCTTCTTGCCACGCTTGGAGGCGACCTGACGCGGCGAGGACTGGACTTTCAGCGCCTCGAACGTCGCACGGATCATGTTGTAGGGGTTGGACGACCCGGTCGACTTGGCCACCACGTCGGCGACGCCGAGGGTTTCCAGGACGGCACGCATCGGCCCCCCCGCGATCACGCCGGTCCCGGGAGGGGCCGCGCGCATCATGATCTTGCCGGCGCCCCAACGGCCGGAGCCGTCGTGGTGCAGGGTGCGATTCTCGCGCAGGGGCACGCGGATCATGGTCTTCTTGGCTTCTTCGGTCGCCTTGCGGATGGCTTCCGGCACTTCGCGCGCCTTGCCGTGACCGAAGCCGACGCGGCCCTTGCCGTCGCCGACGACCATCAGGGCCGCGAACGAGAACCGGCGACCACCCTTCACGGTGGCGGCGACGCGGTTGATGTGCACCAGCTTCTCGACGATGTCCGAATCCGGACCGTCGACGGCGGGTGCGTTGCGGTTGTCGCGACGGTTGCGGTCGTTGCCGCCTTGTCCGCCGCCACGTTGGGGTGCTTGGGCCATCTGTCGGTCCTTAGAAGTTCAGGCCGGCTTCACGCGCGGCATCCGCCAGCGCCTTCACCCGTCCGTGATAGATGTAGCCACCGCGGTCGAAGACCACGTCCTTGATGCCCTTCTCGATGGCCCGCTCGGCGACCAGCTTGCCGATGGCGGCAGCGGCCTCCTTGTTGGAGCCCTTCGAGGTGCCGGCCTTGTCGCCTTCCAGCGACGAGGCGGAGGCCACCGTGACGCCCTTGAGGTCGTCGATGATCTGGGCCGAGATGTTCTTGTCCGAGCGGTGCACGGACAGGCGCAGGCGACCATTGCCCATCGCCTTGAGGCGGCGACGGTTGCGGTCGGTACGGCGCGCGGCTTTTTGCTTGAGGGTCGTTGCCATGGCTTACTTCTTCTTGCCTTCCTTGCGACGCACCTTCTCGCCGGCGTAACGGACGCCCTTGCCCTTGTAGGGCTCGGGGGGACGCAGCTTGCGGATGTTGGCCGCCAGTTCACCGACGACTTGCTTGTCGGGGCCGGAGATCTTGATCTCGGTCTGTTTCGGCACCGCGAAGGTGACGCCGGCCGGGGCCACAACGTTGACTTCGTGCGAGAAGCCCAGCTGCAGCGACAGGTCGTTGCCCTTCATGGCGGCGCGATAACCGACGCCGACCAGCTCGAGCGTGCGCTCGAACCCGTCGGTGACGCCGACGACCATGTTGTCGACCAGGGTCCGCGACAGACCCCACATGGCGCGCGAGCGCTGGGTGTCGGCACGGGCGTGGAGCGTCAGCTCGCCGTTCTCCTGGCGCACCTCGATCTCCTCGGCGACGGTCCAGGACCGCTCCGCCTTGGGACCTTTGACGCTGACGGTCTGGCCGTCGATGGTCACCGTGACGCCCTTGGGCAGGGTGATGGGACGTTTTCCGATACGGGACATCTTTAGTAGACCCTGCAGAGGACTTCGCCGCCGACGTTGGCGTCGCGGGCTGCGGCGTCGGACATGACGCCCTTCGAAGTCGAAAGGATCGAGATGCCCAGGCCGTTCTTGATCGGCTTCAGGTCGGAGATCGCGGAGTAGACGCGGCGGCCGGGCTTGGACACGCGTGCGATCTCGGCGATGACCGGCTGGCCGTCGAAATACTTGAGCTCGATCTCGAACTGCGGGAATTCACCGGGGTTTTGAACCAGCGAATAGCCGCGGATGTAGCCCTCGTCCTGCAGCACGTCGAGGACGCGCTGACGCAGACGGGAGGCCGGGGTGAGCACTTTCGAACGCTTGCGCATGGCCGCGTTCTTCATGCGAGCGATCATGTCGCTCAGGGGATCGTTGATCATCATCTTGAAATCTCCCCTTACCAGCTGGACTTGGTCAGACCCGGGATCTGGCCCAGGTTGCCGAGTTCACGCAGGGCGATCCGGCTCATCTTCAGCTTGCGATAGAAGGCCCGCGGACGGCCCGACACTTCGCAGCGGTTGCGGATCCGGACGGCCGCCGAGTTGCGCGGCAGTTCAGCCAGCTTCAGACGGGCGTCGAAACGCTCTTCCAGAGGCAGGCTCTCGTCGTTCGCGGTCGCCTTCAGGGCGGCCCGCTTCGAGGCGTATTTGGCGACGAGGGCTTTCACCATCTCGTTGCGGTTCACGGCGCTTTTCTTAGCCATTGTGCTTTTCCCTTCCCGCTCAGTTCTTCACGAACGGGAACTTGAACTCGGTCAGAAGCGCGCGCGCCTCGTCGTCGGTCCGAGCCGTGGTGCAGACGATGATATCCATGCCCCACATCTGATCGATCTGGTCATAGTTGATCTCCGGGAACACGATGTGCTCCTTCAGACCCATGGCGTAGTTGCCGCGGCCGTCGAAGGACGTGGGCTTCAGGCCCCGGAAGTCCTTCACCCGCGGCAGGGCGATCGTGATCAGACGGTCGAGGAACTCGTACATCTGGTCGCCGCGCAGGGTGACCTTGCCGCCGATGATCATGCCTTCGCGCAGCTTGAAGCCGGCGATGGAGGTGCGGGCCTTGGTCGGGACCGCCTTCTGGCCGGCGATCTGGGTCAGATCCTTGAGGGCCGCATTGGCCTTCTTGGAGTCGGCCACGGCTTCACCGATGCCCATGTTCAGGACGATCTTGTCCAGGCGGGGCAGCTGCATCGGGTTGGTGTAACCGAACTTCTCGGTCATCACGCCCTTGATGCGCTCGTTGTACTCGCCCTTCAGGCGCGGGGTGTATTTGGTGTCGGCCATCAGATGACGTCTCCCGTGGTCTTGGCGAAGCGAACCTTCTTGTCACCTTCCATGCGGAAGCCGACGCGGCTGGCCTTGCCGTTGGCGTCGGCGATCGCGACGTTCGACAGGTGAAGCGAGGCTTCCTTGTTCTTGATGCCGCCCTGGGGGTCACCCTGGGACGGACGGGTGTGGCGCTGGACCATGTTGATCCCGGTCACCATGACGCGGTTTTCGGTCGGCATCACCTTGGCGACTTCGCCGGTGCGGCCCTTGTCCTTGCCGGTCAGGACGACGACGCGGTCGCCCTTCTTGATCTTGGCGGCCATGACTACAGAACCTCCGGAGCCAGCGAGATGATCTTCATGTGGTTCTTGGCGCGCAGTTCGCGAGGAACCGGGCCGAAGATCCGCGTGCCGACGGGCTCGTTCTGCTTGTTGACGATGACGGCGGCCGACTTGTCGAAACGAATGACCGAGCCGTCCTTGCGCTGGATGTCCTTGGCGGTGCGCACGACGATGGCGCGAACCACTTCACCCTTTTTCACGCGGCCGCGCGGAATGGCTTCCTTGACCGAGGCGACGATCGTGTCACCCACCGAGGCGTAGCGGCGCTTCGCGCCACCCAACACCTTGATGCACATGACCCGGCGAGCACCCGAATTATCGGCCACCTCCAGGTTAGTTTGCATCTGGATCATATGATCAGATCCTTCTGATTACTGTGCCGAGGCCGGAGCATCCTTGGACAGGACCTCCCAGCGCTTCAGCTTGGATTTCGGGGCGCACTCACGAATGCGGGCGACGTCGCCTTCCTTGAAGGCGTTCGCTTCATCGTGGGCATGGTACTTCTTGGACAGGCGCACGATCTTTTTCATGACCGGGTGCAGCAGCGTGCGTTGGACGACGACGACGACGGTCTTGTCGCCCTTGTCGGACACGACCACGCCTTCGAGAATACGTTTGGGCATGGGGTTTCCTTACGAAGCCGAACGCTTCTCACGCAGAAGCGTGGAGATGCGAGCGATGTCTTTGCGGACTTCACCGACGCGGTGAGTCTTTTCCATCTGACCGGTGGCGGCCTGGAAGCGCAGGTTGAACTGCTCCTTCTTGAGCGACAGCAGCTGGTCGCCCAGCTGGTCGTTCGTCTGGGAGCGGAGATCGGCGATCTTGGTCATCAGGCAACGTGCTCCACGTGCGAGACGCCGGCGTCCAGGCGGGTGACCACCTTGGTGCGGACCGGCAGCTTGGCGGCGCCCAGACGCAGGGCCTCGCGCGCCACGTCGTCGGCAACGCCGTCGATTTCGAACAGGATCCGGCCCGGGTGGCAACGCGCCGCCCAGTGATCCACGGCGCCCTTGCCTTTACCCATCCGGACTTCGGCGGGCTTGCCCGAGACGGGAACGTCCGGGAAGACACGGATCCAGACACGGCCCTGACGCTTCATCTGGCGGGTGATCGCGCGGCGGGCCGCCTCGATCTGACGCGCGGTGATGCGTTCCGGCTCCAGCGTCTTCAGGCCATAGGACCCGAAGTTCAGCGAGAAGCCGCCCTTGGCAGCGCCATGGATCCGGCCCTTGAAGGCCTTGCGGTACTTGGTTTTCTTCGGTTGCAGCATGACTTAGCCCTCACGCCCGCGACGCTGACCGCGGTCGTTACGACCGCCGCGATCACCACCACGGCCTTCGTTCGACGACGGACCGGCGGCTTCCAGAGCCCAGCGCTTGTCCTGCGCCATCGGATCGTGCTCCAGCACCTCGCCCTTGAAGACCCAGGTCTTCACACCGATGATGCCGTAGGTCGTCTTGGCTTCGATGAAGCCATAGTCGATGTCGGCGCGCAGGGTGTGCAGCGGCACGCGGCCTTCGCGGTACCATTCCATCCGCGCGATCTCGGCACCGCCGAGACGACCCGAAACGTTGATCCGGACGCCCTTGGCGCCCAGGCGCATGGCCGACTGCATGGCCCGCTTCATGGCGCGACGGAAGGCGATCCGGCGCTCCAGCTGCTGGGCGATGTTCTCGGCGATCAGCTGGGCGTCGGTTTCCGGCTTGCGGACCTCGACGATGTTCAGGTGAACCTCGCCTTCCGTCTGGGCCGAGATGTCCTTGCGCAGCTTCTCGATGTCAGCGCCCTTCTTGCCGATCACGACACCCGGACGGGCGGCGTAGATCGTCACGCGGCACTTCTTGTGCGGACGCTCGATGATGATGCGCGAGACGCCGGCGGCGTTCAGGCGCTCCTTCAGCCAGGTGCGCAGCTTGATGTCCTGGTGGAGCAGGCGCGCATAGGCGGGGCCGTCGGCGAACCAGCGGCTGTCCCAGGTCCGGTTCACGCCGAGGCGGAAACCGATCGGATTGATTTTCTGACCCATCAGGCGGCCTCGCCGGCTTCACGGACCACGATGGTGATCTCGCTGAACGGTTTCAGGATGCGGGACGAACGGCCACGAGCACGGCTCGCGAAACGCTTCATCACCAGGTTCTTGCCGACGAAAGCCTCGGCCACGATCAGGGAATCGATGTCCAGGTTGTGGTTGTTCTCGGCGTTCGAAACGGCCGAGTACAGAACCTTGCGGACGTCGTCCGAGATGCGCTTGCGGCTGAATTCCAGCTCGTTCAGAGCCTTCTGGACCGGCAGGCCACGGATGGACTGGGCGACCAGGTTCAGCTTCTGCGGGCTGATGCGAACGTTGACCAGCTTGGCGCGGGCTTCCGTTTCGCCGACGCGGCGGGTGTTGTTGGTCTTTGGCATGTTACTTCCGCTTCGCCTTCTTGTCCGCGGCGTGGCCGGGGAACGAACGGGTGGGCGAGAACTCGCCCAGTTTCATGCCGACCATGTCCTCGTTCACGTGCACGGGAACGTGCTTGTGACCGTTGTGGACGCCAAAAGTAAGGCCCACGAACTGCGGCAGGATGGTGGAGCGGCGCGACCAGGTCTTGATCACGTCCTTGCGGCCGGACGTCGAGACGGCGTCGGCCTTCTTGAGCAGATACCCGTCGACGAACGGGCCTTTCCAGGAGGAGCGAGCCATCTTTAGCGAGCCTTCTTGAGGTGGCGGCTACGGATGATGAAGCGATCCGTCGCCTTGTTCTTGCGGGTGCGCGTACCCTTGGTGTCCTTGCCCCACGGCGTGACCGGGGTCCGGCCGCCGGAGGTCTTGCCTTCACCACCACCGTGCGGGTGGTCGACCGGGTTCATGGCGACGCCGCGAACGTGCGGACGGAAGCCCATGTGACGAACGCGACCGGCCTTGCCGAGGTTCTGGTTCATGTGGTCGGCGTTGGAGACGGCGCCGACGGTGGCCATGCAGCCATCCAGCACCATCCGCAGTTCGCCGGACCCGAGGCGGATCTGGGCATAACCCTGATCGCGACCGACCAGCTGGGCGTAGGCCCCGGCCGAGCGGGCCAGCTGGGCGCCCTTGCCCGGCTTCATCTCGACGCAGTGGATGATCGTCCCCACCGGGATCGAGCGCAGCGGCATGGCGTTGCCCGGCTTCACGTCGGTCTTCTCGCCGGCCACGATCGTGTCGCCCGCCTTCAGGCGTTGCGGCGCGACGATGTAGGCCTTTTCGCCGTCCTCATAGGTGATGAGGGCGATGAAGGCGGTGCGATTGGGGTCGTACTCCAGCCGCTCGACGGTCGCCGTCTGGAACTTGCGACGCTTGAAGTCGATCTTGCGATACAGGCGCTTGGCGCCGCCGCCGCGGAAGCGAACGGCGATACGACCGCCCTGACCACGTCCGCCCGACTTGGTCAGGCCTTCGGTCAGCGACTTCTCGGGACGGCCCTTGAAGAGCTCCGAGCGGTCGATCAGCACCAGGGCGCGACGGCCCGGCGATGTCGGATTGTATGTTTTCAAGGCCATCTGTTTAGAGCCCCGTCGTGACGTCGATCGACTGGCCTTCGGCCAGCGTCACGATCGCTTTTTTGATGTCGACCCGACGGCCCATGATGCCGCGGAAGCGCTTGGTTTTGCCCTTTTGGACCAGGGTGTTGACCTTCAGGACGTTGACCTTGAACAGGCTTTCGACCGCAGCGGCGATCTCGTCCTTGGTCGAGGTCCCGGCGACGCGGAACACGACCTTGTTCTGCTCCGACAGGATCGTCGCCTTCTCGGTGATGATCGGCGACAGGATGGTGTCGTAGTGTTTGGCGGTTGGAGCGGCGGCCATTACGCGGCTTCCTTCTCGGCTTGCTCGCGACGCGAGGGCTTGTAGTCGGCGTAGGTGGCCTCGATGGCCTCCACGGCGGACTTCGTCAGCACCAGCTTGTCAGCGCGCAGGATGTCATAAACGTTCAGGCCGGCGTTCGGCAGGACGTGGATCTGCGGGATGTTGCGCGACGCCAGGGCGAAGGTTGCATCCACTTCCGGTCCGGCGATGATCAGCGTCCGGGTCCAGCCCAGCTTGCCGAAGGTCTCGCGCAGGGCCGAGGTCTTGGCTTCCTTGACGGTCAGGGCGTCGACGACGACCAGATCGCCGGTCTTGGCCTTAGACGACAGGGCGTGACGCAGGGCCAGGGCGCGGACCTTCTTGGGAAGGTCGAAGCCGTGATCGCGAACGATCGGGCCGAAGGCGCGCGAACCGCCGACGAACTGCGGGGCACGACGCGAACCGTGACGAGCGCCGCCGGTGCCCTTCTGCTTGTACATCTTCTTGCCGGTGCGAGAGTTCTCGTTCCGGGTCTGGACCTTGTGGGTACCGGCGCGGCGCTTGGCCAGTTGCCAGTTGACGTAGCGGGCCAGCAGGTCGCCGCGGATGTCGGTGATGCCGAAGATGACATCCGACAGCTCGACGTCGCCGGCCGACTGGCCGTCAAGGTTGATGCTCGAGAGTTTCATGCTTCACCGCCTTCGACGGTTTCGACCGCGGCCGGCTCTTCAGCGGGCGTTTCGGCCGGAGCGGCTGCGCTGCCACCCTTGGTCTTGAACGAGCCGGGGAACGGCAGGTCGGCGTGCGGCTTCTTGTGCGCGTCGCGGACCTTGACCCACGAGCCTTCGTGGCCGGGGACAGCGCCCTTGACCAGGATCAGGCCGCGCTCGGCGTCGACACGGACGATCGTCAGGTTCTGGGTGGTGATCGTCTCGTTACCGAGCTGACCCGCCATCTTCTTGCCCTTGAAGGTCTTGCCCGGGTCCTGGCGTTGGCCGGTGGAGCCCAGCGACCGGTGCGACACGGACACACCGTGCGACGCCCGCAGACCGCCGAAGTTCCAGCGCTTCATACCGCCCTGGAAGCCCTTGCCGATCGTCTCGCCCTGGATGTCGACCTTCTGGCCGACGACGAAATGGTCAGCCGACAAGGTCGCGCCGACGTCGATCAGCGCGTCGTCCGAGACATGGAATTCCATGACGACGTGCTTGGGCTCGACTTCTGCATTCGCAAACGTCGTGCGTTGTGCCTTGTTGGTGTTCTTTGCCTTTTTGGTCCCGGCACCCAGCTGCAGGGCGACGTAGCCGTCCCGCTCCTGAGTGCGTTGACCGACGACCTGACAGTCGTCGAGCTGGAGCACAGTGACCGGAACGTGCGCGCCGTCTTCGGCGAACACGCGGGTCATGCCCAGCTTCTTGGCGATCACGCCCGTGCGCATATCGGATCCCGCCTTTGTTTCTTTAAATCTTGATCTCGACGTCCACGCCGGCGGACAGGTCGAGCTTCATGAGCGCGTCCACGGTCTGCGGGGTGGGGTCGACGATGTCGAGGACACGCTTGTGCGTGCGGATTTCAAACTGCTCGCGCGACTTCTTATCGACGTGCGGCGAACGGTTCACGGTGAACTTTTCGATCAGGGTCGGCAGCGGGATCGGACCACGTACAGTGGCGCCCGTGCGCTTAGCCGTATTCACGATTTCGCGCGTCGAAAAGTCGAGGACGCGGTGATCGAAGGCCTTGAGCCTGATGCGGATGCTTTGATCCATATCGGTCGTATTTCCCAAGCAGGCGAACCTGCGTCCCTGTGAACCATTTCAAAGACCGGAGGCCTTCGGGCACGAATGCCCTCAGAGTACGCACGTCCGCAAAAACGATCGGCCCACGCAGTCGCCCGCGAGAGCCGTTGAAGTCCTTGGTCGCTGCAAAGAACAGGTCCGAGGTCGTTCCTGCGAACCGCGTCTGCAGCCTGAGCTGCACTGCCGGTCCAACAAGAGTTGGCGCTTATGACGATTGAGTCTGGTTTCGTCAAGCGCGCTGAACCGTCCCGGACCGGTTTCGGTGGAAAAACGGCCCGGGGGGTTCCACGCACCCGGGCCGTCTCCCGCCAGCACGCCGATCGGGGGATCAGGTGCCGATGCGAACCCGTCCGCCGCCCATGACGGACTGGGAGACCGAGCCGGTGACCCGGCCGACGGTGACGTCGCCGCCGCCGACCAGGCTGGCGTCCAGGCTGGCGACCGTCCCGGTCACCGTCACATTGCCCGAGCCGGCGATGGCGGCTTCCAGCGGTCCGGCGTCGCCCTGGATGACGATGTCGCCCGAGCCGCCGATCGAGGCCTCGACCGAGCGGGGCCGGCCGCCGTTGACGCGCACGTCGCCGGATCCTCCGATGGCCGCCTCGACCGCACCTGTGGCCGTGGCCACGATGACGGTGCCCGATCCGCCGATGGAGGCGTCCAGATCGCCGGTCGCCCCGGCCGTGACACGGCCCGATCCGCCGATCCCGACCTCCAGGCTGCCGGTCGTCCCGACGCGGATATTGCCGGAGCCGCCGATGGAGAGGTCGGCGTGGCCCGGGGTGTTGGCCACCGTCCAGTCGCCACAGCCCCCGGCGCCCAGTTCGATGGAGGTCGCGCCCCGGCCGATGGCCCCGTAGATGGCCGAGTCGCGGGTCGAGACGTCCACGACGCGCGGCGTCCGCACGACGATCAAGGGCGCCGCGGACAGGTCCAGCCGATCCTTGCCGCGGATGTCGACCGAAGCGCCCTCCCCCGGCTGGCGGGCGGTCGGCGGACCACTGCGGCAGTTGCGAATGGGATCGCGCCCCAGTTGACCGTCGATCCGGGTCTGATTGCCGACGCGCGTGACCGTCGGCAGGGGCAGGCCGCCGCTACCCGGCTCGATCTCGACCGCGACATCGGTGCGGTCCTCGACGATCACCACGACCCGCGCCGCGGCCCGGCGGATGTGCACCTCGGGCCCCTCGGCGGCCGAGGCGGGGACGGCGGCCGACAGGGTCGCGGCGAGCGCGGCGGCCAGGGCGAGGGCGGCGGTGGCGGTCTTGGTCATGTGGTTCCTCCCAGATGTTGGGTGAAACCTGATCCCCTCCCCCCACGGTGTCATTTTAACTCGACGTCATGACGCCGATTTAATCCGCCCGGCCTGTCGATTCGCCGGTCTCTCGCGCGTCTGTCGGATGTCGTGCAGGATCGGAGCGTCCGATCAGGCGACCGAAACCCGGAGGCTGACCCCATGCAATACGCCCTTCTGATCCACGAACCCGAGGCCGAGTCCTATCCGGACGGCGAGGCCAGCCCGGCCTGGAAGGCCATCCTTGAGGCCCACACCCAGTACGGCATGCAGATGGGGGAGGCTGGCGTCTTCGTCGGCGGGGCGGGGCTGAAGTCGGCGACGACCGCCACCACCGTCCGGGTGACGGCGTCCGGCCGCACCGTCCACGACGGACCCTTCGCCGAGACGCGCGAGCAACTGGGCGGGCTCTATATGATCGACGTGCCCGATCTGGACGCCGCCATCGACTGGGCCAGACGGCTGCCGATCGCGGGCAACGGCGCGGTCGAGATCCGCCCGATGCTGCCGCCCCCTCCCATTCCGGACTGAGCTTGAACCTGCTGGAACAGACGTTCCGGCAGGCCGGCGGCCGGGTGGTCTCCGCCCTGGCCGCCGCCTTCCGCGACCTCGACCTGGCCGAGGAGGCCTTCGCCGAGGCCTGCGCCCGGGCGGTCGAACGCTGGGGCGAGGACCCACCCGCCGACCCGGCCGCATGGCTTTATACCGTGGCGCGTCGCTGGGCGCTGGATCGGTATCGCCGCCGCGCCACCGCCGCCGCCTGGCGTCCGGACGATGCGCCGCCCGAGCCCACGCCCGAGGATCATGCGATGGCGTGCGACACGCCCCTACCCGACGAGCGGCTGCGGCTGATCTTCGTCTGCTGCCACCCCGCCGTCGCTCCCGAGGTGCGCGCGGCCCTGACGCTGCGCACCGTCTGCGGCCTGTCCACCTCGGAGATCGCCGCCGCCTTCCTGATCGCCGAGCCGACCCTGGCCCAGCGGCTGGTCCGGGCCAAACGCAAGATCGCCGAGGCGGGCGTGCCCTATGACGTGCCGGCGCCCGACCGCTGGCCCGAGCGGATGGACGCCGTCCTGTCCACCCTCGAGATCGCCTATGCCCAGGCCCATGCCGATGCGGCGGGGGCCGGGCCCCACGCCGATTTCGCCGGCGAGATGCTGAACCTGACCGGTCTGCTCGCCCGTCTCGCGCCGCACGATGCGGAGGCCCAGGCCCTGGCCGCCACGGTCCGCCATGCCGAGGCCCGCCGCCCGGCCCGACTGGGTCCCGACGGGGCCATGGTGCCCCTGACCGAGCAGGACCCGGCCGACTGGGACGCCAGTCTGATCGCCGAGGCCGACCGGTTCCTGTCCCGTTCCGTCACCGCGTCCCATGCGGCGCGCCGAGCCCCCGGCCCCCGCGCCCTGCAGGCGGCGATCCATGGGGCCCATACCGAGCGGATCAGAACCGGCCGAATCGACTGGCGCTCCATAGTCGACCTCTATGACCGCCTGGTGCAGGTGCGTGACGACCCCGTGATCCGCACCAACCGCGCGGTGGCCCTGGCCGAGGTCGAAGGCCCCGCCGCCGCGCTCGAGGCCCTGCTCGGTCTCCAGATCGACGGCTGGCTGCCGCTCCATGCCGCCCGCGCCGAGATGTTCGCCCGGCTGGGCCGAGACACGGACGCCCGGCAGGCCTACGACGCCGCCCTGGCGTTGGGGCCGTCGCCCGCCGAGGCCCTGTTCCTGACGGCGCGTCGCGACCGGTTGGGGCCGGGCTTCGCAGGGCGCGGAGACGCTGCTAAGCCTGTCGCATGAAGCTGATCGCCCCTGCCCTCGCCGCCCTGGCCCTCGCCGCCTGCGCCACGGCCCCCGCGCCGACACCCGCTCCGGCGGCCTACTCCACCCAGGCCGAGTATGACGCCGGACAGGCCGCCTATCTGGCCTGGAACGGTCAGCGCCGCGGCTGGACCACCACCGCCTCCGGCCTGCAGTACCGCCGCGAGGGCCGCGCCCGTCCCAACGGGACCCAGCCGTCGGCCACCGACACGGTCAAGGTCCACTACCAAGGCACCTTCATCGACGGCCGCACGTTCGACAGCTCCTACGATCGGGGCGAACCCGCCGAGTTCCCGCTGAACCGGGTGATCAAGGGCTGGACCGAGGGCGTCGCCCTGATGCGCGTCGGCGAGACCTGGCATTTCGCCATCCCGGCCAGCCTGGGCTACGGCGAACGCTGGGTCGGCGGCGACGAACTGCCGCCCAACTCGACCCTGCTGTTCAAGGTCGAGTTGCTGGAGGTCGCACCGGCCCGCTGACCCTCCGCGACCGGAGGGAATGCCGACGCTTGACGATCCGGCCGCACCGGCGCGATGTGCGCCCCTGTTCATCCCCGGAATCGCCACACCCATGAAGCGCCTCGCCCTCTCCGCGTGCCTCGCGACCCTGCTGCTCGCCTCGGGCACCGCCGTCGCCCAGATCGCCCCGTATCCGGGCCATCCCGCAACGCCCCAGCCGATCCCGGCGGTGGTCGACCGGGCCTGGCCAGGCGTGGTGCGGCTGGAGGTCGACGCCACAGACCTGAACCGTCGCATCTATCAGGTGCGCGAGACCATTCCGGTCGAGGGCGCGGGGCCGATGACCCTGTTCTTCCCGCAATGGCTGCCGGGCAACCACGGGCCGGTCGGGCCGATCGTCCAGCTGGGCGGTCTGATCTTCACGGCCAATGGCCAGCGCGTGGAGTGGGTGCGCGATACGCTCAGCCCCTACGCCTATCATATCGAGGTGCCGGCCGGGGCGACCGAGGTAGTCGCCACCTTCCAGCACCTGTCGCCGACGACGAGCGCCCAGGGCCGGATCACGATGACGGCCGAGATGCTGAACGTGCAGTGGGAGAAGATGCTGCTGTATCCGGCCGGCCGCTTCCACCGGAACATCACGACCCAGGCCAGCATCACCCTTCCCGAGGGCTGGCAGTTCGGCACCGCGCTGGAGACGGAGTCGTCGGCCGGGGCCACCACCACCTTCAAGCCCGTGTCGCTGGACGTGCTGGTCGACAGCCCGATGTTCGCGGGTGAGCACTATCGGCAGATCGACCTGGATCCGGGCGGCCGCTCGCCGGTGCGGCTGAACATCGTCGCCGACGAGGCCTCCAACATCGCTCCGACCGACGACCAGATCGCCATCCTGCGGACCCTGGTCGATCAGGCCGACTATCTGTTCGGCGCACGGCACTACGACCACTACGATTTCCTGATGGCCATGACCGACCGCCTGGGCGGGATCGGGCTGGAGCACCACCGCTCGTCCGAGAACAGCGTCGATCCCGAGTTCTTCACCTCGTGGGAGTCGAAGCTGGGCGACCGCGACCTGCTGGCCCACGAATACACCCACTCCTGGGACGGCAAATACCGCCGCCCGGCCGGTCAGGACGTCGCCAACTTCAACCTGCCGATGCAGAACACCTTGCTTTGGGTCTATGAGGGTCAGACCCAGTTCTGGGGCAAGGTGCTGGCCGCGCGCTCGGGCCTGCACAACCGCCAGCAGGCGCTGGACGCCCTGGCCATGGACGCGGCCACCTATGACAACACGGTCGGGCGCGAGTGGCGCGCGATGCAGGACACCGTCAACGATCCGATCATCCAGCAGCGCAGTCCGCTGGGCTGGCGGGCCTGGCAGCGCAGCGAGGACTACTACGTCGAGGGCCAGCTGATCTGGCTGGATGCCGACACCCTGATCCGCGAGAAGACCAACGGCCGCCGGTCGCTGGACGATTTCGCCAAGGCCTTCTTCGGCATGAACGACGGCGACTACAGCGCCAATCCCTATACGTTCGACGAGGTGGTCGCGCGGCTGAACGGCGTGGTCGAGCACGACTGGGCGACCTTCCTGCGCACCCGCCTGGACGGCCACGGCCCGGGCGCCCCGCTGGATGGCCTGACGCGCGGCGGCTACCGGCTGGTCTACACCGACACCCCAAGCGACTATCAGAAGACTCTGTTCACGGAGTATGGCCGCAACGACTACACCTATTCGCTCGGCTTCCAGACCAGCGCCACCAACCAGATCGGCAGCGTGATGTGGAACAGCCCGGCGTTCGTCCAGGGCCTGGCCCCCGGCATGCAGATCATCGCGGTCAACGGCCAGGAAGCCTCGGCCTCGCGCCTGTCCAACGCCGTCACGGCGGCCAAGGGCACGGACGAGAAAATCGAGCTGATCGTCAAGGACGGCACGCATTTCCGGACCGTGACCTTCGACTATCACGACGGTCTGAAATACCCGCACCTGGAGCGGATCCAGGGTACCCCCGACCGGCTGGGCGACCTGTTCACCGCCCGACGTCGATAGACCCGACAGCGTCCGGTCGAGCCGTCAGATCGGCTCGACCGGGTTGGCGGCCCAGGCGTGGCGCAGGCGCTCCATCAGCGCCGGCTGGCCGTGATAGGCGTGGTCGTCGATACCCGTGACCGGACAGGCCGGGGTCGCGCTGTTGCAGATGAAGGCGGCGTCGAACTGGGTGAGGTCGGCGACCCGGACCGGCTCCGTGCGCTCACCTAGCCCCACCGCCGACACACCTCGGGCGATCAGGGTCTGGGCCACGCCCGCCAGCATCGGGGCCTGAGGCCAGACCACGGTGTCGCCGGCGACGAAGCCGACGTTCCAGCTGCTGCCTTCGGAGATCACGCCGTCCGCATCCGCGAACAGGGCGTCGTCGAAGCCGTCCGTCTGCGCCAGCCGCCGCGCCCGGATCAGCCCCATGTTCGCGGTGTGTTTGATGTGGGGCACCTCGCGCCCGTAGGTCTGCACCTGCAGACGCAGACTCTCGGCCAGGGGCGGCGGCGGGGGCGAGACCGTGGTCATGACCTTCGGCACACCGATGCTCGACGGCATCCGGGGCCGAATGTCTGGCGAGAACAGGCTGAGCCGCACCCAGGCCGCGTCACGCTCGGACAGAGCCGCTCGCAAGATCTCGCGTAACCGGCCCTCACCCACCGCTGCGCCGAACACCTCGCGCGACGACGCCTCCAGCCGCGCCAGATGCAGGGCCAGGCCCCGCACGCCGCCGTCCTCGAGCCGAAACGAGGTGTAGGCCCCGTAGTTGACCGTCGCGAGATAGTGGAGATCCTCCTCGCTGGCGGGCCGGCCGTCGATGAGAAGGGTGGTCATCGCTCCCTCTCCCAGAGGGAGAGGGCTTGAGCACACGACGGCGCAGCCGGCGTTCTTGTGCGAAAGGGTGAGGGGTTACAGTGGGAACGGGACGCACCGGAACCCCTCACCCTTTCGGCTAAGGCGCATCGCTGCGCTCTGCGAGCCTCAAGCCCTCTCCCTCTGGGAGAGGGATTACTCCTCGCCACCCTCATCAACCTCGGCAACCTCGTCGACCCCGCCCGTGTCCGCCAGCCGCTCGACCGACACGACCCGTTCGCCCTCGGCGGTGCGGAAGATGGTCACGCCCTGCGACGAGCGGCCGACGATGCGGACCTGGCTGACGCGGGTACGGATCATCTGGCCGCTGGAGGTGACCAGCAGCAGGTCGTCGCTCTCCTCGACCGGGAAGGCGGCGGCCAGGCGCTTGCCGGCGCGCCCGCCCAGCCCGTGGGCCGTCAGCCCCTGCCCGCCCCGACCGGTGCGGCGGTACTCATAGGCCGAGGACCGCTTGCCGAAGCCGGTCTCGGTGACCGTCAGGATGAACTGTTCGGCGGCGCCCAGCTCGGCGATGCGCTCGACCGACAAGGCAGCGTCGCCGGTGCCTTCGACCTCGTCGCCCTCCTCCTGAGTGACTTCGACAGCCGTGTCGTCCTCGCCCTCAGCGACGCCTTCGGTGGCGCGGCGCATGGCGTTGGCGTGCTTCACATAGGCGGCCCGCTCGTCCGGCGTCGCATCGACCCGGCCCAGCACGGCCATGGAGATGACCACGTCGTCGCCCTGCAGCCGCACGCCGCGCACGCCGGTCGAGTCCCGGCCCTTGAACACGCGGACGTCGTCGGCCCTGAAGCGGATCGCGCGGCCGCCCGACGTGGTCAGCAGGACGTCGTCCTCGGCGGTGCACAGGGCCACGCCGACCATGTGGTCGCCGTCTTCCAGCTTCATCGCGATCTTGCCGGCCCGGTTGACGGTGGCGAAGTCGCTGAGCTTGTTGCGGCGCACGTCGCCGGAGCGCGTCGCGAACATGATGTCGTAGTCGCCCCAGGTCGTCTCGTCCTCGGGCAGGGGCAGGACGTTCATGATGCTGTCGCCCGGTTCGATCGGCAGCAGGTTGACGAAGGCCTTGCCGCGCGAGGTCGGCGCGCCCAAGGGCAGACGCCAGACCTTCAGCTTGTAGGCCTTGCCGTTGGTGGCGAAGAACAGCACCGGCGTATGGGTCGAGGCCGAGAAGACGCCGGTGATGGCGTCCTCGTCCTTCATCGTCATGCCGGACTTGCCCTTGCCGCCGCGATGCTGGGTCCGATAGGCGTTCAGGGCGACGCGTTTGACATAGCCGCCGTGGGTCACGGTCACGACCATGTCCTCGCGCGGGATCAGGTCCTCGTCCTCCAGTTCGAAATCGCCCTCGCCGATGACCGTGCGGCGCGGGACGGCGAACTGGGTGCGGATATCCAGCAGGTCCGCGCGGATGATCGCCAGGATGTTCTTGCGGTCCGACAGGATGGTCAGGTGGCCCTGGATCGTGTCGGCCAGGCCGCGCGCCTCGCTGAAGATGTCGTCGCGGCCGAGGCCGGTCAGGCGGCTGAGCGTCAGGCCCAGGATGGCGCGGGCCTGTTCGTCGGTCAGCTTCAGACTGTCGCCGTCGATCAGCACGCTGCGCGGATCGGCGATCAGCTCGACCAGGGCGATCATGTCGCCGACAGGCCAGGCCTTGGCCTGCAGCCGCTCGCGCGCCTCGGCCGGATCGGCCGACGAACGGATGATGTGGATGACCTCGTCGATATTGGCCACGGCCACGGCCAGGCCGACCAGGACGTGGCCGCGGTCGCGGGCCTTAGCCAGCTCGAACTTGACCCGCCGGACCACCACCTCCTCGCGGAAGTCGAGGAAGACCTCCAGCATCTTGCGCAGGCCCATCTGCTCGGGCCGACCGTGGTTCAGGGCCAGCATGTTGACGCCGAACGAGGACTGCATGGCGGTGTAGCGCCACAGCTGGTTCAGGATCACGTCACCCGACGCATCGCGCTTCAGCTCGATGACGATGCGCATGCCGGCGCGGTCGGATTCGTCGCGGACGTCGGAAATGCCTTCGAGGCGCTTCTCGCGCACCATCTCGGCGATGCGCTCGATCAGGGTCTGTTTGTTGACCTGGAACGGCAGCTCGGTGACCACGATGGCCTCGCGGTCCTTGCGGATCGTCTCGACCGAGGCGACGCCGCGCACCACGACCGAACCCCGCCCGTCGCGCAGGGCGTTGCGCGGGGCCGTGCGGCCCAGGATCTCGCCGCCGGTCGGGAAGTCGGGACCCGGCACGATGTCGAGGATGGCGTCGTCGGACATCTCCGGATCGTCCAGCAGGGCGATACAGGCGTCGACGATCTCGCCGAGGTTATGGGGCGGGATGTTGGTGGCCATGCCCACGGCGATGCCGCCCGCGCCGTTGACCAGCAGGTTCGGGATCCGCGCCGGCAGGACGACGGGCTCCAGCTCCTTCTCGTCGTAGTTGGGCTGAAAATCGACCGTGTCCTTGTCGATGTCGGCCAGCAACGCCACGGCCGCCGGAGCCATCCGCGCCTCGGTGTAACGCATGGAGGCCGGCATATCCCCGTCGACCGAGCCGAAATTGCCCTGGCCGTCGATCAGCATCAGCCCCATCGAGAAGGGCTGGGCCATGCGGACCAGGGCCATGTAGACCGAGGCGTCGCCGTGCGGGTGGAACCGGCCCAGCACGTCACCGACCACGCGCGCGCATTTCGAATACGACCGGTCCGGCGTCATGTTCAGGTCGTGCATCGAATACAGGATGCGGCGGTGAACCGGCTTCAGACCGTCGCGCGCGTCCGGAAGGGCGCGGCTGACGATCACGCTCATCGCATAGTCGAGGTAGGAGCGTTTCAGCTCGTCCTCGATCGAGATCACGGAGATGTCGCCACCCGGATCGAAGGGGCCTCCCGAGGGGGCAGGCAGGGGCGCGTCGTTGTCGAAGCTGTCGTCAGTCAAGGAAATCTGGCTTTAAATGGCCGGAATCGGAACGTGATCCGCTGCGTGGTTTTCTAGCATCCGGGGGGCCTCAAAGCAAAGTTTGGCGGGCCTTTTCCGGGATCGGGCCTCATCCGTGACAGGACGAAAACGGCCCGTCGGCCCAGAAGGAGACGTCGCGTCCTCAGGCCTTGGCGGCTCCGGCGCGCAGCCCCCGCTCGGCCAGGGCGACGACGGCCACCCCGCCCATGGTCAGGGCCGACCCCGCCAGGATCTGCGGCGTCAGCACGTCGCCCATCCACCCCCAGCCGATCGCCATCGAAACGACCGGCGTGGCCAGGAAATAGGGCGTCACCCGCCCCGCCTGCCGCTTCTGCACCAGCCAGAACATCAGGCTGGTGGCGATGACCGAAGAGATCACGCCGGCCCACAGCAGACAGGCCCAGATCAAGGGCGTTGCCTCCTGGATCGCCTCGACCTGACCGGTCTCGGTGAAGGCGGAGCCCGCCGCCAGGGTCGGCAGGGCGAACAGGGCCAGCAGACCCTGCATCTTCAGCGGCGGGATCGAGGTCGTGCGCCGGGCGATCACCGTCGTCATGCCCCAGCAGGCGCTGGCCGCCACCCCGAGGGCGATGGCCTTCCAGTCCTGGACGGCATGGGCATCCAGCGACATCCAGGCGACCCCGGCCAGCGCCAGCACCAGACCGGCGATGCTGAAGCGCGTGAGCCGTTCGCCCAGAAGCATGAAGGCGAACAGGGCCGTGAAGGGGATCCACAACTGGGTCGCCACCGAGACCGGTCCGACGTCCTGCGCCAGCCAGAAGGCCAGATAGATCAGCCCGTAGTGCAGCGGCCCGCCCAGGATCACGATGATCGCCAGCGACTTCCAATTGGGAAACGGGGGCCGCACGAACGGGATCAGACATAGGGCGGCGATGGCGAACCGTACCGCCCCGGTCATCAGCGGCGGCAACACCTCGGTCGCCACCTTGGCGGCCGCATTGTTGGCCCCCCAGATCACGACGATCGCGACGATCGCCCCGATCTCGAGCAGGGTCAGCGGGCTGTGGGGCTTGTCGGGAATCGCGGACACCGTCGCCTCATGGCACGATCCCGCCGGCAAGGCGCGTCACACTGGGTGACGGGGCGTTTCCGTTGACATGTACATATCTCAGCCGCAACCTGTGCATATGCTGGAGATCACGGCCACGGATCTGAGAAAGGACCTGTTCAGGGTCCTTGACCGCCTTGCGGCGGGCGAGGAGGTGCGCGTGCGGCGCAAGGGGAAGATGATCCACTTGAAGGCCGCGCCCCCAAGCGACCACGCGCTCACCGAGCACCAGAGAAAGTTTCAGGCCGGGCTGGATCGCGGGGTGCGCGAGGATTGGGCCGACTACGACGCCGGTGACATTCTCGACGGACGCCATATCGAATGGACGCCTGAGGACACCTGACGCTGGCTATCCATCTCGACACCCATGTGCTGATCTGGCTATCGCAAAGGCGCGCCAGGGTGTTGGGCACTCACGCATTTCAGCTGGCTAGCCGGCACGACTGGATCGTCTCGCCGGCCGTCCTGCTTGAGCTCGAAATCCTGCACGGAATCAAACGGCTCAAGGTAGCGCCTGACCAGGTCTTCGAGGCGGCACGAGAGATCGGCGATCTGACGCTGTCTACTGCGGCGTTCGACAAGGTTGTCCGCGACGCACGTGGCTTGGCCTGGACCCGCGACCCTATCGACCGGCTGATCACGGCACATGCCATTCTGGACGGCGCAAAACTCCTGACCGCCGACCAAACTATCCTGGCCCATTTCAAGGACGCCGTCTGGGACTGACGACGTCCTTGAAGGTCGCTTAGAACGGAATGTCGTCGTTCAGGTCATAGCTCTCGCGCGGACCGGACGGCTTGTTGGCCCCGCCGGTCGAGAAGCCCGATGAGTAGTCGTCGTCATTGGATCGGCCGCCGCCGCCTTGCGACGCGCCGCCACCGCCGCCGTCGCGACCGCCCAGCATGGTCAGTTCGCCCTTGAACTTGCCGACGACGATCTCGGTCGAATATTTCTCGACCCCGTCCTTGTCGGTCCATTTGCGGGTCTGGAGCGCGCCCTCGATATAGACGGTCGAGCCCTTTTTCACATAGTTTTCAACGACCTTGACAATATTGTCGTTGAAGATCACGACCCGGTGCCATTCGGTCTTCTCTTTGCGCTCGCCGGAGGACTTGTCGCGCCAGGTCTCGGACGTGGCGATCGACATATTGGCGATCCGGTCGCCGTTCGGCATCGACCGGATCTCGGGATCCCGGCCCAGGTTGCCGACCAGGATGACCTTGTTGACGCTTCCCGCCATGATTTTGGTTCTCTTTCTGCAATCGCGACCGCACGGGCCAGCCCTGTGCGATCGTTAACACTTGTTCTGTTTTCGTTCTAGCCCGCCGGGAAGGCCGGCGGGGCTTGTTCTTCGATGATGCTCAGACCGTTGGTCTCGCGCTCGATCGCCTGAGGAACGGCCAATCGTCCATCGCCGGTCCGGGCCAGGGCAAAGAAGCGCACCCCGTCCAGTCTGGAGCCATAGGACACGCCGCGACCGTCCACGAAGATGAATCGGCCCTGATAGGAGCCCGTCACCTCGCGCGTGCTGCCGCCCAAGCGCAGGAACCGGACTCGCATCTCTTCCAGGCGAGCCGCGCAGAACTCGATCTGGGTCTGGTCGCGCGCCACCACGTTGAACACGGGTTCGCCGTCTGCGGGAAGGGTCAGGGCATAGCAGACGCCCGGATCGTACGGAGCCTTGACCTCCTCGGCGCAGCCCGCCGCGGCGGCCCCCAGCAGGATCGAAAGGGCGACGACAGCGCGCATCAGTTCAGCCCCGGGAACTGGCAGTTGCGATCCTGTTCGGCCAGGATGCGGAACCGGTTGTTGTCCGTCGACTGTTCGACCCGCCGTGGCACCAGACGCAGCGTCAGGCCGCCGTGCTGGCCATACTGGGCATCCCCCGGTCCCACGCAGGTGCCGGCGTACAGCGCCTGGACGCACTGGTTCAGGCTCATGTTGCCCGAGATCTGGCGCCATTCCGAACCGGTATGACGCAGGCAGGGCGCGCCGGAGACGCGCTGCGGCGGCGGTGCGCGCTGGGTGCCGGCCTCTTCCGGCGGCCCCACATCCAGGGGGCCCAGGTCCTGGTTCAGGTCGGCGACCTCAGAGGTGGGCAGTTCGGGCGGCGGGGCGAAGGAGGCCGTCGGGGCCGCCGCCAGGTTGCCGCTGGCGTCCAGGCCGACATCCAGACCGTCCGTCGCCAGGCCGTTGCGTTGGGCGCATTCCGCGAGGGTCGCGAGGCCGACGAACTGGCCGTCGACGAAGCAGCGCAACTCGCGGGTCGGCTCCAGCGAGGGGGCGTCGGCCAGATCCACCTGCAGACCGGCGGGGCGGTCGACCGGGGGAGCCTGAGTCTGTTCGCGACCGCTGCCGAACATCACGGCCAGGAAGATGGCCGCCAGGATGGCCACGCCGGCACCGATGGCGAGGATGACCCGGTTGTTGTTTGGAGACTGCATGGCGCGGGCACTCGCGGGGGCGGGACGTCGAGGGCTCAATAACCCCGCCCGCCCCCCATGCGTCAACCGCGAAGGCGGGTTGGGGTCAGCCGCCGGTGAGTCGCGCCAGCGCCGCCTGATAGTTGGCGATCTGGCTGGTCAGATAGGCGGGAACCGGACCGCTCGCCCCGCTGGCCGTCTTGGGGGCCAGGCCACGGTAGGCGTTGCGAACGACCTCGAGCGCGCCCGACAGCTTTTCGCCGGCGGTCTTTTTGGCGGCGGCGTCGGTCAGCGTCAGGTTGGACGGCAGTCCGAGGCCGAACGTCTGCACCGTCTTGTCGGCCGAGGCGATGCCGATGTAGCCGGGCGACAGTCCCAGACCGGCCAAGGCATCGCGCCCGGTTTCGCCGGTGGTCAGGATGGCCCCCTGCTTCCCGTCCTTGGCCGTGATGGACAGGCGCTGCAGTCCACCGGTCGTGGTGTTGACCTCGCCTTCGCGGCCGGTGACGGTGCCGCCCTCGGACACGACCGTCACCTTCAGCTTGTTGTTGGAGGCGACCGAGATCTTGCGCGCCAGAGTCGCGAGCGTGTCCTTGGCGTCGATGGTGACCGCCGTCGCCCGCCCCCCGTCGGCCGGGCTGATATAGAAGCGATCCCCGACCCGCAGGGACGTCGCGGCGGTCAGCAGTTTCGAATCGGTCTGAGCGATCTCGCCCTGCGGCAGACCCAGTCGATCCAGCACGCTCGCGCCGTTTTTGGCGACCGCCAGGGTCATGGGCTTGGCCTGACTGCCTTCGCCGGACCAGGTCCGTGTGTATTCAACGGCTCCAGTCTGCGGGTTGAGCCGGGTCAGGAAGGCCGTGGTCGGATCGGTGTCCTTGGCCGCGGCCGGGCGATCCGCGATACCGGTGATCCACACCTTGCCGTCCACCACCTTCACATCGGCGGCCGAGTCCTCGCCCGCGCCGCCATACCAGCTGAGCCGGTCCGTGGCGCTGTCGACCAGATCGGTGGACAGGCTGGCGACGAACACGTCCTTGCCGCCGGAGTTGGCATTGGTCGTCTGGCCGGCCGCGAGACCGCTGTCGCGGCTGGTCCCCGTCAGGATGATCTTGCCCTCCGACACCGACAGGCCCGCGATATCGCCGGAGATCGCTCCGAGGTCGCGGGTCGTGGCGAGGGTGGGGACACCCGAGGCGTCCAGCGTGAACCGTCGCACTACCGCCCGGCCGCTCTCGACGCCGGCGGTATAGAGGTTGGAGCCGTCCACGACGACGGCATCGACCGCGTCATCGGCGGCGGTCCCGAACTGGGTCTGGCCGACCCCTGTCGATACGATGGCCGCCAGCGGATAAGGCGCGCCCCCCTTGAAAGCCTGGACGTAGCCGTCCCAGCCGCCGATCGCGGTCGTTCCCGGCACGCCGGATCTCGCTCTTCCGCCGATATAGACGAGTCCGTCCGCCCCGAAGGCCACGCTGGTCGCCTCATCCGCGGCGCGAGCGCCCCGGCGCTGGGTCCACTCTTCCTGACCGTCCTTGTCGAAGACCGTGACGAAACTGTCGGCGACGCCGGCTGCATCGCCCGGTTTGCCCGCGTCGCCGGTCGAGGTGTTCAGGGCCCCGGTCACGGACCCGGCGACCGCCACGCTGCCGTCCGTATTGATGGCCAGGGCGAAGCCGCTGGCGGTCGCGGCCGCGCCCAAGGTGCGGGTCGCCACCAGGCGTCCGGCGGTGTCGTATTTCAGCAGGGCCACGTCCTGCGCGCCCTTGATCGGCTGGCTGCCCGGTCCCGCGGAAACGTCCGCCACGAGCCACAGAGACCCGTCGGGCGCCACGGCGCTGGCGCGCACGGCGGTCACGCCCTCGGGCAGCTTCTCCTGCGACAACCGTCCGGCCACCCACTGGTCCTCGCCGAGATTGCCGGCCGTGGGCGCCACGGCGGTCCCGCCGTCGCTCTGGAACTTCAGAAGCTGGTTCAGCTTGCCCGCCGTTCCGGCGGACTGCACGACGTAAACCGCGTCGGAGGTCGCCGGCGCGGTAAAGCCGACCGTCTCGGTAACGCTCCCGCGAATCGCCAGAGCCCATTGATCCGGACGCGCCGGCAGCGTGATGGTCTTGCCGCCCGCCGTGATCGTCCGGGGCTCCGCCTTGATCAGGTCCCGGCCGAACCGGGTCTGGACGCCCGCATCGGCCAGCTTGCCGTTGATCAGGCCGGTCACCGCGTCCAGGGTACGGGGCGTGCTGCCGAGCTCGGCCAGGTCGATGGCGACGTTTTTCGTGGTGGCCGATGTTCCGGTGCCCACCTTGATGGTGATGTTGAACCGCGTGTCGCCCGCGAAGGCGTCGACGGGACTGCTGACCGACCCCTCGTGGATCGGTCCCGTGACGGAGTTGGCGCTGTCGCGCGGCACGGCGGCCGTGGTCTTGGAGACGCCGCTGGAAATCCCCTGCACCAGGCGGAGGGCCTCGAATTCCGCCTTGCTCAGATAGGTGCTAATTTCGGCCAGGCCGGCGTCGAACCGCTTCTGGATCTGGGCCAGTTCGGTGGCCGACACGCCTTTGACGCTCGACCGCTCGGTGAGCGCATTCAGGCCTTCGAGCCCCTTGTAGAGCGCGAAGAGCTTCTTGTAGTCGGCCGAGGCGCCTTTGACGTCCAGCTTGGCGGCGTCTTCATCGATGAGTCTGCGGCTGGCCAGCGTGGCTCGCAACAGGGCGTCGGGCTTCAGCTCCGTCGCCCGGGCGGCCAGGCTCCACGGCGCCGTCGGCTGGGTCTTTCTCGCCTTGGCCGCGGTCGCGGCAGCCGACTGCGAAGGCTCGTAGGCACCCCCATACAGTCCGAGCAGATAGGTGTTCGAGATCGCCACGCGGTCCTCCGGAACGCACCCTGTCAGGTCGAGCTCAACGGGGCGTTAAGATCCGGGTCAGGAACGAAGGTCGGCGGACCGTGTTGTCACCCTGCCAGACAGGAGCAGATCGATGACCTTCACACTGCCATTCATTGGTTCCCTGCTCGCGCTGTACGGTTTTGGCGCGAAAGCCCATCGGCCGCGCGCCCGCCGCGCCCTGATCGAGATCGGGCGCGCGTCAAACAGCCGTCTCGCCTGATCAGTTCTGGAACAGCGACAGAATGGCCTGGGGAGCCTGGTTGGCGATCGAAAGGGCCTGAACGCCCAGTTGCTGCTGCACCTGGAGCGCCTGTAGGCGCGCGCTCTCCTTGGCCAGATCGGCATCCACGAGATTGCCGATCCCGGTTTCCAGGGAGTCCATCAGTTTCGATACGAACAGATTGTGGCTTTCGATCTGTTTGGCCTGAGCCCCCAGTTCGGCCAGGCCCGAGCTGACGGTGGTCAGCGCCGTGGTGACGGCGGTCAGCGCGGCGTCGGCGCCGGCCTTGGTCAGAAGGCTCGGCCGGACGCCGGGGACCGCGGGCGCGCTTTCGTCAGGCACGGTCGCCGGGTCGTCCACCACCGCCGGGGTTCCCACGGTCGAGAGACCCAGCCCTTCGAGGCTGAAGTTCTGACGGTTCAGCGTGATGAATTCCTGGGCACCCGCGTTCGCGAGGAAGCTGAGGGGCGTGAGAGCCGCCGGGGTCGCCGGGTTCACCGCGACGCCGTTGACCTGGCCGTTCAGAATGTTCTCACCGTCGAAGGTCGCATTCTTGGCGAAGGACTGCAGCGACTCCAGCAGCGACTGGAATTCGTCGTTGTAGGCGGTCCGGGTCGCCAGGCTGGCTGACGGGTCGGCGGCGGCGGTCGCTTTCTGCCGAAGCTGCACCAGCAGGTCCGAGATCGATTCGCCGGCGGCGAGCGAGACGTCGGTGATCGAGGTCGCACGGTTCAGGCTGGTCTTGACGGTGTCGTAGGACCCGAGATCGGCGCGCTGGTTCTGGGCGACGGCCCACACGGCGGCATTGTCCTTGGCCCCCTGGACTTTCAGACCCGTGCTGATCCGGTTCTGGGCCAGCTCCAGACGCTCATTGGTCCGGTTCAGGTTCTGCAAGGCGACCAGCGCCGAAGCATTCGTGTTGACACTCGACATCGGGTCTTCGCCCCCCATAATTCTAGGGGAACTTTATGATCCGAGTCGTATCCGTATGGTTAATGCGCGATGACTGCGGACACGCAGGTCAGGCGGCGGTGTCGGCGACCATGCCCTTGGCGTAGGTGTCCGAGGCGCTCAGCCGGACGAGTTCCTCACGCGGAAACTGCCGGACCACCTCGCCGGTGACGCTGTCGAGGGTCTTGTAGACGAAGGTGCCGCGCGCGGGGCCCTCTTCGATGACCAGCCGGTAGCGGTCGGCGCGGTCGGCGGCCGGATCGGTCCGGACGGACGATGGATCGACGCCGGCGGCGAGCGGCGACGTCGCGAGGATGGGGGCGACGCTCAAGCCGACGGGCGATGGCCGCGCATTGGTGTCCATGGCTCCCTACGCCGGAAGGTTCGGCGTCTCCTGAGAAGATGCGTCGGGCGGGACCGAGGCCCCGCCCTCCGCGATTGTCGCCCTTAGCGGAACAGCGACAGCAGGACGCTGCTCGACTGATTCGCGATCGACAGAGCCTGCACACCCAGCTGTTGCTTGGTCTGCAGCGCGGTCAGGCGGGCGCTTTCCTTGGCCAGGTCGGCGTCGACGAGGTTACCCACGCCGGTTTCGATCGCGTCCTGGATCTTGGACGTGAACGTCAGCTGACGGTCGAGCGACTTCGACTTGGTGCCGAAATCGGCCAGGGTCGCCGTGAAGGCCGTGATGGCCCCGTCGACCACGGCACCCAGGCCGGTCAGCGTCGTCAGTTCAGCAGCCGTAGGGGCGGCGTAGTTCGCCACCGTGACAGCCGTCGCCGAAGCCACGGTCGTCGCCGCCGCCGCGGCGGTTTGCGCCGCCGTGGGCGCGGTCGAAGGCGCACCCTGTTTCAGCACGAACGTATTGGCGGCCTTGGTGCCCGTCATGACGCTGACGGCGCTGTCGTCAGCCACGGCGCTGAACAGGTTCACGCCATCGAAGGTCGCGCCGGCCAGCGACTTGGTGATTTCCGAGCCGAGCGCGTTGTAGTCAGCCACGTAGGCCTTCAGAGCGTCGCCGGTCGCCGTGCCGATGGCGACGGCCAGGTTCTTCTGCTCGGTCAGAGCGGCCACGATGGTCTCGCCGGCGGCCTGAGCCACGTCGAGGATCGATTGTCCGCGCTGGATGGAGTTCTTCACCGAGCCCAGAGCGCTCGCCTCGGCCCGTTGGCCGGTGGCGATGGCGAAGATGGCGCCGTTGTCCTTGGCGGACGAAACGTTCTTGCCGGTGTTGATGCGGCCCTGGGTGACGTCCAGGTCGCGGTTGGTCTGGTTCAGGCTCTGCAGCGCAACCATGGCGCCCGAGTTCGTATTGATGCTGTTGGCCATTTTGGCCTCCTTTTGTCTTCGACATGTCCGACGCCATTTTGGCTGCCGGGAGCATTTTGCTCGACAAGGCCGAAGCAAACGCCGGGCCAGCCCACATCCCGCAGCGATCGCACTCAAGATACTGGATTATCTACGGTACTTTGGCTTAACCCTGCCGACACCCGGCAGCAATTGCACGACAGCGAGGTGGACCGGCAGAAACTGCCGGGCGCCCGGCACGGATTGCCGGGGGTGTCACGGCGGTCAGCAGCGGGCGCGGGTGACGGGGCAGGAGCGCAGGATCCAGCCCGATCGGTGTGGTCCATACAGGGTTAGGGAAGGCGCTCGGCCCCGGGCCTTGCCGTGTCAGGCGGCGGTGTCGGCGACCATGCCCTTGGCGTAGGTGTCCGAGGCGCTCAGCCGGACGAGTTCCTCGCGTGGAAACTGCCGGACGACCTCGCCGGTGACGCTGTCGAGGGTCTTGTAGACGAAGGTGCCGCGCGCGGGGCCCTCTTCGATGACCAGCCGGTAGCGGTCGGCGCGGTCGGCGGCCGGGTCGGTCCGGACGGACGATGGATCGGAGCCGGCGGCGAGCGGCGACGTCGCGAGGATGGGGGCGACGCTCAAGCCGACGGGCGATGGCCGCGCATTGGTGTCCATGGCTCCCTACGCCGGAAGGTTCGGCGTCTCCTGAGAAGATGCGTCGGGCGGGACCGAGGCCCCGCCCTCCGCGATTGTCGCCCTTAGCGGAACAGCGACAGCAGGACGCTGCTCGACTGGTTCGCGATCGACAGAGCCTGCACACCCAGCTGTTGCTTGGTCTGCAGCGCGGTCAGGCGGGCGCTTTCCTTGGCCAGGTCGGCGTCGACGAGGTTGCCCACGCCGGTTTCGATCGCGTCCTGGATCTTGGACGTGAACGTTAGCTGGCGGTCGAGCGACTTCGACTTGGTGCCGAAATCGGCCAGGGTCGCCGTGAAGGCCGTGATGGCCCCGTCGACCACGGCACCCAGGCCGGTCAGCGTCGTCAGTTCACCAGCCGTCGGGGCGTTGTAGTCAGCGACAACCACAGCCGTCGCCGAAGCCACGGTCGTTGCCGCCCCACCAGCCGCCTTCAGGGTGAAGGTGTCGGCGGCCTTGGTGCCGGTGTTGACGTTGATGGCAGGGGTCGTCGCGCTGAACAGGTTGACGCCGTCGAAGTTCGCGCCGGCCAGCGACTTGGTGATTTCCGAGCCGAGCGCGTTGTAGTCAGCCACGTAGGCCTTCAGAGCGTCGCCCTTCGCCGTGCCGATGGCGACGGCCAGGTTCTTCTGCTCGGTCAGGGCCGCGACGATCGTCTCGCCGGCGGCCTGAGCCACGTCGAGGATCGATTGTCCGCGCTGGATGGAGTTCTTCACCGAGCCCAGAGCGCTCGCCTCGGCCCGTTGGCCGGTGGCGATGGCGAAGATGGCGCCGTTGTCCTTGGCGGACGAAACGTTCTTGCCGGTGTTGATGCGGCCCTGGGTGACGTCCAGGTCGCGGTTGGTCTGGTTCAGGCTCTGCAGCGCAACCATGGCGCCCGAGTTCGTATTGATGCTGTTGGCCATTTTGGCCTCCTTTTGTCTTCGACATGTCCGACGCCATTTTGGCTGCCGGGAGCATTTTGCTCGCGGAGGCCGAAGCAAGGGCGAGGCCAGCGGCGTTTCGGGATCGGTCCGAAATCAAACGACTGAAAAAGCTACGGTACTTTGGCTTAACCCTATGACAGCCCCGGCAGAATCTGCTGCCGCCCGGCGCGAACCGGCAAAAACTGCCGAGCAGGCGGCAGAATGTGCCGGACGCCGGGTCGCGAAGGACACCGCAAACGCGATCCGGTCGGTTGATGGTCGCCGCGATCAGAAAGGGGGGATAGACGCCCTCTGACGGGGTCGGGACAGGCCGGCTCTATCGAAAGCTCATCGGTCGCGTCCCCGCGGCAGGCGGACCCGCAGCTGGGCCAGCAGGGCGATCAGCTGTTGAGCCGTCGGCGCGACCAGATAGAGGACGAGCGTGAGGCCCAGCAGGGTCATCAACCCGACGGCCAGACGCGGCAGGGCCTGGGGTTCGCTCCGGGCGATCGCATCGTCCAGCAGTCGCCAGAGGCCGAAGCTGGCCAGGAACACATACAGCCTTCGCCACAGCCAGCGGGCCTCGGCCAGCGGGGGCACGGTGGGCTCAGTCATCGGCGTCGTCCTCTTCAAAATGGGGGCGGGTCCAGGTCCAGTCCGGACCGGCCGCTAGCGCCCCGTCGCGACGCGTCAGGCGCTGCGGCAGGTCCCAGGCGTTGCCGTCCAGAAGCGGCGGCTCCTCGCGCTCGAAAGGCGTCTGATGGCGGGCCATGGCTCAGCCCTCTGCCAGGATCAGGACGACGCCCGCGCCGCCCGCGCCGCCGGGGCCCCCGGCCGTGACCCCGGCCCCACCGCCCCCGCCGCCCCCGCCGAACGCGCCGCCGGATCCACCCGCATGGCCGCTGCCCGAGGCGGACGCCGCGCCGCCCGCGCCCCCGCCCCCACCCAGCGCGCGCCGGGGCGTGGCCGCCGATCCGCCCGCCGCCCCGACGCCGCTGCTCGCCGTCCCGCCCGTCGCGAGGGTCAGGAGGGTCGATCCGTCGCCGCCCGCGCCGGCCGGCCGCATCGTCCCGGCCGCGCTCAGCCCCCCGCCGCCGCCGCCGGCGTTGCCCGGGCCGGATAGGCCTTGGCCCGCGGACGCCGGACCGGCGGTGGCCGAGGCCCCGCCCGCATTGGCTGGGATCAGCCCAAGGCCCGCGGCCCCGCCCGCCCCGCCACTCGCTCCGGCCGCGCCGGCTCCCCCGCCCCGCGCGGTCAGAAGATCGAGCCCGGCGGCCGAAACGCCGCTGACCTGTCCGGCGGCCCCGGCGGCACCGCCCGCCCCGACGACGACGGTCAGGCCGGCGGGGAGGTCGGCCGTGCTCCAGCGGCCGATGCTCAGACCCCCGCCCCCGCCGCCCCCGCCGCCCGCCCGATCGCCCGAGGCGGCGAAGCCCCCGTTGCCGCCGCCCCCGCCGCCGCCGACGGCCGTGATCGTCAGCATCCGGGCCCAGGTCGGCGGCGCATAGGGGGTCGAGCCGGTCAGGAGCACCGCCTCCGTGCGCAGCGCCCCGCCGGGAAGGACGACGCGGCCGTCATCGGGTTCGACCCGCAGCGCCTCGCGCCAGGTCGATCCATCGGAACTGACCTTGAGGCTGAGGGCGTCGTCGCCGATCAGACCCAGCTCGGCCCGACCTGAATAGCCGCGCTGGAACAGCAGCGACACCACATCGCCGGCAGCGTCCTTGTTCAGAACCAGCCGCAGGGCCCCCGTGCCGCCCTCGGCTGCCGGTCGGGCCGTCAGCAGGGCGCTGTTGATCCGGGCGGTCAGGGGATTGCCGGCATCGGCGGTGGCGTTGAGTCCGAGCCGCGCCAGGTTCTGCACCGCCCCGCCGGACAGGGTCGGGGCCGACCAGGTGGCGCCGGTGCGAACCACCAGCTGGCCCTCGTCCTGCACCACGACGACCATGCCAGGCGGGACGGCAACCCGGGTCCAGCCCCCGAACTCGGCCCGCACCAAATCACCGTCCGACCCGTCCGACCAGTCCGACCCGTTCGCCCCGGGGGGCAGGATATAGAGGTCGCCGTCGGCGGCATCGGTCGGCTGGACCGCGACGGTGCGGCTGACCACGGCGGCCTGGATCAGACCGTCGAGCCGGGTCAGGGCCTCGTTGACGGTGACGTGTTTCTGAAGCTGGCCCGCCGCCACATAGGGCAGGCCGAGCCGAGCGCTTTGACTGGTAGCCATCGAAATCTCCGTTGGAAAACGAAGATCACAGTGCGGCAGGGCCGATCCCGGGCGAGTTCGACGGGTCGAAAAACCCGAGGCCGGTTGATTTAATTGGAGATTTCAGCGCGAACGCGGACAACTCGACGCTGCGAAACCGACAGGAAGGCGATCCGGAGAGGAGAATGCGGGGAGACCAATGGAAGGGCTGGGAGGCCTCCCCGCGGATCGGATCGTGGTTGTCAGGACCAGGGATCGCGCGAGGCGACCCGAACGATCCGATCGGCCCTAGCTACGAAGCGTCCGACGAGGCGGATGCATCAAAGGGGCTGCAATTCGCCCGTCGCGACCACGGGGCCCACGGGGGTGTCGGGCGCGGGCGTATAGCCGGGAGCCTCCAACGAGATCGCCACGGCCGTGGCCGTCCCCGCCTGATCCGCCAAGAGGGCGCTGAGGGTCCGGCGGCTGGTCGTGGAGCCGTCGATGGCGCCGACCAGTTGAACCCCACCCTCGGGCTTGACCAGCCACAGATGCGGCACGCCGGTTTCCCGGCTGAGCGCGGTGGTCGGGGCGATGAACAGTTTGCCGGTCGCGGTGTCGTAGGCCAGGGCGACCACGGGCGCCCCCCCTTCGGTCAGGGCGACGGTCGCCACACGGGTCACGCCGCCCTCGGGCGCGGCCTGGACGATCGGAGCCGGCGCGGGACGCGCGAGCAGGATGGCGACGCCCGCCACGCTGGCGGCCAGCAGGGCCGTCGAGGCCACCGCCCAGGTGCGCCAGAAGGCGACGCGGCCATTGTCGTTGACGGCGGGGGCGATGGCTGCCACCACGCGGGGCCAGACGCGCGGTGACGGCACCACCGGCGCGATCCCGGCGGCGAGGCCGGCGAGATGCTCGTTCCACACCTCGACCTCCGCGGCGAAGGCGGGATCGGACGCCGCGCGGGCGCGCGCTGTCCGTTCCTCGGCGTCCGGCAGGACGCGAAGGGCCAGTTCGCCGGCAAGAACACGGGCGTCGTCGGCGGCGGGTTCGTCGATAGGGGTATCGGTCATGTTTCGAGGCAGCTCCTCAGCCGCAGCAGGCCCCGCCGAATCCAGCTCTTCATCGTGCCCAGCGGCACATTCTCACGGCTGGCCAAGGCGTCATAGGTGACCCCTTCCAGAAAGGCCGTGCGGATCGCCGTGCGAACCCGGTCCTCCAGCGTCTCCAGACAGACGTTCAGCCGACCGACCTCGTCCGTCGTCTCGAGCACGTCCGACGCCAAAGGCGCGGCATCGGCCAGTTCATGCGCGTCCTCGACCGGCGCCGAACGCCGCATGGGGGCGGCCGACCGAAGCCGATCGATCGACCGGTTGCGCGCGATGGTCACCAGCCAGGTGATCGGACTGGCGCGCGTCGCATCGAAGGTCGAGGCCTTCCTCCACACGGTCAGATAAGTGTCCTGCAAGACGTCCTCGGCCAGTTGGCGGTCAGCCAAGATACGCAGGCAGACGCCCAAAAGCTTCGCCGAGGTGGCCTCGTACACCATCTTGAACGCCTGGCGGTCACCCTCACCGGCCCGGCCCAGCGCCAGCGCCAGCTCTTCGCGCGTCAGCATCGCATTCATGAAATCGTCCGGAAGCCACAGCCCCGGCGACTAGGGCCGGGGCCGGTGACTTCGTCAAGCTGAGCCATTGGCCTAATCATGCAGATAGACGATGCGTCGCTTCTTGGGGTCGGCGCGCAGGGCGGCGAGGTGGGTTTCGTGATCCCCCGACGCCCTGGCCTCGCGCTCATTGGCCTCGACCCAATGGGTGGTCTCGATGTCCTTCTGCAGGGCCTTGGCCGCCATCAGGTGGGCGGGAAACAGGGTGTCGACCACGGCACCGGCAAAGGGCACGGCCGCCGTGGCGGTATCGCTGACCAGATAGGCGGCCATCCGGGCCATGGTCGCGGGCGAGGCCTTGGCCCGCAACGCCTGGAGCATCAGCCAACCACCGGCCCCGACCGTATAGGCGTCCCCGACGACCGGTATCCAGGTCAGCAGGCCGTCCAGGCCGATGCCGAACGGTCCCAGGCCCACGGCCCGGTCGGACAGCTTCTTGATGCCCTCGACATTGGACCAGATTTTCTCGATATCCCCGATCGACCGTTTCGCCATTCTGCCCTCCCCAAGCGCATGGTCAACGCACCACAACGACCCGCGTTCACCCGCAAACGCAAGCTCCTCGCGAAAGGCCGTCCGTGTCCCGCGCCAGACTCATCCTGACCGTGACCGGATTGCTGCTGCTGTGCGCGCCCGCGGTGATCGCGGCCGCGGCCCTGAGCGGGATCGGACACCGGTGGGTGGACATCCTGGCCCAGTTCGTCGCCTCGGCCATGCTGGGCACCGTCCTGGTTGGGGCGATGGCCGTGATCCTGCGGCTGTGGGTGGCGACGGCGATGTCCGCGGCCATCGGGGCCCTTTTGCTTGTGGCCGGCGCGCCCCAGTGGTTCCCGCCGAAGGGAACGGCCGCGCCCGACGCGGCGGCCTTCAGCCTTTACTCGGCCAATGTCTGGATTGGGAACCGCGACGTCGCCGCGCTGGCCCGATCCGTGGCGGCGGCGGATGCCGACGTCGTCGTGCTGATCGAAGTGGGCGAACCCATGGTCGGGGGCCTGGACCGGGTCCTCGGCGCCTATCCCCACCGCTGGACCGGACCGATCCGCCCGGGCGGCCGCGCCTCCCGCCAGGCCTTCGCCTCGCGCTATCCGCTGCGACCGGTCGCCGGCGTCGCCACCCAGATGGACTCCCGGGGCGCGGTCGTGGAGACGCCGGCCGGCCCGGTCACCGTCGTCGGAGTCCACCTGACCCGGCCCTGGCCCTATCGGATCCAGTGGGAGCAGATTCGTCAGGCGCAGGGTGTGGCCGGCTGGCGCGCGGCCTATCCGGGCCCCCTGATCGTGGCCGGGGACTTCAACAGCGTCTCCAGCGCCCGCGTCGGCCGCCAGATCCAGGCCGAGACCGGGCTGATCCCCGCCCCCGGATGGCCCGGCACCTGGCCCACCGCCCTGCCCTCGGCGGCGGCCATGACCATCGACCAGGTCTATCGCTCGCCGGACCTGGCCCTGGTCGAGCGGCGGCTGGGGCAGCGGAACGGCTCGGATCACCGGCCGGTCATCACCCGCTTCGCCCGGGCCGCGCCGCCACCAGCCGGCTGAGCCGCTCGGCATGGCCGTCGAACGGGAAGTCGGCGGCGACCCATTCGTCTTCGAAGGCCTTCAGGATCCGGCCGGTCTCGGGGCCGGGATCGATGCCGAGCCGTGCGAGGTCGCGCCCGCCCACCGGCAGGCGCGGGACAGGCCAGCCGGCGACCAGGGCTAGGGCCCCTGCGGCGTCCGCGCCGTCCGCTTCGGCGCGCGCGCGCATCAGCCGGTCCATGACCGCCTGCCGCCCGAGGCGATAGACCCCGGCGCGCAGACCCTGGGCGGGCGTCGAGGGCGCGATCGGCCCCTCGGCCGCCGCGCATAGCCGAGCCTCCATGGCCCGGGGCAGGCGTAGGCCCTGGGCGATGGCGGCGATCCGCTCAGGCTCATCCGGCAGCAGGGCCGACAGGCGCAGGACGGGGTCGTCGCTGATCCCGACCATGGACTCGAACGCCGCCGAGGCGGCCACCGCCGGGATCAGCCGGTCCAGCACGCCGGTCGTCCGCATTGCCCGGACGGCGGGGCGAGGGTCGGGGGCGGCCAGCAGTTTCAGCAGTTCCTTGGACACCCGTTCGGCCGACAGGCGTGCCAGACCCTCGGCCTGCGCCGCGCACGCCGCCAGGCCCGCGGGGTCCGGTTCCGCCCGGCCGTACCAGGCGAAGAAGCGGAAGAAGCGCAGGATGCGCAGATAGTCCTCCTCGATCCGGCGGTTCGGGTCGCCGACGAAGACGACCCGGCCGGCCCGGGCGTCGGCGACCCCCTGCCCCGTCGGATCGAAGATCGCGCCGGACCGGTCGGCATAGAGGGCGTTCAGGCGGAAATCCCGCCGCGCCGCGTCCTCGGCCCAGTCGTCGGTGAAGGCGACCACGGCCCTGCGTCCGTCGGTCTCGACGTCGCGGCGCAGGGTGGTGATCTCATAGGGGCGACGCTGCGAGACCGCCGTGACCGTCCCGTGCGCCAGGCCGGTCGGGACCACCTTCAGCCCGGCCGCCCGCAGCGCCGCCATGGTGTCCTCAGGTTTCAAACGCGTGGCGATGTCGATGTCGTCCACCAAGCGGCCGACCAGGGCGTTGCGGACGCAGCCGCCCACGAACCGGGCGCAGTCCGGGCCGCCGGCCGCCTCAAGCGCCGCCATCACCGCCACGGTGGCGGGGGACGTCAGCCAGTCCTGCCCGGACAGGACGGTCACGCGGCGTCCTCGGCGGCGGCGGCGGGCAGGTCCGCCTCCTCGCCATACAGACGGTGCCGCAGACCGCGAATGATGCCGGCGGTCGCACCCCAGATGTAGCGCTCGTTCCAGGTCATGGCCCAGAACCAGCGTTTGACGCCTTCCGGGGCCTCCAGGTGATCGCGGCTGTGGTTGGCCGGGTCCATCAGGAAATCCCAGGGGGCCTGGAAGATCTCCGCCACCTCGTCCGGCGAGGCCATCAGGGCGGGCTGGGCGGTGATCCAGCCGATTACCGGGGTCACCAGATAGCCGGTGCCGGTCTCATAGGGGTCGGACAGGCCCAGGACCTCGACCAGGGCGGGGTCCAGGTCGACCTCCTCGCGGGCCTCGCGCAGCGCCGCCTGCACGGCGGTCTCGCCGGCGTCCAGCCGCCCGCCGGGAAAGGCGATCTGGCCGGTGTGGCGCGCCAGGCTGTCGGCGCGCCGGGTCAGGAGCACGGACGCCCCGTCCGCGAGGGCCAGCACGGGGATCAGCACGGCCGCGGGCTTCAACGGCCCCTCGGTCCAGCGCGACGCCCCGGGGTTCAGGTCAAAGTCCGAGCGTTCGGCCACCGACCCTGCCCGCCAGCCGTCGGCCGGCGACAGGGTCTCGACCAGACGGCTCCTCAGCGACGCCAGGCTCATGCCGCGCGCCTCAAGCGACGCCCGCGCCGGGCGGGCCCAGGGCGAACCACGTGCCTCCGGAGGCCACCATCAGCCGGCCGTCGCGCTCCTCGGCCGCCTCGACCAGGTCATAGAACACGCTCCGCACGATCCGCGCGTCCAGCCCCTGGCGCACGTGCAGGCGAGGGGCGGGTTCGCCGGTGTCGGGATCGGTCTCGACCGTGATCGGATGCTCGGGCCCGGCCCGCACCGCGTCGCCGACGTCGGTGGTGAAGACCAGATCGTCGCCGTCCCGCACCAGCGTCACGGCCCGGAACGGCAGGTCCTCGACGGTGATCTTCAGCTTCTCGCCCGGCGTGACCAGGTGATAGCCGTCGGGGTCCAGGCGCAGGACGGTCGAGAACAGCCGCACCAGCTCGGCCCGCCCGATCGGCGAGCCCTCGTGCATCCAGGTGCCGTCGGCGCGGATGACGATGTCGATGTCGCCGCAATGGTCCGGGTGCCAAAGATGCACCGGCGGCAGGCCGCGCCCCCCCGCCTCGGAAACGGGTGCCTGTCTTGCCGCCTCGGTCAGACCCGCCAGGCCCGTCGCTGTGTCCGATCCGCTCATGCGACAGACTTAGGCCGCGTCGCGACCCGGCGAAAGACGTCTAGGCCGGCAGCGCCAGACCCTCGGGCGCGGTCGCGGTGATCCCCAGCCACAGCACCCGCCCGGGATCGGCCGGGCCGGGCAGTTTCACGCCCTTGGCGATCGCGAAGCCGAACCGCGAGAAATACGGCAGGTCGCCGACCAGCAGCACGCCGGCGACGCCCAGGGCCTGGGCCTGCCCCAGGCACATGCCGACCAGATCGGCGCCCAGACCCCGCGCCCGGAGGTCGGCGGCGACCGTGATCGGCCCCAGGAAGACCGCGTCCAGACCGCCGACGGTGATCGCCCACAGCCGCACGGATCCAATCAATCGTCCGTCCTCGCGGGCCACATAGCCGGCCGCCAGGCTCGCCCCTTCCCGGATGCGCTCGGCCGTCTTGGCGAACCGGCCCGGCCCGAAGGCGGCCAGCACCAGCCGATCGACCGCGGCCGCGTCGGCGGGGGTTTCCGGCGCGATGCGGAGGACGGGTGTGGTGGCAAGCGACGCGGACATGGCGCGGGCGCTTAGGGGCAATGGGGGGCGGGATCAAGCGCAACACGTCCTTCCCCCATTCTTCATGGGGGAAAGCGGCCCGTCGATCGCGCAGCGATCCAGGGCCGATGGGGAAGTCTTGCTTGCCTTGGCAGAAGAAAAATCAGCTTCCCCCATCCGTCCTGTTCGGCCTGCGGCCGAAGACGGACGGCTTTCCCCCGCAAGCGGGGGAAGGACTACGCATCATCCCGCCTTGGAGAAGTCCGGCGCGCGCTTCTGGCTGAAGGCCATGAAGGCCTCCATCGCCTCGGGGCTCGACATCTGGGAGCCGAAGGCCTCGCCTTCGCGCAGCATCAGGGCCCACAGAGCCTCCGCGTCGCGCATCAGCTGCTTGCTCTTGCGGATCGAGTTCGGTGCCCGGGTCGCCAGCCTGGCGGCCAGGCCCGAGGCCACCGCATCGACATCGGCGGCGGGCACGGCGCGGTTCGCCAGGCCCCAGGCCAGGGCCGTCCGGCCGTCGATCGCCTCGCCCAGGGCGAACATCTCGAACGCCCGCTGATGGCCGACCACACGCGGCAGCAGCAGCGACGAGGCCGCCTCAGGCGCGAGGGCGAGGTTGATGAAGGGCACCGACAGCAGGGCGTCCTCGGCCACCACCACCAGGTCGCAATGCAGCAGCAGGGTCAGGCCGATCCCGACGGCCCGGCCGCGCACGGCCGCGACCGCCGGCTTGTCCAGCTCGGCCAAGGCCTTCAGGAAGTGGAACACCGGCGCATCGACCACCTGGCCCCCGCCCGACGCCCCGATGGCGATGAAATCGGCGATGTCGTTGCCCGCCGAGAAGCTGTCCCCTTCGGCCCGGAACAGCAGGACGCGCACGGCGTCATCGGTCCGCGCCCGCTGGGTCGCCTCGGCCAGCACCGCGTACATGGCCTGGGTGATGGCGTTCTTCTTGTCCGGGCGGTTCAGGGTGACGGTCAGGACGCCGTCGCCCAGGGTGACGCGGACGGCTTCGGACGCGGTGGGGTCGCTCATGCGGGGGTCTCCGTTTCGATCAGGCTCCACCAGTCGACTCCGTGGGCGTCACGATCCCGACGCGCGCGGCCCTGACCGGCCAGATAGTTCAGATGCGCGATCGCCTCGCCGGTGGCCATGCCCAGCAGGCCGCCGTCCACCGGGCGCGCGAACAGGGCCCCGAAGCAGTCGACGGCACGCGACGGCGTGCGCAGGGTCCGCTCCAGCCGCGTCAGCGATACCCGGTGGCCGCGCTTCAGCGCCTCGATCCGCGGCAGGACGCCGGTGAAGGGCTCGCCGTGCCCGGGCAGGACCAAGGTGTCCGCCGGCAGCAGATCTCCTAGCCGCTCCAGCGACGTCATCCAGTCGTGCAGCGGGTCGGCCAGAGGTTCGGTGGGCCAGACGGAGATGTTGGACGAGATCCGGGGCAGGATCTGGTCGCCCGCGATCAGCACGCCGTCCGAGCGACGCCACAGACAGGCGTGCTCCGGGCTGTGCCCATTGCCGATCACGATGGTCCAGACGTCCCCGCCGATCGACAGGGTCTGGCCTTCGGAGAGCCGCTGATACCCGGCCGGCAGGGGCGCGACCCCTTTGGCGAAGCGGCCGTAGGAGGTCCGATAGTGCTCGACCTGATCCTCCGACCAGCCGGCGGCGCGCCAGAAGATCGCGCCGGCCTCGGGGGCCGGACCGGTGTCCGAGACCAGCATCCGGCCGGTGACATATTCCAGCTGGGTCATCAGCAACGGGGCGTCGAAGCGCTCGCACAGCCAGCCGGCCAGGCCGATGTGATCGGGATGCATATGGGTGCAGAGGACCCGCGTGACCGGTCGCCCGCCCAGCGGCCCCGCCAGCGCCGCCTCCCAGCCCGCCAGCGCCTCGGAGGTGCGGATACCGGTATCGACCACGACCCAGCCGTCGCCGTCCGCGATGGCATAGACATTGACGTGATTGAGCTGCATCGGCAGCGGCAGCCGCAGCCACAGGACGCCCGCAGCCGCCTCCACGGCTTCTCCCAGCAGGGGTGCTGCGCCCATGGGATAGACCAGCCCGCGCGGAGCCTCCGCACCGGGCTCGATGCCGCCTTCGCTGATGCTGACGCCGTCGGCCAAGTCCGTCTCCAATCGCAACGCGCCGACCTTAAGCCCGGGTGGCCGTGCGCGTCCAGCGTCCGCAGCACGTCGGGGGGCGACCGGCCTTGACCTCGCCACGGGGCCCCGCCAAGGCTTGGGGCACCCCCCACGCGCTCCAGGAGCCCCTCGTGTTCAAGTCATCCTTCATCGCCGCAATCGGCGCGGCGATCGCGCTTACCGGCTTCGGGGCCGCCCCGGCCGCCGCCCAGTCCGAAGGCTCGCCCCGGCCGAGGGCGGCACAGCCCCCGGCAGAGGCCGCCGCCGCCGCCGCCGGCCGCACCCGGCGCCAGGGCCGCAACAGCGCCCCGGCCGCACCGACGCCCGAGGAAAATCTCGCCGCGGCCCAGGCCTTGGCCACCGGTGCGGGCCTGGCCTGTCAGGCGACCGAGGCCACCCTCTCGCCCCTGATGTCCGGCGAGTCGCGCGTCTATGAGGCGGCCTGCGCCACGGGCCCGGGCTATATCCTGATTGCCAGCACGCCGCCCCAGGGGTTTGACTGCGTGCAGCTCGCCGCCACCCAGGCGCGTCTCGCCGCCGCCGCTGCGGCCAATCCGGCCGCCGCCCCCGCCCCGGCCACGCCCGGCGCGCCCGCGACGACGGACATTCGCTGCGCCCTTCCCCAGAACCTCGACGTGCTGCGGGTCATGGTGGACTATGCGCGCGAGGCCAACCTGCCCTGCGTGCCCAACGAGGGCAATTCGCTGAGCAAGCAGATCGACGGCGAGGAACTGTATGAAGTGGGCTGCGACGGGGTCGACGGCTACCTGCTGCAGAAGCTGAAGGCCGGCGGCTGGAAAGCCACCGAATGCAGCCGGATCCTCGAGGCCGCCCTGGCCTGCCAGTTCACCACGCCGGCCGAAAAGGCCGCGTCGCTGAAGGCGCGTTTCGCCGGCAATGCCGAGGCCGCCGCCTGCGACGTCACCCAGTCCCGTTACATGGGGACCAATGCCAACGGGTCCTTCTACGAGGCCAAATGCGCGGCCGACAACGGCATTATCGTCCGCATGGACAGCGCCTATGCGGTGCAGCGCGTCTATCCCTGCGAGGTCGCCCAGCGCATCGGCGGCGGCTGCACCCTGACGATCGTGCCGCCCCTGCCGGAGGGCACCGTCAGCGCCCCGGCCCAGTAAAGCCGGCAGACGCCCCATAAAGGAGGCCCGGCGGCATCGCGCTCGCCGGGCCTTCTGCGTTTTGGGCTGCGGCGGCGGTGGTGCCTTGCCCGATCCGGCGACGCCGCCTAGCGTCCCGGCGATGCGCATCGCCACCTGGAACGTCAACTCCGTCAACGCCCGCCTGCCGACCGTCCTCGCATGGCTGGAGGGGGCGAAACCCGACGTCGTCTGTTTCCAGGAGATCAAGACCGTCGACGACAGGTTCCCGCGCGAGGCCTTCGAGAGCCTGGGCTACAACGTCGAGACCCACGGTCAGAAATCCTACAACGGCGTCGCCCTGCTCTCGAAATACCCCGTTTCCGACGTGCGACGTGGGCTGCCGGGCTCGGACCTGCTGGCGGAAGGCGTCGAGGACCAGGCCCGCTATATCGAGGCCCTGATCGAGGCCCCCCGCCCCGTCCGCGTCGGCGGCCTGTATCTGCCCAACGGCAATCCGATCGGCACCGAGAAGTTCGACTACAAGCTGCGCTGGATGGCCCGGCTGAACGCCCATGCCCGCGCCCTGCTGGCGCAGGAGGAGGCCTTCAGCCTGTGCGGCGACTACAACGTCATCCCGACCCCCGACGACGCCAAGTCACCCGCCGCCTGGGTCAACGACGCCCTGTTCCAGCCCGAAAGCCGCGCCGCCTTCCGCGCCCTGAAGGGGCTCGGATTGTACGAGGCGGGGGAGCTGGGCCGCCAGCCGCCGGGAACCTATACCTTCTGGGACTATCAGGCCGGGGCCTGGCAACGCGACCACGGCATCCGCATCGACTTCCATCTGTTGTCGCCCCAGGCCGCCGACCGGTTCGTCAGCGTCGAGACCCACCGCGACGCCCGCGACATGGACAAGCCGTCCGACCACGTTCCGGTCGTGATCGACCTGGCCGACTGATGGGCGGGGCCCGAGATGGCTGAGACCCTGCGCGTCATCCTTTTGGTGGCCCTGGCGGCGGCCGCCCTGACCACCGGCGCCCTGACCCTGAACTGGTGGATGGAGCCCGACCGCCGCCTGCGCCGCGCCATGCTGAAGTCGCTGGGGACCGCGCCCGAGGTCGAGGCCGTGTCCGCGTCGGAGGGCCGGGCCGCCGGACTGGACTTCGACGGCGGTCAGGTGGCCGTGCTGTGGGACCGGGGCGCGCACGGCCTGGTCTATGCCTTCGACGAGATCGAGGGGGGCGAGCTGATCGTCGACGGCCATGTCGTGGCGCGGGTGCGGCGCGGCGAGGCGCGCAAGGCGCTGGACGTCCTGGCCCCCGACGCCGAACAGGTCACCCTGCGCCTGCTGTTCGCCGATGCCCGCTATCCGGAGTTCGAGCTGGCCCTGTGGAACGCCATGGCCTCGGGCCAGGCCGGATCGCCGCCCGAGGCCATGCGCCTGGGCCGTCGCTGGCTGTCGCACCTGGAAGCCCTGCTGAAGTAGCGACCGGTTTTGCTTTCTTCGCGCCGGGGGAAGGCCTAAACCACGCCCTCCGCATTTCCCTGTCTATGATCGCCTTAAGGAGCCCGCCGTGGCCCGCCTGTTCGACGCCTATATCGTTGCCGACTGGACCGCCGCCGAGGGCAAGAAGCTGGGCGACAACTCGGTCTGGATCGGCGTGGCCAAGCGCGACGTCCGCTTCCGCCTGTATGGCGAGACCCACAACGTCGCGACCCGGGCCGAGGGCGAGGCGCTGCTGAAATCCATCCTGGCCGACCACAGGAAGCGCGGCGACCGGGTCCTGGTCGGCGTCGACTTCTCGCTGGGCTATCCGGTCGGCACGGCCGCGCGCCTGGGCCTGAAGGACACGCCGGCCTGGAGCGCGATCTGGAAATTCGTCGCCGCCAACATCGTCGACAAGGCCGACAACACCAACAACCGCTATCAGATCGCGGCCAAGATGAACCGGCTGATGACCGACGCCGCCTGGCCCATGTGGGGGGCCCCGGCCAAACAGGCGCAGCGCTGGCTGACTACGACCAAGCCCCCGGTGGGCTCCGGCGCGGACATTCCGGAATACCGGGCCACCGAACTGGCCATCCGCGGCGGCAAGCTGCAGCCCAAGTCCAATTGGCAGATGCACGGGGCCGGTGCGGTCGGCGGCCAGACCCTGGTCGGCATCCCCATGGTGCGCCGCCTGCTGGAGAGCCTGGGCGCGTCCGCAGCCGTCTGGCCGTTCGGCACCGGCTGGCGGGCGCTGGACACCGCCGACGTCGAGCCCCTGTCGGTGCTGGTGGCCGAGGTCTGGCCGTCGATGTGGCCGACCACGCTCCAGCCCGGCGAGTTCAAGGACCAGGCCCAGGTCCGCACCACTGCCGAGGCCCTGGCCCTGATGGACGAGCGCGGCGACCTGTCCAAGGCCTTCGGCCCCAAGAAGGGCACCGACGAGGCCCTGATCGCCCAGGTGCAGGACGAAGAAGGCTGGATCCTGGGGGTCTAGATCCAGGCTTCCCGAGCCAGGGCGCCCTGACCCCTACAGCGTATTCAGCGGCAGTTTGAGATAGCGGCGACCGTCGGCTTCGGGCGGCGGCAGGGCTCCGGCGCGGATGTTGACCTGCAGGGACGGCAGGATCAGTTGGGGCGCGCCGAGCGTCGCATCGCGGGTCTCGCGCATCGCCGCGAAGGCGTCCTCCGACACCCCGCCGCCAAGATGGATATTGCCGTCGCGCTGCGCCGCCACCGTCGTCTCGAACCGGTAGTCCGACCGGCCAGCCGGCAGATAGTCGTGGCCGACGAACAGGCGGGTGCCGGGATCCAGGGCCAGCAGCCGCTGGATCGAGCGGTAAAGCGTCCGCGCATCGCCGCCGGGGAAGTCGGTCCGGGCCGTGCCGTAGTCCGGCATGAACAGGGTGTCGCCGGTGAAGACCGCATCGCCTATGCGATAACTGACGCAGGCGGGGGTGTGGCCGGGGGTGTGCATCACCTCGACCGTCAGGGCGCCCAGGGCGAAGACGTCGCCGTCGGCATAGAGGTGGTCGAAGACGACCCCGTCGGGGGTAACGTCCCCGGCGTCGAACAGGGGCGCGAAGGTCGCCTGGACCTGGGTGATGTGGGCCCCGATGCCGATGCCCACCCCCTCCGCCGCGCGCAGGTGATCGGCGGCGGTCAGGTGGTCGGCGTGGGCGTGGGTCTCCAGGATCAGGGCCAGGGTCAGGTCGGCCTCGCGCAACGCCGCCATCACCGCCTCGACCGAGCGGGTCGAGGTGCGGGCCGCGGCGGGATCATAGTCCAGGACTGGATCGATGATCGCGGCCAGCCCCGTCTCGGGGTCGCTGACCAGATAGGTGACTGTATGGGTCGCGGGGTCGAAGAACCCCCGGACGTCGGGACGGTGAGCCATGATGCGCTCCTTTCAGAGCTCCTATATATTAGGTATTGCTTATTTAGCAAGTTTGAATATATTGCCCGGTATGATCGATGTTCAAACCCTCGGACTGGACCGTTTCGAAGCCAGCGCCGGCGAGGCCGCCGCGCTGCTGCGCGCGCTGGCCAATGAAAAGCGGCTGATGATCCTGTGCCAGCTCGGCGATCGGGAGATGTCGGTCGGCCAGATGCTGCCCCTGGTGGGGCTGTCGCAGTCGGCCCTGTCCCAGCATCTCGCCAAGCTGCGGGACGAGGCGCTGGTCGACACCCGGCGCGAGGGCACGACCATCTTCTATCGCATCACCGAACCGGCGGTCCTGAAGGTGATCGCCGTCCTGGCCGAGATCTACTGCCCCCCTCTCCCCCCGGAAAAGGCCTGACCCATGACGACCCTAACCCCGCTGAAGCCCGCCGACGTCGCGGCGCGCCTGAAGGCCCACACCGCCGTCCTGATCGACATCCGCGAATCGGACGAGTTCGCCCGCGAGCATGTGGCGGAGGCGATCCATGCCCCCCTGTCCGCCTTCGACCAGGTGCCGCTCAAGCTGCCGGACGGCCGCGACGTGATCTACACCTGCCGCACCGGCAACCGCACGGGCGTCAACTGCGCCCGTCTGTCGGCGCGGGTGCCGGGAGAAGCCTTCGTGCTGGAGGGCGGCCTGGACGCCTGGAAGGCTGAAGGGCTGGCGACTCGGGCCGACAAGACCAGGCCCATCGAGCTGATGCGCCAGGTGCAGATGACGGCCGGCGGTCTGGTCCTGCTCGGCGCGGCCCTAGGGCTGATGATCCATCCCGCCTTCTGGGGGCTGTCGGCCTTCGTCGGGGCGGGCCTGTTCGTGGCCGGGGCGACGGGATTTTGCGGCATGGCCCGGCTTCTAGCCGTCATGCCCTGGAACCGCGCGGCCCTGAAGGCCGGGTGATCCCGTGACCACCGCCCTGCTGCCGCTGATCCTGGCCACGCTAAGTGGGGGCGTGGTCGCTCTGCTGCTGACCCTGTTCGGCGGCGGCGGTTCTGTCCTGGCCGTGCCGCTGCTGCTGTATGTGGTGGGGGTCGCCGATCCGCATGTCGCGATTGGGGTCTCGGCGGCCGGTGTGGCCCTGAACGCCCTGACGGCTCTGTCCGGCCATGCGCGGGCCGGGCGCGTGCGCTGGCCCTGCGCCCTCGTCTTCGCGGTCACGGGCGCGGCCGGGGCCTGGGTGGGATCTTCGCTGGCCAAGATGATCGACGGCCATCAGCTGCTGCTGATCTTCGCCGTCGCAATGGCAGCTGTGGGGTTGTCCATGCTGCGCCCCAAGGCCGTGATCGAGCGGCCGGAGCCGACCCTGAGCTGGGCCATGTCGCCCCGGATCGGTCTGGCCGGGGCCGGCGTCGGATCGGCGGCCGGCTTCTTCGGCATCGGCGGCGGGTTCCTGATCGTCCCGGGGCTGATGGTCTCGACCGGCATGACACTGGCGACCGCCCAAGCCACCTCCCTGCTCAGCGTGGCGGCCTTCGGCGCGGCGACCGCCAGCAACTATGCGCTGTCGGGCTGGGTCGACCCTACCCTGGTCGCGGCCATGGCCGTCGGCGGAGTCGGTGGGACGCTGGCGGGTCTGCCGCTGGCGAAACGGCTCGGAGCCAATGCCCCGCTGGGTAACCGGCTGTTCGCCGGCCTGATCCTGGTCGTCGCCGTCTATGTGGCCGTGCGGGCTATCGGCGGCTAGCCGATCAGCGCCCGCGCCGCCGCCCGGGCCTCGTCGGTGATCGTGGCCCCGGCCAGCATGCGGGCGATCTCCTCGCGGCGGGCGTCGGCGTCCAGGGCATCGACCGTCGTGGTGGTCACCCCGGCGGCATCGGCCTTGCGAACCTTCCAGTGGGCATGGCCGCGCGCGGCGACCTGGGGGCTGTGGGTGACGACCAGGACCTGGGCCCCGGTGGAGAGGCGTTTCAGCCGCTGGCCCACGGCCTCGGCCACGGCCCCGCCGACGCCCTGATCGACCTCGTCGAAGATCATCACCGGCTGGCGCTGGTCCGCGCGGCCGGCCAGGGCCGCCTTCATGGCCAGGGCGAAGCGGGCCAGTTCGCCGCCCGAGGCGATGGCGTCCAGCGGCCCGAACGGCGTGCCCGCATTGGTGGCGATCTCGAACCGGGCGGTCTCGACGCCCAGCGGCCCCCGGCGCCCCTCGGCCACAGGCTCCAGCGCCACGCGGAACCGCGCGCGGTCCAGTTTCAGCGGCCCAAGTTCCTCCATCACCGCCTTCGACAACCGTTCGGCGGCGGCCTCGCGGCCCGAGCTAAGCAGCGACGCCGCGACGTCGTAGTGCTCGCGCGCCACGGCGGCCTCGCGACCGGCGGCCGTCATGGCCTCGGCCCCGTCCTCGATCAGGCGCAGCTGTTCGCGCAGCGAGATGCGCAGCGTCGGCAGGGCGTGGACCGTGGTGTTCAGCTTGCGGGCCGCGGCGCGCAGGGCGAACAGCCGCTCCTCGGCCTTGTCCAGGCGACCGGGCTCGAAATCGAAGGCATTGGCGGCGGCGTCGACCTCGGCGATGGCCTCGGCCGCCTCGACCATGGTGCGGTCGATGGCCTCGGCGGCGGCGGTCAGGCGGGTCAGCACCGGATGGTCGGCCTCGACCCCGGCCTGGGTGGCCCGCTGGCGGGCATGTTCGACGGCCCGCAGCGCGGCCGACAGTTTCTGGCTCAGCTTGTCGCCGCCCAGGTTGATCCGGGCGTCGGCCAGATCGGCGACGGCCTTTTCCGCCGCCCCCAGCACGGCCCGTTCGCCGGCCAGCTCGGTTTCCTCGTCCTCGCGCGGATCCAGGGCGTCGAGGTCGGCCAGGTTCAGGGTGATCTCTTCAGCCCGTGTCGCCGCATCGGCCGCGGCCGCACGCAGGGCCTCCAGCTTCGCCTCGGCCGCCTTCAGCCGCTCCGACGCCGCCGCCACCCCGGTCAGTTGCGGGGCCAGACCGCCGTAGGCGTCCAGCAGGCCGCGATGGGTCTTCCAGTCCAGCAGGCCGACCGTCTCGTGCTGGCCGTGGACCTCGACCAGCCGCGCCCCGATCTCGCGCAGCGCGGCGACCCCGGCAGGCTGGTCGTTGACATAGGCCCGGCTGCGTCCGTCGGCGGAGACGACGCGACGCAGGATCAGGTCCTCGCCCGGCGTCACGTCGAACCCCTTTTCCTCGATCAGGGCGATCAGGTCGGCGTCGTCCGGAGCGGTGAAGACGGCCGTGGCCACGGCCTGCTTGGCCCCGGCCCGCACCAGCCCCGCCTCCCCCCGTCCGCCCAGGGCCAGACCCAGAGCGTCGAGAATGATCGACTTGCCCGCCCCGGTCTCGCCGGTCAGCACGGTCAGGCCGTCGGCGACCTCCAGATCGAGGACGTCGACCAGCACCACGTCGCGGATCGACAGACTGGTCAGCATGCCGAGGCCGGCATGAGGGAATGGCGAATCGTCATCGCGAACAGTCTAGACTAGAACAGGGAGGGAACGGTCAGTCTGTGAATCCCGCATGCTTGCGCAGGGCCGCATTTATCCGCGACTGCCAGCCGGGCCCGCCCGCCTTGTAGAAGTCGATCACCTCGGCATCGAGGCGAAGGGTGGTCTGGACCTTCGGCGACGGCTTGCGGGGTCGACCCGGTGAACGTGGGGATTGGGCGAGAATGTATTCCGGAAGGACTTCATGCCCCAGCCTGGCCCGCGCTATCATGTCGTTGGTCAATTCAGGCGCGTCATCTTCGTCGAGCACGAAATCAAGCGGCGCTTCCGCCACTCCGCCGGCTTTCGAATAGTCGTCGCTCACGGTCATTGGCCTTCCTCAAGCTGATTGGCCGGGTCGCGCCATCGCGAAGGGTGAACACCAGGACGTGCACGCGGCCGTCGAGCTGCTGATAAGCAATCCATCTTGGCTCGCCATAATCCCTTCGGACATCCGCAACCACGACCGCGTCATCCAAACCGATCCGGGCCGCCGCCTCGAGCGACACGCCATGTTTGGCAATGTTCGCCGCGTCCTTCTCCGGGTCGAACGCGATCATTTATGTAGCTACAAAAACGATCAAGTTCAAGCCTGACCTCAGCCCGGAACGATCCGCTGCAGCCAGCTTTCGCGCGGCGCGGCCGGCGCCGTGCCCGGGCTCTGGCCCTGCTCGGTCAGCAGCGCATAGGCTTCCGAATACCACGGGCTGCCGGGATAGTTGTAGCCGAGCACCGACCCGTTGCGCTCCGCCTCGTCCTTCAGACCCAGGCTCAGATACACCTCGACCAGGCGATACAGGGCCTCGGGCGTGTGCGAGGTGCGCTGGAAGGCCTCGTTGTCGATCACGGCCTTGTAGCGGCCGATGGCCGCCAGCGGCTGGCTGGCGCGCTGGTAGTAGCGACCGATGGACATCTCCTTGCCCGCCAGCTGGTCGTTGACCATGTCGATCTTGACCGTCGCATCGGTGGCATAGGACGAGTTCGGATAGCGGCGCGCGACGTCCCGCAGCCCCTCGAGGGCCTGCTGCGCCTGACCCTGGTCGCGGCCCACGTCGACGATCTGTTCGAAATGACAGGTCGCCCGCATGTAGAAGGCATAGGCGGCCGACGGGCTGCCGGGGAACAGGGCGATGAACCGGTCCGAAGCCGCGATCGATTCCGCATAGTCCCCGCCCTGATAGTGGGCATAGATCTGCATCAAAATCGCCCGACGCGACCATTCCGAATACGGATGCTGGCGTTCGACCTCCTGGAAATAGTCGACGGCGTCGGACCAGCGGCCCGATTGCAGCCGCGTATAGCCGGTGTTGTACAGCAGCTCGACCGGCCGCTCCTCATAGGCCAGGCGCGGTCGATTGGCTCCGCCATTACAGGCGGACATGGTCAGGGTGACGGCGGCGGCCATCAGGACCAGGCCGCCCCGACGAAGGACGGACGAAGACCGGGAGAAAGTCGGCAAGACAAACCTCATCACACGACGCCCGAACGGCCGATCTGGCCAGTCGGAATCCAAGACCGCGTTCCCTATCACCCCCCGGCGAACCGCGCCATGCACCGAGATCGGCACGTCACGGCTTGCTACGGCCCCATGCGCTGCTAAAGAGCGCGCGATACGGAACAGACGTCATTGGCGGTTCGATGACGGCGAAAGGATGACCGGATGAAGCTGCTCGCTGGCAACTCGAACCGGACCCTGTCCCAGGCCATCGCCGACCACCTCGACATGCCCCTGACCAAGGCCCAGGTGAAGCGGTTCGCCGACAACGAGGTGTTCGCGGTCATCGAGGAAAACGTGCGCGGCGAGGACGTCTTCGTCATCCAGTCGACCAGCTATCCCGCCAACGACAATCTGATGGAGCTGCTGATCTGCATCGACGCCCTGGTGCGCGCGTCGGCCAAGCGGATCACGGCGGTCATGCCCTATTTCGGCTATGCGCGGCAGGATCGGAAAACGGGCGGCCGCACGCCCATCTCGGCCAAGCTGGTGGCCAATATGATCACCCGCGCCGGGGCCGACCGGGTCCTGACCATGGACCTGCACGCCGGCCAGATTCAGGGCTTCTTCGACATTCCGACCGACAATCTGGTGGCCACGCCGGTGCTGGCCCTGGATGTGAAGGACCACTACCAACGCGGCAATCTGATGATCGTCTCGCCGGATGTCGGCGGCGTGGTGCGCGCCCGGTCCCTGGCCGAGCGGCTGAATGTCGATCTGGCCATCGTCGACAAGCGCCGCCCCCGCGCGGGCGAGAGCGAGGTCATGAACATCATCGGCGACGTCGCCGGCCGCGAATGCATCCTGTTCGACGACATCGTCGATTCGGGCGGCACCCTGGTGAATGCGGCCAAGGCCCTGATCGAGGCGGGCGCGACGTCGGTCTCGGCCTATATCAGCCACGGCGTCCTCTCCGGACCCGCCGTGCAACGCGTGACGGACGGGCCGCTGAAGGAGCTGGTGATCACCGATTCCATCGAGCAGCCGCACGAGGTGTCGAGCTGTTCCAAGATCCGGACCGTTCCGATCGCGCCGCTGATCGGCGAGGCTATCCGTCGGATTGCGAACGAGGAATCGGTTTCCAAACTTTTCGACTGATTGGCACGCTCGCCTCAAATCCGCCGGGGGCCTGCTATTGAGTCGCGACCGGGAAAGCTGCGGAGGATCTTGCATGCGTCTGTTTTCGAGCCGGGGGGCATCGACCCTGGCGGCCCTTGCCGCGGCGAGCGTCCTGGCCGGTTGTGCGTCGAACAAGGCGGCCGAGGAGGCGGAGGCCGCCCGCATCGCTCAGGAGACGGCCGCCCAGGCCATCCTGACCAAGCCGGTCTCGTTGAACGACAGCGTCATCCAGTCCGCCGCCATCTATCTGGGGTTCACTCGGGACATGGCGACGCTGCGCGGGGGGTTCGAGAGCCCCGAGGCCATCCTGGCCGCCATGCAGCGCGGCGCGACCTACCAGCCCGACCAGATCTCGCGCGGGCTGGTCGCCTATGCCTCCGTCCTGGCCCTGCAGTCGCCCGAGTTCGTGGCGGGCGTGCGCCAGTTCGCCCTTGATCGTGCGACGCGGGATCAGGCCGTCGCGCGCATCGTCGCGGACCCGACCTATGCCTCGACCCTGCCGGGGGCCGACGCCGCCGCCGGATTGATCATGGGCGTGCTGGATGCCGACATCGCCGCCCTGCGCACGGCCGCGGACTCGATCGAGAACGACGCCTACGCCATCCAGGCCGACGGCCGCCAGGGCTGGGCCCGCCAGCCGGTGCCGGACCGCGAGGCGCGGATCCAGTCCGTGAAGGATCTGTCCGGCCGCACCATGCTGGCCAATGCCGCCGACGCCGCCCGTCTGGCGAGCGCCGCCGCCTCTGGATCCGGGCTCGAGGTTTCGGCCCCCCGGCTGCGCCAGCCGCCCTATCCGCCGGCCGTGTCCAGCGCTCTCGCCCTCGCGGCATTGGCGGCGCTGGATGCCGCGGGCGAGAACGCCATCGCCAACACCGACGCGCTGCAATACGATCGCGCCAGCCAGGACTGTTTCGCCAGTTCGAAGCTCAATCTGTACCAGTGCCTCGCGGCCTCGCGCCCCAGCTATGAGGTCGAGTTCTGCCTGGGCCGCCACGTGGTCCGGGACCTGTCGACCTGCGCGCGGGGCACGGCCCTGCCCGCGGGCGTCATCACGGTCGACGCGCCGATGCAAAGCCGGGTCGCGGCCCCGTCGGCCGCCCCGACGCCGTCGCTCGCGCCGCCGCCTCCCTCTGTCCCTCGCCCGACCATCACACCGCAGTCGCTGCCGGCTCCCGCCGCGCCGCCCCCGGCGTCCCCGGGCACGGCCGCCAGCCCGACCCAGCGCCTGAACGCCGCGCCCCCCGCGCCTTAAATTCGCACTCGCCTCTCAGGATTAACGATCGGACAACCGGGCGCGACGCGATATAGACACAGGCGCGCAACCAGCGCCGTGTATCGTACCCGGGGGACCGTTCATGCGTCTGGCATTTTCGCAGCGCGCTGCGGCGATCATCATGGCCGCGGCGGCCGCCGTCCTGGTCGGGTGCAGCACGCCGGAGCCCGCGGCCGTCGTCGTGGCGCCCCCGCCGCCACCGCCCGTCAGTCTGAACGAAGGCGTCGCCCAGGCCGCCTCGATCTATGTGGCCTTCATCCGCGACGTCGGCACCATCCAGGCGGGCTTTCCCGACGCCGCGTCCATTCAGACCGCCATGCACAAGGGCGCGGCCTACGATCCCGCCACCCTGTCGCGCGGCATGATCGCCTACGGCTCGATCCTGGCGCTGCAGTCGCCGGAGTTCGTCGCCGGGGTCCGCACCTTCGCCGTCGATCCCACGATCCGGGCCGAGGTCGTCGCCAGCATCATCCGCGACCCCGCCTATGCCGCCACCCTGCCGGGGGCCGATGTCGCGGCCGGTCTGATCATCGCCACCCTGGGCCAGGATATCGCCGCCCTGACGACCATCGCCGATGCGGTGGAGGCGGACGCCTATACCATCCAGGAACGCAGCGATCCGCGCCGCCGCTGGGCGACCGTGCCGATCGTCGACCGGGCCGTTCGGCTGGAGACGGCCAAGACCATTTCGGCCGGCCAGATGCTGCCCTCGCCCGACGAATCCGCCCGACTGTTCGCGGCCGCCAACAGCGGCACGGGGCTGAACCTGGCCCCGGCGACGACGGCCCCGCCCTATACGCCGGCCGTCGTCCATTCCCTGGCCATCGCCGCACTGGCCGCCCTGGGTGCCGCCGGCGAGGACGCGCGCGCCAACACCGAGGCCCTGTCGATCGAGACCAATGCCCAGTTCTGTCTGGATATGTCGAAGCTGAACCTGTTCCAGTGTCTGGCCGCCTCGCGCCCCAGCTATGAGGACATGTTCTGCGTCGGTCGCCACATCGTCCGCGACCTGGCGACCTGCACGGCCCAGGCGACGGTGCCCGTGGTCACCCCGGTGGCAGAGCCCCTCACCGCCTCTGTGGCTCCGGTCGAAGGCGTGGCCCTGGACGCCGCGACCGCCTCGATCGCGGCCACCCAAACGGGCACGCGCTAGAGCCCGATCGCCCCTCCTCGGCGCAGACTATCCGCCGGAGGTCGGCTTTCGTTCGCGGACGCGGTTGCGCAAGGGGACGCTTGCGTGTAATGACCCGCGCTCTTGAATTCGAGGGTCCAGGACCCCGCCGCGCGGCCGTTAGTCTGCGCAGGCGTTTTTGTTATTGAGGCGAGCCAGATGGCCGAGATCATTCTGAACGTGGACGTTCGCGAGAACACCGGCACCGGCGGCGCGCGCGCGGCCCGTCGCTCGGGCGCTGTTCCGGGCATCCTGTACGGCGGCGGCAAGGCCCCCGTCGCCATCTCGGTCAACGAGAAGGATTTCCGCAAGAACCTCTACACCGGCAAGCTGCTGGGCCACCTGGTCACGCTGAAGTACGGCGACGAGAGCCAGCCGGTCATCGCCAAGGACGTTCAGTTCGACCCGGTGTCGGACCGTCCGCTGCATTTCGACCTGATGCGCGTCGAAGAGAACCAGACCATCAAGATCGAAGTGCCGATCCACTTCATCAACGAAGACCAGTGCAAGGCCTTCCGTCAGGGCGGCACGCTGGAGATCGTCCGTCACTCGGTCGAGATCATGGTCCGCGCCGACCACATCCCCGAGGACCTGGTCGTCGATCTGGCCGGCCACAAGCTGGGCGACACCATCCGCTGGTCGGACGTCAAGGTGCCGTCGGACGTGGAAGCCACCATCACCGACCGTGACTTCGTGATCGGCGCCATCAAGGTCTCGTCGGCCGCCATCGCCGCCGACCAGATCGAGGAAGCCATCGCCGAAGAGACCGCCGTGGCCGAAGCCGCTGCCATCGAGGCCGGCGACGTTCCCGCCACGGAACAGGGCGACGAAGACGCCGCCGCCGAGGGCGACAAGACCGAAGCCTGATCCACGGATCACCGCCGAACATTGGCCCGCCCGGCTCCGGCCCGGCGGGCTTTTGTTTGCTGGCGGGCCTCGCATCGGATAATCTGGGTCTATGGATGGCAATGCACACGCGGGCGGCAGTCTCCCTGGAAGCGGCTTCAAGGAAGTGCGCAGAAGGGTGATCGACCTGGACGCCCCGGGAGTCCGCGAGGAAATCGCGGCGGCTGTCGATCGTATCAACGCTTCCGAAGAGGAAGCATTCATCATGGCCGAGATGGAGCTGAATACCATTGAGGTATGGAACATGATCCCGGAATGAACCGCGGCCAACTTCTGATCGCTGTGTTATCCGGCGACTTCGGCAAGCCAAGACCCGCAGTCCTGGTTCAAAGCAGTGCTCTCTTCGACGCCGAGAGCCTGCTCATCTGCCCGATGACATCGGAAGTCGAAACGGCGTCGCGCTTCCGGCCCTTGATCCATCCAACAGCCCTCAACGGTCTTCAAGAACCTTCCGTGATCATGACCGAAAAGGTCACCGCCGTGCCGCGTCGCCGATGCCGAGAGCGGATCGGAGAGTTGACGCCTGAGCAGATCGAAGATCTCGACACTGCCCTGATGTTCGTCTTGGGCCTCGATTGACTGACCATGATCATCATCGCCGGCCTGGGCAATCCCGGCCCCAAATACCAGCACAACCGCCACAACATCGGCTTCATGGCCGCTGACGAGATCGCGCGCCGCTGGCGGTTCGGACCCGAGCGCGCCAAGTTCCAGTCGGTCATCCGCGAGGGCGAGGTCGAGGGCACCAGGGTGCTGCTGATGAAGCCCCAGACCTTCATGAACAACTCGGGCAACGCGGTCGGCGAGGCCGCGCGCTTCTACAAGATCGCGCCCGGCGACGTCATCGTCTTCCATGACGAGATCGACCTGGCCCCCGGCCGGTTCCGGATGAAGAAGGGCGGCGGGGCGGCGGGCCAGAACGGCATCCGCAGCCTGATCAGCCAGCTGGGTCCGGACTTCCGCCGCGCCCGCATGGGGGTCGGCCATCCGGGCGAGGCCCATCTGGTCATGCCGCACGTGCTGGGCGACTTCCACAAGGCCGAGCAGCCGTGGCTGGAGGCCCTGCTGAACGCCTGTGCCGACGCCCTGCCCTTCGCCGTCGCCGGAGACGACGAACGCTATCAGGGCGAGGTCCTGCGCCTGGCCCCCGCCCCCAAGTTCAGCCCGCGTCAGGCCGCCCAGGCTGCGAAGGGCGAATAGCCGCGCTTCCCATCGCGCGCGCGTTCCGCTAACGCCCCGTCGTGACCCGTTCTCAGGCCGAATCCTGGTCGATCGCGCGCTCGCTGGCCTTCCTGGCCGCGACGTTCGCCATCGTGTTCGGAAGCCTGCTGCCGTTCGCGGCCTATGCGGCCTCGACGCCCGGCCATCCGATGGTCGTCTGCTCGGCCGAGGGCCCCAAGACCATCTCCATCGGGGTGGACGGTCAGCAGGACCCCACCAAGGGCATGTCCGGGGTCAAATGCGCGGCCTGCGTCATGGCCATGGCCGTGGACCTGCCCCAGCCCCCCGTCCTCCAGACCGTCCGCACGGCCACCACCTATCCGGCCTCGCGCTTCGTCACCCGCGATCCGGCCGCACCGCCCCCGGCCCGCGCCCCGCCGCGACCGCCCTCGACCGCCCCGCCCCAAGCCTGAACGCACGCCCTCAGCCCGCCCGCCGCACGTCGCGCGCGGGCGCTTTCTCGCGTCTTTCAGGACATTTTCATTCATGCGACTTCTCGCATCGGCGGCTTCGGCCGCCCTGCTGTGCCTGCTGGCCAGTCCGACCCTCGCCCAGTCTCCTCAGGACGGCCCCGCCATCGACTTGGGCGAGGTCATCGTCACCGGGGCCCTCAATCCCGAAGATCCGCCCGTCGTCGCCGAGGCGCGCCGTCGGCTGGCGCGCACACCGGGTGCCGTCGCCGTCGTCTCGTCCGAAAGCCTGGAAAGCCGCTATGCGCCGAACCTGGCCGACGTCCTCCGCGACGTGCCGGGCGTCTATGCCCAGAAGAAATGGGGCGGGGATGTCCGCATCTCCATCCGCGGCTCGGGCATCGGCAACGCCAACCACCTGCGCGGCCTGTTCGTCTCCCAGGACGGCATCCCCTTCAACGAGGCGGACGGGTTCGGCGACGTGCAGATGGTCGATCCCCTGCTCGCCCGCTTCACGGAGGTCTATAAGGGCGGCAACGCCCTGCGCTTCGGCGGCTCCCTGCTGGGCGGGGCCGTCAACCTGGTCACGCCGAACGGCCGCACCTCGGGCGAGACCGCCAGCGTCCGTGCCGACATCGGCTCCTGGCGCACCGGCCGGCTCCATGCCGAGGTCGGTGGCTTCCATGGCGACTGGGACGGCTTCATCGGCGTCACCGGGGCGACGGCCGAGGGCTGGCGCCGGCACTCGGACGGCCAGCAGCAATACGTCACGGCCAACATCGGTCGCACCTTCGGCCAGGACCGCGAGGCCCGGCTGATCGTCCAGGGGGCCTATGTCCATCAGCAGATCCCCGGATCGCTGACCCTGGACCAGGCGCTGAACACCCCGGTCACGGCCGCCGCCGCCAATGTCGCCAACGACTACCAGCGCGACTACGCCTCGGTCCGCACCACCCTGTCGACCCGCTGGCGGCTGTCGCCCGACCTGCTGTTCGAGGGCTCGGTCTATGGCACCTGGAAGGACCTGCACCACCCGATCTTCCAGGTCATCGACCAGCAGAGCCGCAACTACGGGGCCTTCGGCCGGCTGGACTGGGAGGGTCGGCTGTTCGGCCTGCGCGCCGATGCCTTCGGCGGGGCCTGGGTCCGGGTGGGCGATCTGGATGCCCAGCAGTTCGTCAACGTCCGCGGCTCCAGCGGCAATCGCACGGCAAAGGCGCGCCAGAACGCCGAGGCGCTGGACGTCTTCGCCGAGGGCCGACTGTTCGTCACCGACAGCGTCGCCGTCGTCGCCGGCGGCACCTGGGGTCGGGCCGGGCGCGACTACCAGACCTTCGCCCTGCCCGGCGTCACCTCGACCTTCAACCTGACCGCCGGCAAGACCTATGAGTGGTTCGCGCCCCGGATCGGACTGCTGTGGGAGGGCCCGTCGGGGGCCCAGGCCTATGCCAACGTGACCCGCTCGATCGAGCCGCCCAACTTCGGCTCCCTGTCGCCCACGGTCGACGGATTCGCCGCCATCGAGGCGCAGGAGGCCTGGACCGGGGAGGCCGGACTACGCGGCCGCACCGCGCGCTTCTCATGGGACGTGGCGGTCTATCGCGCCGAGCTCGAGAACGAGCTGCTGAACTTCATCGTCAACCCGGCGCTCGGCATCCCGGCGGCGACGTTTAACGCCGGTCCGACGGTGCACCAAGGGATCGAGGCGGGGCTGGACTGGCGGTTCGCGCCCGGTTGGCGACTGCGCCAGACCTATACCTTCTCGGACTTCTTCTTCGAGAACGACCCGGCCTATGGCGACAACGCCCTGCCCCTGGTCCCGCCGCACCTCTACCGGATCGAACTGCGCTACGACCACCCCGCCGGCTGGTTCATCGCCCCGGCGGTGGAGACGACGCCCTCGGACACCTGGGTCGATTACGCCAACACCTTGAAGGCCCCGGGCTACACCGCGCTCAACCTCGGCCTGGGCTGGACGATCGACGAGACGACCAATCTGTTCGTCGACGCCCGCAACCTGCTCGACGAGCGCTACGTCTCCAACTTCGGTGCCGTGACCGACGCCCGTGTCGCCTCGACCGCCGTCTTCTGGCCGGGCGAGGGCGTCGCGGTCTTCATGGGCGTCAGGATGGCCTACTGATGACGACGATCGACACCACGGGGGCGGCTCCGGCCGCTCCCGGCCTCCTGTCGGGGGCCTATCGCACGGTCTGGCGCTGGCATTTCTACGCCGGCCTGCTGGTGCTGCCGATCCTGATGGTGATGGCCCTGACCGGAGGCCTCTATCTGTTCAAGGGCGAGATCGACGACGCCGTCTATCGCCCCATGGCCCAGGTCACCCCGGCCGTCCGTCCGCTGGCGCCGGATCGTCTGCGCGCGGCGGCGGAGACGGCGACCGGCGGCACGGCGACCCAGATGCTGGTGCCGGCCCGCTCCGACCGCGCGGTCCGCTTCGCCGTCACCATGCCCGACCAGAGCAAGCGGACCGTCTTCGTCGATCCGTCCGATGCCCGGGTCACCGGCGTCACCCCCTTTGGCGGGGTGATGGAGACCGTCAAGCGGCTGCACAGCCTGGCTTTGATCGGCCCCTGGGCCAATGCGCTGGTCGAGATCGTGGCCGGCTGGACCATCATCCTGGTCGCCACCGGCACCTTCCTGTGGTGGCCACGCGGGCGGAAGGTCGGGGTCGTCGCCGTGACCTCCAACGACACCGGCCGCCGCCCCTTCTGGCGCGACCTGCATGCGGTGACGGGCCTGTACGCCGGGGGGATCATCCTGTTCCTCGCGGTCACCGGCATGCCCTGGTCGGTGGTCTGGGGTCATCAGGTCGGCGACTGGATCAAGTCCAGCGGCCTGGGCCGCCCCACCCCGCCCCCGGCGGCCAGCCCCTGGGCGCACGCCGCCCATGTCGACGCCCCCGCCGGCGTCGGCTGGACGATGGAGGGCATGGTCATGCCGACGCCCCCCGCCCTCGCCCCCGCCAGCCTCGCGACCGTCGTGGCCACCGTCGAACAACAGGCCATGCCCAGGCCCTGGCTGGTCTCCATCCCCGCCGACCCCGGTCTGGCCGTCACCGTGGCGCGGCAGGTGACCCGGGTCGAGGACACCCGCACCCTCTATGTCGACGGAGCCACCGGCGCGGTGCGGGCCGACATCGGCTATCGCGACTTCGGCGCGGGGGCCCGGGCCACCGAATGGGGGATCGCCGTCCACCAGGGCACGCAATATGGGCAGATCAATCGCTACGTCATGCTGAGCGGCTGCCTCGCCATCTGGCTGCTGGGCGTCAGCGCCCTCGTCATGTGGTGGAAGCGTCGCCCCAAAGGCCGCCTCGCCGCCCCCGTCGCCCCGCCCGGACCGCGCGCCAAGGTCGCGGTCCTGGCTATCGTCCTGCCGCTCGCCATCCTGTATCCCCTGACCGGGCTCAGCCTGGTCGTCGCCGTCGTTCTGGACCGCCTCGTCCGGGTACTCAGCCTTCCGAAGGAGCCTACCACATGAAATCCCAGACCCTGATCGCCCTCCTGCCGCTCGTCGTCCTGACGGCCTGCGGAAACGCCGACACCGAGCCGACGCCGGTCAACAGCGGCACGCCCGTCGCGGCCGCCGATGCCGTGTGTCGCCCGACGGCGAACGGCCGCAAGGTGACGGCCTGCTACCTGACCCTGACCGCATCCACGGATGACACCCTGCTGTCCGCCTCGAGCCCGGCCTCGGCCCGCGCCGGCCTGCATGAGAGCAGGATGGAGAGCAATATGATGATGATGCACCCGATCGAGGGCGGTCTGCCGATGCGCGCGGGCGTTCCCGTCGCCTTCGTTCCCGGCGGAAACCATATCATGCTGAACGACGTGGCGTCGCCGCTGGTCGATGGCGACAGTGTTGCGCTGACGCTGACCTTCGACAAGGCCCCGGATCTGACCGTCACCGCCCGGGTCGGCCAACCGGTCGTGGCGGACGCGGGCTCCGCCGGCTGATCGGCGAGCCTGACAAACGGTCGCGAACCGTCTAAAGGCTCGCGCCTCACACCGCCTCAGGAATACCATGGCTCTGAAAGTCGCGATCGTCGGCCTGCCCAACGTCGGCAAGTCCACCCTGTTCAACGCCCTGACCAAGACGGCGGCGGCCCAGGCGGCCAACTATCCGTTCTGCACCATCGAGCCGAACACCGGCGACGTGGCCGTGCCCGAGCCCCGGCTGGAGGCCCTGGCCGAGATCGCCGGCTCGAAGGAGATCATCCCCTCGCGCATCACCTTCGTCGACATCGCCGGCCTGGTGCGCGGCGCGTCGAAGGGCGAGGGTCTGGGCAACCAGTTCCTGGCCAATATCCGCGACTGCGACGCGGTGGCCTTCGTCGCCCGGTGCTTCGTCGACGACGACATCACCCATGTCGAGAACCGCATCGACCCGATCAGCGACCTCGACATCATCGAGACCGAGCTGATGCTGGCCGACCTCGAAAGCCTCGAGAAACGGGTCGTCAACGTCGAGAAGAAGGCCAAGGGCGGCGACAAGGAGGCCCAGCAGACCCTGCGTCTGATCAACGACGCCCTGGTGCCGCTCCGCGCCGGCAAGCCCGTCCGCGTCGTCAAGGTCGACAAGGAGGACGAGAAGCCCTGGCACATGCTGCAGCTTCTGACCTCCCTGCCCGCCCTCTACGTCTCCAATGTCGACGAGGCCTCGGCCGACAAGGGCAATGAGCTGTCCGACCTGGTCGCCAGGCGCGCCGCCGAGGACAACGCCAATGCCGTCGTCATCTCGGCCAAGATCGATTCCGAACTGGCCGTGCTGGACGCCGCCGAACAGGCCGAGTTCCTGGAAAGCCTGGGCCTGGCCGAGCCGGGCCTGAACCGCCTGATCCGCGAGGCCTATACCCTGCTGGGCCTGCAGTCCTATTTCACCGTCGGCCCCAAGGAGGCGCGCGCCTGGACCATCCCGGTCGGGGCCACCGCGCCCCAGGCGGCGGGCGTCATCCACACCGATTTCGAGAAGGGCTTCATCCGCGCAGAGACCATCGCCTTCGACGACTATGTCGCCCTGAAGGGCGAGGCCAAGGCCCGCGAGGCCGGCAAGCTGCGCGCCGAGGGCAAGGCCTATGTCGTGAAGGACGGCGACGTGATGAACTTCCTGTTCAGCTAGGGCCGGGACAGCGGAGGGAGCGTCTCCTCCCCGTCGCCGCTTGGCGATGGGGAGGGGGACCGCGAAGCGGTGGAGGGGTTCTTAAGGGAGCACCGTATCTGAGGTGAAGAACCCCTCCGTCACGGCGCAAGCGCGCCGTGCCACCTCCCCATCGCTTCGCGACGGGGAGGAGACCCTGCGACGGTCCGCCATCGGGTCGGAACCAGACAACGGCAGTAGCGCGGTAAGCGGACCCGCGCGCGCGCCCTAGCCGATCGGCAGTGTCGCCGGGGCCGTCGCCGTGTCGCCCAGTGTCGTGCACTGGTGCAGCACCGTGGCCGGGCCGGCGCGGTCCAGCCACCGCATCGTCAGGGTGTCGGTCGACACGGACATCTTGACCCGCTCGCGCCGGGTGGCCCCTTCGGCGGCGCAGTCCAGGGTTGCGACATAGCCGTCGGTAACCTCTTCCACGGCCGCGATGGCACAGCTGTTCTCATAGCCTTCGAAGCGTAGCGGGGTGATCTCGATCGGGCGGCGCTCGCCCTGCGGCGCGGCGCACCAGGACACGTCCGACGCCCATCGGCCGACGAAACTGACCGGGCCCCGCCCGGGCAGGGTCAGGGTGCCCGGGGTCCCTTGAGGCACCGCATCGTCGATCGGAATGCCCTGCGCCGGCTCTGTCGGTGGATTGACGGTGCGGGCCTGGTCGCAGGCGGACAGAGCGGCCAGGGCGAGGCCGGAGACGAGCAGGAGACGGATCATCCGCCCTGAACGCTCCGGCCACGGCCGAGGTTCACATGCGCTGGACTACTGGCGCGCGGCGTCGCTCTGGGCGCGGATGGCCCCGAACTCCGAGGTGGGCTTCCAGGTCGGCCATTCCTCGCTGTTGGCCAGCTGCAGACCCAGTTTGTAGAGCAGGGTCAGGTTCTCGACCGCCGAGCGCAGATCCCAGTCGGCCGACCATTCGTCCGACGGCTGATGATAGTCGGCGCCGAACTTGGCGGTCCAGGCGGCCTGACCGGCCTCGATGCCACCTTCGTCCCAGTCGACGCCGTGCCAGGTCATCAGCGCCGGCACGCCCATGCGCACGAAGGGGAAGTGGTCTGACCGGGTGTAGAAGCCCTGCTCCGGCTGGCGATCGTCCGTGACGACCCGGCCTTCCTCGGCGGCCAGCACCGCCAGATTGTCCTCCAGCGTGTTCTGACCCTTGCCGAAGATGGCGACGTCGCGGGTCGGGCCGGACAGGGGCAGCATATCGATGTTGATGTCGGCGACCGTCGTCTCCAGCGGATAGACCGGATCAGCCGCATAGCCGTAGGAGCCCAGCAGACCCATCTCCTCGGCCGCCATATGGGCGAAGACGATCGAACGGTCGGGCCGGGGCGCGGCGGCCATCTGGCGCGCCATTTCCAGCACGCCGATCGTGCCCGAGGCATTGTCCCAGGCCCCGTTGAAGATGTTGTCATCGGTGGTCGAGACGGGGCCGACGTGATTCTCGCCCACGCCGACGTGGTCCCAGTGCGCCGAATAGATGATCGTCTCGTCCGGATGGGACGTGCCGGGAATGCGCGCCAGCAGGTTGTGGGTGACCAGGGTGTCGATGGTCTCCTCGGCGGCGACCGACAGGGTCAGGCCGAGGTCGATCGCCTTGAACGTCCCCGAACCGGTCGCGGCCATGGTGGCGGGGGTGACCCCGGCGGCCATCGCCCACGGCATCGCCGCCGCATGGCCCAGGCTGCCCGTGAACTCCAGGTCCGCCGCGCCCGGCGTCAGCGTGCGCTGGCGCAGGCCCGCGCTCATCGTCCGCTCCAGCATCGCCGGGTCGGTGATCAGGGTGATGACGCCCACGGCCCCGCGGCGGAAGGCCTCGTCGGCCTTGTACCAGCCGTTTGAATAGGCGGTCGGATAGGCGCCGTCGAACCGCGCCGTCACGGCCTCCTCGATGGGCTCGCCCGCCAGGACGACCACGACCTTGCCCTTGACGTCGATGTCGCCCCAGTCGTCCCAGCCGCGCTCCGGCGCATTGATCCCGTAGCCGGCGAACACCAGGGGGGCGTTGCGGATGTCGGCCTTGCCGTCGTTGGTCGCAGCGCGCACCAGGATGTCGGTGCCGACCGTCATCGGATGCACCGTGCCGTCGGGTCCCGTCCAGCTGACCTTGGCCGCGCCCTCGACCGGGGTGTAGCGCTGCAGCGTGACCGGCTGCAGCCACTGGCCGTCCGGACCGCCGGGCTCCAGCCCGATCGCCTCATACTGCTGCTGCAGCCAGGCCAGCGTCATGCGCTCGCCCTCAGTCCCCGGATAACGGCCCATGAAGTCGTCCGAGGAAATGTGGCGGATATCCTGCGAAATCCGTTCGGCCGAGAAGTCCTGGGCGGAGGCCAGGCCCGCCGAAAGCATCACGGCCGCAGCGGCCACGCCGCCGAGCAATCCACGCATGATCATGACTTCTCTCCGATTTTTGAGCTGCACTCTAGAAGCGGACAGGCCGGCGTGCGCCTTACGATTTTGTCATGATGCGACGGTGGGGGCGTCGAGCGCAGGCCTCATGCCCTTTCGCACGATGAGCCCGATCGAAGTCGTCGCATAGCCCGCGATCGAGACCTTGAGGTGTGGATCATCGCGATAGGGCGGCAGGTCGAGGTATTGATCAAGGGGCTGATCCCCGGACGACCAGTCGATCTTCAGCACGGTGTGGCCTTGACGTTGCAGCCGTTCCGTCAAGGCCTCGATGTCCCGTCGCCGGAACAGGACCGTGCCCTCATGATCGACCGTGGCATCGTTGGACGAGACGTTGAACTCGGTCGTGTGGACCGCCCAGCCGCCGGGGACCAGGCAGTCGAGCGACCGTTCGATAAAGGCCAAGCCCTTTTCGATCGACCCCAGGTGCTCGAGCGCGCAGGCGGACCAGCAGAAATCGTAGCCGACGAGATCGGCCGCCACGGCGTTCATGTCACAGGGCCGATACTCCACGTTGCGGTCGAACACATCATCAGGGCAGACGTCGGGATAGCGCAAACCGTCCTTGCCGCCTGCGTGCTGGCGCGTGGCCTCCCAGCCCGCCTCGACCCGGCCATCACTGGCCAGATCTGTCGCGGTCACCGCAACACCCATCGAGGCGAACAGGGCCGTCAGCCGCTCTCGACCCACTCCGAACCCCAAGCCGCGACGCCCGGGTGAGCAAAGGCCCCTCTCCCAGAGCGCCTGCGCGATGAAGACGAATTCCCAAAGCTTGCGGTGATACCGCAGGCCCTCGTTCAAACGCATCGCCCAATATGAGAAATAGGGCTGTTCGAAGCTCTGCTGCCGGCACAGGGCGCCCTCGGCGAACACCCCGACTCCCGGCCCGCCGCTCGCTAGAAGGGGCGGCTGAGCCAGCCAGAGCGCAGTGTCAGGGCGGTTGGCCTGGTCGAGAACCAGACGGTGCGCCTTTTGAATCTCCGTAATCTCCCGGACCGCACGCTCCAAGGCGGAAACGCGATCAGGCATATGGCGCAACTGGGCGACGAGCCGGACGCATTTGCGGAAGACACTTGCCGGCAAGCTCAAAGGGGGCGCTCGACGATCACGCGACCCACCTTAGCCAGCCCTCACCACAACCATAAGACATCAACCTTCACCGCAGGAGTCAGGGCGGGGTTCGATTGCGGGCGATGGTCCCTATTGTCGCTCGGCACTGGTCTGGGCTCGCACGGTGGCGAACTCCGATCCGGCTTTCCACTGAGGCCAGTCGCGGCTGTTCACCAGCGACCGCCCCAGGGCCAGATAGAGATCCAGGTCTTGGATCTGCCCCGCATAGTCCCAGTCCGCCGACCATTCATCGTCGGCCTGATGGTAGCGGTTGGCCCCATAGGCGTCGCGCTCCGCCGTCCGCTCGGCGATCGGCTCGTCGATGAAATCGCCGGCCGAGTCGACATAGGCCATGGGCACGCCGCGCTTGGCGAGCGGAAAATGGTCCGACCGGAAATAGCTTCCCGAGGCCGGGTTGGCGTCGGGCTGGATCACCCGACCCTGCGCCTCCACCAAGGGCAGCAGACGGTCGTCCAGATCCGACTGGCCATAGCCGATAACCCCCATGCCCTTCACCCGTCCGTAGACATTGGCCGAGTCCATGTTGATGCCGCCGACCGTCGTCGCCAGCGGATAGATCGGATTGGCGGCATAGTATTCCGAGCCCAGCAGGCCGCTCTCCTCGGCGGTGAAGCTGATGAAGACCACGGACCGCTCCGGGGCCGGGCCGCTGCCCAGCACGCGCGCCAGTTCCAGCAGGCCGGCCGTGCCCGAGGCATTGTCCACCGCGCCGTTGAAGATGGCGTCGCCATTGGCGTCGGGCGTCCCGACCCCGATGTGATCCCAGTGGCCGGTGTACAGGAAGGTCTCGTCGGGCCGCGTCGAACCCGGCAGGCGGGCGATGACGTTGTGGGTCTCGATCGTTTCGGCGGCGACGTCGAAACCGACGTCCAGCGCCGCCCCGGTCAGGGCCACGGGCTGAAACTCACGGCTGCGCGCCGAGCGTTTCAGCGCCTCGAAGTCTAGGCCTGCGCGCTGGAAGAGATCGACCGCCAGATCGCGCTGGATCCAGGCCTCCAACGGCACGCGCTCGTCGGCGTCGGCGCGCACGATGTCGAAATTGGCCCCGGACCAGCTGTTGCGCACCGTGGTCCAGCCATAGGAGGCCGGCTCGGTCTCGTGCACGATGATGACGCCCGCCGCCCCCTGACGCGCCGCCTCCTCATATTTGTAGGTCCAGCGGCCGTAGTAGGTCATGGCCTTGCCGCCGAAGGTGTCCAGCGCGGGCTCTTCGAAATCGGCGTCATTGACCAGGACGACCAGGATCTTGCCGGTCATGTCCTGGCCCTTGAAATCGTCCCAGTCGCGCTCCGGCGCATGGATGCCGTAGCCGACGAACACCAGGGGCGCGTCCGCCAGGGCGACGCGATCCTGGCCCGGCCGCCGGGTCGAGACGACGATCTGCTCGCCCTGGGTCAGGGCCTGGCTCCAGTCGCCGACCGTGACCGAGGCCTGGACGTTCGAGGCCGTGAACCGGTTCAGCGCCACCGCCTGGGTCCAGCTGCCGGCCTCGCCCCCGGGCTGCAGCCCGGCCGCCGCATACTGCTCGCTGAGGTAGGCGATCACCTTGTCCTCGGCCGGCGTCGCGATCCCCCGCCCCTCGAAATCATCGGCCGACAGGACACGGATATGCTCGGACAGGCGGGCGGCGTCGAACGGCGAGGTCTGGGCGAAGGCGGTGGGCGAAACAGCCAGGGCCGCAAGGGCGACGACGATCGGGGACAGACGCATGAACGAACCTTTGCGCGAGAGACGACCTGGAAGTTAGGCCGCGTTCGCCGAGGTGTCGATCCGTTGTCGCCTTACGGGACCACCGGATCGGCCGCCGGCCAGTCCGACTCTCCGCGCCGCGTCAGCGTCATCTCGAAATTCTTCCGCTCCGGCTGCCCCGGCATGACGAAGGCCCCGATCTCGCGATAGGTCGTCGGCGTCACCTCGGCGGTGAACCGCTGAACGCCCGGTCCGGCAGGCACCTCCCAGACATAGCCGGTGTCCGTCAGGGTGAGGGGAAAGGTCCCCGAGTAGCCGTCGGAGTAGGCCCGGATCTCGTAGCCGCTGGCGGCGCTGTTCCATGAGAGCACGGCAAAGGCATTGAAGCCGGTCGAGCCGTCGGCGTTGTAGCCCCGCCCCTCGACCACCAGAATATCGCCGCCCAGCATGGGCCCGATCCGCTCGGTCTGCGTCACCGAATAAGGCCTGCCCTCAGGAGAGGTCCCACTGGCCTGCCCCGTCCAGACCCCCCGCATGAAGGCCAGTTTTGCCATCGCCTCGCGCTGAGGCGCTGGCGCTTGGGCTTGGGCTTGCGCTTGGGCTTGCGCTTGGGCTTGGGCTTGGGCTTGGGCTTGGGCTTGGGCTTCCGCTGGACCGATGGCCGCAGCGGTTAAAACAATCGCGATCGACAGACTGGTGAAACCACGCATCGTGAACCTCCATTGCTTTGCGTTACAAAGCACTTTCTCTGTGGTTCTGCAAGGCACGAAAAAGCCCGCCGGACGGATCCGGCGGGCTGATCGTTTCTGACGGTGCGGGACGCCTAGTGGGCCACGCCCTGCCAGATCTTGCGATAGCTGGCGTAGGTCAGGCCGGCGAAGACGGCCAGGAAGGCCAGGACGGCCATGCCCGACTGTTTCCGCTCGGTCGCCTTGGGGTCCGAGGACCAGGCGATGAAGGCGGCGACGTCCTTGGACATCTGATCCACCGTGTTGGGCGTGCCGTCGTCGAAGGTCACCTGCCCGTCGCTGAGGACCTGGGGCATGGCGATGAAGCCGCCCGGCGGCACATGCTCGGGATCGCCGTCCCAGAACGGCGTCATGTCGCCGGCCATATAGGGATTGTAGTACTGGCCGTTGCCGACCCGCAGACCCGCCGGCGGCTCCACATAGCCGCTCAGCAGGGAGTAGATATAGTCCGCCCCGCCCTCGCGCGCCTTGGCCATGACCGACAGGTCCGGCGGATAGGCACCGCCGTTGGCGGCGGCGCCGGCCGCGCGGTTGGCCCAGGGGCTGGGGAACTTGTCCGCCGCGATGCCGGGCCGCATGATCGCGTCGCCGGTCTCGGTATCGATGTCCGCGATCTGAGCCTCGGCCGCCAGCGCCCGGACATAGCCGTTGGCCGCAGGGCTTTCGGCCTTGGGATCGTAAAACGGCCCGCCCTTCTCGCCCAGGGTGCGGAAATGCATCAGGTCCATGCTGTGGCAGGACGAGCAGACCTCCCGATAGACCTTGTAGCCGCGCTGCAGCTGAGCCTGGTCGAAGGTGCCGAGCGGCCCCTCGAACGAGAAGTTGCCGGAGCGCGGGTGTTTGGACCCACCCTCGGCGAGCGCCGGCGAGGCCGCCCCGATGGCGAGGGCGGCGGCCGCGAGAACGGCCAGTGTACGAACAGACATGTTCATCGCGATCAGCCCTTCTTCTCGGCTTGAGCAGGAACCGCGCCGCTCATCACGTCCGGACCCGACAGGACCGGCTCGGAGATCGACGCCGGGATCTTCAACGGCGTTTCCCGAAGCCCGACGAGGGGCAGGATGACGGCGAAGAAGGCGAAGTAATACAGCGTCGCGAGGCGGGTCAGCCACAGGTAGCTGTTCAGCTGGCCGTCGACCAGGAAGAAGCTCGGCATGCCCGGAACGACCTGGGCGTCCGGCAGCTGCGCCCCGCACCAGCCCAGCAGGAGGCCGTTCACGACGAAGATCATGAAGAAGACCTTCATGGTCGGGCGATAGCGCATCGACCGCACCTTCGACGTGTCCAGCCAGGGCAGGACGAACAGGATGCCGATCGCGCCGAACATGGCCACCACGCCGCCGAACTTGTCGGGAACCGCCCGCAGGATCGCGTAGAAGGGCAGCATGTACCACTCGGGCACGATGTGGGCCGGCGTCACCAGCGGATTGGCCGGGATGTAGTTGTCGGCGTGGCCCAGGGCGTTCGGCATGAAGAACACGAACACCGCGAACATCATCAGGAACACGATCAGGGCGAAGCCGTCCTTGACCGTATAATAGGGGTGGAAGGGGACCATGTCCTTCTTCTCGCGGTCCTTGGGGATCAGGATCCCGACCGGATTGTTCTGGCCGGCCGTGTGCAGCGCCCAGAGGTGCAGCACGACCACGCCGAAGATCACGAACGGCAGCAGATAGTGCAGCGAGAAGAAGCGGTTCAGCGTCGCATTGTCGATCGCCGGGCCGCCGCGCAGCCAGATCAGGATCGGCTCGCCGATCATCGGGATGGCCCCGACCAGGTTGGTGATCACTTCGGCGCCCCAGTAGGACATCTGGCCCCACGGCAGGACGTAGCCCAGGAAGGCCGTGGCGATCATCAGGAAGAAGATGATGCAGCCCAGGATCCAGATCATCTCCCGCGGTGCCTTGTAGGAGCCGTAGTAGAGACCGCGCAGCATGTGGATGTAGACGGCCACGAAGAACATCGACGCGCCGTTGGCGTGGACGTAGCGGATCAGCCAGCCCCCGTTGACGTCACGCATGATGCGCTCGACCGAGGCGAAGGCCATGGCCGTGTTCGGCTGATAGTGCATGGCCAGGAAGATGCCGGTGGCGATCTGGGTCACCAGGCAGATGCTGAGGATCGCGCCGAAGGTGTACCAGTAGTTCAGGTTCTTCGGCGTCGGCAGGGCCAGATAGTCGGCGCCGAAGCGCACGATCGGCAGCCGGGTGTCGAGCCACTTCTCGACGCCGGTCTTGGGAATGTAGGTGGATTCGTGTCCGCTCATCGTGTTCGTCCTCAGCCGATCCGAATGGTGGAGCCGGCGGTGAATTCATACTCCGGCACGACGAGGTTCAGCGGCGCGGGCCCTTTGCGGATCCGGCCGGACGCGTCGTAGTGCGAGCCGTGGCAGGGGCAGAACCAGCCGCCGTAGTCGCCGCTGCCGAAGGTCGGGATACAGCCCAGGTGCGTGCAGCTGGCCAGGACGACCAGCATGGCTTCGTGGCCCGGCTTGGTCCGCTCGGCGTCCGTCTGCGGGTCCTTGAGATCGGAGGCGGTGTTGTCGGCGACGACCTTCTGAAGCTCGGCCGCGCTGCGGTTGCGCAGGAACACCGGCTTGCCCTGCCAGGTGATCACGACCTGCATGCCCTCCTGGACCTTGGAGGTGTCGAACTCGGTGGTCGACAGCGCCAGGGTGTCGGCGGCCGGGTTCATCGAGTTGATCAGCGGCCAGGCCACCATCACGCCCGCGCCGGCGGCCGCGGCACCGGCCGCGATATGAATGAAGTCCCGGCGGGTGGCTTCACCCTCCGGTGCCCCACCCTGGGGCTGGTCTGCGTTCACGACCGTTTCGGCCACGGGCTCACCTTCTGAAAAAGCCCAGGCGCGGCCCGCCAATCGACGTCCGCGCCCGGGAGGGTTCGTATAGCGCACTGGACGAAATCTAGCCCGGCCCCGCTTTGCGGCTCATCGCCGCAAGATGCTGACGCTGATGATAAGCGATCGCATTCAGGACCGCGACAAGGCTCAACCCCACGCGTATGAGGGCCTTAGAATGCGTCTCGCCCTTTTTCAACCGGCCATCCCGCAGAACGTCGGGGCCTGTATCCGTCTGTCGGCCTGTTTCGGGGTCGGGCTGCATGTGATCGAGCCCACAGGCTTTTCCTTCGACGACCGGGCGATGAAACGCGCGGCCCTCGACTACGGCCCCCTGTCGCACATGACGCGGCATCCGGACTGGGACGACTTCCAGTCCGCGCGCGGGCCCGGCCGGCTGATCCTGTTCACGACCAAGGGCGCCTCGCCCCTCACCGACTTCGGCTTCCGGTCCGACGACACCCTGCTGTTCGGCTCCGAGACCTCAGGCGTGCCCGAGGCCGTCCATGCCTGCGCCGATGCCCGTGTCTTCATCCCGATTCGGCCGGAGACCCGGTCCCTGAACCTGTCGGTCAGCGCGGGCATTGGTCTGTTCGAGGCCCTGCGGCAGACCCGTCGGGCGCTCAGCGAGCCTGAGGGTTGAGCTGGATCATCCGCAGGTTCAGCGCCGAAGCGATGGTCACCCAAGTCAGATAAGGCAGCAGCAGCAGGGCCGCGAACGGCCGCAGGCCCCAGAAGACCGCGATGATGGCCAGCAGCGACAGCCACAGGAAGGCCACGTCGATCAGCGCCAGATCCATCCGCCGGCGCCCGAAGAACAGGAACGACCAGCCGGCGTTCAGGCAGAGCGACACGACATAGAGGCCGAACGCCAGGGGCGACGATGTGCCCACCGTCTCCCACACCAGCCAGCCGGCCCAGGCGTTGATCGAGAACAACAGGCCCCAGACGATCGGGAAGGCGAGGTTCGGCGGCGTCCACGACGGCTTGTTCAGGTCGGCGTACCACGCGCCCGGCTTGAACAGGCTGCCGCTCGACGCAGCGGCGAAGTTGAGGCCGACGAAGACGGCGATGGCGATCCAGGCGGGCTGATCCATCATTCATCCTTAGCGCGGAGGGCCGAGGCCGCCCACCCCGGGCGGGACGTCAGACCAGGGACCTGATGCACAGCGCCACAGCGACGACGAGCCCCAGACCCACCGGATAGGCCAGGCAACCGACCGCGCGAACGAGGCTGGAACGGCGTAGGGTGAACACGGGTGGCTGGACCATGGTGACGCCATTGACGGCCCTGCGCCGCGCCGACCAGCCGCGATGATGTCGCAGGCCCCCGACGGATCGGCACCCGTGGCCGCGCTTGCCCTGCGGCCTGGCCGGTGTTCCTCTGTAAAATCCAAGGAGACGCGCGTGGAATATATCCTGCAGAATGCCCTGCCGATCCTGCTGGCGACCGCCGCAGGGCTCCTGATCGGGCTGGGCTTCCGCCGCGCGACGGCGTCGGCCGGCCGGCTCCGCCTGGGGCCGGAAGCCCCCCTCAGCCTCGGAGACCTGGTCGTCATCGCCCTGGCCCAGGCCTGGCTGGCGGCGATTCTGGCCGGGGCGCTGATCCTGGCACCGTCCGAGGCCGGGGCCTGGACCATGGCCGTCGGCAGCGCCGTGGTCATCTGGGTCGGTTTCGTCGTCCCCGCCACCGTGGTGAACCACGTCCACCGCGGCCTGCCGAAGCTCGCGCCCGTGGTCGATGCCGCGTACTGGCTGATCGTCATGCTGGTGCAGGCGGTGGTGCTGAAATCCATCGGTCTGACCGCACCGACCGGCTGAACTGTTCGCCTGCCCCGACGTCGGCCATGATGCGCCGGCCACCCGCCCCGCCGGAGACGAAGCCCCCATGTCGCTGTACCAGGTCGTCTATGCCTCGCGCCCCTTCGGCTATGACCAGGGCATGCTGAACGGCATTCTGGCGGACGCGCGTCGGTGCAATGAACGCGATGGCATCACCGGCTCGCTGATCTGTCGCGACGACCTGTACCTTCAGCTGCTCGAGGGCCCGGCCGACCTGGTCACCGCCGCCTTCGCACGCATCGCCCGCGACGACCGGCACCTGGAGGTCCGACGCCTGCTGGCCGGACCCACGGCCTCGCGCCTGTTCCCGACCTGGGCCATGCGCCACGATCCGGCCCGGTCCTGGATGTGGACCCGGGACCAGGTCGCCGCCGGCGTGCCGGAGCGGGCCAGCCGCGACGAGGTGCTGGCGGTGTTCCAGCGTCTCGCGGCCGACCCGGGCTGAACAGGTCAGTCCGGCATGGTCGCGGTCGCGAGTGTCGCCAGACTGGGTCGTTCGCCGGCCCTCGAGGCGGCGACCGCCTCCGCGGCCCGCATGACGCGCAGGATATTCTCGCCGGCCAGTTTGCGGATGTCTGCCTCGGTCCAGCCCGCCGACATCAGGGCCGCCAGGATGCGCGGATAGGCGTCCACGCCCTCCACGCCGGTCGGCAGGGCGGATACGCCATCGAAGTCGCCGCCCAGGCCGACATGATCGACCCCGGCCACCTCCCGCACATGCTGGATATGGGCAACGACGTCGTCGATCGTCGCATTGGGCCGGGGATGGGCATCGGTCCAGGGCTTCATCGCCGCCTCGAGCGCTGGCATATCCGATGGGTCGAGGCCCCGGCGCTCGATTTCGGCCTGCACATCGATGCCCCATCGGCGGTTCGCTTCGCTGACGAAGCCTGGGACGAAGGTCACCATCACCACGCCGCCGTCCTCGGCCATCTGAGACAGCACGCTGTCGGGCACGTTGCGGGTATGGTTGGTCACGGCCCGCGCCGAGGAGTGGGAGAAGATGACCGGGGCCTCGGACACGCGCATCGCGGCCAGCATGGTCTCCTCGGACACGTGGCTGAGATCGACCAGCATGCCCAGCCGGTTCATTTCGCGCACCACCGTCTCGCCGAACGGCGACAGCCCGCCCCATTTCGGCGCGTCCGTGGCGCTGTCGGCCCAGGTGGTCGTTTTCGAGTGGGTCAGGGTCATGTAGCGCACCCCGGCCTGATGGAACTCGCGCAGCAGACCCAGCGAATCGTCGATCGAATAGCCGCCCTCGATCCCGATCAGGGAGGCGATCCGGCCCGCGCCGTGAATGCGGACGACGTCGTCCGCCGTGGTGGCCAGCTCGAACGTGTCGGGATGGGCGGCGACGATGCGACGGACGGTGTCGATCTGTTCGAACGTCTCCCTGGCCGCCTCGGTCGGAGCCAGGGTCGCGGGCACATAGACGGACCAGAACTGCCCCCCGACGCCACCGGCCCTGAGGCGCGGAATGTCGGTGTGCAGCGCCGTCGTGGCGTCCAGGTTCGTGCCGAGGTCCACGGCATGCGGATCGTTGCCGAACCCCTCGCGCAGCGCCCAGGGCAGGTCGTTGTGCCCGTCGATCAGCGGCGTGCCTTCCAAAATGCGCCGCACGTCGGCCTCGCCCTCCTGCGCCGATGCGGGGAGCGCCAGGGCCAGCAGGGAGACGGCGAGGAGACAGGGGCGGATCATGTCGAGCTCATCGAGAACGGACGCCGAGCGAAACGGCGAATGGACGAAATAGACGTCGCCTGCCAATGGCGACCCCGCTGCATTCATGGCACGTTGCCGCCCCCTCCCCCATTAAAACCTGGTCATCCTCCATGCCCTCCGGACTTGCCGCCCTGCTCGACGACGTCGCCGGTATCGCCAAACTGGCGGCGGCGTCTCTGGACGACGCCAGCGCGGCCGCAGGCAAAGCCGGAGCCAAGGCGGCCGGGGTCGTCGTCGACGATGCCGCCGTCACCCCCCGCTACGTCGTCGGCCTGACGCCGGCGCGCGAACTGCCGATCATCTGGAAGATCGCCAAGGGATCGCTGCGCAACAAACTGCTGATCCTGCTGCCGGCCGCCCTGCTGCTCAGCGCCTTCGCCCCCTGGGCCATCACCCCGATCCTGATGCTGGGCGGGGCCTATCTGGCCTTCGAGGGCGCCGAGAAGCTGATGGAGGCCTTCGGCGGTGGCCATCACGGCGAGGTCGAGGAGGCCGTCGGCGATCCCGTGACGCTGGAGGCGACCAAGGTGTCCGGCGCGATCCGGACCGACCTGATCCTGTCGGCCGAGATCATGGCCATTTCGCTGGCGGACGTGGCCGATCGCCCGATCCTGACCCAGGGTCTGGTTCTCGCGATCGTCGGCCTCGCGATCACCGCCGGGGTCTATGGGGTCGTAGGGCTGATCGTGAAGATGGACGACATCGGCCTGCACATGGCGCAGGGCACCTCGGCGTCGATGCGCGGCCTGGGTCGCGGACTGGTCAAGGGCATGCCGATCGTGATGTCGGCCATCGCCACCATCGGCACCGCCGCCATGCTGTGGGTCGGCGGCGGCATCCTGATCCACGGGGCGCACACCTTCGGCTTCGTCTGGCCGGAAGACACCATCCACCACGCCGCCGTCGCGGTCGGCTCGGCCCTGCCGTTCGCGCGCGGGCTGGTGGAATGGGTGATCACGGCGCTCGGCGCGGCGATCGTCGGCATTCTGGTTGGTGGCGTGATCGCCGTGGTCGTGCATCAGATCAGCAGCCTGCGTCGCAAGCCCAGCCCTGATACGCCCGGCGCGCACTGAGCCGCGGGGTGACGCCGGGGTCGAACCATGGTTGATATCCGCCCCATGAGCCACGCCCCCGCCTTCGACGCCGACCCGCTGGACCTGAAGAAGGTCGAGACCCGCGCCTGGTTCGAGGAACTGCGCAACCGCATCCACGCCCGGTTCGAGGCGCTGGAAGACGCCGCACCGGCCGACCTGTTTCCGGGCGAACCGGGCCGTTTCGTCCGCACCCCCTGGTCGCGGCCCGAGGGCGGCGGCGGCGTCATGGGCATGATGCACGGCCGGCTGTTCGAAAAGGTCGGCGTCCACGTCTCGACCGTCCACGGCGTCTTCCCGGCAGATTATGCGAAGACGGTCCCGGGCGCTCAGGACGATCCCCGCTTCTTCGCCACCGGCATCAGCCTGATCTGCCACCCGGTCAGCCCGCGCGTGCCGGCGGTGCACATGAACACCCGTTTCATCGCCACGACGAAGAGCTGGTTCGGCGGCGGGGCCGACCTGACCCCGGTGCTGGACGTCGAGCGCACCCAGGAAGCCCCGGACACCCTCGCCTTCCACGCCGGCATGAGGGCCCCCTGCGACGCCCACGACCCGGACTGGTATGCGAAGTACAAAGACTGGTGCGACACCTATTTCTTCCTGCCGCACCGGAACGAGATGCGGGGCATCGGCGGCATCTTCTACGACCATCACGACAGTGGCGACTACGATCGGGACTTCGCCTTCACCCGCGACGTGGGCACCGCCTTCCTCGACACCTACGCCGCCATCGTCGAGCGCCGCATGATCGAGGCCTGGACCGACGACGAGCGCGAGGAACAGCTGATCCGTCGCGGCCGCTACGTCGAGTTCAACCTGCTCTACGACCGCGGCACCATGTTCGGCCTGAAGACCGGCGGCAACGTCGAGTCGATTCTCAGTTCCATGCCGCCCGTGGTGAAGTGGCCCTAGGAAAGCCGGGGCGCGCTCACAGACCTGCCAAGGCACGCACCTCGTCCAGCAGCACACGGATGCGAACGGAGGCGGCCTTTACGGCCGAACCTGTCGCCTCCGTCCCAGGCTCAGCCTCGACATAGCGGAAGATCACATTCCATGCCGTCAGCTGCGTCAGAAACTCGATGTCTTCAGGCCACTCGATTTGCGAGCCGAGCATCTGTCTGAGATGCAAAAGGTCGTGTGTCCTCGGTGGGCGGACGGCGCCATGCACGAGGGCTGCCTTCAGGGCCTTCTCCGCCGCCTGCTGCAGGTGAAAGGCGGCGACGCCCGGCAGATCGAAGATCCTGGAGGCGACCTCGTGATCCTGCTCGGCGAGCGCCAGCCATTCCGCGACGATGTCCCTAGCCGTTGCGGGCATAGACTCGGAGACCTTCGTCATGGACGATCTCTGCGAGGGTTCCGATCAGATGTTTTCGCTCGGCATAGCGGGACGCCGACGTCACCACGATATCGACGGACCCGTCATAGGCGCTTCGGGCTTCCCCGATCGTTTGCGCGGTATTCAAGGTGGCCGCCTTCGCGTCGTCGACCACCACATAGAGGTCGATATCGCTGTCCGCCCGCGCATCACCGCGCGCGTGGGAGCCAAAGAGATACACCTCGACCGGGTCGAACTGGCGGACCACGCCGTCGATCAGCGTCTGCGGGACCTCGAACGTCATGGCTGAGCCTTAGCACAATCGCCGTGACTGGTCTGCAAGCCCGCGAACGGCGGTTCAGATCCCGCTACCCTCCGCCTCCACCGGGGGCGGGGTCAGCATCAGGAAAGCGCGAATCCAGGCGGTCAGAACCGCGCGGTCGTTGGCCCCGCCCAGGCTGGCCACCGCCGCGTCGGCCTGGGCCTCGGGGATGCGGGTGCCGCGCCGGCTCTCGACCAGGGCGGCGGCATAGGCGGGCTGGAACTCCGGATGGCACTGGAAGGACATGGCGTCGTCCCAGGCCAGTCCGGCGAAGGGGGTGAAATCGCTGGCGGCGATCACCCGCGCGTCGGCGGGGGGCCGCAAGACCTGGTCCTGGTGCGAGACCGGGATGGCGATCGAGGCCGCCTTGGGGAACATCCAGGGTTCGTGCGCGGTCACCGCGTAGCGGTGCAGGCCGATGCCCCAGCCCTTGTCCGATTTCTCGACCGTGCCCCCGAAGGCGTGGGCCATGGCCTGATGGCCGAAACAGATGCCGACCAGGCGGGTGCGCCCCCGCGCCGCCCGGAGCCAGTCGATCAGCGGCGGGATCCACGGCAGGTCGTCATAGACCCCCGCCGCCGACCCGGTGACGATGGCCCCCTGGAAGGCCTCCGGATCGGCCGGCAGCCGTCCGGCCTGGACGTCGAACCGCGCCGTCGGCACGCCTCCGCCCAAAAGGGCCCGGAAGCGGGCGGGATAGTCGTCGAAAGCGTCGGCCAGGGCCTCGGGCGGCTTGCCGGTCTCCAGGATGGCGATGGGTTTCATGGTCGCCATATGGGGATGATCCCCGATGGCGGCACAAGGCCAATCGCGCTAGACGCCGCGCATGACTGATACCGATCCCCTGATCGACGCCGAGATCGACGCCGTGCCCGTCGTTCTGATCAACGTCTTCAAGGTCCAGCCCGACAAGCAGGATGCCCTGATCGAGATGCTGGCCGCCATGACCCGCGCCCAGGTCGGGCTGCCGGGCTTCGTCTCGGCCACCCTGCACCGGGGCCTGAACGGCAAGACGGTGGCCAACCATGCGGTCTGGCGCTCGGTCGAGGACTGGAAGGCCATGACCCGCAACCCGGCCGTGGCCGCCGCCATGAGCCCGATCATGGCCATCGCCACCTTCGAACCCAACCTGTACGAGGCCGGCGAGGTCATCGAATAAGGCGCGGTCAGACCCGCCACACCTCGGGCCGCGCTCCGGCCCCGCCCAGGGTGCCGGCCACCCAGCCGCAGACTTCGGTCGCCGCCGCCTCGGTCCCCGACGGCGCATTGACGATCACCATGGCGCAGCCGTTCATCGTCATGGGGTTGATCAGCGGTCGCAACCGCGCCTCGGCCGCCAGGATCGGGGCCTGCGCGCCCGCCGCCAGCCGGCGCAGGAAACCGTCGAAGGTCTCCATGTCCTTCAGCGGCGTCCAGATCGCCACCACCGCCGTCGGATCCGCCCGCACGATCGTGGCCCCCGCGTCCGCCGCCCGGTGATAGTCGTCCGGCCGCTCATAGGGCGGATCGATCAGCACCAGCGGACCGCGCTCCGCCCGCGCGGCCGCGACCGCCAGATCATAGCCGTCGCCCACCGCGCTCGATGCCGTGTCGAAGGCCGCGAGACTCGCCTTCAGCAGATCCGCGACCTCGTCCCGCAACTCGAACCCGGCGTAGCGGTCCCCGGCCCGCAGCGCCCGGGCGATCAGGACCGGCGAGCCCGGATAGTCTCGCACCCCTCCGCCCGGATTGAGCGCCGCGACCTCGGCTGCCAGGGCCTCGATCAGCGGCGGCCGGTCGAGCGCCGTCATCAGCCGCTCCACCCCCGCCTCGGCCTCGCGCGACCGGGTGGCGTCGCCCGTCAGGTCATACAGCCCCGCCCCGGCGTGGGTGTCCAGCACCGCCACTGGTCCCTGCGCCTGCCGCGTCTTCAGCAGCCACAGCATCAGGGCGTGCTTGACCAGGTCGGCGAAATTGCCCGCGTGGAAACTGTGGCGATAGTTCATGCCGCCTGCGTCACCTTCCCGATGCTCCGGGTCAAGAGGAACCGGTGGTTCCTCGCGACGTTCGCCCAATCCCGAACACGGACGCGCCATGCCCAACCCCACCCTGACCGACAAACAGCGCACCCCGCCCGCCGCCGTGGCCAAGGCCGCGGCCCAGGGGCTGAAGCTGCGGGAGGAGCACGGCCGCGGAGGCACCGAGATCGGTCGTCGCCGCGCCCGCCAGCTCGAGAACCGCGAGCCCATCAGCGAGCGCGACATCAAGGCGATCTATTCCTATTTCGCCCGGCATACGGTGGACAAGCAGGGCAAGGGCTGGGCCGACGCGGACCGGCCGTCGGCGGGCTATATCGCCTGGCTGCTGTGGGGAGGCGAGCCCGGCAAGGCGTGGATCGACACGCTTCACGCCCGCCTCGACGATGCGGCCGACTGATGGTCGATACCCTCGCCCCGGTCCTGGAGACCCAGGTCCCCCAAGGCCTGACCTATGCCAGCGACGCCGAGCCAGGCCTTACCCGGGTGCGGTCCGGCACCGGCTTCTCGATCCGTGACGCCCAAGGCAAGGTGGTCCGGGACAAGGCCGTTCTCGACCGCGTCCGCATGCTGGCCATCCCCCCGGCCTGGACCCAGGTCTGGATCTCCCCCAAGGCCACCGGCCATATCCAGGCCACGGGCCGCGACGTGAAGGGCCGCAAGCAGTACCGCTACCACAACGACTGGAGCACCCACCGGTCGGGCAACAAGTTCGACAAAATGTCGGCCTTCGCCAAGGCCCTGCCCAGGCTCCGCGCCCAGGTCGAGCACGATCTCGCCACCCGGGGCCCGACCCGCGAGAAGGTCCTGGCCACGGCGGTGCGCCTGCTGGAGATCACCCTGATCCGCATCGGCAATCAGCAGTACGCCAAGGCCAACCGCAGCTATGGCCTGACCACCCTGCACAAGCGCCACCTGGCCGTTGATGGTGCCGGACTGTCGTTCGCGTTCCGGGGCAAGAGCGGCGTCGATCACAAGGTCAGCGTCCGCGACCGTCGCCTGGCCACGGTCGTCCGCTCGCTGCGCGAACTGCCGGGCCAGCAGCTGTTCAAATATCGCGATGCCGAGGGCACGCTGGTTCCTGTGACGTCGGACGACGTCAACGCCTATATCCGCGACGCCATGGGCGATCAGTTCTCGGCCAAGGACTTCCGCACCTGGGCCGGCACGGTCTCGACCGCCCGCGCCCTGCGCGACACCGAGGCTCCCACCTCGCCGACCGACGCCAAGCGCAAGATCACCGTCTGCGTGAAGGCCGTGGCCGGCCTGCTCGGCAACACCCCCACGGTGTGTCGCAGCTCCTATGTCCATCCCACGGTGTTCGACCTGTTCGAGACCGGCCAGATCGCCAGCGTCCTGCCGGGACCCGACACCAAGGGGTTCGAGGCGGCCCTGATCAAGGTCCTGAAGGCCGAAGCCTAGGCCCGGTCCCAATAGGCCAGGGTCGTCGGCCCGACGGGCGAGCCCGCCACCTCGACCCGGGCCAGGATCGAGGCGCGAAACGCGTCCGCCTGGGCATCGCCGACCAGCAACCGCAGCGAGGCGATGATCCGGGTGATCCGCAGATGGTTATGGTCGCCGCCCGTCAGCCAGTGATCGTTCCGCGCATAGAAGGTGGCCATCCGCTCGGTGGCCGCCGTCAGGGTCGCCTGCGCCGGCCCCGAATGCCGGATCGCCGCGATGTCGGCCTCGGTCAGGACCGGGGCGCTCGGCTGGGCCCCGGACCGTTCCCGCAAGGGGAACAGCCACTGGATGAAGTCGTGGACCCGCTCGATCCGCGCATCGTCGAAGGAGAGCACCTCCGACGCCGTGCGGCCGGCCCCGTCCGCACCCTCGCCCGCCAGAAAGGCGACCAGCGGGCTCATGCCGACCGCCTCAGGCCGCCTTGTCCCAGTTCAGGATGACCTTGCCCGACTGGCCCGACTTCATCGCCTCGAAGCCTTCCTCGTACCGGTCGAACGCCATGCGGTGGGTGATCAGGGGTTCCAGGTCCAGCCCGGCCTTCAGCAGGCCCAGCATCTTCCTCCACGTCGTGAACATCTCGCGCCCATAGACACCCTTGATGGTCAGGGCCTTGAGGATGATCGCGCCCCAGTCGGTCTCCATCGGCTTCGACGGAATGCCCAGCAGGGCCATGCCGCCGCCCATGATCAGGGTGTCGACGCACTGTTTGAAGGCGATCGGCGAGCCCGACATCTCCAGCGCCACGTCGAACCCGACCTTCAGGCCCAGCTCCTTCATCACGTCGTGCAGGTCTTCCCGGGTGGTGTTCACCGTGCGCACGCCGGGCGCGACCTTCTGGGCCAGCTCCAGCCGGAAGTCGTTGATGTCGGTCAGGACCACGGTCCGGGCCCCGGCGTGCCGCGCCACCGCCGCCGCCATCATGCCGATCGGACCCGCGCCTGTGACCAGCACGTCCTCGCCCAGCAGGTCGAACTGCTGCGCCGTGTGCACGGCGTTGCCGAACGGATCGAGCATCGAAGCGACCTCGTAGGAAACGTCGTCCGGCAGTTCGATCACGTTGAAGGCCGGGGCCACCACGAACTCGGCGAAGGCCCCCTGCCGGTTCACCCCGATGCCCCGGGTGTGCGGGTCGAGGTGGAAATGCCCGGCGCGCGCGGCCTCTGAGTTCAGATCGATCACGTGCCCCTCGGCCGAGACCCGCTGGCCGATCTTCAGCGGACGGTTCACGTCCGAGCCGATGGCGACGATCTCGCCCGAGAACTCGTGGCCCGTGATCATGGGGGTCGGGACATTCTTCTGAGACCACTCGTCCCAGTTCCAGATATGGATATCGGTGCCGCAGACGGCGGTGCGGTGGACGCGGATCAGCACGTCCTCCGGCCCCGCGACCGGGATCGGCGCATCGATCAGCTCAAGCCCGATGCCGGGACCGGTCTTCGCCAGGGCTTTCATCATATAGGTCATGGGGTCTGCTCCGTAGGGTCGGCCGGGTCGTCGAACACTTGGACGGTGAAGCCCGATCGCGGCTCTGATTGGGCGTCCCGCAGGACGCCGAGAAGGATGTCGAAGTCCGGCCCCATCGCGGCGGCCGAAACCGTCGCATGGGTCCACTGCAGCAGGGTCGGCTTGGGCCAGTTCGCCACCAGAACATCGAACAGGGCGTCCAGGTTGCGCCCCATCCAGTCCGGCGTCGCCGCGACCTGTTCAATGGCGGCGTAGAAATCCGCGCGGCTGAGGACCGATCGACCGTCGATCCGCACCACGTGCGTCGGCTCCGTCACGTCAGATCACGCCCAGTTCCCGACCGGCGGTGGTGAAGGCCGCCACCGCCTGATCGATGTGATCGAAGGTGTGGGCCGCGGACATCTGGGTGCGGATCCGCGCCGCGCCACGCGGCACCACCGGGAAGGAAAAGCCGATCACATAGACGCCCAATTCCAGCATCCGCGCGGCCAGGTCCTGGGCCAGTTTGGCGTCGCCCAGCATGACGGGGATGATCGGATGTTCGCCGGGCAGCAGGTCGAAGCCCGCCTCGGTCATCGCACCCCGGAAACGGGTGGCGTTGGCCTTGAGGCGGGCCCGCAGGTCGTCGCCCTCTTCACCCTGGGCGATGCGGATCGCCTCCAGCGAGGCCCCGCAGATCGCGGGGGCCAGGGCGTTGGAGAACAGATAGGGCCGGGCCCGCTGCTTCAGCAGCTGGACCACCGCCGCCGTCGCGCAGATGAACCCGCCCATGGCCCCGCCCAGCGCCTTGCCGAAGGTGCCGGTGACGAAGTCGACCTTGACCCCGTGGTGGGCATAGGAGCCCCGCCCCTGCGGCCCCAGGAAGCCCGTGGCATGGCAGTCGTCGACCATGACCAGGGCGCCGTACTGGTCGGCCAGGGCGCGGATCTGGTCCAGCCGAGCGATATAGCCGTCCATCGAAAAGGCGCCGTCGGTGGCGATGATGATGTCGCGCGCGCCGTCGGCCCGGGCGGCCTTCAGCTGGGTCTCCAGGTCGGCCATGTCGGAGGTGGCGAACCGGTAGCGCTTCGCCTTGCACAGCCGCACTCCGTCGATGATCGAGGCATGGTTCAGGGCGTCCGAGACGATCGCGTCCTCGGCCCCGAACAGGGGCTCGAACAGGCCGCCGTTGGCGTCGAAGGCGGCGGCGAACAGGATGGCGTCCTCGAACCCCAGATAGTCGGCGATCGCCCGTTCCAGCTGTTTGTGGATGTCCAGCGTGCCGCAGATGAACCGCACCGAGGCCGTGCCCGCGCCCCGCAGTTCCGAGGCGTTGTTCGCCGCCGCCACCACCCGTTCGTCGCCCGCCAGGCCCAGATAGTTGTTGGCGCAGAAATTGAGCACCTTGCGGCCGCCGACCTCGATCACAGGCCCCTGGCGGGAGTGGATCACCCGCTCGGGCTTGGTCAGGCCCTGGGCCTCGATGTCGGAAAGCTCGGCCGCAACGCGGTCGTGAAAGGTCGCTGTCTGCATGCCGCGTCTTACCCCCTCCCCCCGGCCGGGGAAAGGAGTCAGGTCGTAGCGGAAGCCGCGACGGGGGCCGGGGCCTCCGCCGGATCGGCGTAGGCGCGATAGGGATTGACCCGGATCCGGACCCCGCACGGCTGGAAGGCCATCGCCAGGGTCAGGGGCTTGGGATCGCCGGCCAGGCGGACCGCGATCTGGGCCACGGACGGGCAGACTGTCTGACCGGCGCTTTCGTCCGGCACCACGGTCCAGGCGACGTCGAAATAGGCACGGCCATTGGGGGCCAGGGCGACCGGCGTCGACGTGTTCGGGTTCGGGTCGATCCGCAGGGTCGTGATCGGCTTCTCCTTGCCGTCCAGCAGGCTCAGGTCCGGATAGCCGGACAGGCCGCAGACGGCCGGGCCGGTGTTCAGCACGCTGACGATGCCCAGACGGTTGCCCGCCCCGGCGTCGCCGCCCGCGGTTCCGAGCCGAAGATTCGCGGCCAGGCACGGCGTCGGTTCGGCCGGGGGCGTCTGGCCAGGCACAGGCAGGTCGGGATTGGCGGACGGACGGCTGCACCGTTCCATCACCGCCACCCCGACGTCGCCGTTCGGCCCCAGTCGGCTCAGCGTCGCATTTTCCTGGCCGTCGCGGGTCGCGATCCACCACTCCATCCCGGATCCGGCATAGCGGGCCCCGCTGCCGGACGGCACCAGGCGCAGGGCCGAGGCCTTGCCCTGATAGGTCAGCTGGGCCGTGGCCGGGTCCGGATACTGCAGGCGGACGGTCTGGCCGCTCTCGCAGTCATAGGCGAGGGTCGGGGCGCTCGACTTGGGAGGGGCGCCGGGCGCGGTCGCGACCTGGGTGGGGGGCTCGGTCGGGGTCTCGGGGGCGTTGCAGGCGGCGACGGCGAGCGTTCCGACCAGGCCGAGCGCAATGAGACGATAGGCGGACATGACGACTCCCGAGGACTGCGAGGGGTAGCGGCGCGTCTAACACGAAAGCGCGCCAGATTCCGATTAAGGCGGCGATGCTCTTTCGATCGCCGGCCTAGGCGGCGACGAGATGCTGCAGCACCCGCTTTTCCAGAACCAGCAGGGCGCCGGCCTGGTTGGTGCGCATGACAAGTCCTTCGGCGAGCGGCTTGACCGCCTGGAACAGGCCGCCGGCGCATTGCAGGAAGGCGGGCCGCCCGCCACCCCCGATCCCGTGCAGCGCGCAAAGCTGTCGCCAGTCGTGAACGAAGTCCTCGAGCAAGCGGTCGAACCGGGCTGCGCGGGCCGGCCCATCGGGGGTCCCGGTGACGACGACCACCTCGGCCCGCAGATCGTCGATCAGCAGCTGGACCTCCGCGGCGGGCATCACGGGCGGGCGCTGCTCGGCCTCGGTCAGGAGGGGCGGCCGCGCCTCGGGCTTGAAGCCGAGGGTCGGCCACTGCGCCCGCGGTGGCGGCGGCTCGGCGCAGGCGAACCGCCAGAAACCTGCGGTGCCGGTGGTGTCGGCGACCAGATGGATGCGCTCGACCTCGGCCCGGTTCTCCACATGGTGCCGCCGCCAGTTGTCGAAGATCCAGGCTTCGCCCTGGGCCATGTGCACCGCCTGGCCGTCGCAGTGGAAGCGCACCTGCGGCTGGGTGAAGACCGGAATGTGGAGCCGCACCCGGTTGTGCCAGTGATAGTTGATGTCGGCGTGTTCGGGCACGCCCGTGCCGGGGGCCAGGCGCATCAGCCGCGACCGGCTCCAGACCACGCCGAACCCGGCCAGGACCTGTCGCAGATAGGGCATGCCGTCCAGCCAGGGCGTCGCCTGCATCGGACCATGGACCGAATCCGTCTCCGCCCCGCCGGTGGTGATCAGGCGGGCGGCGCTGTTGCCCGGGATGCGATCGGGATGGGGGACCCAGGCCTGGGCCGGCAGGGCCGCCACCTCGGCCTGAAGCCGCGCGACATCGAACAGGACCGGCAGCTGATAGAAGGGTTTCGCCAGTTTCATGGCTCAGGTCCTGTCCGCGATCACGGCGTCGCCCAGCGCGTCGCGCAGCGGTCCCAGCCAGGGTTCATAGTGTCGCCACTGGGTCAGCCCCTCGCGGCCGATCGGGCGGCGCACCTGTTCCGAACTGGGGGTGCGCACGCCCCGGCGGGTCTCGTGGAAGGCCAGGCAGGCGGGTTCGAACGCCAGGCCGCAGTGCGCTAGCAGGCGTCGCACCCCGCCCTCGAGGTCCTCGACCACATCCTCGTACGGCACCCTCAGCACGCGTCCGGGCAGGACCGTGTCCCAGTGCCGCATCAGGTCCAGGTAGGTCCGGTAATGGCGGGCGATGTCCTCGACGCCATAGGTGAAGCCATGGTGGGTCGTGCCGAACAGCTGTTTGAGATTGCTGAAACAACAGGCCATCGGCTCGCGTCGCACATCAAGGATGGTCGCTCTCGGCAGGATCAGATGAATCAGGCCGACGTGCCAGAAATTGTTCGGCATCTTGTCGATGAAGAAGGGTCGTTCCAGGCGGCGATAGGTGCGGGTCTCGTCCAGGAACCGCGCGCCCAGCGCCCGGACCTGTTCGGCGCTCAACCGGCCCAGGGCCTCGGGCTTCAGCGGCAAACCGCAGTCGGGATCGGCCCCGAACAGCTCGGCGGCGTACCGGCCGATCTCGGTCAGCTCCCGCGTGCCCTCCACGGCGGAGTGGGAGGCGAGGATCTGTTCGATCAGGGTCGAGCCCGAGCGCGGCAGGCCCAGGATGAAGACCGGCGCCGGATCCGCCACGCCCCAGCCGGCGCGGTCGGCGAAGAACGCCGGGCTGAACACGGCCTTCAACCGCGCGGCGCAGGTCTTCTCGACCTCGGGGCGGTGGCGGCCCTCCGCGCGGCGCAGGGCGTTGCCGCGTGCGTAGCAGGCCCAGGACCCGGCGTAGTCGCCCTCGTCCTCGAGCGCCTTGCCCAGGGCGAACGCCAGGTAAATCCGATCCAGGGTCTGCAGGTCGGGGCGGGCCTCGGCCACGCGGAGACGGGCGACGTCGTCCTGTGAAAAACGCAGGGTCTTCAGATTGGCCAGGCTGAACCAGGCCACGCCATAGTCGGGACGGGCGGCCAGGGCGGCGCGATAGTCCGCCACGGCCTCGGCCTGTCGCCCCATGATCTTCAGCGCATTGGCCCGCCACATCCGCAACTCGGCGGCCTCGGGCCCGGGAGCCAGGCCGTCCAGAAGCCGCGCGTACAGGTCGATCACCGGCGCGTGGTCGCCCAGGGCGACGCAGGCCGCCGCGAACAGTTTGAGATAGTCCCGGTGGTCCGGATCATGGGCCAGCAACCGCTCGGCCTGATGCCGCGCGGCCAGCGGCGTCTGCCGCTGCAACAGGACCATCCCGAGGTCCAGCCGTGCGGCGTGATAGTCGGGGGCCTGCACCAGGGCCCGCTCCAGCAGGCCCTCGGCCTCTTCCAGCGCCTCGGCCTCCGTGCAAATCCGCGCCAGCAGCCGCAGCGCGCCGACATTGTCGCCGTCCCGGTCCAGATAGTCCCGCAGGACCGCCTCGGCCGGGGCCCGATCGCCGTCGGCCAGCAGGCTGCTGGCGACCACGATCTCCGGCGGCAACTGCCTCAGCCGGGCGAGCTGCCCGCCGGCCCGGGCCGCCTGATCGGCTTCCCCCCGCATTGCATGAATCTGTTCCAGCATGTCCCAGCAGGCCGGAAGGGTGGGGTTGAGCCGCAGCGCCGCCTCCAGGGCCGCGACGGCCGCCGGCGCATCGCCCGCCATCACATGGCAGTGGCCGCGCTCCTGATGCAGCCGACTGAAGCGGGGATGCGTCGCCTCCAGCCGCGCCAGGGTCGCCAGGGCCTCCGGGATCCGCCGCTGCTGGCGCAGACCGCGGGCCGTCTGCAGCAGGGCGTCGCGCGTCGGAGCCTCCGCCTCCGCGACGGTCATCGCGCGGCGCCGCCGCGCAGAAAGGGCTCCAGCCAGGCAGGATCCGGCTGGTCGGCGTCGTAGTATTCGAAGATCAGATGGATGCGGTCGGTTTCGCCTTCGTTTCGGACCCAGTGCGGACCCAGGTTGTCAACCTCGACCGCCTCGCCCTGCGGGAAACGGTGCGCCTGTCCGCCGAAGAAGGAGACGACCCCGGGGTTGGTGGTCAAGGGCAGGTGGATCTTGTGCGGCCATTTTGCGGCGGGATTGGCGTCGACGTGGGGGTGGATCACCCCGCCCGCCGGCATCCGCGCCAGCATGACGCGCGGAAAGACGCCGCGCGAATAACCGTAACTGCGCACGGCTTCGGCCAGCACCGGCTCCAGCAGCGCCCGCCAACGGGCCCAGGCGGGGCGGTCGTGCGACCCCCGCCAGTCGCGCGGGCTGTCGATGAAGCGAAAGACGATGTGGCCCGTCCCGCCCAAGGCCTCGAACTTGTTCGGCTTGTCGGCGTTCTCCGCCGCCCAGACCGGCTCGGGGATGGCCAGGACGGCCTGACGCAGGGCGGCGATGTCGACCGGCCCCAGCGGACGGACGCCGGTGGTCTTGCGCGGATTGGCGGCGGGCTGAGCGACAGCGGCGGTCATCGTCCCCCCTCGAACGCATAGCCGAACAGCTCGAGATCCAGGGCGTAGCGGGCGGCGACGCCGTCGATCAGGGTCTGGTCGTAGTAGCGCCGGTAGTCGCCGTGCTGGCTGCTGTTGACCCGGTCCAGCGACCGCGAGGCGATGCCGATCCGGGCGCACAGGGAGTCGTAGGATCCCTGCATGTCCTCGACCCGCCCGACGGCATCGGTCAGCAGGGCCTTCCCGTCCTCGTCCACCAGCAGCGACGCCTGCGGCTGGAACAGGACATGCTGTTCCGGGGGCTCGATGAACAGGAAATGCCGCATCACGGCCTGCGGCCGCTGCGTGAAGTCATCGCCGCCGCGCAGCATGAAGGCGCAGTACGACACGAACCGGTCGAACGGATTGCGGACGAAGGCGAACTTGAAATAGGCGGCGAAGGCCGCCTCGCCGAGATGGGGCCGCACCTGGCGCAGCGGCAGGTGCCCGTGCCGGACGGTCGCCAGATCCGCCCAGGGGAACCGTTTGTCGACGAACAGGCCGACCTGTTCGAGGTCCTCGTCGCCCATCTGTTCGCGCAGCGCCTGGCGCACCGCGTGAGTGCCCGTCTTGGGCACGGCCGCGAAGATAAAGCGGTGGCGGTGGGAGACGATCATGGATCCGCATACAGAAAATGGGCGTCCCTCCGCGTGGCGAGGAGGGACGCCCAGTCTAGGCCGGCGTTCGTGTCAGAACGTGTAGCTGAGCCCGGCCATATAGGTCGTTCCGCTTTGGTTCTGGTTGTAGAGATACTGGCTCTCGCCCCAGAACTGCGTGTCCTTCTCATTGGTCAGGTTGACCGCGTCGAAGGTCAGTTGCAGCCCCTCGGCGAGATTGATGAAGGCCGCGGCGTCGACATAGGTCGAGGCCTCGAAGCCGCGCGTGCCGGCGTTCATCGGGTCGTCGTTGTAGCCGCTGAACCAGGTGTCGCGATGGCTCATGGAGGCCCGGGCACCCCAGCGGGTCGTCTCATAGTAGACCGTGGCGTTGTAGCTTTCCGGCGAGAAGCCGGTCAGGGCCTCATCGGCCTCCACCTTGGTGTAGTTGGCCGTCACGCCGAAGCCGTCGAAGGGCGCCGGCAGGAAGGTCAGCTGGGCCTGCATCGTCAGCTCCAGCCCCGTCAGGGTGTTCGAGCCCTCCCGATTGATGGGCATGCTGAACTCGTCGACGATCGTGCCCGCTGTCGCGCCGGGAATGGTGCTGAACGGGACGCCCGTCTCGCTGAAGGGCACGTTCTCCAGGTTCACGGAGTCGATGTAGTTGGTGATGTCCTTCTGGAAGACGCTGAGCGCGAACAGGCCGACGTCGCCGAAATAATATTCCAGACCCAGGTCATAGGCGTTGACCTTGTAGGGCTCCAGATTCGGGTTGCCGCGCGAGGCGGTGATCTCGCAGTCGTTGACGAAGCCGCCCGGCAGAGGGGCACCGTCCGGCAGGCTGGGATCGCAGTGGTCGCCCGACGCAAAGGCGCTGCCCTCGGCCGCCATCGAGCCCAGGCCCGGACGGTTCAGGTTCTGGGTGGCCGAGAAGCGGAGCAGGACGTCGTCGGCGATGTCGAGCACCGTGTTCAGCGCCGGGAGCACACCCTCATAGCCGCCCTCCACGTCGGACGTGCCCAGGTAGGCGTAGCTGTCGCCCTGGATCCAGCCGACGCTGCGGGTGTCCGTCGAGTAGCCGCGCAGGCCGATGTTGCCGCGGAAGCGCTTGCCCATCACTTCGCTGTCCCAGTCCGCCTGGACGAAGCCGGAGACCGTCTCTTCGGTGGTCTCGAAGACGTTCTCGATGTCCTGCAACGCGCCGCCGGTGCCGTCCTTGTTCGGACCGAAGCGGTGGTATTCGTTGTATTTGGCGAAGGCGCGGTCGTAGTTGCCGACCAGCCAGGAGCCGAACTCGTTGGTGTAGACGTCGGCGATGTCGGCGACCGACGTGCCGCGCGTCTTGGTGCGCGTGCCGTTGACGTTGTCGTCGTAGAAGGTGTCGCGGCCGTCTTGACGGAACTTGTGGTAGGCGACGCCGGCGCTGAGGGTCCAGGTGTCGTTCAGCAGGAACCGCCCGTTCAGCTCGCCCTCGTGCAGTTCCGATTCATTGTGGAAGCCGCGGTAGTAGAACGAGTCCATCGCGTAGTTGGCCGGGTTGGTGGCGTCGAAGCCCGGATATTCGAACGTGGCGGAGCGGCCGTCGGCGCCGTAGTTGGCGATCAGATTGCCCTTGGCGCGCATGTACAGCTTGTCGTCGTACGGCGTCTCATAGGTCGACTTTTCGTAGCCGACATGACCGTCCAGCGTCAGGCGATCGCTGAGGTCCCATTTGCCCGTCAGAACGATCTGATTGAACTCGTTTTCGTTGCGCGACCGGCGATGTTCACTGCCGAAGGTCGTGCCGGTCACGTCCGTCATGGTGACGTAGTTGTTGGCGTCCCAGGCGATGTCGTTGACGATCGACGCCGTCCGAAAGACGGACGGCCAGGTCGCGTTCGCGGCCGTGTCGAAGGCCACCGAACCGGTGGAGTTCAACGGACGCGTGGCCAGATGCAGCTCGTTGCGTTCGGTGGTGAACTCCCCGTGCAGCACGTCGAGGGTCAGTTCCATGGTCGACGTCGGACGCCACTGAACCGCGGCGGTCAGGCCGAGCCGCTCCTGTTCGGCATTCCAGGAAGAGATCCGATTGCCGTCGGCGAAATACAGGTCCCCGGACACAAACTTGGCTTGTTCTGCCGCGCTCAGGCGCGAGATGTTCAGACCGCGCGTGACCAGAGACTGCAGGGTCGCCGCATTGGGCCGTGCGAAGTTGTAGGTGTTGTGGCCCTGTTCCGTGGTCTCACGGTGGCTGTAGGCCGCCGACAGGGAGACGCCGAAGACATTGTCCCAGTTCTGGCTGATCAGGGCGGCGACGCGCGGCTGGGCGTCGTCGGTATATTCGTTGGTGCCCACCTTGGTCGTGACAGCCCCCCGGAAGCCCGGTTCAGCGTCGAACGGGCGGCCGGTGAACAGGCCGACCGTGCCGGCCATCCCGCCTTCCTTCTGCGACGCCTGGAAGGTCTTCTCGACCTCGACGCGCGAGAACAGTTCCGAGGCGAAGATGTTGAAATCGAAGGCGCGATCGCGCGAGCGCTGACCGCGGCTGTCCTGGGCCGAGTCGACGTTGCCGAGCACTTCCATGCCGTTCAGCTGCACGCGGCTGAAGTCGGCGCCCAGGCCCCGCAGCGAGATGCGGCGCCCTTCGCCGGCCTCGCGGGTGATCTGTACGCCCGGCAGACGCTGCAGCGACTCGGCGAGGTTCAGGTCGGGGAATTTGGCCATGTCCTCGGCGACGATCGCATCGACGGCGATGACCGAGTCCTGTTTGATGTCGCGGGCATCGCCCAGCGAGCGGCGGAACCCGGTGACCACAACCTCATCGAGGTCGGTCACGGGCGCGTCCTGGGCCGATGCGGCCGTAACGCCGCCACCGGCGACCATGACCGAGACCGTCGCCAGCAGGATGGGTTTGAGCTTGGGCCGGATGGGCCCGGCGGCGTTAGGCTTCGACATGTGAGTCCCCCGACAGATGGTGCGAATGAGCGGCTCGATCAGCGAGGGGCTGAGGCTTGCCGCCCACACACCACCGAGTGGGGAAGCCTTAGGTTTGGGCCATGGCAGGCGTGTGACAGTTTGAGGCGTTTATGTTGAAATGTGTGGGTCTGTGTGGGAATGGGGAGGGGCGTGCTTTTGAGTGACGCCCGCTTCTGCGCTTTGCGATCGCCCTATGAATCGGTGCAGCATGTCCAACCGTATCTTTTATGCGCCCGACGCCGTTCCAGATGGCGTGCGACCAGCATGTTGAACTGTGTGGTTGTGTGTGGGATTTGCGGTTGATAGGAGGGCGAATGAGCATTTCAGATCTCCAAGACCTCAAGCAGCTGAGCCAGGGTGCCCGGCTGGCCGCCATCCTACAGCTGCTCGAAGAGCGGACCTTCTGGCCGGTCTCGGAGCTGGCCGACCGCTTCGAGGTGTCTGAAGAGACGATCCGCCGGGACGCGCGGCAGCTGGAACGGAGCGGCGTGGTCCAGAAGGTCCATGGCGGTCTGTCGGCGACCAACAACAAGATCGAGGCACCCTATCGCCTGCGTCTGCGCGAGAATGCCGAGGCCAAGCAGCGCATCGCCCAGACGGCGGCGACCCTGGTGACCGAGGGCATGACGCTGTTGCTGGACTCGGGCACGACCTGTCACTGGCTGGCGCGAAGCCTGGCCTCGGTGCGCAACCTGACCATCCTGACCAACAGCGTCGAGATCGCCCACGAGGTGCTGGGCAACCCCGGCCATCGCCTGCTGTTGGCCAGCGGGCAGATCAATACGACGCACCACGCCGCCTTCGGTCCGGAGGCCAAGAGCTTCTGCCAGCGGTTCGCGCCCGACCTGACGGTGCTGTCGATGGGGGCCGTCGATGCCGAACGGGGCTTTCTCGACTTCGACCCGGACGAGGCGGCGTTCAAACAGAGCCTGCTGCCCCAGGCGCGACGCGTCGTCGTGCTGGCCGATCATACCAAGTTCGCCAAGTCCGGCTTCATCCAGGTCGCGTCGTTCGCAGACGTGCAGGATCTGGTGACCGACCTGGACCCGCCGCGCAGCGCCGTGGACGCCGCCTCGCAATCGGGCACGAAGGTCCACGTCGCAGAGGCCGCCGTCGCCGTTCGTCCCCGATCGCGTGCCGGTCTGGTCTAGGGCCGGCCTTCGCCAGACTTCGCGTGCGTGACCCCTTCAGGAGCCCGAGACGCATGACGCAGCAGGATCGCCGAAGCTTCATTCGCGCCATGATGGCCAGCGCGGGGGCCGCGGCCGCCTTCACCCCGGCGATCGCCCGGGCGCTCGACATCCCGGCCGATCGCCGGACGGGCACGCTGATGGACGTCGGCCATGTCGTGATCCTGACGCAGGAGAACCGTGCCTTCGATCACTATTTCGGCGCGATGCGCGGAGTCACGGGCTTCGGCGACCGCTTCGCCATCCCGGCCCCGCCCCTGCCCGAGGCCCCGGACCGGACGGTGCTCGTGCAGCCCAACGAGACCCCCGGCGCGTCGCCGGCCCTGATCGCGCCGTTCCGGCTGGACACCGCCGCGGACTTTCGCCTGTACCGGCCGCTGGGCACGCCGCACGGCTTCACCGACAGCCAGGCGGCCTGGGACAACGGCCGGATGGGGGCCTGGCCGCGCTTCAAGCAGAACCAATCCATGGCCCATTTCACCCGCGCGGACCTGCCCTTCCAGTACAGTCTCGCCGAGGCTTTCACGCTGTGCGACGCCTATCACTGCGCCCTGCACCTCAGCACCAATCCCAACCGGCTCTATATCTGGACCGGCACCCACGACCCCCTGGGCCGGGCCAACGGTCCGGCGATCGACAACGGCTACGACAGCCTGGACGCCGACCCCCTGCAGCATGGCGGCTATCTCTGGACGACCTATCCCGAACGGCTGATGGCCGCCGGGATCGGGTTCCAGATCTACCAGGACATGGACGACAACTTCACCGACAACCCCCTGGTCGGCTTCCAGACCTATCGGCGGGCGCACGGGGCCGCTTCCGCCGCGGCCGCCCTGCTGACCCGCCGGACGATGACGACCCGGACGCTCGACGACCTGCGCCAGGATGTGGTCGACGCCCGCCTGCCGGAAGTCTCCTGGATCGTCTCCTCCGCCGCCATGTCCGAGCACCCCAGCGTGTCGACGCCGCTGCAGGGGGCCGACTACACGGCGCGGGTGCTCGACGCCCTGACCGCCAACCCCGAGGTCTGGGCGCGGACCGTGCTGCTGGTCAATTTTGACGAGAACGACGGCCTGTTCGACCACATGCCCCCGCCCGCTCCGCCGGCGCGGTCGGGGGACGGCGGCACGCACGGGGCGACAACGATTCCGGCGGACGACGAATATCACACCCGGTCGCGAACGGCGGCGGATGCAGCCTATCTGGGTCGCCCCTACGGCCTGGGGCCGCGCGTGCCGATGTATGTGATCTCGCCCTGGAGCAAGGGCGGGCATGTCGCCTCGGAGGTGTTCGACCACACCAGCATCCTGCGCTTCCTCGAGGCCCGTTTCGGCGTCCACGAACCGAACATCAGCGCCTGGCGACGCGCGGTGTGCGGTGACCTGACCTCCTGTTTCGACTTCAGCGCGCCGGAGAGCGAGGCCTTCATGGCGGCCCTGCCGCCGACCGAGGCCCTGTCGGTCCGGGCCGCCGCGCTCGAAGAGGTCCACCCCCCGGTGCCCGACCAGGCGGCGGCCCCGGTTCAGGAAACGGGTCAAAGGCCGCGACGCCCGACTCCCTACGCCCTGGACGCCCGGCTGAAGCGCGGCGGGGGCGGAGCCGCCCTGATGCTGGTCAACCGCTCGTCGGAACGCGCCGCGGTCTTTCATGTCTATGACATGAGGCGGCTGGACGAAGGCCCCGCCCGCTATACCGTCGGCGCCGGTCGGGACCTGACCCATCCGCTTTCCGATCAGGACGCGGCCACCGATCTCTTCGTGCTGGGCCCCAACGGCTTTCACCGCCGCCTGACCGGCCGCTGCGACCGGTTCTGCGCCGGGCTCGAGTCCAACCCGGCCGCGCCTGCGCTGTCGATCAAGAACCTGACCGAGTCGGATCTGACGATCGACCTGACCGACCGGGCCTATGGCGTTTCGCCCGCGATCGTTCGGTTGGCCGCCGGGGAGGTGCGACGGCTCGCGCTGGACCTGTCGTCCAGCCACGGCTGGTACGACCGGCAGTTGTCGGCCGAGGGTCAGACCTGGCGCATGGCGGGCCATATCGAGGATGGCAAGCGGTCCTATTCCGATCCCGCCGCGGGCGGCCCCGGCCCCCTGCGGGTGGCCCAGGTCTAGGCGAGGACGGACAGGCGCTCAGGACACCTGGATATCGACGCTGATCCGCACCGCGTCGTGGCGCCAGTATTCCTGGTCGAACTCAACCACCCGCCCCCGGGCATCGAAGCTCGTGCGCTGGACCGCGAGGCCGGGCAGGCCGGACTTCACCCCCAGGGCCTCCGCCTCGTAGCCGGTCAGGGCGCACGGCTGCATCCGCACCTGATTGCGGGCGACGGACAGGCCGTAGTGGCTCTTGAGGATACTGGTCAGTGACTGATCCAGCGGAAAACGCAGCAGGTCCGGGGCCATGGCGGCGTCGACGACGATCCGCTCGACCAGCACAGCCCGCTCATCCACATGGCGCCGCCGGTGGAGGCGGTAGAGCGATGCCCCCACTGGCCGGGCGAAGACTTGGGCCAGCGGCGGGTCGGCGGCGATGGTCTCGACCGAGATGACCTCCGTCGACGGGCGTCGCGCCTGCGCCTCGACATAGGCCATGAACCCCTCCCAGCGGGTCGGGTCATAGACCACCGGCGGGGGCGAGACGTACCAGCCGCTGCGGTCGCGGCGGTAGATGACCCCTTCGGCCTCCAGCTGGAACAACCCCTGGCGGACGGTGCCCCGCGCCATGCCCAGGGCCACCTGAAGATCCCGCTCGGACGGCAGGCGATCCCCGAACCGAAGCTCGCCCCGGGCCATGCGCGCGGCGACGTCGTCGCGCAGGCTCATGTAGTGGGGCCCCTCGGACTTCGAGCCGGGCTCGGGCTTGACCATGCTGCTCCCGATCCTCCGCGTTCCGGCGATCCGACACCTCCGTTGTGCCTACGGCGTCATGCGGTTGCCAGCGGTCTTTCACGAAACCTTCCTACAGCACACAGTTCCAATCTGGTACAGACCAGATTGGCTGTGAGACACGCTGCCGAGCCGCCACCGTCCGAAGCGTCCCCCGCCGTCCGCGCCGCATCCTTTTCGCGAAAGCCCGCCATGACCGTCTCGCTCCGACACCTTGCCCTGGCCGCCGCGCTTGCCGCGACCACGGTGCTCAGCGGCACCCCTGCCGTGGCTCAGACGCGGGACGCCCCGCGCGTCGGACATGTGATCATCATCGGCGTGGACGGGCTGAGCCCCGACGGGGTCATGACCGCCGACACCCCCGTTCTGCGCGAGATGATGCGCACCGGGGCCTGGAGTCTGCATGCGCGCGGCGTCCTGCCCACCACCAGCAGCGCCAACTGGGCCTCGATCCTCAGCGGCGCCGGGCCCGAGCAGCACGGCGTCACCAGCAACGACTGGCGCGTCGGCGAGTTCGGCTTTCCCACCTCGGTGACCGGATCAGGTGGTTTCTTCCCCTCGATCTTCCAGGTCATCACCGACCAACATCCGGACTGGGACGTCGGCTCGATCTATCACTGGGACGGGTTCGGCAATCTGTATGACCACCGCTTCGTCGACTACGACGCCCGCGGCGCCGACGAGGACAAGACCACCGCCCTGGCCGTCGACTACATCAAGGCCGAGACGCCCGAGTTCCTGTTCGTCCATCTGGACCACGTCGACCACGCCGGCCATGAGTTCGGTCACGGCACGCCCGACTACTATGCCTCGGTCAGCAAGGCCGACGCCCTGATCGGGGCGATCCGCCAGGCCGTGGTCGACGCCGGCATCGCCGACGATACGGTGATCCTGGTCACCTCCGACCACGGCGGCGTGGGCAAGGGCCACGGCGGCGAGAGTCTGGCCGAGCTGGAGATTCCATGGATCGCGTCGGGCCAGGGCGTCGCTGCAGGCCAGCAGCTGAACCTGCCGATCAACACCTTCGACACCCCCGCCACCGCCGCCTGGCTGCTGGGGGTCGAGATTCCCTACGCCTGGCTGGGCCGGCCGGTCCGGCCGGTCCTGGCGGGCGAGGCGATGCCGGTCCAGGCCTATCGCACCAGCAGCTTTTACGCCGCCCCGGTGATCGAGCCGGCGGGCGACGGCAATGCGCCTCCCGGTGGCCTGTTCGTCGATGGGCCGGCCCGGATGACCCTGCGCAATCCGAACCCGGTCGGCGAGATCCGCTATACGCTGGACCACACCATCCCCACCTCCCAGTCACCGCTGTACGCCGGCCCGGTCGAGATCACCCGCAGCACCATCGTGCGCGCCACATTGTTCGTCGACGGCCAGCCGGCCAGCGTCCCGGTGAACGGCTATTTCCGTATCCTCGATCGCGCGGGCGCGGAGACGCGCGGCCTGACCCACAGCATCTACCTGCTGCCGGAGTCGCCCGTGCGCCTGCCCGACTTCTCTAGGCTTGAGCCGGTCGCGACCGGCGCCTCCCACGAGTTCACCATCGACGGCCTGACCCTGCCGCGCGAAGACGCCGTGGCCGTGGTCTTCGATGGCCAGATCCGGATCCCGACCGCCGGCGACTACGACTTCTTCCTGGCCTCGGACGACGGCAGCAAGCTGTATGTCGACGGCCAGACCGTGGTGGACAATGACGGCGACCACGGGGTCATCACGGCCACCGGCCGCATCGCCCTGACCGCCGGCCAACACGCCATCCGGGTCGAGTATTTCAACGGCGGCGGCGGCTCCTGGCTGGGGGCCTATTTCCAGGGCCCCGGCATCCCGCGCCAGTTCATCGATCCCAACCTGCTGACCCCCCGCTGAGCCGCCTATGACCAGGCCACAAAACGCCGAGACGGTCGTCGAGACGATCTTCGCCCTGTTCGACCGGTCGGGCGGCGACCACTATGGCGAGGCGGTGACCCAGCGCGAACACGCCCTGCAGACGGCCCACCATGCCCGGGCCGCCGCCGAGCCGGACGCCCTGGTCGCCGCCGCCCTGCTGCACGACATCGGCCACCTGCTGCAGAAGCAGGGGCAGGACGCGGCGGACCGGGGGATCGACGCCGTGCACGAGCGGATTGGGGCGGCCTGGCTGGCGCAGGGCTTCGGCTCGGACGTCACCGAGCCGGTGCGGCTGCACGTCGAGGCCAAACGCTATCTCGCCGCCCGGGAGCCCGGCTATGCCGACGCCCTCAGCCCCGCCTCCCGCCAGAGCCTGGCCCTGCAAGGGGGACCGATGAGCGAGGCCGAAGCCGAGGCCTTCGCGGCGATGCCTCACTTCGAGCCGGCCGTTCGGCTGCGGCGCTACGATGAACTGGCGAAGGTGGAGGGCGTGACCCTGGCCCCCCTGACCGCCTATCGCGATCTCTTGCTGCGCCTGGCCGCGCCCGGCTGATCGTCCGGCTTGGCGCGACCTGAGCTTTGGGGGGCGTCGAAGATCCGGTCAGGCCGTCGCGGATCGCATGCCGAAAGCCCGTCATCCAGCCGTCGTGAGGCTGGTCTAGACCACAGACGTGCAGCTGGAACAGGACGGGTGATGCAACGGCTAAGGCTCTGGCTGGCACGGGCGAACCCCGTCGTCTTCGTCCTGTTCGCGGGCCTCGCGGGCTTCTGCGCCTATTTCTCCATGTACGCCTTCCGCAAGCCGTTCACGGCGGCCACCTTCGACGCCGTGGCTGGGTGGGACTTCGGCCTGGACTACAAGGTGGCCCTGGTGATCGCCCAGGTCGCCGGCTACGCCCTGTCCAAGCTGATCGGGGTCAAGGTTATCGCCGAGATGCGGCCGGAGCGTCGTGCCTTGGCCATCGTGGTGCTGATCGGCCTCTCCTGGCTGGCCCTGATCCTGTTCGCCGTCGTGCCCGCGCCCTGGAACGTCGCCGCCCTGTTCCTGAACGGCCTGCCGCTGGGTCTGATCTGGGGCCTGGTGTTCGGCTTCATGGAGGGACGGCGCACCAGCGAGGTGCTCGGCGCGATCCTGTGCGCCAGCTTCATCCTGTCGTCCGGCGTGGTGAAGTCCATCGGCAAGGCGCTGATGGACGTGGCCAGCGTCAGCCCCTTCTGGATGCCGGCGGCGACGGGCCTGATCTTCATGCCGCTGCTGGCGATCTCGGTGCTGGCGCTGGCCGCCCTGCCCCCGCCCAGCCCGGCCGACGAGGCCGAGCGCGTGGCGCGTCGGCCGATGATGGCCCGGGAGCGCAAGGCCTTCCTGTCCGCCCACTGGCCCGCCCTGATCCTGCTGGTCGCCGCCTATGTCATGCTGACGGCCTTCCGCGACCTGCGCGACAATTTCGCCGCCGAGATCTGGCGCGCCCTCGGCTATGGCGACGCGGCCTCGGTCTTCACCGCCAGCGAGGGCCCGGTGGCGGTCCTGTCCCTGGTCTCGATGGGGGTGCTGATCGCGGTCAAGGACAACGGCCGCGCCCTGTTGATGATGCACGGCGTGATCCTGGCCGGATTCGTCGTCCTGGGCCTGTCCACCCTGGCCTTCCAGCAGCATCTGCTGTCGCCGATCGCCTGGATGATCGCGGGCGGGGCGGGGCTGTATCTGGCCTATACCCCGTTCAACGCCATGCTGTTCGACCGGATGATCGCCTATTCGGGCACGGTCGGGACGGCGGGTTTCCTGATCTATCTCGCCGACGCTTCGGGCTATCTGGGCAGCGTCGTCCTGCTGCTGGTGCGCAATTTCGCGGCCGTGGAGCTGCCGTGGCTGCCGTTCTTCGTCGGGGCCGCCTACGCTACCAGCATCCTGGGAGCCGTTCTGGTGCTCTCGGCCGCCGTCTTGTTCGTTCGGAACTACAAGGGCAGGTCTGTCCGCCCGGCGACGCGGGGCGAGCTCCTCGGCGACCGGCCTTAGCGCCGGACAGGCCGAAGGCTCGGTTCAGCCGATCGCGGTCAGAACGCCCCGGGACTCAATCTGCGCCAGAGCCTGGGTAACGGCGGCCGCGAACCGCATATCGCCGGCCAGGCTCGGCGGGACGACGCCCGAGCGGTCGATCACCGCCTGGACGCGCGCCTCGACCGTGGCGGCCCCCGCCAGACAGTCCCGCAGCCGATCGGCAAGCGGATCATCGACCACGAAGGTCTCACCGGTTTCGGTGACCCCCGCCTGCCAGCGGATCCAGCCCGCCACCGCCAGGGCCAGGGCGTCGATGCCCTGATTGGCGGCCAAGCAGTCGGCCATCGTCGCCAGCAGGCGCTGCGGCAGTTTCTGCGACCCGTCCATCGCGATCTGGCGGGTACGATGCTGCAGGGCTTCGTTGCGAAACCGGGCCATCAGGGCCGCCCGATAGGCGGGAATATCGAGGCCCGGCGGCGGGTTCAGCGTCGTCTGCGCCTCGTCCCACAGCCGCTCGACGAAGGCGGCGAACGCGGTCTCGCCCACGACCCGATGCACGAAGTCATGCCCCGCCAGACCGCCCAGATAGGCGATGGCGGAATGGGCCCCGTTCAGCAGGCGCAGCTTGGCGTCCTCCCACGGGGCGACGGCGCCGGTCAGCTGCACGCCCAGGGCCGCGAAGTCAGGCCGGGGCCCGGCGAACCGGTCCTCGATGACCCACTGGGTGAAGGGCTCGGTCTTGACCATGCCGGCGTCCTCGACGCCCAGCCGCTCAGTCAGGGCCGCGATGTCGTCCGGCGTCGTGGCCGGCACGATGCGATCGACCATGGTGGCGGGGAAGGCCCCCTGCTCCGCGATCCAGGCGGCCAGGTCCGGATCGATCCGTTCCGCCAGACCCAGCACAGCCGCCCGCACCCGCGCGCCGTTGTGCGGAAGGTTGTCGCACGAGATCACCGTGAAGGGGGGCAGGCCCCGGCGACGACGCTCGGCCAGGGCCGCGACCAGGAAGCCCGGGGCGGTACGGGGCCGGGCCGGGTCGGCGATGTCGGCCAGAATGTCCGGATCGGTCTGGATCAGCGCACCGGTCGCGGGATCGAGGCGATAGCCTTTCTCCGTCACCGTCAGGGTGACGAGGTGGACGTCGGCCGAGGCCATGGCGACGACCACGGCACCCGGGTCTTCGGGGGCGACCAGGACGCGCCGGACCGCGCCGATGATGCGCACCGTCTCCGCCGAGCCGTCCCGGACCCGCAGGCTGTACAGGCCGTCCTGAGGCTGCAGCTGATCGCGTACCCCGGGCGAGCGCAGCGAGACTCCCAGCACGCTCCAGCGCCGGTCGCCGCTGCGCAGGGCGTCGTCGAACACCACCGCCTGGTGGGCGCGGTGAAAGGCCCCGATGCCCAGATGGACCACGCCGGTCGTGACCGCCGCGCGATCATAGCCCGGGCGTTCGACCTCGGCCGGCAGGCCGGCCAGGGTGGCGTCGGACAGGCGCGGGCTCACAGACGGTAGGCCGCCTTGACCAGGTCGTAGGTCAGGGCGCGGGCCAGGTCGTGCGCCTCGTCCTCCTCCAGCCGGTGCTCGACCACCAGTTTCGCCAGATGGCCGCAATCCATGCGCCGGGCCACGTCGTGGCGGGCCGGGATGGACAGGAAGGCGCGGGTGTCGTCGTTGAAGCCGACGGTGTTGTAGAAGCCCGCCGTCTCGGTCGCCTGTTCGCGGAACCGGCGCATACCCTCCGGACTGTCGTGGAACCACCAGGGCGGACCCAGTTTCAGCGCCGGATAGTGGCCGGCCAGCGGGGCCAGTTCGCGGCTGTAGGCGGTCTCGTCCAGGGTGAAGAGGATGATGGTCAGACCGGGCTCGGAGCCGAACCGGTCCAGCAGGGGCTTCAGCGCCGTGACATAGTCGGTGCGGGTCGGGATGTCGGCCCCCTTGTCGCGGCCGAAACGCTCGAACACCGGGCCATTGTGATTGCGGAAGCTGCCGGGGTGGATCTGCATCACCAGACCGTCGTCCAGGCTCATCCGCGCCATCTCGGTCAGCATCTGGCCGCGGAACAGCTCCGCCTCGGCGGGCGAGACCGGGCCGGTCGCCACCTTCGCGTACAGGGCCGCCGCCTCCGCCTCGGGCAGGTCGGCGGTGAAGGCGGTGGGATGGCCGTGGTCTGTCGAGGTGGCACCGTGATCAGCGAAGAAGGCGCGCCGCCGCCGGTGCGCCGCCAGATAGCCGTCCCAGCGGCTGATGTCCTCGCCGGTCAGGGCCCCGAACCGCACCAGATTGTCGTGGAAGCCCTCGAAATCCGGGTCCAGCACCGGGTCGGGCCTATAGGCGGTGATGACCCGGCCGGACCAGCCCGAGGCCTGGATCGCGGCATGGTGCTCCAGCGGGTCCAACGGGCTCTCGGTCGTGGCGATCAGCTCGATATTGTAGCGCTCGAACAGGGCGCGCGGCCTGAAGGCCTCGGTCTTCAGGGCCGCGTCGATGACGTCGTAATAGTGGTCCGCCGTCTCGGCCGACAGGCGGACCTCGAGCCCGAAGGCCTCGGCATAGACCCAGTCGTGCCACTGGCGCGACGGCGTGCCCCGGAACAGATGATAGCGCTCGGCGAAGCGCCGCCAGATGGCCCGGGGATCGGTCTCGACCGGCCCCCCATCGGCCCGGGGTACGCCCAGGTCCTCCATCGCCACGCCCTGGCTGAACAGCATGCGGAAGACATAGTGGTCGGGCGTGATCAGCAGCGCGGCCGGATCGGTCCAGTTCTGGTTCAGGGCGAACCAGGACGGATCGGTGTGGCCGTGCGGGCTGACGATCGGCAGGCCGGCGACCTCGGCATGCAGGCGGCGCGCCACGGCCCGGGTCTCCGGATCGGCCGGAAACAGACGGTCGGGATGCAGGCGCAGCGGCTGGGTCATGACGGCTCGGCGGGCAGGACCACCGGCGCCAGGCGCGGCGTCAGCAGGTGGATGACGAGAAGCGCCATCAGATACGCCCCGCCCGCGAACAAGAGAAGGGGCACATAGCTGCCCGTCGTCTCCAGGGTCCAACCGGCGAAGGTGGCGATGAACATGCCGCCGACCGCGCCCCCCGCCGCCCCGAACCCGACCACCGTCGCCACCGCGCGCTTGGGAAACACGTCCGAGACCAGGGTGTAGAGATTGGCCGACCAGCCCTGGTGCGCCGCCGCCGCCAGGCCGATGATCCCGACCGCGACCAGCAGATTGTCGGCGAAGACGGCGATCGATATCGGCGTCACGGCCAGGGCGCAGATCAGCATGGTCATCTTGCGTCCGGCATTGACCGACCAGCCGCGCTTGATCAGGTGCGACGACAGCCAGCCGCCGCCGATCGAGCCGACGTCCGCCAGCAGATAGACCGCCACCAGCGGCGGGCCGAAGGTCTTGATGTTCAGACCATAGGTCTTGGCGAAGAAGTCCGGCAGCCAGAACAGGAACAGCCACCAGACCGGATCGGTCAGGAACTTGCCCAGCAGGAAGGCCCAGGTCTCGCGCCGGAAGGCGATGGTCGACCAGCCGACCTTGCCCGGCGGATCGACCGGGTCGCTCTCGATATGGGCCAGCTCGGCCGGCGACACCCTGGGGTGGTCCTGGGGCCGGCGATAGATCAGCAGCCACAGCGCCAGCCAGACGAAGCCCGTCAGCCCTGTCAGGATGAAGGCCCACTCCCAGCCCAGGGTCAGGACGATCAGGGGCACGAGGATGGGCGTCACAAGCGCCCCGACATTGGAGCCGGCGTTGAAGATACCGGTCGCCAGGGCCCGTTCCTTCTTGGGGAACCACTCCGAGACCGCCTTGACCGAGGCGGGGAAACCCCCGGCTTCGCCGAGGCCCAGGGCGAACCGCACCACGGCGAACTGGATGGCGGACCGGGCCCCGGCATGGGCCATGGCCGCCAGACTCCAGATCACCACCGCGATCGCCAGGCCCCAGCGGGTGCCGATCACGTCGAGGAACCGCCCGAAGGCCAGCAGGCCGATCGCATAGGCGGCCTGGAAGGCGACGACGATGTTGGCGTAGTCGATCTCGCTCCAGCCCAGTTCGGTCTCGAGCACCGGCTTGAGCACCCCCAGGACCTGGCGATCCACATAGTTGATGGTGATGGCGAAGAAGAGCAGGCCGCAGATCAGCCAGCGGTAACGGCCGATCCGGCCGGTCGCCCCGGCCGTGGCACCGTCGGTAGATGCGTCGGTCATCGTCCCTCCTTCGTTTCCCTAACCGGGCGCGCGTCTGGCGGCGCGCCTCGGTCGATCACCAGCTGTGCATGGAGCCGTCTTCAAGGCGGTTCACCGGCAGATAGGCCGGGCGGTACGGATGTTCGGCGGCCAGGGCCTCGTCGATGTCGACGCCCAGACCGGGGGCCTCGCCCGGGTGCAGGGCCCCGTCGGCGAAGCTGTAGGCATGAGGGAAGACCGCGTCGGTCTCGGCCGTGTGGCGCATGTATTCCTGGATGCCGAAGTTCGGGACCGACAGGTCGAAATGCAGGGCCGCGGCCATCGACACCGGCGACAGGTCCGTCGCCCCGTGACAGCCGGTCCGGACACCATACAGGTCGGCCAGGGCCGCGATCCGGCGCAGGTGGGTGATGCCGCCGGCATGGACCACGGTCGCCCGGATATAGTCGATCAGCTGTTCCTCGATCAGCTGTTTGCAGTCCCAGATGGTGTTGAATATCTCGCCCACGGCGATGGGCGTGGTGGTGTGCTGGCGAATCTGGCGGAAGGCGGCCTGGTTCTCGGCCGGGGTCGGATCCTCCAGCCAGAACGGGCGATAGGGCTCTAGGTCCTTGCCCAGCCGCCCGGCCTCCATCGGCGTCAGGCGGTGGTGGATATCGTGCAACAGGTGGACGTCCCACCCCAGGGTCTCGCGCGCCGCCTCGAAAAGGGGCGCGACCGAGCGGAGGTACTTTTCGCTGGACCACAGGTTCTCGGTCGGCAGGGCGGCGTCGGCGGGCTCGTAATAGCCGAAGGTCTTGGACACGCCGTAGGTCGAGGCCAGGCCGGGCACGCCGGACTGCAGGCGGATGGCCCTATAGCCCAGGTCGGCATAGCGCTTCGCCTCCGCCACCGTCTCCTCGACCGTCACGCCGTTGGCGTGGCCATAGACCATGACGTTCTCGCGGCAGGCTCCGCCCAGCAGCTGGTACAGGGGCAGGCCGGCCGCCTTGGCCTTCAGGTCCCACAGGGCCATGTCGACGGCGGCGATGGCCGACATCGTCACCGGCCCGCGCCGCCAGTAGGCCCCCTTGTACAGGTACTGCCAGGTATCCTCGACGCGGTGGGCGTCGCGTCCGATCAGCAGGGGCACGATATGGTCGACCAGATAGCTGGCGACCGACAATTCGCGGCCGTTCAGGGTGGCGTCCCCTACGCCGGTCAGACCGCCCCGGGTTTCGAGCTTCAGGGTGACGAAGTTGCGTCCGGGGCAGGTCGTGATGACCCGCGCGGCGGTGATGGTCAGGTCCGACACCCGATGCTCCCCAAAAGCGGCGGTAGACCCGCCGTCCGGCCTCTGGACAACCGCCCGGGCCCTGTCATGATAGCGCTACCAGAAACCGTTCGCCGGGCGATGTCAACTCGTCCGCGCAAGCGTGGATAGAGCCCGGATACGGGCCGTGGGAGGACCGATGACGACGCGTCTCAACGCCTGGATTCTGCTGGCCGTCCTGGCCATGGCCGTCTGGCTCACGCCCCCGTCGGCGCGGGCCGAAGACGGCTATGACCTATGGCTGCGCTACCGGCCCCTGGCCGAGCCCGCCGCCCGCGCGGCCACGCCCCTCGCCGCTCGCATCGTCGTCGAGGGCGACGGCGAGACCCTGCGTCTGGCCCGGGCCGAGCTTTCGCGGGGTATCGCCGGCCTGCTGGAGCGGACGCCCGAACTGTCGTCCGACCTCGCCGACGGGGCCCTGGTCCTCGGGCCAGCGAGCGCCCCTCGCATTGCCGCCTTGGACCTGCCGGTCGCCGACCTCGGTCCAGAAGGCTATCTGATCCGCAGCGCCCGGATCGACGGTCGCGCCGTCACCGTCATCACCGCCAACAGCGAGGTCGGGGTGCTGTACGGCAGCTTCGAATGGCTGCGGCGGCTGCAGCTGGGCGAGCCCCTGACCGAGCTCGACGTGCGCGCGGCGCCCAAGGTCAAGCTGCGGGTGCTGAACCACTGGGACAATCTGGATCGGACGGTCGAGCGCGGCTATTCGGGCCAGTCGATCTGGGACTGGCACACCCTGCCCGGCTATACCCAGACTCGCTACGTCGACTACGCCCGCGCCAACGCCTCGCTGGGCATCAACGGAACGGTGCTGAACAACGTCAACACCAACGCCCTCAGCCTGACCGCCCCCTATATCGAGAAGGCCGCGGCCCTGGCCGATGTGTTCCGGCCCTATGGCATCAAGGTCTATCTGTCGGCCCGGTTCAGCGCCCCGATCGAGATCGGCGGCCTGCCGACCGCCGACCCGCTGGACCCCGCCGTGGCCGCCTGGTGGAAGGCCAAGACCGACGAGATCTACGCCGCCATCCCCGATTTCGGCGGCTTCCTCGTCAAGGCCAATTCCGAGGGTCAGCCGGGGCCGCAGGACTACGACCGCACCCACGCCGACGGGGCCAACATGCTGGCCGACGCCGTCGCGCCGCACGGCGGCGTCGTGATGTGGCGGGCCTTCGTCTATTCGGCCGAGGACACCACGGACCGCGCCAAACAGGCCTATGCCGAGTTCGTCCCGCTGGACGGCCGCTTCCGCGACAACGTCATCGTCCAGGTCAAGAACGGGGCCATCGACTTCCAGCCGCGCGAACCCTTCCATCCGCTGTTCGGGGCGATGCCCGAAACGCCCCTGATGATGGAGTTCCAGATCACCAAGGAGTACCTCGGCTTCGCCACCCATCTGGCCTACCTCGGCACGATGTATGAGGAGACGCTGCAGTCGGACACGCACCGGCCGACGGCGGGCACCTCGGTGGCGCGGATCGTGGACGGAACAGCCGAGAACCATACCCTGACCGGCATGGCCGGGGTGGCCAACATCGGCACGGACCGCAACTGGTCGGGCAGCCATTTCGACCAGGCCAACTGGTATGTCTTGGGCCGCATGGCCTGGGATCCGGACACCCGCGCCGAGCCCGTCGCCCGCGACTGGGCGCGCCGGACCTTCACCCCCGATCCGCGCTTCGTCGAGCCTGTGGTGGCGATGATGATGGGCTCGCGCGAGGCGGTGGTGGACTATATGACGCCCCTGGGGCTGCATCACCAGATGGCCACCGGCCACCACTACGGCCCTGGCCCCTGGGTCGCCGACCTGGACCGGCCCGAGTGGAACCCGGCCTATTACAACAAGGCCGACGCGGCCGGGATCGGCTTCGACCGCACCGCCAGCGGCAGCGACGCGATCGCGCAGTACGCCCCCGCCGTCGCGGCGCGATATGGCGACCTCGAGACCGTCGATGAGCGCGATCTGCTGTGGTTCCATCACGTCGGCTGGGACCATCGCATGGCCTCGGGACGGCCGCTGTGGGACGAACTGGTCCTGACCTACGATCGCGGCGTGGCGAAGGTGGGTGACATGCGCCGGAGCTGGGCGACGCTGGTCCCCTATGTTGACTCCCGCCGATTCGACGAGGTCTCCCAGTTCCTGGCCATTCAGGAGCAGGAGGCGAAGTGGTGGCGCGACGCCAGCGTGGCCTATTTCCGCACCTTCGCCGACCGGCCCCTGCCCGCCGGGGCGGCGGAGCCGGAGCACGACCTCGACTACTACAAGGCCCTGTCCTTCCCCTTCGCCCCCGGCAACTGAGGTCGGGTCGCGCCGACCGTCAGCTCAGCGCGGCTTCGCTCGGGTCAGGGACCGTTCGATGGCGGCGCGCAGCGGCTTGGGCTTGAACGCCGCGTCCCAAGGCGTCGGGCGCTTGGCGGCCCCGTCGGCGCGGGGCCATAGGCCCTGCAGCCACGAGTAGTGGTCGGCCAGGCCCCATAGCATGACGGTGCGGGTCTGGGGATAGTCCAGCATCAGGTCCAGATAACGCTCGGCCAGGTCCGCGACCGCGCGATCCCGCACCTCGAAATCCAGCGGCAGGTTCTTGTCGTGGACGTCGAACTCGGTGATCTCCAGGTCGAATCCCATGCCGACGACCTCGTCGAGGAAGACCCGCCACTCCCGCTCCTGGGCCGTGTCGAAGCCCACGGAATCGTCGGTGTTGCCGGAGCCGATATGGCTCTGGACGCCCAGGGCATCGACCGGCACGCCGCGCTTGCGGAACCCTTCCAGCAGCCGCAGGACCCCGGCCCGATGGGCTTCATGGCCCGCTTCCCAGCTCATATAGTCGTTGTAGCAAAGCCGCGCCTGAGGCGCGGCCTCGCGCGCCGTGTGGAAGGCGACGTCGAGCACCTCCTGCCCCATGGCGCGCGACAGCGAGGTCTCGCGCAGGGCCCCGGTACCCGCGTCGACCGTCTCATTGACCACGTCGAACGACACGACCTGAGGATAGCGGGCGGTGACCCCCCGGATATGCTCGGTCAACAGCCGCTCGCCCTCGGCGGCCGGTCGCGCGCCATAGTCGTAGTCGGTCAGCCAGCGCGGAAACCACTGCGGGTGATGCCACAGAAGGGTATGGCCGCGCAGCGCCATGTCGTGCTCGGTCGCGAAGGCGGCGATCTGGTCCATGCGGTCGAAGTCGAACCGCTCGGCGTCGGGACGCAGGGCCGCCCACTTCATCTCGTTCTCGGCCACCAGCCCCCCGCAGTCGGCGATCAGCAGGGCCTGATAGGCCGGATCCTGCAGCGAACCGCCCAGTCGTCCCGGAGGAGCCATGCCGGCGACCGAGCCGAACAGCAGGCCGCGCGCGGCGGCGAGGTCGCGCAGGGACGGTTGATCCCCCTGCGCCCAGGCGGGCTTGACCGACGCCAGACCGGCGCTGGCAGCGGCGCCGGCCAGCACGGCGCGCCGGGAGGGAGTGCCGAAGGCGGAGGTGCGCGTCATGGGGTTTGCCTTTTTTGATCTACAAGGAGTCGGAAAGGGCCGGCCGGGAGGCCTGATCCGTCGAACAGGTTCACGGTCGGATTGTCGGCCCAGGCGTAGCGGACCTGATCCGCCGCGGTCCCGGCGGGGACGGCGATCCGCACCGTCGCCCCGTTGGGGCGAGCGTCGGCGAAGCGGCAGGCCGAGCCGTCCGCCCCGCACAGCTCGAAGCCCAGCAAACCTGCCCCGCCGAAGGCGACCAGGCGGCCTTCGACCCGGTCGAAATGGACCACGACCGCGTCGCCGTCCCGGGTCGCATGCGCCGCCTCGGGCCCTGACGGAGCGATGTCTGACCCATAGATCTCGGCGCGCGCCGCCCGCGCCAGACGACGGCCCAGCTCCAGCTTCTGACCCGGATGGATGTCCCAGCGGTCGCCGAGGTCGATGGCCACGGCCAGGGCCGCGTGGTCGTCGGCCAGCACCGCCGTGCGGGTCCGGTCCCGCAGCTCGGCCCAGCCCGACGCCGCGGGCTCGGCGCGCGGCTCGCCATAGTTGGCCAGAGAGACGATCAGGAAGGGCAGGTCGGGCTGGTCGAACCGGTCCCGCCAATCGGTCATCCAGCCGGCCAGCAGCCGGTCATAGGCCTCGGGGTCGCGGCCGGTGTTGGATTCGCCCTGATACCAGAGCACGCCCTTCAGACCGACGCCCTCCAGCGGCGCGATCATGGCGTTGGAGATGGTCGTGATCCCGGCCAGGGCTTCCCACGGCGGGCGCGGCGCCGGACCGAAGTCGCCGGCCCCGCTGGTATAGCGCCAGCCGGCTGTATCCAGCGGGATCGACGTGCCGTCGGCCAGGACCAGGGCCCGCTTGTCCGCCGGTCCGTACAGGCCGCCGTTGGCATAGGTGTCCAAGACATTGACGATGACGGCGTTGTCGCCCGCCTTCAGCACGCCCGCCGGGACCGGATAGAAACGATCGCCCGAACCCGACGCGCCGATGGCCGTGCCGTTGATCCAGGTCTGGTCCGCCTCGTCGACATTGCCGAGCGTCAGGGTCGCGCCCTGGGCCGCCTGGGCGGCGGTCAGGCCGACCCGCGCCCCGTACCAGAGCATGCCGTTATAGGCCGCCAGCTCCGGCACGCCCCACGTCTCCCAGGCGGTCATGGCGGGAACGGGCGACCAGGCCTCGGTGGTTTCGGTCCAGGGCCGGCTGCCCGCCTTCGAGGTCCACCAGGCCTCCCACACCGCGCCCCACCGGCTCTGGGCCCCGGCCGGATCGGTCGCGAACTGGTCGAGGATGGACAGGCTTTCGTCATAGCCGCCCTGGCCGCGGATCGCCTCGGCGCCCATCCAGGCCTGGATCGTCGACCCGCCCCAGGCGGCGTTGATCAACCCCATCGGCACATCGTGGTCGCGGCGCAGGTCCTGGGCGAAGAAGAAGCAGGCGGCCGAAAAGTCGGCGACGGTCGCCGGTGCCGCGGCGACCCAGGACACCGGCTGGGCGAAGTCCGGCTGGCGCGTCGGCGCATGAACGGTGGGGATCGTCATCAGCCGGATGCCGTCGTCGGCGGAGGCCCCGATCTCGCGCGGGCTGTTCAGGGCCCGGCTGACCGGGACCACCATGTTGGACTGGCCGGAGCACAGGAAGACGTCGCCGACCAGCAGGTCTTCGGCTTGATCGGTGCGATCGCCGGATCGCGCGGTCAGCACATGGGGACCACCGGCCGTCATGGCCGGGAGTTCCGCCCGCCAGCGGCCAACCTGACCGGCCGTCGCACGGGTCGTCCGGCCGGCCAGATCGACAGTGACCGCCTCCCCCGGCCCGGCCTGTCCCCAGACGGTGATGGGTCGGTCGCGCTGGATCACGCCATGGTCGGAGAACGGTGCGGCGAGAAGGTCCTGCGCCCCGACGGGCGCGGCCGTGCCCAGCCCCATGACGGCGAGCACGAAATCACGGCCGGTCCGAGCGGTCATTGTCGTCCTCCCATGAGCCCCGCCGTTGACCGACGATGATAGCGCTAACACGAGCCTAGGCCGGGCTCCGGCACCCGGTCAACTCGCATTCGGGTTCGGAGCGCCTGAATATTGTCTGAGTATTGCCAGGCGCTGTTTCGCGCGTCATCGATCGGTTCGGACGTCCTGGAACAGCCCTTGAGGTGACCGATGCGCGGCTTGGTGATCGCCCTTCTCCTGCTCGGTGCCCTCGCGACCGGATCGGCCGCCCAGGCCTGCGACCGCCCTGTGTCGGTCTGCGCGACATCCAGCATTGGAAGCTTTCCCCTGATCACCGGCGACCGTCCGGCGACGCTGCTGGTCGAGCCCGGGGCGGACACCGCTGTGACGCTCGCGGCCGACAACTTCGCCACCGATCTGGAGCGGGTCAGCGGACACGCCCCCGCCCGGATCGCGACGACGGCCGGGGCCACAGGCGATCTTGTGATCGTCGGCGTGCTGGGCCAGAGCACTGTGATCGACGATCTGATCGCGCGCGGCCGGATCGAGACCGGCGACATCGCCGGCCAGTGGGAAGCCTTCCGCCAGATCGTCGTCGAGGCCCCCTACCCCGGCGTGGAGCGCGCCCTGGTGATCGTCGGAGCCGACCGGCGGGGGGCGGTCTTTGGCCTGTATGACCTGTCGGAAAAGATCGGCGTCTCGCCCTGGCATTGGTTCGCCGACGTGCCGGTGCACCGCCGGTCCGACGTCTTCGTCACCGCCGGGGCGCGCCGCGACCAGCCTGGGGTCCGCTATCGCGGGATCTTCATCAACGACGAGGATCCCGGCTTCGCCACCTGGGCCCGGACGCGGTTCGGCGGGATCAACGTGGAAATGTACCAGCATGTGTTCGAGCTGATCCTGCGCCTGCGTGGCAACTATCTGTGGCCCGCCATGTGGGCCCCCAAGGCGTTCAACGCCGACGATCCCCGCAACATGGTTCTGGCCGACGCCATGGGGGTGGTGATGGGCACTTCCCACCACGAGCCCCTGACCCGGGCCCAGGACGAATGGCATCGCGACACCGAGAGCGGCGTCACCGGCGGCCGCTGGGACTACGCCGCCAATGGGGAGAATGTGCGGACCTTCTGGCGCGGCGGCATCGAGCGGATGATGTCGCGCGGCGACGGCCGGCCGTTCGACACCCTGGTCACCATCGGCATGCGCGGCGACGGCGACGAGGCCATGGCCGAGGGCACCGCCATCCCCCTGCTGGAACAGGTCGTCGCCGACCAACGGGCCATCATCGCCGACGTCACCGGCCGTCCCGCCAGTGAAACCCCGCAGGTCTGGGCCCTCTACAAGGAGGTGCAGGACTACTACGACCACGGCATGCAGGTGCCGGACGATGTCTTCCTGCTGTTCGCCGACGACAACTGGGGCCAGATCCGGCGACTGCCGACCGGGGATCGCGACCGCGCCGCGGGCTACGGCGTCTACTACCATTTCGACTACGTCGGGGCGCCCCGGAACTACAAATGGCTGAACACGGTCCAGATCGAGAAGACCTCGCAGCAGATGGATCTGGCCTGGCAGAGCGGGGCGCGCAGCCTGTGGATCGTCAATGTCGGCGACATCAAGCCGATGGAGTTCCCGATCAGCGCCTTCATGCGGCAGGCCTGGGATCCCGAGGCGATGACGCTGGAGGCACTGGAGCGCTATCCGCGCGACTGGGCCGCCGCGACCTTCGGACCGGAGCATGCCGCCGACATCGCGGACCTGGTGACGCGCTACAGCCAGTATGCGGCCCGGCGGAAGCCGGAGCTGATCGACCCGGCCACCTTTCCCCTCGGCCTCATGAGGCCGGACACCCTGGACGGCGGCGACTTCGGCCGCAGGGTGGCGGAATGGGAGGCGCTGGAGGCCCGCGCCGAGGCCGTGCGGGTCCAGCTGCCCGAGACGCATCAGGCGGCCTATTTCCAGCTGGTTCAGCACCCGATCCGGGCCCTGGCCACCCTTTATGACCTCTACTACTCGGTGGCCTGGAACCGCCGTCTGGCGGCGGTCGACGATCCCCGCGCCAACGCCTTCGCGGACCGGGCCGAGGCGGCCTTCCGCGAGGACGCCGCGATCACGGCCGAATACCACGCGATCAGCGACGGCAAGTGGGACGGCATGATGCTGCAGACCCACATCGGCTACACCTCCTGGCAGCAGCCGGAGTCACAGGAGATGCCCGAGGTGATCCGCGTGGCCGCGACCGCCACGCCGAGGGTTGCAGCGGTCTCGGCCCCGGCCGACGCCGCCGCGTCCGGCGACCGGATCACGATCGAGGCACCGGACTTTTCTCGCGCCGTCGGGGGCGCGGGCCTGACCTGGCGCGTCATCCCGAACCTCGGCCTCACCGCCGGGGCGGTGACCGCCTTCCCCCAGGGCCGTCCCCCCACGACCGAGGCGGACGGGGTCCGGCTGGAGTATGACTTCACCCTGGCGCAGGGCGGCGACCTCGAGGCCCTGCTGGATCTGGTGCCGACCCTCGATACGACGGGGAAGGCCCGACTGGCCTTCGGCGTCTCCCTGGACGACGGCCCGATGATCCCCCTCGTCGACAGCCTGATCCCCGCCCCCAATGCCACCACGACCCAGGAACAGCGCGACTGGAACCAGGCGGTCATCACCAACGTCCGCACCCTTTCGACGACCTTCCGGTCGGTCGCGCCCGGCCGCCATACGCTGAAGATCTGGCGGCTGGACGACAATGTGGTGCTGCAGCGGATCGCGCTGCGCTGAATGGTCTGACAATTTGCCTTGGCGGCGGCTCTGCGGCTATCGGTCGCTGGCCGGGGGATTCATCGCCGCCTGACCAGAAGCGATCGACCTCGGCCCGGGAGGGGAACCGACATGCTGAGACGGGGCAATCTGCGCTGGTGGATCATCGGCCTGGTGATGCTGGGCGCGATCATCAACTACCTCAGTCGCAGCACGCTGGGGGTCGCCGCCCCGACCCTGACCACCGAGCTCGGGGTCACGACCCAGCAGTATTCGTGGATCACCGGGGCCTTCCAGCTGGGCATCATGATGCAGCCCTTCTGCGGCTATGTCCTGGACACCCTAGGGCTGAAGACCGGCTTCGCCCTGTTCGCCGCGGCCTGGTCCCTGATCACCATGGCCCATGGCCTGGCGAATTCCTGGCCGGCTTTCGCGGTGCTGCGTGGCCTGCTGGGTCTGGCCGAGGGATCGGCCAATCCAGCCGGGATGAAGACGGTCTCCGAATGGTTTCCGGCGCGCGAGCGGGGGTTGGCGGGCGGGGTCTTCAACATCGGGGCCTCGGTCGGCTCCATGCTGGCCCCCCCGATCGTGGCCTGGGCCATCCTGACCTACGACTGGCGCGCGGCCTTCTACATCAGCGGGGCCCTGGGTCTGATCTGGGTGGCCTTGTGGCTGAGCTTCTACCGCTCGCCCGACACCCATCCCCGCCTGTCCGCCGAAGAGAAGCGGCTGATCGCCGAGGGTCGCGAGGCCCATCTGCAGGCCGAAGACGCCAAGCCTTCGCCGCTGCGGATCCTGCGCAACCGCAATTTCTGGGGCATCGCCCTGCCCCGCTTCCTGGCCGACCCGACCTGGGGGACCTTGGCCTTCTGGGTGCCGCTGTATCTGACCACGGTGCGCGGGTTCGACCTGGCCCAGATCGCCATGTTCGCCTGGCTGCCCTTCGTGGCCGCCGACCTGGGCTGCCTGTTCGGCCCGACCCTGGCCGCCTTCCTGCAGAAGCGCGGCCTCAGCCTGATCAACGCCCGGCGCACCGCCTTCACCGTCGGGGCCGTGATGATGATCGGCATCGGCTTCGTCGGCTTCGTCGACAGCCCCTATGTGGCCATCCTGCTGCTGTGCCTCGGCGGGTTCGCGCACCAGACCCTGTCGGTCACGGTCATCACCATGTCCTCGGATCTGTTCCGCCGGAACGAGGTGGCCACCGTCACCGGCATGGCCGGGACCTGCGGCAATTTCGGCGTGCTGGTCTTCTCCCTGCTGATCGGCAGCCTGGTGGCGACGGTCGGCTATACGCCCTTCTTCGTCGCCCTGGCCGTCCTCGACCTGGTCGGCGCCGCCCTGTTGTGGACCCTCGTCCGCGATCCGGGCAGGACGGGCCCGGCCGACGGCGCGGCGATCGCCCAGGCGACGCCATGACCCCGATCCGCAATCCGATCCTCAAGGGGTTCAATCCCGATCCGTCGATCTGCCGGGTCGGCGAGGACTACTATATCGCCACCTCGACCTTCGAATGGTTTCCAGGGGTTCAGATCCACCACTCGCGCGATCTGGCCAACTGGACCCTGATCACCCGGCCCCTGAGCCGGGCCAGTCAGCTGAACATGCTGGGCGCGCCGGACTCATGCGGCGTCTGGGCCCCGTGCCTGACCCATGCCGACGGGCTGTTCCACCTGATCTACACCGATGTGAAACGCTATGGCCGCACCTCGGTCGGTGGCGCGAGCGGCGCGTCCCTGCGCGACTTCCACAACTATCTGGTCACTTGCCCGACCATCGACGGCGACTGGAGCGATCCGATCCACCTGAACAGCAGCGGCTTCGACCCCTCGCTGTTCCACGACCGAGACGGGCGCAAATACCTGCTCAACATGCTGTGGGACCACCGCGCCGGGGCCAACCGGTTTGCCGGTATCGTGCTGCAGGAATATTCGCCGACCGAGCGCCGCATGATCGGCACGCGGCGGACCATCTTCAGCGGAACGCCCCTCGGACTGACCGAGGCTCCGCATCTCTACTGGCGGGACGGCTGGTACTATCTGCTGACCGCCGAGGGGGGCACCGGCTGGGGCCATGCGGCGACCCTCGCGCGGTCGCGCAGCCTGGAAGGCCCCTACGTCCTCCACCCCGACGGTCCGTTGCTGACCGCCCGCGATCGGCCTGACGCCCCGCTGCAGCGCGCCGGCCATGCGGACCTGGTCGAGACTCCGGAGGGCGACACCTATGCGGTCTATCTGTGCGGTCGCCCCCTGCCCAACCGGGGCCGCTGCGTGCTGGGGCGCGAGACCGCGATCCAGCGGATGGTCTGGGGCGCGGACGGCTGGTTGCGGACCGAGACCGGCGACGCCCTGCCCGTGATCGAGACCCCTGCGCCCGCTCCGCACGACGCGCCCCCGCCCTTCGTCGTCGAGACCGACCGGTTCGACGGGCCCGCCCTGCCGATCGCCTTCCAGTGGCTGCGCACGCCCTGGCCGGACGAGATCTTCTCCCTGTCCGACCGGCCCGGATGGCTGCGCCTGCATGGGCGCGAGAGCCTGGGCAGCCATTTCCGCCAGGCCCTGGTGGCCCGGCGTCAGCAGGCCTGGTCCTATTCGGCCGAGACGGTGATGGCGTTCGATCCCGAACACTATCAGCAGGCGGCCGGGCTGATCTGCTACTACGGGACCGCCAATTTCCACTATCTGCACGTGACCCACGACGAGCGACTGGGGCGGTGCCTGCAGGTCATGTCGGCCCTCCCGGACCAGGCCCAGGCCGATGCCTTCACCGCCCCGGTCGCCATCGGCGACGGGCCCCTGGCCCTTCGGGTCGAGGTCGATCAGGAACGCCTGCGCTTCGCCTGGAAGCTGGAGCAGGACCCGACCTGGACCTGGCTGCCCGAGGTGTTCGACGCCAGCATCCTGTCGGACGAGGCGGCCGCGGCCGGCACCGCCAACTTCACCGGAGCCTTCGTCGGCATGGCCTGCCAGGATACGTCAGGGACGGGCCGGCCGGCCGATTTCGCCCTGTTCCGCTATGCCGAGCGCGCTTTCCAGAGCGATCCTAGCCCGGTCTGAATTGCGGCACCGAAAAGCCGCACCCCCGCGAGCATGTTCGCCCCACTGTCAGGCCACATTGACAATTCCAAATGTCGGACATACCAATGTGATGTGAGCGCTACCATCTAGAGTGGCGCCGCGAGGAAGCGTTCTTCGGCCGGTCGTTGGCCCGCCGCAACCGACAGCCCCTGGGGAGGGATCATCGACATGTTCACGCCGCACAAAGCGCGCGCCCGCCGCAGCGCCCTGCTGCTCGGTGCCACCCTCCTGACCGCCGTACCGGTATCGGCCCTGGCCCAGACGCCGTCGCCGGCCCAGGACGCCACCGTCGTCGACGAGATCATCGTCACCGGCTTCCGCAGCAGTCTGGCTCAGTCGACGACCGCAAAGCGCAATGCGACCGGGTTCACCGATTCCATCTTCGCCGAGGACATCGGCAAGTTCCCGGACCTGAACCTGGCCGAGTCGCTGAACCGCATTCCCGGGGTTCAGCTGACGCGCGAGATCAACGGCGAGGGGCTGAACATCTCGGTGCGCGGGCTGGGCACCAACTTCACCAAGGTGCTGCTGAACAGCGCCCAGATCTCGGTCGCCTCCTCGGGCCGGACGGACTCCCAGAACCAGAACCGGGAGGTCGATCTCGACCTGTTCCCCACCGAACTGTTCACCCGTCTGGACGTCAACAAGACCCCGATGGCCTCGACGCTGGAAGGCGGCGTCGCCGGGGTGGTGAACATGCGCAGCGCGCGTCCGTTCGACAGCGAGGGGCCCAACTTCACCTATTCGGTCCAGGCCAACTACGGCACCCAGTCCGAAGAGGTCAGCCCCCGGCTCGCCGGCATCGTCTCCAACACCTGGGAATTCGATAATGGCGGCGGCTTCGGCGTGCTGCTGGGCCTGGCCGCCGTGCGCAACAAGAGCCGCACCGAGGGGTTCGAGACCATCGGCTGGACCAACCCCAACCTGAGCGACGCCCTGTGCGGGTCGCCCTCGGTCCCGGGGCCGCCCGCGGGCAATCCCTGCAATCAGCCGTTCGGCGGCAACGGGTTCAACCTGCCCGGCACGGTGCCGGTCAACGCCGGGAACGGCCTGGTCGCGGGCACGGTCATCGACTCGGCCTTCCTTCTGGCCCGCAATCCGGGCACAAGCCTGACGGCGCTGGGCAACGGACTGATCCCGCGCCTGGGCCGCGACTCGCTGAGCGAGGGAAACCGCGACCGCGATTCCGCCCTGCTCTCGCTCGAGTTCCGGCCGTCGGAAACCCTGCAGTTCTATGCGGATCTGCTGTACGGCAAGGCCGACCGCCAGTTTACGCGCTCGGACATCAACTGGGTCGTCCGCAACTCGAACTTCATGGTGCCCCTCGGCGTCAAGGTCGATGCGAACAACGTCGTCACCAGCGGCACCTACGCCAACTCCCAGTTCTTTCTCGAGGTGCGGCCGTACCACGAGGAGCTGGACTTCTATAACGTCAACCCGGGCATGATGTGGCAGCCGACCGACTGGCTGCGGATCGACGGCCAGTTCAACATGAGCAGGTCGGAGTTCCGGCGCGAAGCCCCCACCCTGCTGATCAACACCCCGCTGAACACCGGCCTGACGGTGACCTACGACAACACCGGTGGCGACTATCCCTCGATTGTTTCCAGCCGGGATCTGAACGACCCCAACCTGGGCTGGACGTTCGTGGGCGGCCGGTTGAACGTCCAGAACGAGTTGCGCGAGACCGAGACCAAGGGCACGCGCTGGGACTTCACCGTCGGCCGCGAGGAAGGCATCAACTTCCGCTTCGGAGGTGCCTACGACGACGTCAGCCGCACGATCGACGCGCGCGACAACTCCCAGCGGTGGCAAAATTTCGTCTGCGGTGGCGGCGGCGCGGGCAGCGGCCCGACCGACACCCTGCCGACCACCAACCCCGCCTGCGACGGCCGCGCCGGCTCGGCCGTCCTGGCGTCCCAGTTGGCCTCCTACCTGCGCCCGGGCGAGCTCGGCTTCGTGGCCCTGGACGTCGATCGGTTCTTCAGCGACACGAATTTCGACGCCTACAGCTCCGCGGCCCCCTCAGTCTCCTCGGCCGCGACCGGCGCCAGTTCCGGCACGATCGATGAATCCACCATCGGGGCCTATATCGAGGTCAACGGCATCACCCAGCTTCTGGACCGCGACATGCGGTTCAACGCCGGGGTGCGCTATGCCACCACCGACCAGGACATCACCGGGCCCCAGACGATCAACGGGGTGACCTCTTTCCTGACGTTGAACCAGACCTATGACGAGTACCTGCCCGCCTTCAACGCGGTGTGGGAGGTGCTGCCGGACGTCACGCTACGTTTCGCCGGCTCGCGGACCCTGACCCGTCCCAACCCCTCGGCCATGCTGCCGGGGACGACGTTCAGCGACCCGTCCGCCCAGCAGGCCAACCAGGGGAACCCGAACCTGACGCCCTATCTGTCGAACAACTTCGACTTCGGCGGAGAGTGGTACACGGGCGGCGAGGGCTATTTCGGCATCGCCCTGTTCACCAAGTCGGTGACCGGCTTCACGGTCCAGGGCACCAACACCATCCCCTTCAACCAGCTGGGGGTCGCCTTCAACGAGCTGACGGCGCTGCAGCAGCAGGCGATCACCAACCGCGGCGGCCCCGACGTCGCCACGGTCACGGTGACGCAACAGGTCAACGCCAACGGCGTGCTGGAGATCGAAGGCTTGGAGCTGACCTGGGTCCAGCCGCTGGACTTCCTGACCGAGGGGCTGGGCTTCACCGCCAACTACACCAAGATCAACCAGTCGGGCTCGGGTACCGGCGCGCCCGCGGTGGCGGTGGGCATCTCGCCCTCGACCTACAACCTGACCGGCTACTACGAGCGCGGCCCCGTCGCCCTCCGCGTGTCCTACAACTACAACGAGGCCCAGATCAGCTCGGGGCCGAACCAGAACAGCGTACCGGTGGCGCAGCTGCGCACCGACGCCCGGGGTCAGGTCGATCTGCAGGCCAGCTACACCCTGGACTGGCTGCCCTCCTCGCCGCGCGTCACCCTCGACATCCAGAACCTGACCGACGAGCCGCAACGCTCGACGTTCGAATACGACAACGCCGCCTTCACCTACTACGAGCCTGGCACCAACATCCTGCTGGGCATTCGCGGACGGTTCTAGATCGATCCCGGCTGTTTTCCTGAGGCCACACCTGGGGCGGCCGCCGAAAGGCGGACCGCCCCTTTTCTACAGGACGCGATCACACCACGGCGGATCCAGCCGTCGCCGCCCGCGCCGCGACCCCTTCGACCACCGGCGACAGCCGGCGCCAGGCCGCCAGAGCCTGACCGACCACCTGGTCCATGTTGTAGTAGCGGTAGGTGGCCAGACGACCGACGAAGGTCACGTCGGGCCGCCCGACCGCCAGGGCCTCGTAGCGTTTGAACAGCGTCTGGTTTTCCGCGCGGGGGATCGGATAGTAGGGATCCCCCTCCGCGGCGGGATATTCGTAGGTAATGCTGGTCTGGCGGTGGGTCTGCCCCGTAAGGTGCTTGTATTCCGTGATCCGCGTCCACGGCGTCGCTTCGTCCGGATAGTTGACCGTGGCCACCGGCTGGAAGATCTCCTGATCGTGCGTCTCGTGCTGGAAGCGCAGCGAGCGGTACGGCAGCTTGCCGAAGCGATAGTCGAAGAACTCGTCGATCGGCCCGGTGAAGATCAATCGGTCGTACAGAACCTCATCCACCACATCGCGATACTCGACCCCGGTCTCGATGTGGATCAGCGGGCTGTCCAGCATATTCTCGAACATGCGCGTGTAGCCATGCTTGGGCATGGCCTGGAAAGTGTCGGTGAAATACCGGTCGTCGGTGTTGGACCGCGTGGGCACGCGGGCCGTCACCGACTTGTCCAGCTCCGAAGGGTCAAGACCCCACTGCTTGCGCGTGTAACCCCGGAAGAAGGTCTCGTAGAGCTCGCGACCGATCGCATTGACGACCACATCCTCCGACGTCTGGATCCGCTCCACCGGCTCGGCGCGGCTGGCCAGGAAAGCCTCGGCTTCGGCGTCCGACTGCAGGTCGGCCCCGTAGAGCATGTTCAGCGTGGTCCGGTTGATCGGCATCGGCACACGCTGGCCCGCGACATCGGCCAGCACGCGGTGCTCATAGGGCCGCCATTCGGTAAAGCGCGACAGATAGTCGAAGATGTCGGCCGAGTTGGTGTGGAAGATGTGCGGTCCGTACTGATGGATCAGCACGCCCGCTTCATCCAGCTTGTCGAAGGCATTGCCGCCGATGTGGGGGCGACGGTCGATCAATAGGACATGCTTGCCCTCGCTGGCCAGCCGCTCGGCCAGAACCGAACCCGCGAAGCCCGCCCCGACGATCAGGGCGTCGTAGTGCGAGCGACGGATCGAGGGCCAGCGGGTCGGTGCCGCCGCTGCGGTGGGTGACGACGTCCCGCGCTTGCGCGCCGCCGCATCGACCAGGGCCGCCATGCGAAGCTGGGTCTGATCCCACGACAGGGTCGACAGCGCCGTGTCGATCTCCGCCAGCCAGGCCGGGTCCGCGTCGCCCTTGAGCGCCAGCATCGTGTCGCAGCCGGCGACGAACTCTTCGGCCGTGGCGGCGATGCGGACGGCCTGCAGGTCGCCATAGTGGCGGATGACGTCGCGGACGGGGGTGGAGACGACGGGACGTCCGGCCGCCAGATACTCCGGCGTCTTGGTCGGGCTGATGAACCGCGTCGATTCATTGATGGCGAAGGGCATCAGGGCCACGTCCCAGCGCGCCAGGCAGCCGGGCAGCTCATCGTAAGCCTTCTGACCCGGATAGGTGAGGTTGGGATGCTGGGGCAGGTCCTCCGGCGCGATCTTGGCGATCGGGCCGACCAGTTCGAAATCCCACTCCGGACGCGCCGCGACCACGCGCGAGATCAGGGCCAGATCCATACGCTCGTCGATCACGCCGAAGAATCCCAGCCGCGGCCGGTCCCTGTTGCGATCCGCCGGCAGGGCCCGGGCCTTGGCGAAATGGGCCGTGTCCACGCTGGACGGGAAGGGATGGATGTTGCCGTGCAGCCCCTTCTTGGCCTCGTACAGCGTATGGCCGCCGGTGAAGACCACGTCGGCCGAGGCGAACAGCTCGCGCTCCAGCGTGGTCAGCTCGGGCGGGGCGAAGCGGAAATTGGCCAGCTCGTCCATGCAGTCATAGACGACGGCTGCCGCCGCGACATGACGGGCCACGGGCACCATCATCGGCGTGTAGTACCAAAGCACCGGACGCGCGATGTGATGCGCCGCCATGGCCTCGTCGAGCAGCTGGCGCAGGGCCGCGGTCCGCGCCGGGCCTTCCAGTCCGTCCGCGATCCGGGGCGTCGCCACGATGACGCCGGTGGCGGCGCAGACGCGCAGGTCGACCCCCATTTTCGTTCCGGCCTCGACCGGCAGGGGCTCCTCGAACACCATGACGGTGCGGGTCGCGGCGAAGCGCGACATCAGGTGCTGGGGCCGCTGGAAGACGAAATTCCAGCGCAGATGCGACAGGCAGACGATGGGATCGGTCCGGCGGGCGTCCGTCAGGTCGATGACGCGGGATCCAGCGGGATTTGTGACGGGTGCGGGCAAGCGAATAGCCTCTTTCTTGGATGAGGAAGTGTCGGGGACAGGCGGTCGGGGTTCGAGCGAAGCGCGGGCGGGCGGCTCGAGCGGATGGCAGGCCGGGTATTCCAAACGGGCGTCACGGTCCCACCAACCGGGACCGAGATCCGGTCCGGTGATCACGCCATCGCGGGCTACTGCCTGGAGCGTGGCGGCCAGTTCGGTGGGTCGGGGACGGCCGTCTTTCGACAGGTCGAAGGCCCCGGGTTCGTAGCGACCGTTCTGCTCGGTCAGCAGGCTGTCCCAGTCGTAGCTGCCCAGCAGGGCCCAGGCGGTGACGGCCTCGACCGGAACGCCCGCGCCGCGGGCGGCCAGCGCGGCCGACCAGGCGGCATGGAACCAGCGCTGCTGCTGCTGGACGGAAGACCCGAGATGACACTCGGTCACGGCGAGCGGGAGGCGATAGCGGTCCCACAACTCGGCCAGGCTCCGCTCCCAGCCCGAAGGCGGGGGATGCAGCACCCGGACCGCCTCGACGTCCGCATAGGCCAGGCGACCGTTGCCGCCATGGACGCGCGCCGGATAGCGTTCGAGCCGCTCGTCCAGAAAGCGATCACTGGTGACATAGTGGTTCAGCCCGATGAGACCGGGGGGACAGGGGTCCGTCGCCAGGCTCTCGAGGCGGCCGACCTGTCCGTGTCCGACCAGATGCGCCCACAACGAATGGTCTTCGACCACCCGGCCGCACAGCAGGTCCCAGGTCATCAAGCGCCGGTCGTTGTCGAAGGCGGCCTGTTCGGCGCAGGCGGCGGTCGAGAAAGTCCGGCCGAAATCCTCGGTCTGGACCAACCGCGCGTCGGGGACCGACTTGCGGATCGCGCTCATGGCCGACCGGGTCGCCTCGATCTGGTTCAGCAGGGCGATCCAGAACGCCGTGTCGCTGCGACCATGGGGGTACCAGTGACCATAGAGGGCGCTGAACCGCGCGGTCGTGAGCGGCTCGTTGACCGGGGTCCAGTCCGTGACCCATGGATAGCGTTCGGCGACACGGCCGGCGAAGGCAGCGAAAGCCTCCGCGAAGCCGGGATCGAGCAGATCCGTCCAGGAAGGACCCGACCCATGGTGAAGAAGCCCGACGATGGGACGCAGACCCAGGTCGCGCAGACGCGTCATGCGCGCGTCCGTCCAGGACCAATCGAACACGCCCGGCTCGGTCTCGACCCGCTCCCAAAGGATCGGATAGCGCAGGGCGCTCAGTCCGAGCGCGGCGAAGGCGTCAAGGTCGTCGATCCGGTCGTGGTGACCGGTCAGGCGCGTCTGATCCCGCCAGACGTTTCCGACGCGGTTTACCGTACACTCATGTCCGCCCCAAAGCTGCAGCGGCGTGATCATGCGCGCAAAAGAGGCGTGGTCCGCTGCTCGGTTTGAACGATCCGGGGCAAATCACTGGTCGTGACCGAAATGCACGCCATTCCGCGCACGATCCGACGATCCAGAAAGCTCGTCCTTTCGGCCCCGATCGCGTGATTTCCGTTCTTCATATCAGTCACCTCTACGAACAAAGGTCCGCAAGGCGCTGATTGTTCCTGTGTCGGCTAGTCGTCATTGCTGACGCCCCACGGGAGGGCCGGGAACGCGGTCCCCGAGGCCGAAGCCCCGGGCTGGTCGCTCACCAGAACCGGCCGCGTCCGTCACCCCAGCGCGCCTCGCCGAAGGGTCTCGGGCGGTCGATATAACGCCCGTAGGCGTCGTACCAGCCATAGCCCTGAAGGAAGCGGTCGTAGCCGGCTGGGCCGTATTGGTGGGCGCTGTAGGGATCACCGTAGGCCCCGTCCATCTCGTCCCACCAGGCGCGCGGATAGGCCGAGCGTTCGCACGTGTACGCCGCGCCGAATGGCGCGAACCAGTCGGGCGCGTAGCGGTCCCGGTAAACCCGGCGATAGACCGGCTGACACAGGCTGGCAGACCAGACCCGGTTGCCGGAGGCCGTCAGCTGCGCCCGCGGCTCCGGCTGGAAGACGGCCTTCACACCCACGAAACTGTTGTCGGTGACGACGGCTCGACCCGAGGCCAGGGCGACCCCCGTCTCGGCCCGAACCCGGCTGTTGGTCAGATTGACCTCGCCGTTGTAGAGGACCACGCCCTTGTCGGACTTGCAGATCTTGGAGTTGTCGATGGTGACTGACGCGCCCTCGATGGCCACGCCTTCGACATAGCCGCAGATCTTGGTGTTGCTGATGTCGACCCGCCCGTAGTCGCGGCGCGAGCGGACGACGACGCCGATGGCGCGGGGACCGTAGTTGTTGGGGCTTTCGGCACCCACCAGGGTGGTCGAGGTGATGCGCGAGGGATCTCCGGCGCCCGGCGTCAGGTCGATCCCCGACTGGGCCCCCGTGACCACCGTCTCCCAGGTCGTCAGCGTGGCCCCGTCGGCCACGATGGCGGCCGAGAGCGTGCGGGCGTCGATGACCACGTCGCGCAGGTCGACCAGGCCTCCGTCCGAAAGGATCGCCGCCTCGTCGCCGGAATGCCGCATCCCGGCCCGGCTCATGATCACCTGACCGCCGTAGTTGACGATACAGGCCGCCTCGCCCCCGTTCGGCGAGGTCAGGACCAGATCGCGCAGCTCCAGCCGCACACCGGAGGCTACGGTGATGCAAGGCAGGCCGTCGGGGGCCTGAAGACTGGCCGAGGGGTTCTCGCTCCAACGCCGGGGGTCGAAACCGCCTTCGCCGATGATGGTCAGGGGCTTGTCGACATTGATCCAGCCGACGCAGGCCCCGCCGCGGGCGCGGATGACCAGGGTGCCGCCGGGGCGCACGCGGTGCACGGCCGCCTCCAGCGCTCCGCTGCCGGGGTTGCCGCCGCAGTCGATCAGAACGACCTCTTCGGACCCGACCGGGCGGTGGATCGGCGGCGGCGCGCCGCGCCAGCCGGGATAGCGCTGGCCATAGCTCCAGCGGCGATGGGTGCGCGCGCGCTGGCGGCTGGGCGGATCCAGCAACAGACCGAAGTTCGGCCGGGTCTGGCCTTCGACCCGGGCGGCGGTCTGGGCCTCGACTGCGGGGGCGGAGGACAGGGCGAGGGCCAGGGCGGAGGCGGCAAGGATCAGCGTCTTCATCGGTTCAGCCCCTCCTAACGGCGCTGCGAGCGGGAAACTTGAGACAGGACGGCCTGCAGCCGAGAGGCCGAGGGGCCGAAGCCCGCCAGGGCCGAGTCGATGCGGGCGGCGACCGCCTCGGCCTTGTCCTGATCGGCGACCCCGGCCACGCCGAGCGCGAAATAGGTCGAGATCGCGAACTTGGCTTCCGGGGATCCCTGTTTGTCGGCCTGGGAGTACCAGTGGAAGGCGCGGGCATAATCCGGCGGCACCCCGATTCCCTCGGAATACATCACCGCCAGCACCAGCTGGGCCTCGGACGAGCCGTTGACGGCCGCCAGCTGGATGGCGCGGACCATCTCCTGATACGACAGCCGCGACTCCATGTCGTGGCCGAGCATCGCCTCCAGCGTCTGGATCTGCCGCGCGCTGAGGGCCGCCGGAGCGACGGCGACCGTTTCGGTGACGCCGAGGTATTTCAACGCCCGGCCGACGTGGACGAAGGGCAGTTCGGTCATGCGACCCAGGGCATATTCATAGGCGTCGCCGCGCGGCCGGCTCTCGTCCGAGAACGGCACGCCCGAGGCGGGCGCGTCGTTGGGATAGAATTCGAACGGCGGCACCCATTGGCGGGCCTTGGCCTCCACGAACGTCCCGTAGCGCGAGCGACCCGGCGAGGAGCGCTCGAAATCCTTCAGCAGCACATAGGAACCGACGTCGCCGGTCTGGGTCGCGAGGTAGTTGTACAGATAGGCGTCCACGTCGTTGCGGGGGAACAGGGCGGTCGCCGAATGATAGCCGCCCCGGCGGGGGTTCGCCGAGCCGTTCGCGTTCTGGCCGATGGCCTCGCGCGCCTCTCGATTGTCCGACGGCTCGCCGAACGGGCCGTAGAGGGAGTCATGCAGCCGGGCCAGGGTGCGATACCCCTCGGCGTCCTGGGTCGACAGCACATAGATCATGCGGTCGCGGACGGCGGCCTGTTCGTCGATCGTCATCTGGCTCAGCTGACGGTCCAACCGCTGATAGGCGACGTGGCGCTCCCAGGCCCGGCAGTCGTCATAGCGCGACTTGGAGCGGAAGCCGCCCCAGCCGCCGCGATTGACTCGGTTGATCGGGGCATAGCCCTCGTCATTGGCCAGGGCCAGGCCGGTCCAGACCGCGCTCTCGATCGGGTCTTCGATATTCTTGTCCGTGGCGCGCACGGCGGCGTAGCGAGACCCCAGCTCGAGCTGGGCGAAGACGTCGCCCCGGAAGGCGGCGCGGCGCAGGGCGCGAAGCCCGGCCTCCTGGGCGTTGAACTCGGACCCGGTCACCAGCTGCGGGCGGGGACATTGGTTGGCCGCCGCATTGTCGGCGCGCTGCCAGAACGCCGGGACGTTCTCCCCGCATCCGGCGAGACCGACGGCCACCAGACCGAGGACCGCCACGACAGGCGCGGCGGTCGTCACACCGCGGGTCCGACGAGACGAGCGGTGGTCCTTTCTGGTCTTGCGATCGTCCATATGCACACCCGTTCTGCGGAGCGGACAGCCCTCTGCCCCCGTTAACCATTTCCGAAACCAGCGTTCCGGTCCAGTGACGATGCAGTCATGGTTAACACCGTTCCATGACAAAGCGTTGCCATACCGCCGCACAAATCCGTCGCTGCTAAGCTTAAGGCCTGAAAAACATGGGTTTATGGTCTGACGGCGCTTAAACCTCGCCCACCGAGGCCCGCGGCCCTATATTTCGCAGCTCTCCTGCATCCGTCCGTCAGAGCCCTCGATGTCCTATGTTGCCCGCCAAGACCGCCCCGCCGATAAGGCCAGCGCCTATCTGGAGGTCGAATCGGAGATTCTGGCGGTGCTGGACGGCGAGCCGAACCGCGTCGCGCGGATGGCCACGGTGGCCTCCATGCTGGCGGATGCGTTCGGCGACTATTTCTGGACCGGCTTCTATGTGGTTGATCCAGATCGAAATCGCGAGCTGGTGGTCGGGCCCTATCAGGGGACGCTCGGGTGTCTGCGGATCGCCTTTGGGCGCGGAGTCTGCGGCACGGCGGCCGAGAGCCGTCAGACGCAGATCGTTGAGGATGTGCACGCCTTTCCCGGCCACATCGCCTGCGACGGACGGTCGGAAAGCGAGATCGTCGTGCCGGTGTTTGACGCCGCAGGCGACCTGATCGCCGTCTTCGACGTGGATGCGACAACCCAGGCCGCGTTCGATACGGTGGACGCCCAGGCGCTGGAGCGGCTGATGGCCAAGGTTTTCGGAGACGGCGCATGAACGATCGGGTCATCGTGGTGACCGGCGGGCACGGGGTGCTGGGCCGGGCCGTGGTCGAGGCGGCCCTGGCGCGCGGGCTGCGGGCGGCCGTGATCGACCATGCCAGCGGTGGCTCCGCCCCCGGCGAGGCGCTGGAGATCGGCGGCGTGGACCTGACCGATGCCGCCGCGGCCGAGGCGGCCATGGCGCGGGTCGTCGAACGGTTCGGGGCCATCGACGCCCTGCTGAACATCGCCGGCGCCTTCGTCTGGCAGACCACGGACGACGCCGCGCCCGCCTGGGACCGGATGTTCGCCCTGAACCTGACCACCGCCCTGAACGCCAGCCGCGCCGCCCTGCCCCATCTGAAGCGCTCGACCGAGGGACGGATCGTCAATGTCGGATCGGCGGCGGCGCTGAAGGCCGGGGCCGGCATGGGGGCCTATGCGGCCTCGAAAGCGGCGGTGCACAGCCTGACCCAGGCCCTGGCCGAGGAGTTGAAGACCACGTCGGTCACCGTCAATGCCGTCCTGCCTTCGATCATCGACACCCCCGCCAACCGGGCGGACATGCCGGATGCGGACCCCGCCCGATGGGTCGCGCCGGCCGACCTGGCCGAGGTCATGCTGTTCCTGGCCTCGCCGGACAGCCGGGCCATGACCGGGGCCCTGATGCCCGTGACCGGTCGTGTCTGAGATGAGACTGACCCGCAGCGTCCTGTTCCTGCCCGCCTCGAACGCGCGCGCCGTTGAGAAGGCGCGTGGCCTGGCCTGCGACATCGCCGTGCTGGACCTGGAGGACGCCGTCGCGCCGGACCAGAAGCTGGAGGCCCGGGCGGCGGCGCTGGAGGCCGTGCGGGCCGGGGGCTTCGCCGGACAGGTGGCGGTGCGCGTCAATGCCCTGGGCACCCCCTGGGGCGAGGCGGATCTGGCCGCCCTGACCCGTCTGTGCGCGCAAGGCGCCCGGCTGGACTGGATCGTCGCCCCCAAGGTCGAGGATGCCGGCACCGTCGACGCCTATGAGGCCCGGATGCACGCGGGCGTGACGCTGTGCGCCATGATCGAGACGCCGCGCGCCCTGTTCGCCTTGCCCCAGATCGCGGCGGCGGGCGGGCCATTGGGGGCCCTGATGCTGGGGGTTAACGACCTGGCCAAGACCCTGGGGACGGGGGCGACGCCGGACCGCGAGCCGCTGAAGCCCTGGCTCGCCGCCACGGTGGCGGCGGCCAAGGCCCACGGGCTGGCGGCGATCGACGGCGTGTTCAACCGGCTGGACGATCCGGACGGTCTGGCCGCCGAGTGCGCCCAGGGCCGGCTGTACGGTTTCGACGGCAAGAGCCTGATCCATCCCAACCAGATCGCGGCAGCCCACGCGGTTTTCTCGCCCAGCGAAGCCGAGGTGGAAGCGGCGCAAGCGATCGTCGCGGCCTTCGCCGCGCCGGATGCTGAGGGTCGGGGAGCGATCCGGGTCGACGGGGCCATGGTGGAGCGGCTGCATCTGGTCCAGGCGCAGGCGCTGCTGGACCGGGCGACGGCCTGTCGCTAGAGGCTGGCGCTTCGCAGAAAGCCCTCGCTTGACCCCATCCCCCTCCCCGTCCGCCGACCGGAAACGCGCCTGGATCTGTGCGCCCGGGATCTGGAAGGTGCCCTTCCTCGCGACCTTTCTGGACGATCTGGCGCTGGTCTCCAACCCTGTCGCCCCGGTGGAGGCGGTCGCGGGCTGGGGCCTGAAGCCCACGTCGAAGGTCGGCCGCGCGCGGGCGGCGCGGGAAGGCCTAACCTATCTGGCGCTGGAGGACGGGTTCCTGCGGTCCATCGGCCTGGGCGAGACCGGGGCGGCGTCGGTCAGTCTGATCGTGGACGATCTGGGCATCTACTACGACGCGACGCGGCCCTCGCGGCTGGAGCGCTGGATCGAGACGGCCGATGATTGGTGCGACGCCGCCCTGCGGACGCGAGCGCGGGCCCTGATCGACCGGATCGTCGCCACGGGGATCTCCAAGACCAATATGGGCGGGCCCCTGGATCGGTCGATCCTGCAGGCAAGGCCGCGCATCCTGCTGGTCGACCAGACCGCGGGGGATGCCTCGATCGCCTTCGGCCTTGCGGGACCCGAGAGTTTCGCGTCCATGGTGGCGACGGCGAAGGCCGAGCATCCGGACGCCCAGCTGATCGTCAAACGGCACCCGGCGGTGGCGGCGGGGCGCAAACACGGCTGTATCGCCGAGGCGGACCTGGCCGGGGTCACCCTGCTGGACACCGACGTCCGGCCGGCGGACCTGCTGGCCGAGGTGGACCAGGTGTGGTGCGTGACCTCGGCCCTGGGGTTCGAGGCCTTGATGCGGGGCCTGCCGGTGCGCTGTTTCGGGGCCAGCTTCTATTCCGGCTGGGGCCTGACCACGGACGCGGTCCAGACCGGGCGACGGGGCGTGGCGCGCGATCTGGAGACGGTCGTGGCCGCCGCGATAATCCAATACACCCGCTACGTCGATCCAGTGACGGGCCGGCGCTGCGAGGTCGAGGCGGCGCTGGAGCGGCTGGTGGCCCTGCGCGACCGGGCCGAGCGGCTGGCCGGGGACTGGGCCGCCGTCGGCTTCTCGCCGGCCAAACGGCCGCCGATCCGGCGGCTGCTGAACGGGCCCCGCACCCGGCTGACGTATTTCGGGAACCCCGAGAAGGCAGCCGACCACGCTCGGGCGAGCGCTGGCCGGCTGATCTACTGGGCCGGCAAGGAGACGCCGCGGATCGCGGCCGTGGCGGCCCGCACCACCATGCCGGTGGTGAGGATGGAGGACGGATTCATCCGTTCGCGCGGCCTGGGGTCCGACTTCTTCGGGGCGTTGAGCGTCGCCCTGGACGACCAGGGCGTCTATTACGACCCGACCCGACCCTCGCGGCTGGAGACGCTGATCGAGGGCGGAGCGCAGGACGCGGCGATGCTGGCCCGGGCCGCGCGGCTGCGGTCGCGCGTGGTCGAGGCGGGCCTGTCGAAATACAATCTGTCGGGGGGCGCGGCGCGACCGGACTGGCCCATTGACCGCCGCAAGGTCCTGGTCGTCGGCCAGGTCGAGAACGACAAGTCGATCCTGAAGGGCTGCGGCGACATCCGCACCAACTCGGGCCTGGTGGCGGCGGCGCGGGCGGACTTTCCGGACGCCTTCCTGATCTATCGCAACCATCCGGACGTGATGAGCGGCAACCGGCCGGGCATGCTGGACGCCTCGGCCATCGAAGCCGTCGACGCCACGGCGGATGGGCTGGACATCGTCGATTGTCTGGACGCCTGCGACGTGCTGGCGACGCTGACCTCCCTGTCCGGATTCGAGGCCCTGCTGCGCGGCAAGGCGGTGGCGACCTATGGTCGGCCGTTCTACGGCGGCTGGGGCCTGACCCACGACGCCATGATCTTCGAGCGGCGGACGCGGCGGGCCGGCCTGGACGCCCTGGTGGCGGCGGCGCTGATCGAATACCCGATCTACGTCACGCCCGAGGGCTGGCCGTGCGAGGCCGAGGATCTGGTCACCGCCCTGATCGCGGCGCGGAACGACCCGCCCCCGGCCGCGCCGGCGAACCAGATCGCGCGTTGGTGGAAGGGGATCAACGCCAGTCTCGACCGACGCGCCCCACCGGCCTATTGAGAGCGTCCCCAAAGGATACGCACGACCCGTGACCCACGCTGTTATCGCCGCCACCGGCCTGTTCACCCCCGAACAATCCATCTCCAACGCCGAACTGGTCGGGGCCTACAACGCCTGGGCCGAGCGGTGGAACGCCGAACACGCAGGCCAGATCGCCGAGGGCGACGTCGCCGCCCTGACGCCCTCGTCCGAGGCCTTCATCGAGAAGGCGTCGGGCATCAAGAGCCGCTTCGTGCTGGACAAGGCCGGCGTGCTCGACCCCGAGCGGATGGCTCCCAACATCCCCGAGCGGTCCAACGACGAGCTGTCGATCATGGCCGAGATGGCGGTGAAGGCGGCGCGTCAGGCGATCGAGGCCTGGGGCAAGCCGGTGTCCGAGATCGGCGCGGTGCTGTGCGCCGCCTCCAACATGCCCCGCCCCTATCCGGCCCTGGCGGTCGAGATCCAGCAGGCGCTGGGCATCGAGGGCTTCGGCTTCGACATGAACGTGGCCTGTTCCTCGGCCACCTTCGGCATCAAGACGGCGGCCGACTTCATCGCCGGCGGCTCGGTCAAGGCCGTGCTGATGGTGAACCCCGAGGTCTGTTCCGCCCACCTGAACTTCAAGGACCGCGACAGCCATTTCATCTTCGGTGACGTGGCCACGGCGGTGATCGTGGAGTCGTCGGACACCGCCGGCCCGGGTGGCTGGGACATTCTGGGCACGCGGCTGAAGACGGTCTTCTCCAACAATATCCGCAACAATTTCGGCTTCCTGAACAACGCCGCGCCCGAGGGCATCGGCGCGCCGGACAAGCTGTTCATCCAGCAGGGCCGCAAGGTGTTCAAGGATGTGGTGCCGATGGTGTCGGACATGATCGTCGACCATGCGGGAGATCTGGGTCTCGACCCGACCGAACTGAAACGCCTCTGGCTGCACCAGGCCAACATCAACATGAACTCGATGATCGGCCGCAAGGTGCTGGGCCGCGATCCGACCGAGGCCGAGAACGTCATCATCCTGGACGACTATGCCAACACCAGCTCCGCCGGGTCGATCATCGCCTTCCACCTGCACAACGACGGGTTTGTGGCGGGCGAAACGGGGCTGATCTGCAGCTTCGGCGCCGGCTATTCGGCCGGGACGGTGTTCGTCCGCAAACGCTAGCGCCCGGCGAACAGGGCGGTGTCCAGGCTGTAGAGGCCCGGACCCGTCACGATCAGGGCCGCGAGGACCAGCATCAGCAGGGTCTCGGGCAGGTCCAGATAGCTGGACAGGCGATAGCCGAACGAAGTGCCCTCGACCGATTTCGACGCCACGGTGATCAGGGCGACGGTCGAAATGACGAACAGGACCAGGGCCGCGAGGCTGGTCAGCAGCCCCATGACCAGCAGGGCCCCGAAGACCAGCTCGCAGACCGATACGAAGCGGGCGGTCTGGCGCGGGGCGGCGATCCCCGCCTCCACCATGGTCTTGGCCATCTTCAGAGCGCTGTCTCGGGTGAACAGCTTGTAGAAGCCGGACAGGAAGAACATCAGCCCCACCACGACCCGCGCCGCGAAGACCATCACATCCACCGCGTCAGGAAAGCCGAAGCCGAGCGCCGGGTACAGGTCGATCATGGGCATGTCTCAGGAGAGTTGAAGCCGCTTCAATGCCTTCCGCGATCCCCGGTTGCCGAACAGATCACAAATAGATGAGCCATCGAACACCGGCATAGCTTGCGCTTTTGGTTGCGGTCTGTGACGTATCCGCCACCAGACGCCGAGCGGCACGGAGTCCTCCCATGAACCAATCGCCCGCCAAAACCCCCGGTTTCCTTGAATCGCTCGCGCGTGACGTGGCCATGGTGCTGAAGTCGCTCGGCGGCTCAGCGCATCAGAACGTGGTCATCGATTGCGTCGCGGCCCTGAAGCGTCAACGCGGCGAGCCGGTGACACAGGACCTGCGCCAGTCCGTGGTGGAGGCGTTCGAACGCTATTCCGAATGGTTCACGCGGCCGTTCGGCGACGGGTCGATGCGCTGGGCCCTGGTCGCGGAACCGGGCTAGGCTTTAGCCGGTCGCCCTCCCCATCCTAGGGATGGGGAGGGAACGCGATATCCTAGAAGCGGCGGACGTAGCTGACGCCGTAGGTGTCGACTTCGCCACCGTTGTCGTCGGTGAAGTCGCGACGGGTGATGTCACCCCGGATGCCGTTGACGCCGTCGAAGAAGTAGTTGGCGCCGACGCCGTAGTTGACGCTTTCGCCATCTTCGGTGGCTTCGAAACCGGCCACGTCGGCCTTGATCTGGGTCGTGCCGTAGCCGACGCGGCCAAACAGTTCGAGGTTCGGGCTGAGCGGCAGGTAACCGACGGCATAGGCGGCGGCATCATAGTCATGCTCGAGCGAGCCGTTGACGCCGCCGACGCTGAAGTCTTCGTCGCGCACGCCGACGGAGGCTTCGCCTTCCAGGCCGAAATTCGGATGCAGGCGGGCGTCGAGGCGGGCGGTGATCGCGCCGAGATCGCCGTCGTCGCTGTCCAGTTGCGTGTAACCGATCGAGCCGGAGTAGGTCGGGCCCTGAACGCTTTGCGCAGCTGCGGGCTCGGCGAACACAGTTAGAGCAGCGGTTGCGAGAAGAAGGTTACGCATTGTTTCTTGTATCCTCTAGATGTGGGACGACATGTCCCTGCCCCATCCAGCGAGAGCTCAAGTAGGTATTGCTTTCGACCGTTCCATGGCTGGATCGTTACAGAACCGAAACTGTGGGCGGCGAAGCACAGACAGCGTTAGACTTGCCGCCTTCTTGCCTCAATCGGCCGCAGACAGGATCAGGGCCGCCATTCCGTTCAGAGGCGTAGCGATGCCGTGGGCCTTGCCCAGCCGGGCGATGACTCCGTTGCGGGCGTCCCATTCCATCGGTCGGCCCGCCAGACGGTCGGCCAACAGGGAGTTGACGGAATCCGGCGGGGAGGTCTCGGCCCGTTCGACGACCCAGTCCGGCAGGTGATCGCCGAGGTCGGCCCCGACCGCGCGACCGACCAGGACGCATTCGCGGACCATGCCTCGCATGAGCGCGCCGATGCCCGCCGCACGCACCACGCCGCCGGGCCGGCCGGTCAGGGCATTGACCGCCCCGGCGCAGTTCAGGGCCAGCTTGGTCCAGGCGACGGTGGTAAAATCTTCCGTGGTGGAGGCAACGATGACGCTGTCGGCGAACAGGGCGACGAACGCCTCGCCCGCCGCCCCGACCGGCACCACGATGGTCCCGTCGCGGCGGTGACGGATCCGGCCGGGGGCGCTGCGTTCAGCGGGCACATCGATGACGACGGGCAGAATACGGTCGGCCGGCAGATAGGGGTTGAAGCGTTCGACATGCTCGACGCCGTTCTGCAGCACGGCGACCCGCGTCTCCGGCCCGACCAGCGGGGCCAGCCATGCGCCCGTGCCCACGACATCATAGGCCTTGGTGGCGATCAGCACCCAGTCGACCGGGGCGGTGATCTGAACAGGGTCGGTGACGACCCTGGGCCGGGCCTCGATGACGGAGCCGTCCGGTGTCTCGACGACCAGCCGGTCCAGCGGCGTGCGGGCGCACAGGGTCACCTCGGCGACGCGGGGGCTGCGCGACAGCCAGGCGGCGACAGTGCCGCCGATGGCCCCGGGGCCGATGACGGCAAGCCTCATAATCCCTTCTCCCCTTGCGGGAGAAGGTGGCCGAGCGCAGCGAGGTCGGATGAGGGGTGACTCCCGCTCTTGCCGGTGTGGGCCTGCTCGACCCATCTCTTCCGCATCCTCGTACCCCTCATCCGTCAGCCTTCGGCTGCCACCTTCTCCCGCAAGGGGAGAAGGTTTGCCCTCACCGATCCTTCTCGCGCTCGACGCTGAGGGCCGCCTGGGCCGCCGCCAGCCGGGCGATCGGCACGCGGTAGGGGCTGCAGCTGACGTAGGCCAGACCGACCTGTTCGCAGAAGGCGATCGAGGCGGGGTCGCCGCCGTGCTCGCCGCAGATCCCCATCTTGATGTCCGGACGCACCGCCCCGCCCCGCTCGGCGGCGATGCGGATCAGGTCGCCGACGCCTTCCTGGTCCAGACGGACGAAGGGGTCGGTCTCGAAGATGCCCTTGTCCATATAGGCCTGCAGGAAGCGGCCGGAGTCATCGCGGCTGATGCCGAAGGTGGTCTGGGTCAGGTCGTTGGTGCCGAAGGAGAAGAACTCGGCGTGTTCAGCCAGGTCCCCGGCCCTCAGGGCAGCGCGGGGCAGTTCGATCATGGTGCCGACGAGGTAGTCGACGCGGTCGCCCGCCTTGTCGAACACGTCCTTCGCCACGCGGTCGGTCAGTTCGCGCAGGTATTTCATCTCCAGACCCATGGCGACCAGGGGATGCATGATCTCGGGGATGGGGGCCTCGGCGGCGGTCTTCTTCACCTCGAGCGCCGCCTCCAGGATGGCCCGGACCTGCATCTCGTAGATTTCGGGATAGGCGACGCCCAGGCGGCAGCCGCGGTGGCCCAGCATGGGGTTGGTCTCGTGTAGTTCCTTGGCCCGCCGCTTCAGCTTGGCGGCGTCGATGCCGGAGGTGGCGGCGAGCGCGTCGATGTCCTCGTCCGTATGCGGGATGAACTCGTGCAGCGGCGGATCCAGCAGGCGCACCGTGACCGGCAGGCCGGCCATGATTGTGAACAGCTCGACGAAGTCGGACTTCTGGAACGGTTCGATCTTGGCCAGGGCCAGGCGACGGCCGGCCTCGTCGTCGGCCAGGATCATCTCGCGCACGGCGGCGATGCGGGCCTCGTCGAAGAACATGTGCTCGGTGCGGCACAGGCCGATGCCCTCGGCCCCGAAGCCGCGCGCGGTGCGGGCGTCCAGCGGGGTCTCGGCATTGGCGCGGACCTTGAGGCGGCGGACCTTGTCGGCCCAGGCCATCAGGGTCTGGAAATCGCCGGTCAGCTCGGGCTCGATCATGGCCACGGCCCCGTCCAGCACCTCGCCCTTGGAGCCGTCGATGGTGATGATCTCGCCGGCCTTGAAGGTGCGGCCGCGGGCGGTGAAGGTCTGGGCCTTCTCGTCGATGTGGATCTCGCCGGCGCCGGAGACGCAGGGACGGCCCATGCCGCGCGCGACCACGGCCGCGTGGCTGGTCATGCCGCCGCGCGCCGTGACGATGCCGCGCGCCGCGTGCATGCCGTGGATGTCCTCCGGCGAGGTCTCCTCGCGCACCAGGATGACGGCGTCGCCCAGCTGGTTCAGCCGCTCGGCCTCGTCGGCGTCGAAACAGACCTTGCCGGTCGCGGCGCCGGGGCTGGCGGGCAGGCCGGCGGCCACGACGTGGCGGGTTGCGCTGGGATCCAGGGTCGGGTGCAGCAGCTGGTCCAGGGCCGAGGGCTCGACCCGGCTGATGGCCTCCTCCTCGGTGATCACGCCCTCGGCGGCCAGGTCGACGGCGATCTTCAGCGCCGACTTGGCGGTGCGCTTGCCGTTGCGGGTCTGCAGCATCCACAGCCGGCCCTGTTCGACCGTGAACTCGATGTCCTGCATGTCGCGGTAGTGGGTCTCCAGCTTGCCGACCACGTCGACGAACTGGGCGAAGACCTCGGGCATGGCCTCTTCCATCGAGGGGGCGGTCTCGCCCATCTCCTCGCGGCCCGCCAGGGTCAGGGACTGGGGCGTGCGGATGCCGGCGACGACGTCCTCGCCCTGGGCATTGATCAGGAACTCGCCGTACAGGCGGGCCTCCCCGGTCGAGGGGTTGCGGGTGAAGGCGACCCCGGTGGCCGAGGTCTCGCCCATATTGCCGAACACCATCGACTGGATGTTCACGGCCGTGCCCCAGCTTTCGGGAATGTCGTGCATCCGGCGATAGAACTTGGCCCGGTCGTTCATCCAGCTGGCGAAGACGGCCGAGACCGCGCCCCACAGCTGTTCGTGCGGATCCTGGGGGAACGGGGCGCCCAGCTCGCGCTCGACCACGGTCTTGTACTCGGCGACGACCTTCTCCCAGTCGCCGGCCGACAGATCGGTGTCGATGGTGACGCCCAGACGGTCCTTGTGATCGTCCAGGACCTCCTCGAAATCGTCGTGGCTCAAGCCCAGCACCACGTTCGAATACATGGTGATGAAGCGGCGGTAGGAGTCGAAGGCGAAGCGGCGATCGCCGCTGAGGGTCGCCAGACCCTCGACCGTCTGGTCGTTGAGGCCCAGGTTGAGGACCGTGTCCATCATGCCGGGCATGGAGGCGCGGGCGCCCGATCTGACCGAGACCAGCAGGGGGTTGGCGGCGTCGCCGAAGGTTTTGCCGACTACGGCCTCGACGGCCTTCAGGCCGACCGCGACCTGATCGGCCAGATCGGCCGGATAGGTGTTGCCATTCGAGAAATACTGGACACAGGCCTCGGTCGTGATGGTGAAGCCGGGCGGCACCGGCAGGCCCAGCCTGGCCATCTCCGCCAGGTTGGCCCCCTTGCCCCCCAGCAGGTTCTTCATCGACGCGTCGCCGTCGGCGGATCCGCCGCCGAAGCCATACACCCACTGAGTCATCGGTAGTCCCCTGCGTTCGAATGCCGTCGGCGGGTAGACCCCGCTCGGTTGACGCCCTGACTAACGCGCTGCGCGCGCGAAGGCGAGACCGGCCTGTAACAAAGCGTGAGGGGATGGACGGGTTTCAGCCGAAACTGCCGAAACCCGCCTTCGATCAAGCCAGGATGCGGACCTTGCGCTCGCGATCCCACTGGCGCGTGGCGGCCTGGACCACCCAGTCGTCGGTCCCGCCCGACAGGTCGATCACGCCGTCGTCCGGCTCGACCCCGGCCTTGTCCAGCAGGGGCTGGGCCTCAGGCGTGAAGCCGATGGCCTTCAGATGGCCGAAGGCGTCGCGGATGAAGTCGATGGCGGCGGCCTCCTTCAGCAGCTGGGCCGTCGCCCCGCCCGCCAGGACCAGGGCCACGGCGTCGAACAGGACAGACGGCGCCCCCGCCAGCTGGCGGTCGGCCTTCAGGATCGTCTCGTCCTCCAGCACCGCCCCGCCGACCTTGGGGGCGATGATCTGGACCGTGGCCCCCTCGGCCTCCGCCGCCGCGCGGACCTGGTCCACGATCGCGCCGTCCGAGCCATCGGCGACGACGATCCCGACCAGACGGCCGTTCAGCGTGTCCGGATATTTGCCGATGATGCGCAGGGCCGGGCTGTCGTCCATGTCGAACGGCTCCGACGCGGCCTCGGATGGCTTCGGCAGGTCCATGTTCAGCCCGTCGGCGACGCGCTGGGCCAGGCTGTCATCCACGTTCTGCAGATTGGCCAGCACGCGCAGCCGCACGTGTTCCAGCGTCACCTTGGACAGTTCGAACACCAGGGCGCTGGCCAGGTGGGCCTGTTCGCTGGGGTTCTGCGACCGGAAGAACAGCCGCGCCTGGCTGTAGTGGTCGGCGAAGGTCTCGGCGCGGATGCGGATCTTGGTGCCCTCGACCGGCTGCGGGAAGGAGCGGAAGCCCCCCTTCGGATCCTCGCGCGGACCGCCCTCCTCCCCGGCCTCGGCCAGGCTGTTGGGCTCGTAGTTGGCGCGGCCCTTGGGGACCTGCATCTGCATCTGGCCGTCGCGCTGCAGGTTCTGGAACGGGCAGCCCTTGGCCTGATTGATCGGGATCTGGTGGAAATTGACCGTGCCCAGACGCGACAGCTGGGTGTCCTGGTAGGAGAACAGCCGACCCTGCAGCAGGGGATCCTCGGAGAAGTCGATCCCGGGCGGGACGTTGGTCGGCAGGAAGGCGACCTGTTCGGTCTCGGCGAAGAAGTTGTCCGGGTTGCGGTTCAGCGTCAGCTTGCCGACGACGCGGACCGGATACAGCTCCTCGGGGATCAGCTTGGTCGCGTCCAGCACGTCGAACGGCAGGGCGTCGGCCTCCGCCTGCGTCAGCAGCTGGACGCCGAAGTCCCATTCGGGGAAGTCGCCGTTGTCGATGGCCTCGAACAGGTCGCGGCGGTGATAGTCGGGATCGGCGCCCGCGATCTTGACCGCCTCGTCCCAGCAAGTCGACTGGGTGCCGAGACGCGGCCGCCAGTGGAACTTGACCAGGGTCGGCTCGCCCGCTTCGTTGATCAGGCGGAAGGTGTTGACGCCGAAACCCTCGATCATGCGCAAGGATCGCGGGATGGTCCGGTCCGACATGGCCCACATGATCATGTGGGTGCTCTCGGGCATCAGGCCGATGAAGTCCCAGAAGGTGTCGTGGGCTGAGGCCGCCTGCGGATAGCCCCGATCGGCCTCCATCTTCACGGCGTGGATCAGGTCGGGGAACTTGATCGCGTCCTGGATGAAGAAGACCGGGATGTTGTTGCCGACCAGGTCCCAGTTGCCCTCGGTGGTGTAGAACTTGACCGCGAAGCCCCGCACGTCGCGCGGTGTGTCGACCGACCCGGCCCCGCCGGCCACGGTCGAGAAGCGGGTGAAGACCTCGGTCTGTTTGCCGACCTCGGTCAGGATGGCGGCGGTGGTGACGTCGGACAGGCTCTCGGTCAGTTCGAACACGCCGTGGGCGGCCGAACCGCGGGCGTGGACGATCCGCTCGGGGATCCGCTCATGGTCGAAATGCTGGATCTTCTCGCGCAGGACGAAGTCTTCCAGCAGGTGCGGGCCGCGCGGCCCGGCCGACAGGGTGTTCTGGTTGTCGCTGACGGGGACGCCGTGATTGGTCGTCAGCCGCGTCTCGGGCGTCGAGGCGGTCTGGTGAAGCTCCCCGGCATTGCCGAGGGTCGTGGTCGTGGTGGGGCGCTTGGCCATGGGGGAGGTCCTGACTGCGGGGGAGGTCGCGGTCGGAACGCGCGGGCAGACCCAGGGTCTCAGCTTGGCCGTTCAAATGCCCCCTGTGTCTGGCGCAGGACGTAGACCGCTCGGTGTTGGAGTTGAAGTTTCAGGCCCGTGTGCTTGCCCAGGGTGCTGGTTCATCACAAAGGGCACAACGAAGTCACGAAGGACACAACGGGTCCGGTGATGGGGGCACCAACCGGCCCGTCTTCGAGCAGAAATCGATGCGGCGTACGCCGCGATCAGGAATCCAGCCGGAAGACGATGCCCTGAACACGGCTCAGCTCGCGTCGTGTCCTTCGTGACTTCGTTGTGTTCTTTGTGATGAACCTCTTGAAACCGCGCCTGACGGCGAGAGGGTGCGCGGCTCAGAACCCATCCACCGCTCCGCGGTCCCCCTCCCATCGCCAAGCGGCGACGGGGAGGAGACGCAATGGCCTACCCCGCCACCTGACCGAAGTCCGCGACGCGGCCCATCACGTCCCGGACCTGGCCCAGCAGCTTCAGGCGGTTGTCGCGCTCGGTCGGGACGTCGGAGTTGACCATGACGTCGGTGAAGAAGGCGTCCACGGGGGCGCGCAGCCGGGACAGGGCCGTCATGGCGGCGGCGAAATCCTCGGTCTCCAGCGCCGTATTGACGGCGGTGCGGGCGACGTCGGTGGCGAAGGCGAGCGTCGTCTCCGCCTCGGGCTGGTCGGGCAGACCGGTCTGGACCATGCCGGTCGGCACCTCGCCCTTCTTGGCCTCGGCCTTCAGGATGTTGGTGGCGCGCTTGTAGCCGGCCAGCAGATTGGCCCCGTCGTCCGTGGCGAGGAAGGCGTCGAGCGCCTCCACCCGGCGGACGATGCGGACGAGGTCGTCATCGCCCAGGGCGAAGACGGCGTCCACGAGGTCGTGGCGCTTGCCCAGGTCGCGCAGGAGAACCTTCAGGCGGTCGGCGAAGAAGGCGAGAAGCGTTTGGGCAAGCTCCATCCATTCGCTGGACGGATCGGCACCGGCTCGAACTGTCAAATTTCTGACGTCAGCTAGGTCTAGCCCCAAAACAACGTGAGATCCGTCAGGGCGCTTCCAACCATTGGCCTCAAGCCGCTTTCGCGAAACTTGTACAGCGATCAGATAGTGAGCGCGCTTAATTGGAACAAGCAAACTAGCATTCCGCCCCACAACCAGCACCAATCGGATCACCCCCAGCGCCGCCCGCCGCAGCGCGAACGGGTCCTTGGAGCCGGTGGGTTTCTCGTCGATGGCGAAGAAGCCGACGAGGGTGTCGAGCTTGTCGGCCAGGGCGACGGCGACGGTCAGCGGCGCGGTCGGGACCGAGTCCGCCGGGCCTTGCGGCTTGTAGTGGTCGCGGACGGCGTCGGCGATCCGGTCACGCCTCCCTTCCCCCTCGAGGGGGGAAGGGTCGGGGTTGGGGGTGGAGGCACCCGTTGTCCCATGAGCGGATAAGACTCCGTCGGAGTCTTGGGGGGTCACCGGCGCCGCCGTGCCTCCACCCCATCCCAACCCTTCCCCCTCGAGGGGAAGGGCTCTCGCATAGTAGCCGCCCATGACGCCCTGCAGTTCCGGGAACTCGCCGACCATGGCCGAGGCCAGGTCCGCCTTCGCCAGCCTCGCCGCCAAGGCCGCCTCTTCGGGGTCGGCGCCGACCAAAGGGGCGATCTCGCGGGCCAAGGCGGCGATGCGGTCGACGCGCTCGGCCAGGGTGCCCAGCTTGGCGTGGAAGGTGACGCCCTTCAGCTTCTCGTTCCAGGCGTCGAAGCCGGTCTTGCGGTCCTCGTCCCAGAAGAAGCGGGCGTCGTTCAGGCGAGCCGAAAGCACGCGGCTGTTGCCGGCGGCCAGGGCCACGCCGCCGTCGGAGGCCTCGACATTGGCGACGACGATGAAGTTCGGGGCCAGGGTGCCGGTGGCGGGGTCACGCACGGCGAAATATTTCTGGTGCACCTTCATCGACAGGCGGACCACCTCGGGCGGCAGGGCGAGGAACTGCGGGTCCATGTCGCCCAGGATCGGCGTCGGCCATTCGGCGAGGCCGGCGACCTCGTCCAGCAGGCCGTCGTCGTCGACCAGCTCCAGCCCGCTCGCGTGACAGGCGGCCCGGGCGGCCGCGAGAATCTTCAGCTTGCGATCGGCGGCGTCCAGCAGGACGAACTCGGCCTCGAGCTTGGCGCGATAGTCGGCGAAATCCTTGACCGAAAACGGCCGGCCCGACCCCATGAAACGGTGGCCCTCGGTCACGTCACCGCTGGGTATCCCGTCGATCTCGAACGGCACCACGGCTCCGTCGAACAGGGCGACGATCCGCTTCAGCGGCCGGACCCAGCGCAGGGTGCCGGAACCCCAGCGCATCGACTTGGGCCAGGGGAAGGCGCGGACGATCTGGTCCACGGTCTCGGCGATGACGGCCGTGGTCGGGCGACCGGCTTCCTCGATCACGGCGAACAGGACGCCGTCGCGCTCGGTCAGCTGGTCGCGGGTCAGGCCGGTCTTGCGCAGGAAGCCCTCCAGCGCCTGTTCCGGTGCATTGGCACGGGGGCCCTTCAGCTCTTCCGAGCGATCCGGCGTGGCGGCGGGCAGACCCTCGATCACCAGCGTCAGCCGGCGCGGTCCGGCATAGGTGGTCAGCGCGTCCCACGTCAGGCCGGCGGCCTTCAACCGTTCGGTCGCCATGCGCTCGAGATCGCGCGCGGCGCCGCCCTGCATGCGGGCGGGGATCTCTTCGGAGAACAGTTCGAGGAGGAGTTGGGGCATCAGGTTTCGCTAGAGCCCTTCCCCTCGAGGGGGAAGGGTTGGGATGGGGTGGAGGCACGAGCCGTACCGGGAGGCACGTAGACTCCGCCGGCCTTGCTGATTTCGGCGACCACGGACTTGATGTCAGCCTCGACGCGCTTCGTCGGGATGCGAAGGACACGATAGCCTTGCGACGTCAGCCATTCGTCGCGCCTCAGGTCACGCAGCGCGACGTCGGTGAGGTCGTGGATCCCGCCATCCACCTCAATAACCAGTTTCGCGGAATGGCAGGCGAAATCGACGACGTAGGGGCCGATCGGGGCTTGGCGACGAAAGCGGATGTCGAGGTGCCGCAGATGGTCCCAAAGCTTGGCTTCGGTGCGGGTCGGTTCCGCCCGAAGCTTCCGGGCGCGGGCGACGCCGCCGGCCTTCATCTTTGGCGCGCGGGCAAAGCGGTCAATCAGTGGGGCATCGTCGGCAGATGCACGATCGGAGTCTCCCGGGCTTACCGGCGACGGGGTGCCTCCACCCCATCCCCGACCCTTCCCCCTCGAGGGGAAGGGAGACGTTGCGTCATCCTCGCCGGTCATGCCGAGGCACGCTCCTGCTCGACGTAAGCGACGGCACACGCCTTACACAGGTCCCGGATGCGGCCGATGTAGCTCTGGCGTTCGGCGACGGCGATGGCCCCGCGGGCGTCCATCAGGTTGAACAGGTGCGAGGCCTTCAGCACCTGGTCGTAGGCGGGCAGGACCAGGGGCTGGCCCTGGGGTCCTGTCATGGCGAGCAGGCGGGTCGACTCCGCCTCCATGTCCTCGAACCGGCGCTTCAGACCCTCGACGTCATAGCCGTGGAAGTTGGCCTCCGACTGTTGGCGCTCGTTCTCGAGGAAGACCTCGCCATAGGTCGTGCCGTCCTTCGTGAACTTGAGGTCGTAGACGTTGTCGACGCCCTGGACGTACATGGCCAGGCGCTCCAGCCCGTAGGTCAGCTCGCCCGAAACGACGTCGACCTCGAGGCCGCCCACGCCCTGGAAATAGGTGAACTGGGTCACCTCCATGCCGTCGCACCAGACCTCCCAGCCCAGACCCCAGGCCCCCACGGTGGGGTTCTCCCAGTCGTCCTCGACGAAGCGGATGTCGTGCAGGGCCGGGTCGATGCCGATGGCCCGCAGCGAGCCCAGATACAGCTCCTGCAGATTGTCCGGGTTTGGCTTCAGGATGACCTGGAACTGGTAGTAGTGCTGCAGACGGTTGGGGTTCTCGCCATAGCGGCCGTCGCCCGGGCGGCGGCTGGGCTGGACGTAGGCGGCCTTCCACGGCTTGGGCCCTAGCGCGCGCAGCACCGTCGCCGGATGCAGGGTCCCCGCCCCCACCTCGATGTCATAGGGCTGCAGGATGGCGCAGCCCTGATCGCCCCAATAGCGCTGGAGCGTGAGGATCAGATCCTGGAAGGCGAGCGGTTCGGTCACGGCACGTCTTTGGGCAAAGAGAAAGGCGGCGGACCCTAGGGCCCGCCGCCTCTGAACTCAACTCACCCTGAGGGTGGGATTACGACTGCGGCGTGGGAGCCGTGGCGTCGGTCTCGGCGTCCGTTGCGTCGTCAGTCTGGCCGTCGGTCGGGTTTTCGACCGGAGGCGAGGCCGTGGTCGTGGTACCCGCGGCCGGCTGGCCGCTGGGAGCGGTCGTCATGCCAGGCGTCGGGCTGGCACTGGTGGAGCCGGCCGGGGCCGTGGTCGTGTCGTCGGGCGTCGGAGCGGTCTCGCCCGTGGTCGTGGCCGAGTCGTTGTCCATGTCATCGCCGGTCATCGAATCGTCGGCCGGCGGCGGGGTCATGGCGTCACCGGCGGGAGCCGTCGGCGGGGCGGTCTCGCCCATCGGATCGGCGGCCGGCGGGGTGGCGGGGGTCGTCGATCCGCTGGACGGCGGCGTCGTCTGCTCGCCCTCGGCCGCATCGCCGGCGGCGACCTGGCTGGTGGCGGGGCTAAGGACCTGGTCGATGACGAAGACCGCGCCGTTGGAGGCGTCGAGGTCGGCGGTGGTCACCGTGGCTTCATCGACCTTGATCGACGATCCCGTGCCATCGAGTTCGACCTGGGTACGAGCGGCGGTCTCGACCCCACCCTTGGTGCCCTGGATCTGGCTGGAGTTCACGTCGGCGACGATCACATGGTACAGCAGCAGCTGACGCAGGTCGTTGACGTTGGCCGGGTCCAGCAGACGCGTGCGCTCGGCTTCCGGCAGGGCCGCGAAGGCGGCGTCGGTCGGGGCGAAGATCGAGATCGCGGACTGGGTCTGCAGCGTCTCGGTCAGCTGGGCGGCGTCGAGCGCCGACAGCAGGGTCGAGAACTGGCCGTTGGAGCGCAGCACGTCGACGACGGTGTTGCTGGCCGACGGCGTCGCGGCCTGGGCGGTGGTCGCGGCGTCGGTGGGCGCGGCGGCTGGAGCCGACTGTGCGGCCGGGGAGGCCGGAGTCGCGGCGGGAGCCTGGACGTCCTGGGCGAAGGCGGAGCCGGCACCGAACAACGCGATGGCGGCCGTGGCAGTCAGAAGGCGAGTGCGGAGCATGATCGTTTCCTTTTCAATGCTGCACGGACCGACGCTGAGAAATAGTTCGCGGCCCGCAACCGGATGTTACGAGGCTTAAGAAGCCCCATCCCGTCTACAGGTTCCATGTCGGCCATACCGCCGTTCAAACAAGGCAGACCGATCGGTTACTTTGTGACCATTGTCCGACCCAAGTCCAGAAGCCGCCGTTAACCAGCCTTATTGCTTAGCTGGAGGTCGCGTTGTCGCCCAGAAGCGTAGCCACGGCCCAACCAGCGCCGTTTTTACTGCGCAGCTTGTCAGCGGCGGAGGACGCGGCCTGGGTCGTCTCGAACAGGCCGAAGACCGTCGCCCCTGATCCCGACATCCGCACGAACCGCACGCCCGGCTGCGCGGCCACGGCGTCCAGAGCGTCGGCGATGGCGGGCTCCAGTCGGACGGCGGGAGCCTGGAGATCGTTCCGCGTCGTGGCCAGCCAGGCGAAGACCGCATCATCGCTCCAGTCGCGCGGCGGGGCGGGGCGGCCGGCATCGCCGCGGGGATCGTCGTCATAGGCGCGGTAGACCGCCCCGGTGGAGGACGGGCGACCGGGGTTGTAGAGGACGGCGGGAAAGGCCGGCAGGTCCGGGGCCTCGCTCAATCGCTCGCCCACGCCCTCGGCCCAGGCGGAGCGGGCGCGCAGACATATGGGGCCGTCGGCCCCGACGACCCGGGACAGGTCTTCGAGGGCGGCTGCGGGCAAATCGAGCTCCAGGGCCGCATTGGCCAGATGCAGGGCCGCGCCCGCGTCGGACGATCCGCCCCCCAGGCCGGCGGCGATCGGCAGCCGCTTGTCCAGGGTCACATGCAGCGGCAGGTCGGGCAGGCCCTGATCCGCGGCCAGAGCCCGCAGCGCCTTCACAATCAGATTGTCACCCGCTCCGTCCAGGTCGGCGGCGAAGGGGCCGGTGAGGGTCAGTCCCAGCCGGTCCGCGGGCGCGATCGAGACCACGTCCCCGACATCGGCGAAGGCCACAAGGCTGGACAGGGGATGATAGCCGTCCGGCTGGACCGCGCCGACGTGCAGGAACAGATTGACCTTGGCCGGAGCCAGGCGGGACAGGATCGCCAGGTCAGCCCCCGCCGGCTGCAGCGGGCGCGACGTCGGTCAGGCCCTGTTCCAGCTTGCGCTCGACCTCGGTCCGGCGTTCGGCGTCGGGGTCCAGGGTCAGGACACGGTTCCACTGGAACCCCGCCTCGCGCCGGCGACCGACCTGCCAATAGGCGTCGCCCAGGTGGTCGTTGATCTCGGCATTGGCCGGTTCCTTGGCCACCGCCTGCTCGAGGGTGTCGACGGCGATGTCGAACTGACCCTGGCGATACTGGGCCCAGCCCAGACTGTCTTGGATATTGCCGTCCTCCGGGTCGGCGGCATGGGCGCGCTGGATCATCGCGGCCCCCTCGGCGACCCGGGTGCCGCTGTCGACCCAGAGGTAGCCGAGATAGTTCAGGAAGGACGGATCGTCGGGCTCGGCCTGGAGCGCGGCCCACAGCTCGGCCTCCGCCTCGGGCACCTGCCCCAAGGATTCATGGGCGACGCCGCGCATGAAGCGAATGTTGGGCGTTTGGTCGGCGGTGTTCAGCAACGGCCCATTCAGCACCTCGAGCGCGGCGTCCCAGCGCTCCAGCTTCATCAACTGGCTGGCGATCAGTCCGGCGACGCGGCGGTCGGCGGGGGTGGCGGCCTGGGCCTGGCGGAAGGCGGCCAGGGCCTCCTCCGGCTTGTCTTCCTTGTCCAGGGTCACGCCCAGCGACACGCGGGCGGCCGCATAGATCGACGGGTCGGCGTCGGAGATCTGTTCCAGCGTGACCTGGGCCGGGCCCTCCAGATTGGCCTGGGACAGGGTGGAGCCCAATCGGTAGAGGGCGGTCGGATCGCGGTCGAGGCTCAGCGACAGCCGCAGATAGACGACCGCGAACTCATTGGACCCCTCCGCCGAAGCCTGCTGGGCCGCGACCGTCAGGGCCTCGGCCGCGCCCTCGCGGAAGCTCGGCAGCGCGGGCGCGCGACCGCGGGCGACCAGGCGGGCCCGGGCGGCGGCCAGGGCCGGGTCGCCGGCGCCGACGGCCAGGGCCGCGTCATAGACGGCCAGGGCCTCGTCGCGGCGGCCGCGCCGTTCGAGGAAACTGCCATAGGCGACGCGGAACAGGGGACCGGTCCGCGCATCCTCGGCCAGGACCTTGAAGGCGGCGTCGGCCTCGTCGTAACGGCGACGATGCTCCAGCAGCCGCGCCCGGTCGAACCGGCCCAGGACGACGGTCAGGGGATCGGCGGTCGGATTGGGTTCGGCCAGGGCCGTGTCCCAGTCCCCGGCGGCGGCGGCGATCCAGGGCGCGATGAGGGCCCCGGCGCGGGCGTGGGGGGCACCGATAGGGTTCGCCTTCAAGGCCATATTGGCGGCGCGCGCCTCGTCCGCGGCAAAGGCCTGGACCACCGAGACCAGGGCCCCGGCCTGGGTGATGACGGGCGAGGCCGTCGCGGTGGCGGGGGCGAGCCGGGCGGCCAGACCCAGATCTCCGGCCAGCAGGGCCGAGGTGAAGGCCTGTTCCTGAACGGTCGGCTGTTCCGGGGTCAGGGCCTCGACCCGGGCCAGGAGATCGGCCCCCTCGGCCGCCTCCCCCGCGCTGAGGGCGGAACGGCCCGACAGATACAGGCCGTAGGCACTGCGGCCCTGGGCGTCGCGGGGGGCCGGGGCCCAGACGCGCGGGATGGCTTCGATGGTGGGGACGGGGGGATCGGCGGGGTCGGCCTGGGGCTCCGGAACGATCATCGGCGGGAGCGAAAGCGGCGGGGCCACGATGATGGCGGGGCGCGGGGGCGCAGGCTCGGAGGCGGCGGGCGCATCCTGGGCCACCGCCGCGCCGGCGACAAGAGCGATGAGGGAGGCCGAAACGAGGAGGATACGCATGGCGATATAGGTCGCGGCTTTGCGGGCGCTCCGCAAGAGGGTTGGTGGCAGGGTGAGGGGTTACGCGCTCACCGGTTGGCCCCGTAACCCCTCACCCTTTCGCGCAAGACCGATCGCCTGACGGCTCTCGGGCGCTCAAGCCCTCTCCCGCTGGGAGAGGGAAGCAAACTTATCCGCCGTGGCCTCGGTCAGGTCGGCCAGTCTCTGGGCCGCATCTGGGATGGCCACGGCGCGGGCGGCGGCGCTCATGGCGACGAGGCGGCCGGGGTCGGCCAGGACGGCGGCGATGGCCGCGGTCAGGCTGTCGACCGTGACGGAGTCCTCCAGAATGACCTCGGCGGCCTGCACGTCGGTCAGCAGCCGGGCGTTCAGCCGCTGATGGTCGTCGGTGGCGATCTTCAGCGGGATCAGGATCGAGGGCATGGCGGCGACCGCCAGTTCGGCGCAGGTCGAGGCCCCCGCCCGGCCGATGACCAGATGGGCCTCGGACAGGCGAGACGCCATGTCGCGGAAGAACGGCGCGACCTCGGCCGCGATGCCCGCGTCCCGATAGATCCGTTGCGCGGTTTCGAGGGTTTCGGGCCTGGACTGCTGCTGGACCTTCAGGCGACCGCGCAGGGCCTCCGGCAGGGCGGCCAGGGCCCGGGGCGTGGTCTCGGACAGGATGCGCGCCCCCTGGCTGCCGCCGGTGACGAGGATCCGGATCGGGCCATCCGCGGGCGGGGCATAGGCGCGGTCGTACAGGGCGCGGATGTCGGCGCGGACCGGAGCCCCGACGACCTGGGCCCGGGCCTTCACCGCCGCGCTGGCGCGCTCCAGCGTCGGAAAGGACGAGGCCACGGCACCAACGCGGGGGGCCAGGATACGGTTGGTGCGGCCCAGGACGGCGTTCTGTTCGTGAATCAGGGTCGGGCGGCCCTGAAGAATGGCGGCGACCAGGGCGGGGGCGGACGGATAGCCGCCGAAGCCGACCACGACGTCGGCGTCCAGCCGGGTGAAGGCGGACCGGGCCTGCTGCACGCCGCGCACGATGGCGAGCCCCGCTCGAGCCAGGGCGACGGGTCCGGAGCCGGTCGCGGCGTCGAGCGCCAGACGTTCCTCGGCGGGAAAGGCCTGGGCATAATGTTCGCCGCGATGGTCGGTGGCCAGGACCACGCGCCAGCCGCGCGCCGCCATCTCGCGGGCCAGGGCCTCGGCCGGAAACATATGACCCCCGGTGCCCCCGGCGGCGACGACGCACAGTCTGCTCATCCGGCGTCTATCGCATCAAAAGACGGCCGGGGTGCGACAGGCTGGCCCCGGGTTCATAGGCTCCAGGTCGGCGCCGGGTCAGGGCCAGGGCGAAGCCCATGGTCACGCCCATGGCCAGCATGGACGAGCCCCCGTAGCTGATGAAGGGCAGGGTCATGCCCTTGGTCGGGATCAGGTTCAGGTTCACCGCCACATTGATCGAGGCCTGCAGGCCGATCAGCATGAACAGCCCGGCCGCCGCCGTCTGTTCGAACGGATCGTTCAGCTTCATCGCCCGGCGCATGCCGCGGATGACGATGAAGGCATACAGGCCGATGATCGTCAGGCTGAGCACCAGGCCGAACTCCTCGGCCCCGACGGAATAGATGAAATCCGTGTGCAGGTCGGGGACCGAGCGTTTCATCACCCCCTCCCCTACCCCGCGCCCGACGACGCCGCCGGCGCGGATGGCCTGGGAGGCGCGGTCGATCTGGTGGGTGTCCTCGATGCCGGGCGAGACGAACTTGGCCACCCGGGACTGAACGTGGGGGAACAGCAGATAGATGGCCGTCATGCCCGCCACGAACATGCCGCCCAGCACGGCGACCCAGCGCAATGGCACCCCGGCCATGAAGAAGACTGCCATGAAGGTGGTGGTGATCAGCAGGGTCTGGCCGATGTCCGGCTGGATCAGCAGCAGGGCCACGGTCAGGACGTAGAAGCCGAAGGCGATGGAGACGCCGGGCACGCCCTGGCCCTTCTTGCCTTCCGCGAACATCCAGGCGGCGAAGACGATCAGGCTGGGCTTGGCGAACTCACTGGGCTGCAGGCTGAAGAAGCCCAGGTTCACCCAGCGGGCCGCCCCCTTCACCGTGTCGCCGATGAAGGGCAGCAGGGCCATGACGACGATGGCCGCCAGCAGGGCCAGCACGGCGATGCGGCGCACCCCGCGCGGCGACAGCAACGACAGGATCAGCATCACCCCGATGCCCCCGCAGGCAAACACGATCATGCGCCAGGCGTAGTGGAACGGATCGGTGATCGACTCGTCCGCCAGGATGGCGGCGGGGCTGGAGGCGAAGCTGAGCGCCACGCCCAGAGCGATCAGGGTCAGGGCCGCACCCAGCAGCGCCCGGTCGACGGTCCAGAACCACTGGGCGATCGGGCTGGGGTCGTTCCGGGAGAACGGATGGCTGTAGGGCGCGGAGGCGTCGGTCATGGTTTCTCAATCATGAACCGAAGGGGTAGCGCCGAGGTTAAGAACCGCCTGGCGAAACGCCTCGCCCCGCACCTCGAAGTCCGGAAACTGGTCGAAGCTGGCGCAGGCGGGGCTGAGCAGGACGACCTGATCGCCGCCGGCAGCCCGGGCGTCTGCGGCGGCCAGGGCGACGGCGGTGGCCATGTCGCCGGCGATGACATGGGGTGTATCGCCCAGCGTCGCGGCGAAATCGGCGGCCGCTTCGCCGATCAGATAGGCCTTGGCCACGCGGGGGAAGAGGTCGCGCAGGTCTTCGATCCCGCCGTCCTTGGCCCGGCCGCCGGTGATCCAGAAACTGGTTGGATAGGACATCAGCGCCTGGCGCGCGGCGTCGGCGTTGGTCGCCTTGGAGTCGTTGACGAACTTCACAGTGCTGGCCTGGTCGGTTTGCCCGTCCAGCTGACCGACCGTTTCCATCCGGTGCGCCAGGCCGGGGAAGGTCATCAATCCCGCGACCGCCGCCTCGTGCGAGACACCGAGGGCCCGGGCGGCGGCATAGGCGAAGGCGGCGTTCTGGGCGTTGTGACGGCCGGGCAGTGAGCGGGCCGGGGCCAGGTCGGTGATGGCCACGCCGTCCGCGACCAGCCGGCCCCCGGTGGCATCCAGGATGATGAACCGGCCGGCTTCGAAGGCGGGCGTCTGGTCAGGTAGACGGGTCGCGAGCTCGGCCACGGGCACGCCGCCGGTCGGATCGATCAAAGCGGGCGGGGTGCGGGTGGTGATGGTGCTGACCCGCAAACGCCGCGCGTTCAGGGCGTTGACCGTGGTCCAGCCCCAGTCATCGTCCACCCCGATCAAGGCGACCTTGTCGGGTGACATGACCTGGAACAGGCGGGTCTTGGCCGCGACATAGCCTTCCATGCCGCCGTGGCGGTCCAGATGGTCGGGGCTGATGTTCGTCAGGATGGCGACGTCGGGGGCGAAGCGAGTGGTCAGGTCCAGCTGGTAGCTGGAGACCTCGATCACATAGACGGCCTGAGCGGGAGCGCGGACCTCCAGGTCCGCCGTCGGCGATCCGGACAAGAGCGGACCTGGAGGTCCGCGTTCCGCGCTGAAAGTCAGGGCCGGCAGGGCGAGCACGCCGATGCCGATGTTGCCGCCGATGTGGACGGTCAGGCCCGCCTGTTTCAGGACCCAGCCGATCAGGGCGGTGGTGGTGGACTTGCCATTGGTGCCGGTGATCGCGACGACCCTGCTCCGGGCCTCAGCCGGGAGGGCGGCAAGCGCCTGGGCGAACAGCTCGATGTCGCCCAGCACGGGAACAGCGGCGGCGCGGGCCTTGTCCACCGTCCAGTGGGGCTTCGGATGGGTCAGGGGCGCGCCGGGCGACAGGACCAGGGCGGCGAAGCCGGACCAGTCGGCGGTGGTCAGGTCCTCGACGACGAACCCTTCGGCCTCGGCCTGCATCCGGCCGGAGACGCCGTCGTCCCACAGGATGGGCAGGGCCCCGCCGGCCTTGAGCGCCCGCGCGGCCGTGATGCCCGACCGGCCTAGGCCGAAGACGGCGACACGGCGGCCCTCGTAGCCCGGGACGGGGATCATGACGAACAGCCCTTCCCCCGCCCTTCGCGGGGGAAAGCGGCCCGGCGCTCGCGCAGCGAGCCAGGGCCGATGGGGGATGTCTTGCCTTTCCCAACCCGGCTTACAGTCGCAAGGAAAATCCCCCCATCGGTCCTGTTCGGCCTGCGGCCGAAGACGGACCGCTTTCCCCCGCAAGCGGGGGAAGGGCTGAGGCCGGTCCCTCTCACCGCAGCTTCAGCGTGCTCAGCCCGACCAGGGCCAGCATGGCGGCGACGATCCAGAAGCGGATCACGACGGTCGATTCCGGCCAGCCCATCTTCTCGAAATGGTGGTGGATCGGAGCCATCAGGAAGATGCGTTTCTGGGTCGCCTTGAAATAGGCGACCTGGATCATGACCGAGGCGGCCTCGATGACGAACAGGCCGCCGACGATGCCCAGGACGAGCTCGTGCTTGGTGGCCACGGCGATGGAGCCGAGCGCGCCGCCCAGGGCCAGGGATCCCGTGTCGCCCATGAAGATCTTGGCCGGGGGGGCGTTATACCAGAGGAAGCCCGTGCCCCCGCCAATGATGGCGGCGCAGAAGATGGCCAGCTCGCCCGAGCCGGGCACGTGGTGAACGCCCAGATAGTCCGAGAAGATGAAGTTACCGACCAGGTAGCTGATGATACCGAACGCCGCCGCCGACATCATCACCGGCACGATGGCTAGGCCGTCCAGGCCGTCGGTCAGGTTCACCGCGTTCGAGAAGCCGACGATCGTGAAGGCAGCGAAGGCGACGTAGAACCAGCCGATATTCAGCAGCACGTTTTTGAAGAAGGGGAAGGCGATCGAGGTCTCCAGCCCCGGCGAGGTGGGCGACTGGGTCGTCCACAGCACCACTAGGATGCCGGCGATGACCGAGACGACGACCTGGGCCATCAGTTTCTGTTTCGAGGTCAGGCCGGCCGAGGTCTGTTTCGTGACCTTGGCATAGTCGTCGACGAAGCCGAGCACGGCGAAGGCGGCGGTCACGCCCGAGACGATCCAGATATAGGGGTTGGTCAGGTCGCCCCACAGGAACACCGCCACGGCGATGCCCGCCAGGATCATCAGCCCACCCATGGTCGGGGTGCCGACCTTGGACAGATGCGACACGGGGCCGTCGGCGCGGATCGGCTGACCCTTGCCCTGTTTGACCCGCATATAGGCGATGAAGCGGCTGCCCATCATCACCGCCACGATCATGGCCGTGGCCATGGCCAGGGCGACGCGCACCGTCTGATACTGGATCAGATTCAGCATCGGATAATCCTTCGCCGCGTCGCCGGCGTACAGATACAGCAGGTAAAACATCAGCGTCCCTTGTGCCCCTGACAGGCCCGGCGCGGCGCGGCCGCCATTAGACTTCCGCCCGCTCTAGCCGGGCAAGCGCTGCCGCCACAAGCGAAGCCTTGGACCCGTTCGACCCCTTGACCATGACGATGTCGTCGGGGCCGACCAGTTCCGCGGCGTGGTCGGCGAGATCGGCGGCGGTCTCGCTCCAGATGCCCCGGCGCGCCGGGCTCAGGGCCTCATAGAGATGACGCATCTGCGAGCCCGCGGCATGGACGACGTCGATGCCGGCTGCCTCGATCGCCGGGGCCAGGCCGGCGTGCAGGGTCACGGACTGGTCGCCGAGCTCCAGCATGTCGGTCAGGACGACGACGCGACGCCCGCCCCGCTGGACCGGCTTCGCACCCAGGGAGCGGAAGCCCGCCGTCATCGACAGGGAATTGGCGTTGTAGCTCTCGTCGATCAGGGTGAAGGCTCCGCCCGGGATGGAGACGGCGCGGGTCTCCCCTCGCCCCTTCAGCGGCTCGAACTGCGCCAGGGCCAGCAGCGCGGTCTCGACCGGCACATCCAGGGCGTCCAGCATCAGGATGACGGCCAGACTGTTCAGGCCCCAGTGGAAGCCGGACTGTCTCAGCGGGAAGACGTGCGACCGGCCATAGATCTCGGCGGAAACGCGGGCCCCGCCCTCGAAGGGCGTGAAGTCGACCAGACGGGCGTCGTGGGCGGGCTCCGAGCCGAAGGTGGCGACGCGGGCCCCGACGTGGAGCGCCGCCTGGTGCAGCAGGCCTTCCCACGGGTTGTCGCCGTTGATCACCGCCAGGCCCCCGGGGCCCAGGCCCTGGAAGATGGCGGCCTTCTCGCGGGCCACCCCGGCCTCGCCGTCGGCAAACGCCTCGATATGGACCGGGCCCACGGTGGTGACGCAGGCGGCGTGGGGCTGGACCATCTTCGCCAGCGGCCCGATCTCGCCCGGCGCGTTCATGCCGATCTCGAACACCGCCCGCCCGACCGAGGGGTGCATGCGGGCCAGGGTCAGGGGCACGCCGATGTGGTTGTTGTAGCTCTTGATCGAGGCATGAGCCGGACCGGCGAGGTCGAGGCCGGCCTTGATCGCCTGGGTGACGCTGGTCTTGCCGACGCTGCCGGTCACGGCCCCCCGGCGGATGTGGGGAGCCCGGTCGCGCGCGGCGGCTCCAAGCGCTTCCAGCGCCTTTAGCGTGTCGGGCACGACGATGTGTGGGCCACCCTCCACCGGACGTTCGACCAGGGCCCCCGTGGCCCCGGCGGCGAAGGCCGCAGCGGCGAAATCGTGACCGTCGCGCTCCCCCTTGAGGGCCAGGAACAGGTCGCCGGGTGCGATCTCGCGACTGTTGTAGGTCAGGCCGTCGGCGGTGAAATGACCGCCCTCGAGCCGTCCGCCCGTCGCGACGGCGATCTCTTGAGCCGTCCAGAGCGGCGGTGTCGGTTCAGGCATCCAAGCGCAAGGCCTCAGCGAGTTCAGTGGCGTCGTCGAAGGGGTGAGTCGTGCCCCCGACGATCTGCCCCTGCTCATGCCCTTTTCCGGCGACGACGACCACATCTCCGTCGCGCATCATGGCGGTGGCCTCGCGGATGGCGGCGCGGCGGTCGCCGATCTCCAGAGCCGAGGGGCAGCCCGCGCGGACCTGGGCCCGAATAGCGGCTGCGTCTTCGGAGCGGGGGTTGTCGTCGGTGACGATGGCGATGTCGGCCAGACGGCCGGCGATCTCGCCCATCAGGGGCCGCTTGCCCTTGTCCCGGTCGCCGCCGGCCCCGAAGACGACGATCAGCCGGCCGGTCGCGTGGGGGCGCAGCGCCTTGAGCACGGTCTCGAGGCCGTCGGGGGTATGGGCATAGTCGACATAGGCCTCACCCCGCCCGCCGCTGATCCGCTGCAGCCGGCCGGCGGCACCGGTGATCGACTCCAGGGCGGCGACCACGCGGGTCGCGTCCTCGCCGGCGGCGATGCAGAGGCCGGCGGCGACGAGAGCGTTGGAGGCCTGGAAGGCCCCGGCCAGCGGCAGCAGGATCTCGTGGACGTCGCCGCGGATGTCCAGGATCAGACGCTGCCCCTCGGGCACGGCGCGTCGTCCGACCAGGGCGAGATCGCGGCCGCGCTCCCCCACGGCCATGATGCCGAGTCCGGACATGATGGAGGCGGCGGCGAAGGTCGAATAGGCGTCGGAGTCGGCGTTCAGCACGGCGGTCCGGCCGCGCGGCAGCAGGGTCTCGAACAGGCGCAGCTTGGCGGACCGGTAGGCGGCCATGTCGCCGTGATAGTCGAGATGGTCCTGGGTCAGGTTGGTGAAGGCGGCGGCCTTCAGCGACACCCCGTCCAGCCGGCGCTGGTCGATGCCGTGCGATGAGGCCTCGAGCGCCAGATGGGTGACGCCGTCCTCGGCCAGGGTGGCCAGCAGGCGGGCGGCGTCGCCGGCGTCGGGGCTGGTCAGGCCGGGCGGGGTCAGGGCCGTGGTGGCGACGCCGGACTGCGAGACGACGCCGAGTGTGCCCATGCTGGCGGACTTGAGGCCCAGGCCGGCCCAAATCTGGCGACAGAAGGCGGCGACCGAGGTCTTGCCGTTGGTCCCGGTGACGGCGACGCAGGTGCGGGGCTGGGTGCCGTAGAAGCCGCGCGCGGCCAGGGCATAGGCGCGGCGCACGTCGCCGGACCGGACCAGCAGGGGCGCGGCGCCCTCGGGGGTGTCCTGCGGGGCCAGGACGGCCGCCGCCCCCTGGGACAGGGCCTGGGGGATGAAGGCGCGGCCGTCGGCGGCGGTGCCCGGCAGCGCGACGAACAGGGTTCCGGCCTTGACCTTGCGGCTGTCGGACGTGACCCCGGTGATGACCGGATCGGAGGCGACGTCGCGCTTCAGCAGTTCGGACAGGTGGATCGCGCTCACGGGACCACCGCCGCGACGGGGGGCGGGTCGAAGCGGCGCGCGAGGCCGAGGAAGGGGGCGATGCGGTCGGCCACGCGGCCGACCACCGGAGCGGCGATGGCCCCGCCCAGGCGCGACCCCTGGCTGGGCTCGTCGATCAGGACGAAGACGACGTAGCGTTGGACGTCGTCCGGGCCGTCGGCGGGGAAGACGGCGGCGAAGGAGCCCACGCCGTGGCCCGCGTCATAACGGCCATTGACCAGCTTGTTCGCCGATCCGGTCTTGCCGCCCACGCGCAGGCCGGGGGCGTCCGCCTGGCCGCCGGAGCCGCGCAGGACATTGGCCCGCATCAGCTGGCGCATCTCGGCCGAGGTCTCGGGCCGGACGACGCGGCGACCCTCTTCGCCCGTGCCGCCATGACGCAGCGACAGCGGCCGATAGATCCCGCCGTTGACGAGGGCCACGGTCGCCGCCGTCATCTGCAGCGGGGTGATCATGATGCCGTAGCCGAACGACAGGGAGGCCCGGGTCGAGTCGCTCCAGTCGCGCGGCGTGCGCGGGCGGGCGCTCTCCTTCAGTTCGAACGGGGCGGCGTCCAGCAGGCCAAGGCGCTGGAAATAGTCGCGCATCCCGTCGGACCCCAGCTCGACCGCCAGACGCGAGGTGCCGATGTTGGAGGAGTGAAGATAGACCTCTTCCAGCGACAGGATCTTGTTGGTGGCGTGGAAGTCCCGGATCCGGCGCTTGCCGATCATATAGGCCTCGGACGCATCCAGCAGGGTGTTCATGTCGGCCTGGCCGGTGTCGAGCGCGGCGGCGACGGTGAAGGTCTTGAACACCGACCCCATCTCATAGTGGCCCGAGGTGACGCGGTTCAGGGCCTGGTTGTCGCTCGCCGATCCCCTGCGGTTGGCGTCATAGGTCGGCCAGCTGGCCATGCCGAGGATCTCGCCGGTGCGGGCGTCGGCGACGACGCCCACAGCGCCCTTGGCCCCGGCGGCGGAGGCGACGGCCCCCAGTTCATTCTCCAGCACGCCCTGGACGCGCAGGTCGATCGACAGGGCGAAATCCTGCCCCTGCTGGCCCGCAGCGCGGATGTCCGAGTTGAAGGCCAGCTCGGCCCCGGACACGCCCTGCCCGCCCGTATCCGCGACGCCGATCAGATGGGCGGCCGAAGTGTTCAGCGGATAGACGCGCCGATCCTCCGGCTCGAACGAGATGCCGCCCAGGGCCAGGGCGTGGACCGCCTGGCGCTCGGCCGGAGTGAGACCGGGCTGCACGATCAGGCGACGATCGCCATTCAGGACCTTGCGCAGCTTCTTGGCGGAGACTTCCGGCAGGACCCGGCGGAGCTGGGTGAAGGCGGCGTCGCGATCCCAGACCTCGGTCGGATCGATGTAGAGGCCGTAGTGGACGATGTTGGTCGCCAGCAGCGCCCCGTTCCGGTCCGTCAGGTCGGCGCGCTGCAGCGCTCCTGCAATGGCCGCAGATCCCCCGGCGTGGCGCGGCGCCAGGACGGCCGCGTGAGTCGCCCCGATGGCGAGGGCGATGAAGACGGCCGAGAACACCAGCTGGAGGACGAAGATGCGGACCCGGGTGTCCTCCTCCGGGCGAGCGTCGGCATGGGCGCGTTCGAAAGCGTGTTCGACGAACCAGACCGCCTCGGACGCCCAGCGCAGCCAGGGCGAGACGGTCGAGGTGATCGGCCGTGCCTGACGCGCGGGCGTCGGCGCGGGCCGGTAGAGACGGTGATCCTGAACGCTCACAGCGGCGCTCCGTCGGTCGGCGCGGCCGGTGCGTCGCTCCTGGGGGTCGGCGCGGCGGCCTCCATCCGGGTCGGCGACGGCACGGGGGCCGCCGGGGGCAATGGTGCGGGCTTCAGGCCGGCCAGAGCCGACTCCTCGGCCTGGCGGGTCGCGTCGACGGGACCCAGACCGGCCCCACGCGACAGCGCCTCCAGCCGGCCGGGCTGCTCCAGACGGGCGGCCTCGGCGCGCAGCAGGCGGACGCGCTGGCCGGTCTCGGCGATGTCGCGCTCGAGCCGGCCGATCTCGGCGCTCTCGCGGCCGGCGGCGGCCTTGGCGACATAGACGGAGAAGACCAGGGCGGCGACGATGCCGACGCCGATGATCTCGATCCAGCGGATGCCGCGGACCTTCCAGTCGAACAGGGCCTGAAGCGGATTGCGGGTCATGCGGCGGTCGCCCAGACGGGGGCCGCGGTGCGGACGGCGGCGCGCAGCTTGGCCGAGCGGGCGCGCGGATTGACGGCCAGCTCAGCCTCGCCCGCCTCGCGCGCGCCTTTGAATTGCAGGGTGAAGCTGGGCTTGCGGGTCTCGACGGCCATGGGGGCGTGGCGCGAGCCGCCGGGGGCGTTGCCGCTGCGCTCGGTCAGGAAGGCCTTGACGATCCGGTCCTCCAGCGAATGGAAGGTGACGACGACCAGACGTCCGCCGGGGACCAGGGTGGCTTCGGCGGCCTCGAGCCCGGCGGTCAGTTCGCCCAGTTCGTCGTTCACGGCGATGCGCAGAGCCTGGAAGGTGCGGGTGGCGGGATGGGTGGGAGCGCCCCGACGGCCGCCGAGCGCCTTTTCGACCACGGCTGCGAGGTCCAGGGTGCGGGTGAACGGCTGTTCGATCCGGCGGCGCAGGATGGCGGTGGCGATCCGGCCCGACTGCCGCTCGTCGCCATACTGTTTCAGGATGTGGGCCAGGGGGCCGTGGTCCCAGGTGTTGACGATGTCGGCGGCGCTGTCGCCGTCCCGCGACATGCGCATGTCCAGCGGTCCGTCGCGCATGAAGGAGAAGCCGCGCTCCGCTTCATCCAGCTGCATCGAGGACACGCCGATGTCGAAGACGACGCCGTCGAGGCGGGGCTGGCCGCTGTCAGCGAACGCCTCGGCCAGGCCCGAGAACGGGGTCTGTATCAGAGAGAAGCGGCCCGGATGGTCGTCGGCCACAGCGTCGGCATGGAGTCGGACCGTCGGGTCCCGGTCCAGGGCGATGACCGTGGCCCCCGCAGCCAGGATGGCGCGGGTGTAGCCGCCGGCCCCGAAGGTGGCGTCGATGATCACCGAACCGGGCGCCGGGGCCAGGGCGGCGATCACCTCGTCCAGCAGGACCGGGGCATGGGGGGCCGGGGCGAGCGCGGTCATGCGTCGCCACCCAGCGGCCGACGACGGACGTCGCCGCGCTCGCGCATGGCCTTGCGGGCCAGTTCGCGACGCTCGTCCTTGCGGGCGTTCCAGCGGGCGCGGTCCCAGATCTGGAACCGGGGCCCGAGACCGACGATGACGACGTCCTCGCCGAGTCCGGCTTCCTGGCACAGGCTTTCCGGCAGGGTGATGCGGCCGCCGCCGTCGTAGGCCAGCTGTTTCTGCCCGCCGTAGACGGTCTCTTCCAGCGCGGTGCGCCAGTCGTCGCCGAACGGCAGGGCCTCGATCATGGCGACGTACTCGGCCATGAGCTTGTCGCCGCCGGCCTCGAGGCAATCGGACTCGACCGAGAAGAAGCAGAAGACGCCGTGCTCGGCCCCGTTGTCGGTCGTGCGGAATTCCTGAGGGATCAGGAGACGGCGCTTGCCGTCCAGCTGCTTCTCACTGGTTCCGAGAAACACGCCTGCCTACCGAGCCCCTTGCGGCCCGCTCCCCACTCATTCCCGCGCCCAATACGCCGACGCCGCCAATCCCCTGATCGCAGGAACGGGATAGCATGGGATTGGATGGGTCTCAATGGGATGATGAAGGTATCTTTAACCATGATCGGCGCGAAACGCATGCGTTAGACTGCATAGACCGTGAACATACACAGAACACGATAAGTATTAACACCCTGTGGGAAGTTTGCGCCGCGTTTTGGTCCAAGGGGTTAATCGGGCGCAGGAGGTGAGATGACCCCGCCAACGGGGCCGGCCACCGAGGCTCAAGCGGGCAGCGCCACGGCGCGTGCGGTAGCCGCGCCTGAGGGGAAGAATGCCAGACGGCCTGTAAGCCGGGTTCTGTCCCGCACCGAGGTGCGGTGACGATCATTCCTCTGGACCCCCCGTCGCCGGAGGGTTCTCGCGACCTACCCGGACGCCTCGGGCGGTGAACCCTGCGGCCGAAACCGCGCGACGTCCCTATTCGGTCTTGCTCCAGGCGGGGCTTGCCATGCCGTCCCTGTTACCAGCGACGCGGTGGGCTCTTACCCCACCCTTTCACCCTTACCCGCGTCGAGACGCAGGAGGTTTGCTTTCTGTGGCGCTATCCCTCGGGTCACCCCGGGCGGGCGTTACCCGCCGCCTTTTCACCGTGGAGCCCGGACTTTCCTCGACAGGGCGAACCCCGCCGCGACCGCCCGGCCGTCTGGCGAGGGGGTGATGCGCCCGGACGGCCTGGGGGTCAACCGCGAGATGCGGACGGAGCCAGCATGTGCTAGTCTGATTTCATGTCCACGGTTGTCCAGAAAACTCCGGGTCAGCTTGCGAACGAGGCCTTAGGCGCGCGCGAACGGCGTCTCGCCTGGGAAAGCGCCCGGCTGACCGAGGCTGATGAGGATTTTATGGCCGGCCGTTACATCTCGGGCGACGAGGCGATGCGCTGGCTCGAGAATGAGATTGCCGAAGCCGAGGCGGCCGAGGCGCGAGAAGCCGACTGAGCCTGGCCTATCGTCTCGACATCTCCGAGCAAGCAAGGGCTGACCTTGCGTCGGTGCGGCGATGGTTGATGCAGCCGGGAAGCGGGACGCGCGCCCATCGTCGCTACGCCGCCATAGTCAAGGCCGTTCGAGACCTTAAAACCCATCCAGATCGATGGCCGGAAGGTGATCACGACGCCGTCCGCGAGCGGCCGGTCGAAGGCCACCGCATCTACTACCGCGTCGTCGACGCCCAGAACGTTATCCGGATCATGCGCGTGCTGAGCCCCTTCCAGGATCGCGAGACCCTCTAGTTCAGCACGCCCGTCACGCTTTCCACCGTCGCCAGTTGGAGCACGCCCATCAGGGTCGCGCGGGTTTCGCCGTCGGCGATGCCGTCCACCCTCGAAGGCCGCCAGTGGCGCTGGAAGGCCTCGACCGTGATGCGGGTCTCGTCGGTATAGCGGCCGTCCGGCAAGGGTTCGTAGCCCAACCGGTGCAGACCGGCCTGGAGCACATGAACGCCCAGCCCCTCGTCGCCGACTCCAAGCGGTGGGCCGAGGGCGGCGATGCGTTCGGGTGCGGGCTCGAACCACAGACCCTGCCGGTGTTCGGCCAGGCGCTTCCAGGGAAACAGCTCGCCGGGATCTTGCTTGCGGGTCGGGGCGACGTCGGAGTGGCCGAGGATGCGGGCATCGTCGACGGCCCAGCGCGTCCGCACGTCGTCGATCAAGGCGATGACGGCCTCGATCTGGGCATCGGGAAACAGGCGATAACCGAATTCGTGGCCCGGATTGACGATCTCGATGCCGATCGAGACCGCGTTGATGTCGGTCTCGCCCTTCCACCAGCTCTGGCCGGCGTGCCAGGCGCGCCGCTCCTCCTCGACAAGGCGGAGGATCGAACCGTCCTGGTCGACAACGTAGTGGGCGGAAACCTTCGCGTCCGGGTCGCGAAGCCGGGCGATGGCGGCCTCTGCTGTCTGCATGCCGGTGTAGTGCAGCAGGATCATATCCGGCGGGGCGCGCCGCTGATCGAAATTGGGAGAGGGGGCCGCCGTGATCGTCACCATTGGCCCGTTATAGCCCTAGTGGTGCGGACGTTCCCAGCCGTAGGTGACCCAGGTGTCGCCGACCTTGGTGGCCTCGATCACATCGTCGGCGCGCCGGGACCTGACCGTCACCCTGCGGCGGGCGCGGACCGCCAGACCGGCGAAAAAGACCAGGACACTAGCGAAGAGGGCGATCACGGCGACAGCGGCGGCGGTAAACACCGCCAGAACGGCCCCGACCGTCAGGGCCGCAACGGCAGCGATCAATCCGCCCAACCACATGATCGGGGCGAGGATCCCGTGAGTGCGGCGGTTCTGGAAGCCGATCGAGGCGTAGCGGTCCTGTGTCATCACTGATCCTTTCGAGCGCTCTTCCGAACGCCTGAACCCCAATGTCGGTCCACAGAGGTGAACCGTCAATGACCGAGCACGTCACAGGCGAGTGTGTCGCGGTTTACAGAGGCTGATCGGCGAGGACCGAAGCCCCCTGCCCCCGCATCCGCTCCATCTCGACGCGGCCCAGGATAGCCTGGGTCTGCGGATCGGCCATGACTCCCCCCAGCGTCACCAGCGCGCGGGCGGCCTGCGTCTGGACGCCGAAGGCTTCGGACAGCGCTTCCCACGGCGATTTCGGCGTCGGGAACCGCTTGTAACGCACGGAGGCCCCTGCCGGGATCTTCGCCAGTTCGCGCGCCTTGCCGATCGCCTCGGTCAGGCCGCCCAGCTGATCCACCAGACCGAGCGTCTTGCCCTGGGCCCCGGTCCAGACGCGGCCACGAGCGATTTCGCGCGCGCGCTCGATAGGGAGGCGACGGCCGGTCGAGACGCGCTGCACGAACTCCTCATAGGTGCGGTCCATGGAGGCTGAGAAGGCCGCGCGCTGCGCCTGGGTGAAGCCCGAGGCGGGGCTGAAGGCGTCGGAATAGTCGCCGCCGACCGACAGGCCGCGCAGATCGACGCCGAACCGGCCCAGGGCTTCGGACACCACGAACTTGCCGCCGAACACCCCGATCGAGCCGGTCAGGGTCGAGGGCTGGGCCACGATCCAGTCGGCTTCCGAACTGATCCAGTAACCGCCGGAGGCCGCATAGTCGCCCATCGACACCACCACCGGCTTGCCGGCCGCCCGCGCCGCCCGAACGGCGGCCAGGATCTGCTCCGAGGCCTCGGGCGAACCGCCCGGCGAGGACACGCGGAAGACGATGGCCTTGACCGACCGGTCCTCGATCGCGTCGTAGATCGCCTCGGCCGTGTCGTCGGAGCGGATCGAGGACCCGCCGCCGAGGCCGGACGCTCGGCCCGTCCCCGTGATGATCGCCCCTTCGCCACCGACGATGGCGATGGCATCGCTCCCCGATCCGATCCGCTCGCCCTTGGATGAGGCGTAGTCGTCGAACTCCAGGATGCCGGCTCCTCGGCCCGCCCGGCGCTTCGCCTCGGCCTCGGCCTCCTCGACCTGACCGATCTTGTCGATCAGCTTCAACGACAGGGCCTGCGGCGCGGCATAGGGGCCGGCCTCGATCGTGGTCTTGAGGGCAGCGGCCGGGACCTTGCGGTCGAACGCGGCGTTGGCGATGGCCGAGTCGTAGATGGACGTCATCCACGCCGTCATCGCCTCGCGGTGCGGGCCGGTGTAGTCGGACTGTGTGAACTCGTTGACCGCGTTCTTGTATTCGTAGCGCTGCTCGAACTCGGCTCGGACGCCGTAGCGATCGAAGGCGCGACCCAGGAAGACCGAGTCGGCCGAGAAGCCGGTGGCCTGGAAGCTGGCGGTATTCTGCATCCACAGCTCCGAGGCCGAGGCCCCGATCATATAGCTGGAGATCACGGTGCCGACGGGCTGGAAGCCCTGGGAGTGGGCGATGACCGGCTTGCCGGCGGCGCGGAACCGGCGGACGGCCTGACGGATCTCGTCGGCCGAGGCAGGGCTGATGCCGGCCTCCGGGAGGCGGATCAGCAGCACCTTGACCTGGGCGTCTCGCTCCGCCTGCGCCAGGGTATCGACGATCTGTACCACCGACAGGCTGGATCCGCCGAAGGAAGCGAATGGATTGATCGGGGCCTGATCGGTCAGCCCCTGACGCAGGTCCAGCTCCAGGACGGCGTTGGCTGGCGTGGCCGGTTCGCGCGCCGTGGCTGCCGCGCCGACGATCAGCACGATCGGCAGGACGACGACGAACAGGATCAGGCCGGTGAAGACACCGAGCACGGTCAGGAAGAACTGCTTCATGGGAAGACGGCGATCCGGTCGAATGGCCACGATCGGCCAGGATGGAGCATAGAGGGTGGCAGGTTGCGGTCAAATGAAGGTCGGGTAACGGAGGCGTGGCCAATCGCGCGTGCGCGATTGCTGGCGGTGACCGAAATCCCTATATGAGCCGCCTGCGAGCGGGGGCCTATCGCCCCGCGTCACGATCGGACCGCACTCCCCATGCTGGTCACCATGATGAAGGCCAAACTGCACCGCGCGACGGTGACGCAGGCCGACCTGGACTATGAAGGCTCGATCGCCATCGACGGCGATCTGCTGGAAGCCGCCGGGATTTTTCCGAACGAACAGGTCGATGTGCTGAACATCACCAACGGCGCGCGCTTCACCACCTATGCCATCGAGGCTCCACGCGGATCCAAGGTCATTGGCGTGAACGGGGCGGCCGCGCGGCTGGTACAGAAGCACGACAAGGTCATCGTGGTGACCTATGGCCAACTTCCGGTCGAGGAAGCGCGTCAGTGGTCACCGACCGTGGTGCTGCTGGACGACGGCAATGTGATGAAGGCGGCGGCTTAAGTCCTTCTCCCTCCCCCTCGGGGGAGGGTCGTTGAGGCAAAGCCTCGAATGGGTGGGAAGGGCCGGTGACGCGGATACAGACCCGTGCACGCTGGCTTGGCCGCCCCCACCCGGCTTCGCTGCGCTCAGCCACCCTTCCCTGAGGGGGAGGGAGAGGGGTTTTGCTAGGCCCGCACCGCTCCACGCGCCGTCTCCACCCCCAGCGCCTTCAGCGCGGCGGCGGCGATGTGTTCGGCGTCCAGGCCGGCCTCGGCGTACTGACGCGCCGGCGCGTCGTGATCCTGGAAGACGTCGGGCAGATGCAGCGTGCGGATCTTGAGCCCGGCGTCCAGGGCCCCTTCGCCGGCGAGATACTGCAGCACGAAGGCCCCGAAGCCCCCCATGGCACCCTCCTCCACCGTGATCAGCGCCTCGTGCTCGCGCGCCAGCCGCGTGATCAGGTCATGGTCGAGCGGCTTGGCGAAACGGGCATCGGCCACCGTGGCCGAAATACCGTGCGCCGCCAGCAGGTCGGCGGCCTTCAACGATTCCTGCAGACGGGTACCAAACGACAGGATGGCGACGGCCGTGCCCTCGCGCACGATGCGGCCGCGTCCGATTTCCAGCGGCTGGGCCAGTTCGGGAATCTCGACTCCGATGCCTTCACCCCGCGGATAGCGGAAGGCCGAGGGGCGGTCGTCGATCTCGCAGGCGGTAGCGATCATGGCGGCTAGGTCGGCCTCGTCGGCCGCGGCCATCAGCACCATGCCGGGCAGGGCCCCCATGAAGCCGACGTCGAAGGTGCCGGCGTGGGTACAGCCGTCCGCTCCGACCAGGCCGGCCCGGTCCATGGCGAAGCGCACCGGCAGGGACTGGATCGCCACGTCATGGACGACCTGGTCGTAGCCGCGCTGCAGGAAGGTCGAATAGATGGCGCAGAAGGGCTTCATGCCGTCGGCGGCCAGGCCGGCGGCGAAGGTCACGGCGTGCTGCTCGGCGATGCCGACGTCGTAGGTGCGGGCCGGATAGGCCTGGCCGAACAGGTCGAGGCCGGTGCCGGACGGCATGGCGGCGGTGATGGCGACGATGGTCGGGTCGATCGCGGCCCGCTTGATCAGCTCGGTGCCGAACACCTTGGTGTAGCTGGGGGCGTTGGAGACGGACTTGTTCTGCTTGCCCGACACCACGTCGAACTTGACCACGGCGTGCAGCTTGTCGGCGCTGCTTTCCGCCGGGGCATAGCCCTTGCCCTTCTGGGTGACGACATGGACGACCACCGGGCGGTCGGTGATGGCGGCCGCGTTCTTCAGGATCGGGACCAGATTATCCAGGTCGTGGCCGTCGATCGGGCCGATGTAGTAGAAGCCCAATTCCTCGAAGAAGGTGCCGCCGGTGACCATGCCCCGGGCATATTCCTCGGCCTTGCGCGCCGCCTCGCGGAACGGGCGCGGCATGTGCTCGGCGACCTTTTTGCCGAACTGGCGGAAGTTCTGATAGGCGCCGCCCGAGACCTGTCTGGCCAGGTAGGCGCTCATGCCGCCCACCGGCGGGGCGATCGACATGTCGTTGTCGTTGAGGATCACGGTCAGCTGGCCGGTGGTCTCGGCGGCGTTGTTCATCGCCTCATAGGCCATGCCGGCCGACATGGAGCCGTCACCGATGACGGCCACGACCTTGTTGGTCTTCGCCTGCTGGTCGCGGGCGGCGGCGAAGCCGAGGGCGGCGCTGATCGAGGTGGAGGCGTGGGCGGCGCCGAAGGGGTCGTATTCGCTCTCGGCCCGCTTGGTGAAACCGGACAGACCGCCCCCCGTGCGCAGGGTGCGGATACGGTCGCGCCGACCGGTCAGGATCTTGTGCGGGTAGCATTGGTGACCGACGTCCCAGATCAGGATGTCCTCGGGCGTCTCGAACACGTGGTGAAGGGCGACGGTCAGCTCGACGACGCCCAGACCCGCGCCCAGATGGCCCCCGGTGGTGGAGACCGCGTCGATGGTTTCCGCCCGCAGCTCATCGGCGAGCTGCCGCAGTTGGGCGGCATCGAAGCCGCGCATGTCGGCGGGAATACGGACCTTGTCGAGCAGCGGAGTGACGGGCATCGAACGCGTGAACCTTGGCTTCTATTGACTTGGTTTCGACCGATCTGACGCCGGACGTTTCCTCTCAGGACCTGCGGTTTAGCACGAAGTCCACGCTGGCCTTGAGGTTTTCCGCGTCCGGACCGAACACATCAAGATGGCTACGGGCCTGATCGGCCAGTTGCGCGACGCGATGCCGCGCCTGATCGACCCCCAGCAGGGTGACGAAATTGGTCTTGCCCTGGGCCGCGTCCTTCTGGGCCGCCTTGCCCAAAACCGCCTCGTCGCCGTCGAAATCCAGCAGGTCGTCGACGATCTGATAGGCCAGGCCGATGTCGTGGGCGAAGCTGGTCAAAGCCTGGCAATGCTGCTCGCTGGCCCGGGCCACGATCAGCGGAATCTCGAACGCATAGGTGAACAGGGCCCCGGTCTTGAGCCGCTGCATGCGGGCCACCCCGTTCAGGTCGTCGCGCACGCCCAGCAGGTCGATCATCTGCCCCCCGGCCATGCCGCGCGCGCCGGACGCCAGCGACAGGCGGGCGGCCAGGGCGCAGCGGATGTTGGCGTCCTCGTGCGTGTCCTCATGCAGGATGATGTCGAAGGCGGCGGTCTGCAGCGCATCGCCGGCCAGGACGGCGGTCGCCTCGTCATAGGCGATGTGCAGGGTCGGTCGACCGCGCCGCATGTCGTCGTCGTCCATACAGGGCAGGTCGTCGTGGACCAGGCTGTAGGCGTGGACGCATTCCAGGGCGCAGGCGGCGCGCAGCACCGGCCGCTCGTCGATATCGAACAGCCGCGACGCCTCCATGGCGAAATAGGGCCGCAGCCGCTTGCCGGGCCCCAGCGCCGCATAGCGCATGGCCTCGGTCAGCCGGGACTCAGGGCCATCGGCCCGGGGCAGGAGCTCGTCCAGGGCCACGGTGACGAGGTCGGCGACCTCGGCGACGCGGTCGGCGACGGACTGGACGGGGGCATTGGCGGCCAGGCGCATCAGAACAGTCTCCCGCCGACCGGCACGTCGCGATCCACCCCGACCAGAACCACCTCGCCCTCCGCGTCCGGGAAGCCCAGGGTCAGGACCTCGGACATGAAAGGTCCGATTTGACGCGGCGAAAAGTTGACCACGGCGGCGACCTTGCGGCCCTCGAGCTGGTCGAGCGTATAGTGACGGGTGATCTGGGCCGAGGAGCGTTTGACGCCGATGTCCGGGCCGAAATCGATGGTCAGCTTGTAGGCGGGCTTGCGCGCTTCCGGGAAGGTTTCCGCGCGGAGAACCTGGCCGACGCGGATGTCGACGGCGGTGAAGGCGTCGTAGTCGATGCGAGGCGCGACCGCCGGGGTCATCAGCTGAACTCGGCCGGCTCGACGCCGCGGGCGGCCCCGTCGGACCCGACGACGATCTTCTCGACCCGCAGCTGGGCCGCCTTCAGCCGGGCCTCGCAGTGCGCCTTCAGCAGCGCCCCCTCTTCGTACAGGGTGATGGACTCCTCAAGCGGAGCCTGGCCCGACTCGAGGCGTGAAACGATGGTCTCGAGCCTGGACAGGGCGGCTTCGAAACTGAGATCGGCGGGTACGGAGGGCGTTACGTCTGACATTGCCTCGACCCTAGAGGCGCGATGCGCTCGCTTCAACGGGGAAGCGAGCGCGGTCTCCACGGATTGGCGATCGGGCGCGATTGATCCATTGTGCGAACGCACTGGAGCAACCAGCCATGGATCAGAAGCCAATTCGGCCCTTGCAGCCTCGGAACAGCGCGATGGGCGACGGTGAGGTGGGTGATCCCTTTGCCGCATTCCATGAATGGACGAGCGAGGCCGATCAGAAGGCGTTTGCCGCGCTGGCCAACGACGTTGGTTTATCATCTGCCGCATCCGGTGACGACAAAGCGGAGAATTAGGCTCTCTGGTAACGCCGCTGGGACCAGTATTTGAAGCCCTGGTTGTGCACCAGCTTCCAGCCGTCGGCCTTCAGGCGCGCGCCGACCATATGATTGAAATAGCCGTGGGCCAGGACCAGGACGTCCTCGCCGGCCTCGGCCCGGGCGATCAGCTTCTGCGCCGCGCGTTCGGCGCGGGCCTCGGCTTCGCGGCGGGTCTCCTGGCCGTCGTGATGGTCGAAGGCATGCCACCAGAAACGGGCGACCACGCCCCAGTATTTGGGCGGCAGCTTGAACCAGGACGGGAAATGCGGCGGCGGCAGGGGTGCCTCGATGAACAGGACATCGGAGGTGACCTCGCGCCCCGCCGAGATGGCCGAGGCGGTCTCCTGGGCGCGCTGGCGGGTGGAGGCGAAGATGACGCCCGCGCCCTGTGCGGTCTCCAGCAGCCCGCGCGGCGGGCTCTGACCGGCCAGCAGGCCGCCCAGCTCGTATTTCGCCCACCAGTCGCGGTACTGATCCGACGTGAGCAGGCATTTGCGCGACAGGGCCGGCTCGCCGTGGCGGGCCAGGGTGATGGAGCCGGGGCGGGTCGCGACCGCACGCGGCCGCGCCGGAGCGGGCACGCGCGTTTCAGTCGGGGGATGATCGAGGGTGTCTGGCATCATGGTGAGACGAAGTACGGGCGGATGACCGCCGTGGACCTTGCTTTATGCCTCCCCCAGGGCCCGGACGTGGGCGAGGGCCGAGCGGCCCAGTCCTTCAAGGTCGTAACCGCCCTCCAGCGAAGAGACAACCTTGCCGCCGCATCGACGACGCGCGACCTCCAGCACCGCCCGCGTCGCCCAGGCGAAATCCTCGGCCTCCAGGGACTGATGGGCCAGGGGATCGCGGCGATGGGCGTCGAAACCGGCGGAAATCAGGATCAGGTCGGGGGCGAAATCGTCGAGCGCGGGCATTAGACGGCCGGCAAAACCGGCGCGCCATGATTCGCGCGCGGCATGGGGCTCGACCGCCACGTTGACGATGTTGCCGACCCCGGTCTCCGACGGCGCGCCGGTGCCGGGATAGAGGGGCATCTGGTGGATGGAGCCGAGGAACAGGCTGTCGTCCGCCTCGAACGCGGCCTGGGTGCCGTTGCCGTGGTGGACGTCGAAATCGACCACGGCGATGCGGGCCATTCCCAGCGACTGGGCCACGCGGGCGGCGACGGCGACGTTCGAGAACAGACAGAACCCCATGGCCTGGTTCGGTTCGGCGTGATGGCCGGGCGGTCGGACGGCGGCGAAGGCGCGAGCGGTCTGGCCCTCCACCACGGCGCGCACGGCGTCGATCGCGGCCCCGGCGGCCAGGCGCGCGGCGCGCACGCTGCCCGGCGACAGGACGGTGTCGGCGTCCAGTTGGGCCAGCCCTTCCGCCGGAGACGCCTCGATCATGCGCCTCACATAAGCGGATGGATGAATGCGCTCGAGATCGGCGACCCCGGCCTCGGTCGCTGCGCGGCGATCCAGCGACAGGTCGGCGTCGTCGAGGGCGGCGAGGACCGCGGCCAGGCGCTCGGGCCGCTCGGGGTGCCCTGCGCCGGGGGCGTGGGCGATCATGTCGGGGTGAGTGAACAGGGCGACGGACATGGTCGCAGACTAGGCGCTCGCGCGGAGCGACGGAACGCGTTTCTGAGTGAAGCGCCCGGCTTCGGATGAAACGAGCGCTAGCTTGCGATGCGGGCGACCGGGCCTATCTGAGCGCAGGCCGCGGCTACGCGGCGAAGGAACTCCCCATGAAAGCCATTGGCACCACCGGCCCCCGGCCGGCCGACGATCCCGCAGCCCTGGTCGCGTTCGACGCGCCCGAACCCGTTCTGAAACCGCACGACCTGCTGGTCTCGGTCAAGGCCGTCAGCGTCAATCCGGTCGACGCCAAGGTCCGGGGCAGCCGCCAGCCCGAAGGAGGGGAAACGAGCATCCTGGGCTATGATGCCGCCGGAATCGTCACCGCGGTCGGCAGCGAGGTCAGCCTGTTCAAGGTGGGCGACGAAGTCTTTTATGCCGGCCAGATCGACCGTCCGGGCTCGAACGCCGAGCGTCAGGCGGTCGATGAGCGCATCGTCGGCCGCAAGCCCGCGAACCTGGGCTTCGCCGAGGCTGCGGCCCTGCCCCTGGTCGCCATCACGGCGTGGGAACTGCTGTTCGACCGGATGCACGCCAGCCGGGACGAGGACGAGACCCTGCTGGTCGTCGGCGGGGCCGGCGGCGTCGGCTCGGTGCTGATTCAACTGGCGCGGGCGATCACCAACCTGCGCGTGGTCGCCACGGCCGCGCGGCCCGAGACCCGGGCCTGGTGCCTGGAGATGGGGGCCCACGCCGTCATCGATCACAGCGGCCCCATCGACGAGGCCCTGACCGCCGCCGGCGAGCGGGCTCCGAAATACATCGCTAGCCTGACGCATACGACGGACCATTTCGAGGCCCTGGCCCGGGCCGTGGAGGTCCAGGGTGTGATCGGTTCGATCGACGACTTCAAAGGCCTGTCGGTCGAACTGCTGAAATACAAGAGCGCCGGCTTCGTGTGGGAATTCATGTTCGCGCGGTCGCTGCACCAGACGCCCGACATGATCCAGCAGCACCACATCCTGAGCGAGATCGCGCGGCTGGTGGAGGCGGGCCAGATCCGCAGCCCGCTGAGCGAGAACCTGGGGGCGATGACGGTCGAGACCCTGCTGGAGGGTCACCGCCGGCTCGAGAGCGGCACGACCATCGGCAAGGTCGCCCTGGACGCGATCTGAGGCTAAGGGGCGGACATGACCGACGTTGTGATCCGCCCCGCCCGCCCCGACGACGCCGCCGCGCTTGGTGCGTTGGGGCACCAGACGTTCCTCGACACCTTCGTGGCCGCCGATGGGTTCGCCATCCCCTACCCGGCCGCCGACCTGGCCGTGTTCATCGAGGGAAGCTTTGGCGTGGCTGCGACGGCGCGAAAACTGGCCGAGCCGAGCGCGGTTTGGTGGGTGGCGGAAGCGGCGGACGGGGCCCTGCTGGCCTTCGCCAATGCCGGGCCCAACACCCTGCCCCACCCCGACGCCCGGCCCAGCCACACCGAACTGCGCCGGCTGTATGTGAGCAAGGCGGCCCAGGGCCTGGGACTGGGCACCCGGTTGCTGACTCTGGCGCTGGACTGGATGGAGGCGAACAGCGACGGGGCCATCTGGATCGGCGTCTGGAGCGGCAATGTGAAGGCTCAGAAGCTGTACGCCGGGCACGGGTTCGAGAAGGTCGGCGAGTATCAGTACCCGGTCGGGACCTGGCTCGACGACGAGTTCATCCTGCGGCGGGGATAGGCTATGGTCGCCCTATGACCCGCGACGAACTGCTGGTGAAACTGCGCGAGCTGAAGCCTTGGCTTGAAGAACAGGGCATCGTCAACGTGCGCCTGTTCGGCAGCTATGCCCGCGACGAAGCGGGGCCGGACAGCGACGTGGATCTGCTGGTGGAGGTGGTGAAGCCGCTAGGGTTTCGCTTCTTCGGCGTGGAGCGCGAACTGGGAGATCGATTGGGCGCACGCGTCGAAATGGGCACGCGCGACGAGATGCCTCGTCTTCTGTGGAAAGTCGTGAGCAGAGACGCTGTGAATGTCTAGCGAGCGCGACCGCTTGTACCTGACAGAAATGCTGACGGCCGTGTACCGCATCTCCATGAATCTGGGGGACTTCACCGCCGATGAATGGGCAGACATCGAGCCCCTGGTCGCTGTGGTCTGCATGAACATGATCGTGCTCGGTGAGGGTGCCAACCAGCTGTCATCAGACCTGAAGGACAGAGAGCCCGACGTCCCTTGGGCGGACATTATTGGAATGAGGAACCGCCTCGCTCATGCGTACCTGCGGGTGAACCTGCACCGGGTTTGGGAAGCCGCGACAGATACAACGCCCCGCCTCCGAGCGCCTTTAGAGCGGTTGCTGGGCTCCCTCGGCCCGGAACCAGACTGATGCTCCTCCCCTTCTTCACCGCCCTGCGGCAGGCCAAGGTGCCAGTGTCGACCAAGGAATGGCTCCATCTGATGGAGGCCATGGACAAGGACGTGGCCGGGGGGCGGGTCGAGGACTTCTACCACCTGTCGCGGGCGGTCCTGATCAAGGACGAAAAACACTACGACCGGTTCGATCAGGTCTTCGGAACCGTGTTCAAGGGCATCGAGACCCTCGGGGCGGGCGATGAGCCCACGCTGGACGTGCCCGAGGACTGGCTGAAGCTGCTGAACGCCAAGTTCCTGACCGACGCGGAGAAGGCCGAGGTCGAGGCCATGGGCGGCTTCGACAAGCTGATGGAGACGCTGAAGCAGCGGATGGAAGAGCAGAAGGAGCGCCACGCGGGCGGGTCCAAATGGATCGGCACCGGCGGCACCAGCCCCTTCGGCCACGGCGGCTACAATCCCGAGGGCGTGCGGATCGGCGGGCCGGGGCAGCATGGCCGCGCGGTCAAGGTCTGGGAGAAGCGGGAGTTCCGCAATCTGGACGACACGGTCGAACTGGGCACGCGCAACATCAAGGTGGCGCTGCGGCGGCTGCGCCGGTTCGCGCGCGAGGGCGCGGCCGAGGAACTGGACATCGACGGGACCATCGACGGGACCGCGCGGCAGGGCTGGCTGGACATCCGCATGCGGCCCGAGCGGCGCAACACGATCAAGGTCCTGCTGTTCCTCGACGTGGGCGGGTCGATGGATGGCCATATCAAGCTGTGCGAGGAGCTGTTCAGCGCCGCCCGCACCGAGTTCAAGAACCTCGAGTTCTTCTACTTCCACAACTGCCTGTACGAGGGCGTGTGGAAGGACAACCGACGCCGGCACGGGGAGACCATCCCGACCTGGGATCTGCTGAACAAATACCCCGGCGACTGGCGGGCCATCTTCGTCGGCGACGCCACGATGAGCCCTTACGAGGTCACGATGCCGGGCGGATCGGTCGAACACTGGAACGAGGAGGCCGGGGCGGTCTGGATGCGCCGCGCGCGGCTGCAGTGGGACAAGTCGGTGTGGCTGAACCCCGTGGCCGAGCGCTACTGGGACTATACGGCGTCGGTGAAGCTGCTGAGCGAGGTCATGGATCAGCGCATGTATCCATTGACGCTGGACGGGCTGGACCGGGCCATGCGGGCGCTGACCCGATAGCGCGGCGCGCCATCGGGATGAACGACCAGACAAAAAAAAGGCCGCTCCAGACGGAGCGGCCTCTGCAGTCGATCGCGGCGTTGACCTAGTGCTTGTCAGCGTCCCGGACGGAATCCTTGATACCACCGACAGTGTTCTGGACCTTGCCTTCGAGCTGGTCGGCCTTGCCTTCAGCCTTCAGTTTTTCGTCGCCCGTCACCTTGCCGGCGGCTTCCTTGATGTTGCCACCGATGTTCTTGGCGGCGCCTTCGATGCGGTCATGATCGGCCATGAGAGACTCCTGACATTCGACGTCGCCCCAACGGCGACGGTCATGCCTGAAAAGCGAATGGCGACACCGGGCGTTCCGTATGGCCGCGCTTAGCGCCGCAGCCACTTCGCCACGGCCCAGGCGTGGGCGTCATGACGCAGTTCCGACAGGGCCGTCCGAGGGTGCAGCCAGACCAGTTCGTGATCGGCCTCGACCTTGCGGGCCGGGTCCAGCGCCAGCCGCTCGGCGATCCAGAAGCCTCCGAGGTTGTTCACCGGAGCCCCGTCCGACTTGCGAAAATACTGACCGGCCTCGGCGATCCGATCCAACGGGCGGACCGTCATGCCGGTCTCCTCCAGGAACTCGCGGATCAGGGCTTCCGGCTCCGTTTCGTCCCCGTCGATCGCCCCGCCCGGCAGGTCGAAATAGGGCGTGTCGCGCGTGACCCTGACGCAGGCGATCTTCTCGTCGTGGAAGACCAGGCCGAAGACCGCCGGGCGCAACAGATAGTCGGTGTCGGCATCGGCCCGGCCGAACTGAAGGGCCGGGGTCACAGGTCGAAGGCCAGACGGGCGCGAACGCCCTTGTGCGCCCCGTCGAACTCGACGGCGGAGCGCAGGCCGGACGCCATGGCGGTGATGATCTTGCCGCCCAGACCCGTGCCCTTGGGCTTGCCGTCGCCCAGGCCGGGACCGTCGTCCTCGACCGTCAGGATCGCCCGCTGCGTCGCGGGATCGGGCGCGAGAATGACGCGGATCTCGCCGGTCTGGCCGGGGGCATAGGCGTATTTGACGGCATTGGTGACCAGCTCGGTAACCACCACGCCCAGCGACACGGCCTGATCGGTGGTGACGCGCATCGGCTGCGCCTGCAGGATGATGCGCGGCGACGTTTCGTCGGGGCCGAGGGACTTGGACAGCTCGTCGACCAGGCCTTCCAGATAGGCCTGCATATCCACCGACTCCATGTCGCCGGAGGTGTAGAGGCGGCGGTGCACATGGGCCACGGCCTCGATCCGGGCCTGGGCCTCGCGCAGGGCGTTGCGGGCCCCGTCGTCGGCGAGGTGCCGCAGTTGCAAGGACATGAAGGTCGAGACCAGTTGCAGCGAATTGCCGACGCGGTGGTTGACCTCGCGCAACATGGCTTCGGCGCGATCGCGCGCCAGTCGGACCTCTTCCTGGGCCTCCTCGTTCTCGCGCTCCAGCCGCCGGCGCAGCAGGGCGTCTTCCAGGGCCGAGCGCAGCAGGGCCGTGAAGTCCTCGGACACGTCCTTGATCACATAGTCGGCCGCGCCGGCTCGCAGGGCGGCGACGGCGATCCGGCCTTCCTGGGCCCCCGTGACATAGACGACGGGTGGGGGCGCGGGGCGGTGCAGCAGGTCGGGCAGCACGTCCAGACCATCGCGGCCGGGCATGTAGTGATCGAGCGCGCAGATGTCGTAGTCGCCGGTATCCATGGCCTGGACACCCGCGTCGCCGTCGGCGGCCAGGGTCACCTCATAGCCGTGGCGGCCGAGTTCCTTCTGAACGAGCCGCGACAGACCGCGGTCATCGTCGATGTAGAGCAGCCGGATGAGCGGCTTGTCCGGCGTCATTCGATCTCCGGGGCCTGCATCACGGACAGAAACAGCCCCAGTTGGCGGATCGCCCCCGCGAAGCTTTCATAGTCCACGGGCTTGGTGATGTAGACGTTGCAGCCCAGGTCGTAGCAGCGCTGAATCTCGGTCTTGTCGTCGGTGGTGGTCAGGACGACCACGGGCGCGCGCTTCAGGCGCTCGTCCTTTTTGACCTCGGCCAGGATATCCGTCCCGCTCATGTCCGGCAGGTTCAGGTCCAGCAGGATCAACATCGGTCCGTTGGCGCGCACCTCCTCGCTGAACAGATAGTCGAGGGCGGGCTGGCCGTGGTCGAAATGGACGATTTCGTTCGAGATGTTGGCGCGCCGGATGTTCTTTTCGATCAGCTTGGCGTGGCCGTGGTCGTCTTCGACCATCACGATCTTGACGGGGTTGCTGCTCATAAGGGGTCTCCGGCGTCGTCGAGGATGAGGCGTTTGGGGAATTTGAGCCGGAATGTCGAGCCTTCGCCCAGGGCGGACTCGACATCGATCGAACCGCCCAGACGGCGAACGCTGTTGCGGACGAAGGCGAGACCCAGTCCCTCGCCCTTCTGGTCCTGACGCCCGGCCCGACGGAACAGTTCGAAAATTCGCTCGTGGTCTTTCGCGGCGATCCCCCGGCCGTTGTCGGCGATCGCATATTCGACCCAGCCGCCCGGAAGGTCCCGGCCCGTGATCTCGATCCGGCCCGGGCGGCCGGGCTGCAGATACTTGACCGCGTTGTCGACCAGGTTACCGACGATCTGTTCCATCGACAGACGGTCGCTCTCGATGGACACCATCTCGCCGACGACGAAGTCCGTCTCCGTCGCTTCCAGCTGATGGCGCACGGTATCGGCGATCCGCTGGGTCATGGCCCCCATGTCCAGCGATTCGGGCACCAGATTGCGGCGCCCCTCGCGCGACAGCTTCAGGATGGCGTTGATCAGCCTGTCCATTTTCTCGGTCGAGGCGCGGATGAAGCCGACCGCCTCGGGTATGTCCTCGCGCGCGGCGATCAGGGCGTCGCGCTCCACTAGATCCGGCGCCAGGGTCTCCACCTTGGTCATCTGCAGATCGATGGTTCGACCCGCCTGCTCCAGCTCGGCGGTGTAGCCCATGACGTTGACGAGCGGCGAGCGCAGATCGTGGCTGACGATATAGGCGAACCGCTGCACCTCCTCATTGGAACGCACCAGGGCGGCGGTGCGGGCCTTGACGGTTTCCTCCAGCCCGGCGTTGACGCGGTCGATGGCCGCCTGGGCGTCCTTGAGTTCGGCCAGGTAGCGCCAGGTCAGGAGGGCGACGATGGCGCCGAGCACCAGGATCAGCACGCCGGCCACCCCGTTGACGATCGCGGTCGTCAGCGCCGACCCTTCGGACTGGCCCCGTCGCTGCGCCAGTTCGCTGCCCAGCCGGCTGTCCAGATCGCCCAGCTCGGCCTCCAGCTGGCGCATCAGTTCCTTGCCTTCACCTTGGGCGATGCGGTCGGATGCGGCCTGGCGACTGGCGGCGCGCCCCAGGGCGATGACGCCGTTCATCTCCAGGATCTTGGCGCGGGACAATCGCGTCACGGTCGCGACGGTGGCCGCGCCCACGGGGTCGTCACCCAGTCGTTCGGCGAGCGTGTCGATCAGATAGGCGTTCGCCTGAACCGCTTGATCGTACTCCAGGCGGAACGCATACAGACCGGTCAGGACATAACCGCGCTGGGCCGTCTCCGCATCCTTGAGATTCAGCAGTAGGATCCTGCCGGCCCGGCGGGCCTGCCAGGTCGACTCCACGCGATCGTTGAAAGCCGCCGTTCGCTGGATCATCACGAAGGTCGTGACGTTCGCGACGAACAGCAAAAGAATAGCGGCCGAGAGTAGCAAAACGATCGATCGGCCCAGTGTACGCTGGCGCAACAACTGTGCGAATGCCGAGAAAAGGCGAGAAATCGAAGACATTGGGCAGGAGCTTTAGCGGAGCTGTATCGCCTGTCCAGCGAAGTCGTTCGCAGCGCAACACATCCGAGGATAAACCGTTACGATAACAAGCTATGCCGTTCCGGGGGAGGACGATCCTATGTTGTGGTGGTGGTGGATTATTCCGACGGCGGTGGCGGTGATCGGGGCCCTGATCCTGGTCGCCGGCCTTGCAAGCCTGTTCAAGGGGCGGTTTCTGGGCGGGCTGTTCGGGACGGCGGTGGGGGGCATCCTCCTCGCCGGGGCCCTGTGTGCCGCCCTGCTGGGCCAGAACGTCCAGACCTATTCGCGGCTCAGCTATGAGCGCCCGGTGGCCAGCCTGTCCGTCCGGCGGCTCGCCCCGCAGTATTTCGAAGCCACCGTCACCCAGCCGGCGACGACCGACCTGCCCGCGCGCACGGCCGTCTACCCGATCAATGGCGACGAGTGGCGGATGGAGGCGCAGGTGCTGAAGTGGAAGCCCTGGGCCAATGTCATGGGGCTGGACGCGCAGTATCGTCTCGATCGGATTTCGGGTCGCTACCAGGACATCGATCAGGAGCGGACGGGGGCCCGCAGCGTCCATGCCCTCTACAGCGAGGAACCCGGTACCGTGGCGGGTCTGCAGATGCCCTGGTCGTTAAGCGCTTGGGACGTGGCGCGAAAGTACCGGCGCTACGTCGACGCCGTCGACACGCTTTACGGCTCCGCGGCCTATATGCCGATGGCCGACGGCGGCACGTATGAGGTGTGGATCACCCAGTCGGGACTGATCGCACGGCCGACCAACGAAGCCGCGCGGGCGGCATCGGCCGGTGGATTCGTGCGGGTCGACTAGACGCTGCCCAGGGTCCGCAGTCTGGCCTTCGGGTGGACCTCGTTCTGGCTCATCACCACGGTCTGCCCCCGGAAGCGTTCGATGATGGATCGGACATAGGGACGGATCTGGGGGCCGGTCAGCAGGACGGCGCTTTCGCCCGACATGGCGGCGCGCTCGAACACGTCGCGGACGGCGCGGATGAAGTCCTGCAGCCGGCTGGGGGCCATGGCCAGCTGCTTGTCCTCGCCCCCGCCGACCAGGGCCTCGGCGAAGGCGTTCTCCCATTCCGGCGACAGGGTGATGATCGGCAGGGCCCCATCCTCGCCCTTGTACTGCCAGCACAGCTGGCGGGCCAGACGGGTGCGGACGTGCTCGACCAGGGTGGTGACCGATGATGAATGCGGTGCCGCCTCGGCCAGGCCTTCGAGAATGGCGCCCAGGTCGCGGATCGAGACCTTTTCGCGCAGCAGGGACTGCAGGACGCGCTGCAGGGTGGTGACGGTGACGACCGAGGGCACCAGTTCGTCGACCAGCTTGCGCTCCTCGACCCCCAGTTCCTTGATCAGCTTCTGCACCTCGGCATAGCTGAGCAGGTCGGCCATGTTCTCCTTGAGGATTTCCGTCAGGTGGGTGGTCAGCACGGTCGAGGGATCGACGATGGTGTAGCCGCGGAAGGTCGCCTCCTCGCGCAGGCTCTCGTCGATCCAGGTGGCGGGCAGGCCGAAGGCGGGTTCCTTGGTGTGCTCGCCGGGCAGCTCGACCTGGCGGCCGGCCGGGTCCATGGCCATCAGCGAGCCCAGCCGGACTTCGCCGGTGCCAGCCTCCATCTCCTTGATGCGGATAGCATAGCCCTGGGTCGGCAGGCGCATGTTGTCGAGGATGCGCACCGACGGCATGACGAAGCCGAACTCCTGGGCCAGGGCGCGGCGCAGGGCCCGGACCTGGTCGGTCAGGCGGCGACCTTCCAGGTCGTTGATCAGCGTCAGCAGGGAATAGCCGAGCTCGATCTTGACCTCGTCGATCGACAGGGCGGTGCCGATCGGTTCCTCGACGTCGTCCTTGGGCTTGGTGTTGACCGCCTCGTTGTCGATCGGCTCGGGCTTCAGCTTGGCCCGACCAAGCCGCCAGGCCATGTAACCCGAACCGATGGCCAGGGCGGCGAAGGGGATGATCGGCATGCCGGGAATCAGAGCCAGCAGACCGGAGGCGGCCGCCACCATGCCGAGGCTGACCGGATTGGTGGCCAGTTGCTGGACCAGGGCCTTGTCGGCCGAGCCCTCGACCCCGGCCTTGGAGACCAGGAAGCCCGCCGCGATCGAGATGATGATGGCGGGAACCTGGGTCACCAGACCGTCGCCGATGGTCAGCTGGATATAGGTGTTGGCCGCGTCGCCGATCGGCAGATCGTGCTGAAGCACGCCGATCAGGATGCCGCCGATGGCGTTGATGAAGACGATGATCAGACCGGCGACGGCATCGCCGCGGACGAATTTGGACGCACCGTCCATGGCCCCGAAGAAGGTGGATTCCTGTTCGAGTTCCTTGCGCCGCAGCTTGGCCTGTTCCTCGGTGATCAGGCCGGAGGACAGGTCGGCGTCGATGGCCATCTGCTTGCCCGGCATGGAGTCGAGCGTGAACCGGGCCGAGACCTCGGCGATCCGGGTCGAGCCCTTGGTGATGACCACGAAGTTCACAACCAGGATGATGGCGAAGATGATGATGCCGATGATGAAACTGCCGCCCATCATCAGGGCGCCGAAGGCGTTGATGACCTGACCGGCGGCGTCGTGGCCCTCATGGCCGTGGGTCAGGACCAGACGCGTCGAGGCCAGGTTCAGCCCCAGGCGGAACAGGGTCGAGATCAGCAGGACGGTCGGGAAGATGGCGAAGTCCAGCGGGCGCTTCATCATCAGCGCCGTCATCAGGATCAGCACCGACGACACCAGGCTGATGGCCAGAAGCAGGTCCAGCAGGAATCTGGGGACGGGCAGGATGAGGAGAAGGATGACGCCGATGACGCCGACGGCCATGCCGACTTCACCCCTCAGCAGCCAGCCCTTGACGTCGCCGCCCGTCGGACGGGCCATGCCGTCCTTCATCATCACCGGGGTGTCGGTCATGCGCGACCGAGGCGGGTCAGGGCCAGACGGGTGGCGTCGGCGATGACGGCGGCGTTCTGGGCATCCGACGTGTCGGGGGTGGCATGGTAGTAGGCCGCGACGATGACGGGCTCGCCCGAAGGCGGATAGAGGATGCCGATGTCATTGGTTGGGCCATAGCCCCCGGTGCCGGTCTTGTGCGCCACGCGCCAGCCGGCCGGGGCACCCCCCTTCAGCCGATCCGCGCCGCTGGGCGAGGCGAACATCCAGCCCAACAGCCGGGTCTGGGACTCCGCCGAAAGCGGCGAGGCCGCATCGAGGAACAGGCGCTGGATATTGGTGGCGGACTGCAGGGACTGGATCGTGTCCTTGATGCCGTCGACACGGTTCATCTCGGGCTCGAAGCGATCGACCGTGGTGCTGTCGTCGCCGAGGCCGCGGTAGAAGGCCCTCATGGGGTCGAGGCCGCCCAGCGCCTTGAGCAGCAGGTTGGCGGCGGGGTTGTCCGACACCTCCACCACCGCCTGCATCAGGCGCTCGACGCTGAGGCTGGAGCCGATGGCCGGTTCGGTCACCGGAGCGTGGCTGACCATGTCGGCGGCGGTCATGGGGATCAGGCGGTCGAACTGTTCGTGCCCCGCCTGGACGCGCATCAGCGTGGCGGCGGACAGATACATCTTGAAGGTCGAGCAATAGACGAAACGTTCGTCCCCGCGGGCGGTCAAACGTCGGCCGGTGCCCAGGTCGTGGGCGACGAAGCCGAGGCGGCCGCCGTTCGCCTGTTCCAGCGCGGACAGATCGAAGAGCTCCGGGGCGGGGGTGGGCGCCGCGACGGGGGACGTCGTCTGAGGGGCGCAGCCGATCAGGCCGAGCGCTCCCAGGCCGGTCAGGACGCTTCTGCGGTCCGCGACGGTCATCCTAGGCGGCGCTCGAGGCGTAGCCGGTCATGGCGATGCCGGTCTGGGGCGCGATGATCGATGTGCCCTCGTCGGCGTATTCGTTCAGCTTGTTCCGCAGGGTGCGGATCGAGATGCCCAGGATGTTGGCCGCGTGCGTCCGGTTGCCCAGGCAGTGGCTGAGCGTGTCGAGGATGAGGGTCTTTTCCATCTGGGCGACGGTCTGGCCGACATAGGCGCGCGAGACCGCGTCGGCCGTCTGGGCGGCCCGGGCGGCGACGCCCGCGACTCCCGCATTGTCCGCGAGCCCGCTCACAGCCCCCATCAGCGGCTGACCGTCCGGCAGGCGGATGGCCTCGGCGTCGATCTCGGGCCCGACGGCCAGCAACACCGCGCGGTGCATGGCGTTCTCCAGCTCCCGGACGTTGCCGGGCCAGCGATGCGCGGCGAGGGCCCGGCGGGCGTCCAGAGACAGGGGCCGGACCGGCACGCCGTTGGCGGCGGCGTATTTCTTGACAAAGTGATCGGCCAGGACGGCCACGTCGCCGGGCCGCTCGCGCAGCGCGGGCAGGCGCAGGTTGACCACGTTCAGGCGGTACAGCAGATCTTCCCGGAAGGTGCCCTCGGCGACGGCCTTGGCCAGGTTGCGGTTCGAGGTGGCGATGATGCGGATGTTGACCGGCACGGGCTTGGTGCCGCCGACCCGGTCGATGATCCGCTCCTGGATCGCGCGCAGCAGCTTGGCCTGGAGCCGGGCGTCCATCTCGCTGATTTCGTCCAGCAGCAGGGTGCCGCCGTCGGCCTCCTCGAACTTGCCGATGCGGCGGGCGACGGCCCCGGTGAAGGCGCCCTTCTCGTGGCCGAACAGTTCGGATTCGAGCAGGTTGTCGGGAATGGCGGCGCAGTTGACGCTGATGAACGGGCGTTCGGCGCGTTTGGAATGGGTGTGCAGATAGCGCGCCATCACCTCCTTGCCGACGCCGCTTTCGCCGGTGATCAGGATCGAGGCTTCGGAGCGGGCGACCTGATCCGCCAGTTTGATCACGGCTTGCATCGAGGGATCGGCCGAGACCAGAGGGCGGTCGTCGTCGGCCACGGCGGCCAGGACGGCGGCGATCAGATCGGCGTCCGGCGGCAGGGGAATGAACTCCTTCGCCCCGGCCCGGATGGCGGCCGCCGCCTTGTCCGCGTCGTTGTCGACGCCACAGGCCACGACCGGCACGTAGATCCGCTCCATCTCGTTCGCCGCGATCAGACCGGCGATGTCGAGATTGTAGTCGACCATCAGCAGGTCGGCCCCCTGCCCTCGCCGGAGCTGCTCCGTCGCCTGATCCGTGCGCTCGACGTGATTGACCTTGGCGCCGTGCGCCATGGCCATCTTCACCGCCGCCGCGAGCTGGCCCGAAAGCCGCCCAACCACCAGAAGCCGCATGGGTCTTCTCCTCTATTCCGTGCTGAGGTTCCGACGCCTAGGCGTTGGAATCCTCGGTCTTGATGATTTCCGTCATGGTCACGCCCAGGCGGTCCTCGACGACGACGACCTCCCCGCGGGCGACCAGACGGTTGTTGACGAAGATGTCGATGGCCTCGCCGACCTTGCGGTCCAGCTCCAGCACCGAGCCGCGATTCAGCTTCAACAACTGGGCCACGGTCATATGGGCCTTGCCCAGCACGGCCGAGATATTGACCGGCACGTCGAAGACCGTCGCCAGGTCGGCGGCGGACTTGTCCCCCCCGTCATCGACGGTAGCCAGGGCGGTGGAGTTCGCGAACTCCTCGAGGGCGAGGTCGTCGGCCATCATTGTTCACTCTCAAAGGCGGAGGGGGCGTTGGCGAGAGACTCGGCATGGCCGGCCTCGGCGGCGAGGGCGGAGCGCAGCGCGCTCGCCATCCTGTCCGCTGCGGCCGCGGGGTCGAAGTCGGCGCGGCCGTCGGCCCATTCCAGGCGGAAAGCCGCGACCGGCAGATCCGGCTCGTCGCGAAAGGCCACCAGCCCGGAAAAGCCCGCGTCGACGCAAAGGGCCTGGATCTTCTGGCGCGAGGCGTCGTCAAGGCCGGAGGCGCGCAGGACGAGGCGCGGCGAGGCGTCGATCTCCTGACCCAGGGTTTCCAGCGCTGACTGCAGCGGCCCGGTGGGCAGGTGATCCAAGGCCGCGCAGGCGATGACCCGGGCGGCGGCCAGGGCCAGATCCGCCGACTGCTCCCGGTGCTGGTGCGCCACGAGCGTCAGGGCCGGGGCGGCCGAGGCGACCGCCTGGGCGATGGTCGACAGCGCCATGGCGGCGATGCTTTCCACCTCGGCCAAGGCTGCCTCGCGGGCCTCCAGCCGGGCCTGGGCGACGAGGGCCTCGACCTCGGTCGGCATGTAGGTGCGCTTGGTGGGCCGGAAGGCCGAGGCCCGCACCACGGTCCCGGCGTCGTCGAACTCGGTATCGAAGACGAACGGGCGGCTGTTGAGGGGGGTGGTGGGGGTCATGTCAGTAGATCAGCTCGTCGTCGCCGGAGGCCCCGGCCAGCATGATCTCGCCCCGCGCCGCCAGGTCCTTGGCCACCTGGACCATGGCCATCTGGGCGGTGTCGACGTCCTTCAGACGCACGGGGCCCATGGATTCCATGTCCTCCCGCATGATCTTGGACGCGCGCTCGGACATGTTGCTGAAGAACATCTCGCGCAGGGGCTCGGAAGCCCCCTTGAGGGCCAGGCCCAGGGAGTCCTTTTCGACCGCGCGCAGCAGGGTCTGGACCCCGCCCGGATCCAGCTTGGACAGGTCCTCGAACACGAACATCAGGGCGCGGATGCGCTCGGCCGCCTCGCGGTTGCGTTCTTCCAGCGCCCCGATGAACCGGGCCTCGGTCTGGCGGTCGAAGCTGTTGAAGATGTCGGCCATCATCTCGTGGCTGTCGCGCTTGGAGGTGCGCGCCAAGTTCGACATGAACTCCGTGCGCAGCGTCTGCTCGATCTTGTCGAGGATCTCCCGCTGGACGGGCTCCATCCGAAGCATGCGCTGGACGCATTCCAGCGCGAAGTCTTCGGGCAGGCTGGTCAGCACCCGGGCGGCGTGGTCGGGCTTCACCTTGGACAGGACCACGGCGACGGTCTGGGGGTATTCGTTCTTCAGATAGTTGGCGAGGACCGCCTCGTTCACATTGCCCAGCTTGTCCCACATGGTGCGACCGGCGGGACCGCGGATCTCCTCCATCAGACCTTCGACCCGATCGGCGGGCATGAATGAGGCCAGCAGACGCTGGGTCTGTTCGAACGAGCCCAGAACCGCACCCGAGCTGGACAGGCCCGAGACGAACTCGACCATCAGTTCCTCGACGACGGCCGCGGAGACCGTACCCAGCGAGGCCATGGCCTGGGAGATTTCCTTGACCTCGTCGTCGTCCAGGCCCTGCCACAGCCGCGTGTGCTCCTCGCCGAGGGCCAGCAGGATCACGGCCGCCTTTTCAGGGCCCGTCAGCCGCTTGGCGTCGTCCACAGATGCTTTTTTGCTGACCATTCTGGCGGCCATCAGCCTTCATGCACCCAAGTGCGGATGATGGACGTCGACTCTTCGGGGTGTTTCTCGACGAAGTCCGCCACCTTCTTGATCGAGGAGGCCTTCACCTGCCCCTCGATGCGGGCGATATCGATTCTCTGCTCCATCTCGGACGGACCGGGGAGCTGGCCCATCGACGCGCCGACCGGCGAGGTCTGCAGCGCCGTGACCGCGATCGGGCTGCCCGCCGCCGCCAGTTGTGGCCCCGCGCCCGACGCGCTCTTCAGCAGCGGGCGCAGGACGAAGAAGATCAGCAACAGGGCGGTCACCAGCAGAACCAGCAGCTCCACCCCGCGCATGATGTCGTTCTTGGTGAAGTTCAGCAGCGGCGAGCCGCCGTCCGTCCCGCCGGCCGAAACCAGAGCGTCGCGGTTGAAGCGGACATTGGTCACCCGCACCTGGTCGCCGCGCGTCTCGTCGAAGCCCATGGCCGCCTTCACCAGGTTCTCGATCTGGGTGATCTCCTCCTCCGTGCGGGGCGCATAGGCCGGCTCTCCACCCGGTTCGGCGGCCGGGGTCAGCTTGCCGTCGACCGCGACCGCCACCGACAGCTTCTTGACCTCGCCGGGCTCTTTCACGGTGGTCGTGGTCGTGTTCGAGATCTCGAAATTGGTCGTCTCGGTGTTGGCGGTCTCGGTCGAGCCCGCCGGGGTCGCGGCCGGCGCGGCCCCGCCGGGGATGTTGTTGGTCGCCGTGGCCCCGCCGTCCGGAACGCCGGTGGTGTCCTGGGACTGGGTGCCGTTGGTCGAGGTCGATCGCACGACCTGGCCGTCGGGATCGTATTTCTGCTCCTGGGTGGTGGAGCGGCTCATGTCGATGTCGGCGGTGACCTGGACTTGGGCCGCGCCGGGGCCGACGACGCCCTCGACAAGATCCTTGATCCGCGCCTGCAGCTGGGCTTCGGTGTTGCCCTTGGCCTCCTCGGCGGTGGCGGAGCTGAAGCCCTCCTCGTCGTCGGCGGCGGCCAGGGTCTGATTGGTCTCGTCGACGACGGTGACCTTGTTGGGCTTCAGGTTGGGCACAGAGGAAGCGATGACGGCGCGGATCGCGCGGACCTGATCGCTCGACAGCTTGCGCCCGCCGAGACCGACGACCACCGAGGCTGTAGGATCGGCCCCGTCCTGCTGAAACAGTTCGCGCTTGGGCAAAGCGATCGCCACGCGCGCGGACTGCACACCGCGCATCGACATGATGGTGCGCGCCAACTCACCCTGCAGGGCGCGCTGTTCGCTGATCTGCTGCTGGAACTCGGTCTGGCCCAGCACCGACTGGGTGTCGAACAACTCGTAGCCGACCGAGCCCGAGGTCACGAGACCCTTGCCGGCCAGCATCAGCCGCGCCTCGCCCACTTGATCGCGATTGACCATGATCGTCGATCCGTCGCCGCGGGTGGTATAGGGAATGCCCGACTGTTCCAGCGAGGCCGTGATCTCGCCCGCTTCGCGCAGGTCCAGATTGGAATAGAGCAGCGCGTCCGGGGCCTGGCCGACGCGCATCATCAGGGCGACCAGCACGGCCGCCACGCCCGCGCCGACGCCCAGCACCATGGCGAGGCGGCCGATCCCGAATCTCTGCAACGCCGCCGTAAAGCCGCCCACCCAAACCGCCTTCAGAAAACCGGGTCCGCCCGATACTTCGCGGGAGCCCAGACCCCTCCGCTAGGCAGAAACTGCCGCCCCTGTGGTTAATGTCGGTTTAAGTTGCGGCCGCGCTTCGCGTTTTTTCTTCGAGAAGGGCCTGCAGGACTGCCCCCGCCCCGGACGGCAGGATGGCGGCGGCGTCGAATAACAGCGCCTCGATATCACGGAAGACCACCTCGGCCTGCAGGTCGCGGTTCAACAGGTGCCAGCCGTCGGGATAGAAGGCCGTGCGCAGATTGGGCGGCCGGCCGGCCTGGATCAGGGCGCGACGCATCGGCCCGGGCTCGATGATCTGGTCGTGGGCACCGTACATCAGGGTCGTGGGGATCCGCACCGAACCCAGCTGGCGTGAAGCGCTCTCCATCAGATCGACCAGGCCCGACAGGGCATCGAACCGGGTCGCGCGGATGAACAGGGGGTCCGCGCCGTTGGCGATCAGCTCGGCCAGGTTGTCGCTGGCCCGGATGCGCCGCACGGCCCAGCCGGGAGGCTCTACCGCACGGCTGCCCAGAAGCCGGGCGGCGGCCCACAGGCTCGCGCGGTTGGCGAGGCTCTGGCTGGACCAGCCCCAGACGGCGGGCGCCAGCAGGATCAGCTGATCGGCCTGTGGAGGCCGGTTCGAGGCGAAGGCGGAGATGGCCACGGCCCCGCCCATGCTCTCGCCGACCACGGCGAGGCGGGCGGACGGATGCCGGCCCCGCACCAGGGTGACGATGGTGCGCAGGTCCTCGGTCATCAAGGCCTCGCCGGCCCAGGTGCCGCGCCCGGGCGCCGCACCGAAGCCGCGCTGGTCATAGGCATAGGTGGCGATGCCACGCGCGGCCCACCAGGGTCCGGCCAGACGCCAGGCGTTGGCGTGGTCGTTCATGCCGTGCAGGGCGACCACCACGGCGCGCGGCTCGCCGGCGGCCGGGCCCCAATAGCGGCAGGGCAGCCGGGCCCCGTCCTGGACGATGAAGCCGTCGGACTGGATCCGCGGTCCGCTAAAATCGGCGGGGGGGACCAGGGGCGACTGCAGATAGGGGGCCGCGCAGGCCCCGAGGCCCAGCACCAGTCCCGTCAGCAGCGTCCGTCGGATCATGCCGTGAGGATGCCTCGGACTCTCTGGCGAAGATACGGCACGACCTCGGCCTCGAACCAGGGATTGCGTCGCAGCCAGGCGGTGTTGCGCCACGACGGATGCGGCAGGGGCAGGATGGCGGGACCAAAGTCGCGCCAGGCCCGGACGGTCTCGGTCATGTTGACCTTGACCCGGTCGCCCAGGGCCCAGACCTGGGCATAGCCGCCGACCAGCAGGGTCAGCTCCATCGCCGGCAGGGCCGACATCAGCCGGGGTCGCCACAGGGCGGCGCAGCGACGGGGCGGCGGATAGTCGCCGCCCTTCGGAGCTGTGCCGGGATAGCAGAAGGCCTGGGCGGCGACGCCGATGCGGGGATCCGCATAGAAGTCGTCGTACGCAACGCCCATCCAGTCGCGCAGACGGTCGCCCGACGGGTCGGTGAACGGCAGGCCGCTCTCATGCACCCGACGGCCCGGGGCCTGACCGCAGATCAGCAGGCGGGTCTGGGGAAAGACACGCACCACGGGGCGCGGGGTGTGCGGCAACTCGCCCATACAGGCGCGGCAGGCGCGGATGTCCGATAGGACGGCCTCGAGATCAGGCGAAGTCGTCATCGCCCTCGGGCGCGGGCGGCAGGATGGCCAGGGCCGCGGCGGTCTCGGCCTCGGTCGGCAGGCGCAGACGGGTCACACCGCGGAAATTGGTCGGGTCGACGACCTTGCCCTTCTTGGTGATGGTCAGGCGGCCCTGGCGCATCAGGTGCAGGGCCGTCGTCCGGACCTTGGGCAGGACGCGCTGCCACTGCTCGGTCTGGATATGTTTGGCCACGTCGGCCGGCTCGACCGACTTGCCGCCGACGCCCTTGGGGTCGGCCTTGGCCAGGGTTTCGAAAATTGCCGCTTCGATTGGATCGCTCATCGCGCCTATATGCTGCACTGCGAGATCAAAAAGAAGGCGTTGGACGGAATGGTTGAGAAGGTCACGGTCAGCGAAGGGGAATTTGCCGGTTGGCAGATGTACGACCTGCACGGCACCTTCGATCAGGTGGTCGGCCCCTTCTACTTCAAGCCGGACCCCGACGGACGGATGCGCTGCGCCTTCCGGGCCGAGCCCAAGCACATGAACGCCGGCGACCGGATGCACGGCGGCTGCCTGATGACCTTCGCCGACATCGCCCTGTTCCAGGTCGCCTATCAGGAGATGGAGGGCAAGAACGGGGTGACGATCCAGCTGGATTCCACCTTCGTGGACGGGGCCTATGTCGGCGAGCTGATCGAGGCGACCGGAGAGGTCGTGCGCGCCGGCGGGTCGCTGATCTTCGCACGGGGGCAGATCACGACGGGCGGGCGCACGCTGATGACTTTCAGCGGCGTGATCCGGAAATTCAACGCGCGAGGCTGATCAGGTGAGGAGCACCGGCACGCCGTAGTCCGCGAGCAAGTGATCGCCGGTCACGAGGGTCAGATTTTCGATCATCGCCTGGGCGACGATGACACGGTCGAAGGGATCGCCGTGGAGGCGCGGCAGCCGCTGGACCCGCAGGGCGTGAGCTGCTGACACGGGCAGCCACGAGGAGATCATCTCAATATCGGCGAGCATTTCGTCGTCGAAGGCCAATCGCCCGCTTGACGCCTTGGTCGTGATCTCGAGCAGCGAAGCGGTGCTGACGAGGATTTCATTGCCGTCGTCGCGGATCGCAGCAAGCACCGCGGGACGCAGACGCTCCGGGTTGGTCAGGAGCCAGATCACGATGTTAGCGTCGAGCAACAGCCTCATTTACGCTCGAACGGCTTGCCGTCCTCGGCGGCATGCGGCATCGGGACGGGGTCCTCTCCGTACCATTTGCGATGCATTTCGGCGTCGAACGCTGACTCCTCCCAGTCGTCGGAAAGGATCATTTTGCCGCGATACTTCCCGAATATGGCGGCGCGATCGACGGCGACCGGCTGGGTGACCGGGGCCAGGCGAACAAGCGGCTTGCCCGCCTTGGCGATGATGACCTCTTCGCCGGCCAGGGCGCGTTCGATCAGCTTCGACAGGGTGGTCTTGGCTTCATGGATGTTCGCGGTGACGGCCATGCGGATAAGCTAACCTAGCTAACCCCGTTTTTCAATCAGAGGCCGGCCTTGGCGGCTGGGCGAGCGCGGCAGGCGTCGAGCCAGCGGGCGAGGTGGGTGAACTCCTCGGGCGGCCGGTATTTCACCAGCCGGGCGAAATCGAGCCCGACCGCACCGACGATGTCGGCGATGGTGAACCGGTCCAGAGCGATGAACTCATGGTCCGCCAAATGGCGGTCCAGGGTCTTCATGAAGCGCTCGGCCGACAGGCGGTTGTAGTCCGCCACCTGGGGCTGCTGCGTCGCCTCCAGCACGGCCAGGGCCGGGTGGGTCAGGCGCACGTTCAGCATGATCGGATTGGCCAGATAGAACTCGCAGCGGCGGGTCCACATCTCGACGATGGCCTGTTCGCGCGGGTCGTGGCCGAACAGGTTGGGCTCGGGATACAGCGCCTCCAGATAGCGGCAGATGGCGACGGACTCCGACACCACCGTGCCGTCATCGAGCTCCAGGGCCGGGACGTGGGGCACGCCGACCTTGGCGCGGTAGTCGGGCGTCTTGTGGTCGCCGGACATGATGTCGACCTGGACGATCTCGACGTCCTCGATGCCCTTTTCGGCCATGACCCAGCGGACACGGCGGGGATTGGGGGCGCGGAAGGAGTCGTAGAGCTTCATCGCGGTCAGCCTTTGCGGTTCAGCCGAATATGGAGGCCGGCATCGCGCCCACAACCGCCGCCGTCATGGCAGTGGCCAGGAAACCGGCGAACAGGGCTTTCCACACCATGCCCAGGACCTCCTCCCGACGTTCGGGGATCAGGACGGACAGGCCCGTCACGGTGATGCCGACCGAGCCGATATTGGCGAAGCCGCACAGAGCATAGGTCATCAGCATGCGGGTCCGCTCGCTGATCTCGCCGACCGGGATCTCGCCCAGGCGGATGAAGGCCACGAACTCGGTCAGGGTCAGTTTGACGCCGAGCAGCAGCCCCGCCGGGCCCGCCTCGGCCCAGTCGACCCCGATCAGCCAGGCCAGGGGCATGAACATCCAGCCCAGCAGACGCTCCACCGTCACCGGCGCATCGAACAGCCAGAAGCCGCCGATCATCACGTTGACCAGGGCGACCAGGGCCACGAACACGATCAGCACGGCCGAGATGTTCAGCACCACCATCAGGCCGTCGGCCGTGCCCTTGACGATGGCGTCGATGGCCGAGTCGTACTTCAGGGCCGAGCCGTAGTCGGCGACCGCCCCGCCCTGCCCCGGCGTCTCCGGGATGATGATCCGGGCCAGCAGCACGCCGGCGGGGGCCGAGACGATCGAGGCGACCAGCACGTGACCCGCCGCATTGGGGAGGGTCGCCGAAAGGATCGAAGCGTAGGCGACCATGGTCGAGCCGGCCACGGTGGCCAGGCCCACGACCATCATCAGAAAGATCTCCGACCGGGTCAGCTTGTCCAGATAGGCGCGGATGACGATCGGGCTTTCGATCATGCCGAGGAAGATGTTGGCGGCCACCGCGAGGGCCGAGGCGCCGCCCAGCCCCATGGTCTTCTGGAACAGAAAGCCGAAGCCCAGCGTGATCCACTTCAGGATGCGCCAGTGCCACAGCAGGGCCGACAGGGCGGAGATCACCAGGATCAGCGGCAGGACGTAGAAGGCGAAGGTAAACAGGCCGCCCTCATTGGTCACGGCATAGGGCTGGGCCCCGCCGGCCAGATAGCCGAACACGAACTTGGTGCCCTCGGCCGTGGCCAGGGCCAGGCCGTCGACCGCGCCGGTCACCGCCGCCAGCACGCCCTGCGATCCGGGAATGGCGAACAAGGCCAGCACCAGCAGGGCCTGAACCCCGATCGCGCCCAGGGTCAGCCGCCAGGGAAACCGGGCCCGATTCTCGGACACCAGCCAACAGACGGCGACGATAACGACGAGGCCGAGCAGGCTCTGGAGGTTCAGTGTGCTGAACATCGGTGGTGGTCTCTCCCGGGTCCATTCCGGGCGGACCTGCGGTGTCGCTTGAACGCGACTGCGGCGCGGGCTGCAAGCCCCTTAAGCGGTGCCCTGCGCATCGATGGCGTCGGCGGCCTCGGCAATGGCCTGCCAGACACGGTCCAGGTCGGCGGCGTCGATACAGTAGGGCGGCATCACATAGACGGTGTCGCCGAGGGGGCGGAGCAGCAGGTCGCGCTCGGCGAAGAAGGCCTTCAGCCACGGCCCCCGACCGGACAGATAGCCGCCGCGCGCCTCGTCGAAATCGACCGCCGCGATGGTCCCCAGGCGGCGCGGGTTCGACAGGGCGGGATGGTCGGCGATGCGGTCCAGCCCCGCCTGCTGCGCCGCGCCGAGCGCCGCGACACGCGCCAGCACCGGCTCCTCGCACCAGATCGCCAGGTTCTCGGCCGCCACGGCGCAGGCAAGGGGATTGGCGGTGTAGCTGGACGAGTGAAAGAACATGCGCGCCCGGTCGGTCGAGCGATGGGCTTCGAAGATCGGGGCGGTGGCCAGGGTCGCGGCCAGGGGCAGGGCCCCGCCGGTCAGGCCCTTGGACAGGCACAGGATATCGGGCGACACCCCGGCCTGGTCGCAGGCCAGCAGGGTACCGGTTCGCCCCCAGCCGGTCATGACCTCGTCGGCGATGAACAGCACCCCGTGACGGGCGCAGATCTCGGCATAGGCCCGCAGGGTCTCGGCGGCATAGATCAGCATGCCGCCGGCCCCGAGGATCAGGGGCTCGACGATGAAGGCGGCCGGCCGGAGCTCCTGTCGGCACAAGGCGTCCAGGGCGTCGAGGCTGGCCTGTTCGGCCCCTGCAGCTGGGAACGGAACGGTCGCCACGTCGAACAGCAGGGGGGCATAGGCCTGGTTGAACACCCCGCGCTCGCCCACCGACATCGTGCCTATCGTGTCGCCGTGATAGCTGTGCTGCATCACCACGATGCGGTGACGGGGCTGGCCGATATTGGCCCAAAAGCCCAGCGCCATCTTCAGCGCCACCTCCACGGCCGTCGATCCGCTGTCGGAATAGAAGACGTGCTTCAGGGGCTCGGGGGTGATCTCGACCAGGCCGCGCGCCAGGGTCTCGGCCGGTTCATGGGTCCAGCCGGCGAAGATGATCTGGTCGAAGCGTTCGCTGGCCGAGCGGATCGCGGCCTGCAGACGCGGATGGCTGTGGCCGTGGGTGATGACCCACCAGCTGGAGATGGCGTCGATCACGCGGCGGCCGTCGGCGGTGTGCAGGCAGGCGCCCTCGGTGCGCATCACCTCGGGGATCGGCTCTTTCAGGCCGTGCTGGGTGAAGGGATGCCAGACCGGGCTCATGCGAAATCGCCGACGTCGAACCCGGAGGCGAAGCCGGTGCGAAGCGTCTCCGGCGTCAGGCTCTCGAGCCAGGGCAGCCGCCCCAGCCGCTTGACCCGACCGAAGCGGACGATGGCCTCTTCCGAACTGTCGTTCGCGGCACCGATGAAGGCGACGCCCAGGACCGGCGCGCCGCGCCCGCGTAGAACCTCCAGCGTCATCAGGCTGTGGTTGATGGTCCCCAGCGCGGTCGAGGCGCAGACCACCACCGGCAGGCCCCAGCGGGCGAAAACGTCGGCGAACAGGACCTCGTCGTTCAGCGGCACCAGCGCCCCGCCCGCCCCCTCGATCACCAGGGGGCGGTCGCAGGCGGGCAGGATCAGGGCGTCGGCGTCTATGCGGACGCCCTCCAGATCGGCGGCATGATGTGGCGAGGCCGGGGTCCGCAGCCGCCAGGCCTCGGGCAGGATACGGTCGTCGGGCAGGCCGGTCAGGGCCGCGACGCGCTGGGCGTCGGTGCCGTCCTCCAGCCCCGCCTGCACCGGCTTCCAGTAGCAGCCGTCGAGCGCCTGGGTCAGGGCGGCGGCTAAGACGGTCTTGCCGATGTCGGTGTTGGTGCCGGTGACGACGAACCGGCTCATGTCGCGAGCTCCAGCAAGGGCTGCATCGCCTCAACAAGCGCTTCCACGTCGGCCATCTCCACGTTCAGCGTCAGGGACAGCCGCAGCCGCGCGGTGCCCGCCGGGACGGTCGGCGGACGGATGCCGCGCACGTCGAAACCCCGGGCCTGAAGCGCCTGCGCCACCGCCATGGTGCGACCGTCGTCGCCCAGCACGACCGGGATGATCTGCGATCCGGTCGGGGCGATGCCCAGCCGGTCGGCGAGAAGGCCCCCCGCCTCGGCCATCAGCGTCGCCTGGCGCGCCTGACGAGTCTCGTCCTGCATCAGGGTCAGGGCCGCGCGGCAGGTGGCGGCCATCAGCGGCGACGGGGCGGTCGAGAAGATGAAGCCCCGGCCCCGGTTGATCAGGAAGTCGATCACCGTCCGGTCGGCGCAGACCAGGGCCCCCTCGCAGCCCAGGGCCTTGCCGCAGGTGCGCAGGGTGATGATGTTCTCCCGCCCCTCGAGGCCTGCCGCCAGACCGCGTCCGCCGGGGCCGAACACCCCCGTCGCATGGGCCTCGTCGATCAGCAGGAAGGCGTCGTGGCGGTCGGCGAGGACGGCCAGGTCGGCCAACGGCGCGCGATCGCCGTCCATCGAATACAGGCTCTCGACCGCGATCCAGACGCGACCGACGCCCCCGCGCGCGCGCCATTGCAGGATGACGACCTCGAAGGCATCGGCGTCGTTGTGGGGGACCGACACGGCTTCCGCGCGGCCGAGCCGCATGCCCTCATGGGCGCTGGCGTGGATCAGGGCGTCGTGGACGATCAGATCGCCCCGCTGCGGCAGGGTCGCCAGCAACGCCGCATTGGCCGCATAGCCGGACGAGAAATACAGGGCGGCGGCGCTGCCGAAGACGGCGGCGGCCTCCGCTTCCAGCGCCTCATGCTCCGGGTGATTACCGCGCAGCAGACGCGAGCCGCCCGACCCGACCGGCACGCCGCGCGCCAGGGCCTCGGCCACGGCATTGCGCAATGCGGGCGACGCGGCCAGGCCCAGATAGTCGTTGGAGGCGAAGTCGCGCCCCGCCCGCGGGGCGAGGCGTCGCAGGCGGTGGGCGTCCGCCAGGCCGTCCAGATGCGCGCGGTGCCCGTCCAGCAGGACCGAACGGGACCGCGTCGCCTCAAGCGGTGTCAGCGTCCAGCTCAGGACTGGCGCCGCACCAGTTTGCCGTAGTCGTCCATCAGGGTCAGCGACAGGTCGCCCGGCGTGAAGCTGTACTCGCCGATCGACTGGACCGGCGTGACCTCGGCGGCCGAGCCGGTCAGGAAGCACTCGCTGAAGGTCGACAGCTCTTCCGGACGGATGTGGCGCACGACGACCTCGATGCCCTTGGCCTGGGCGATGTCGATGACTGTCTGGCGGGTGATGCCGTTCAGGATGTGGGTCACGTCGGGGGTGTGGATCACCCCGTCCTGGACGAAGAAGACGTTCGCCCCGGTGGCCTCGGCGACATAGCCGCGCCAGTCCAGCATCATGGCGTCGGAGAAGCCACGCCGCTCGGCCGCGTTCTTTGACATGGTGCAGATCATGTACAGGCCGGCGGCCTTGGCCGTGGTCGGGGCGGTCGCGGGATCGGGGCGGCGCCATTTGGCCCATTCCAGCTTGATGCCCTTCTTTTTGACCTCGGGGTCGAAATAGCTGGGCCAGTCCCACACGGCGATGGCGACGTGGACCTTGTTGTTCAGGGCCGAGACACTGACCTGTTCGGGCCCGAGGTAGGCGACGGGGCGGACATAGGCGTCCTCCATGCCCATGCGGGCGCAGGTTTCCTTGCAGGCCGCGTCGATCTCGGCCACGCTGTACGGCAGGGAGAAGTCCAGCAGTTCCGCCGACCGCGCCAGACGTTCGGAGTGCTGGGTCAGCTTGAAGATTTCGCCGCCATACATACGCTCACCCTCGAACACCGACGAGCCGTAGTGCAGGGCATGGGTCAGAACGTGCGTTTTCGCTTCCCGCCAGGGCACGAAATCGCCATCCATCCAGATCCAGCCGTCACGATCGTCGAAAGGAACCAAGGCCATTGAACAACGTCTCCTGCGTAGATTTCCCGGTTAGAACGTCCCAAAGGCCTGAGGTCAACGCCGGGGCGCGTGGAATCGTGGGAGCAGAGGCATGAGTGCGGGTCGTTCGGGGCCGGTCGCCGGGGCGGGCGTGGGTCGCCATCTGCTGATCGTCGACGACGACGACCGGATTCGCGAACTGCTGAAGGAATACCTGGCGCGCGAAGGCTATCGCGTCACCGGGGCCGCCCACGCCGCCGCGGCGCGGCGGCTGATGGAGCTGATCGAGTTCGATCTGGTGGTGCTGGACGTGATGATGCCGGGCGAGAGCGGGCTGGAGCTGACCACCTGGGTGCGGTCCAAGGCGCAGCTGTCGAAGACGCCGGTGTTGCTGCTGACCGCGCGGGGCGAGGCAGCCGACCGGATCGACGGCCTGTCGCGCGGGGCCGACGACTATATGGGCAAGCCCTTCGATCCCAAGGAATTGAGCCTGCGCATCGACGCCATCCTGAGGCGGACCGGGGTCAAGCCGATCATGCCGCGCGAGATCCGCCTGGGTACCGCCATGTTCGATCTGGAGCGGCTGGAACTGACGCGGGATGGGCAGCCGATGCGGCTGACGGAGGCCGAGGGGCAGTTGCTGAAAACCCTGGCCCTGCACGCCCATGCCCCGGTCGAGCGGATGGACCTGTCGCCCGACACGGCCGACATCACCGGCCGCGCCGTCGATGTTCAGGTGACCCGGCTGCGGCGCAAGCTGGAGGCGGACCCGAAGAACCCGCGCTATCTGCAGACCGTGCGCGGCATCGGCTATATGCTGGCCCCGGACTGACGCCATGCGGCTGATCCCCTTCCCCGTCATCGCGCGCGTGCTGAAGCGGCGGCTGCCGACGACGCTGTGGGGCCGGTCGCTGCTGATCATCGTGCTGCCCATCCTGATCATGCAGGGGGCGGTGACCTGGGCCTTCTTCGACCTGCACTGGCAGACGGTCACGGCCCGGCTGTCGGAGGGCCTGGCCGGCGACGTGGCCTGGGCGGCTGAAAGCTATCGCGAGGATCCCACGCCGGCCAATCTGGCGGCCATCGCCGACCAGGGCGAGCGGTCGATGCAACTGTCCATCGCCATGCGCCCGGGCGCCACCCTGCCCGGCCCGGCGCGACGGGGCCCCATCGGCGTGATTGACCGGGCGCTGGAAGGCGCGCTGGCGAGCCGGCTGGATCAGCCGTTCTGGTTCAATACCACCCGCTATCCTGCCTATGTCGACATCCAGGTGCAGCAGCCCGACGGGGTCATGCGGATCATCGCCCCGCGCGAGCGGGCGGTGGCGACCCAGGCCCATATCTTCGTGCTGTGGCTGATGGTGGCGACGGTGCTGCTGATGGGCGTGGCCATCCTGTTCATCCGCAATCAGGTCCGGGCCATCGAGCGGCTGGCGGAGGCGGCCGAGGCCTTCGGACGCGGCGAGATGTCCCCGCGGTTCAAGCCGCATGGGGCCAAGGAGGTCCGGCAGGCGGCCGTCGCCTTCCTGGCCATGCGGGACCGGATCCAGCGCCATATCGAGCAGCGCACCGCCCTGCTGGCCTCGGTCAGCCACGACCTGCGCACGCCCCTGACCCGACTGCGGCTGGAACTGGCCCTGGCCCCGGCCTTCAAACGCTCGAGCGCCATGAAGGGCGATCTGGACGAGATGGAGCATATGATCGACGAATACCTGGCCTTCGCCAAGGGCGAGGCGGGCGAGCCGACCCAGGCCGTCGATGTGGCGGCCCTGCTGAAGGCGGCGGGCGAGGACGTGAAGCGCGCCGGAGCCGAGGTCGAGATCGCCGCCCCCGACACCCTGACCGCCTCGTTGCGCCCCATGGCCTTCAAGCGGGCCCTGACCAATCTGGCGGGCAATGCGGCGGCCCATGGCGAGCACGTACGGCTGACGGCGCGAGCCCTGACCTCCGGCGGGTTCGAGATCGCGGTCGAGGATGACGGACCCGGCATTCCCGACGACATGCACGAAGAGGCCTTTCGGCCCTTCAGCCGCCTGGACGCCAGCCGCAATCAGAACCGCAAGGGCGTCGGGCTCGGGCTGGCCATCGCGCGCGACGTGGCCCGGGGACACGGGGGCGACATCACCCTGGCCCGCAGCGAGCTGGGCGGACTGCGGGCGCTGATCCGGCTGCCGGGCTGAGGGCCGATCACATTTCGGCGCGGAGACTGGCGAAGAGGCCGCGCCGAGCGCATCTTCGAGACACACCGTTCAGGAGATGGTCATGCGCCGCCTTGTCTCGATTACCCCCTTCGCCCTCGCCTTCGGACTGGCGGTTTCGCCGGCCTCCGCCCAGACGCCACAGGTCAATGTGACCGTCGGCGGGGACCTGGTCGAGGCGGCAGAGGGTCTGGGGCAACGCGACGTGGACCTTCAGGTCGAGCGGCTGACCACCGTCGTGTCCCGCGAACTGGCCCGCCGGGGCGGTCTGGAAGGGGCGCAGGTCAATCTGGTGCTGACCGACCTCAAGCCCAATCGCCCGACCTTCGAACAGGTCGGAAATCGGCCCGGTCTCTCGGTCTTCGACAGCATCTCGATCGGCGGAGCCACGATCGAGGGCGAGGTCGTCACCGTCGACGGGCAGCGGCTGCCGGTTCGCTATTCCCGCTATTCCACCAGCCTGGCGGACGTCTACGGCTTCGGCACCTGGCAGGACGCCGATCGCGCCTATAGCCGGCTGGCCAGCAACCTGGCCTCAGGCCGGCTGGTGTCCCGCTAACCCCTTCGACCGTGCGACCGCCGCGGCGACCGCGGCGCGGGCTGCCGTGTTCAGATCGGGGTCCAGGGCCTCGAGCCCCGCGCGGGTCACGCCGCCGGGCGAGGCGATGCGGTCGATCAGGGCATCGAGCGCGGTCTCGGTGACGGCCCCCGCCCCCGCTGAGCGAAGAGCGCCGCGCGTGAGGCGGATGGCGGTATCCAGCGGCAAGCCCGCATCGGCTCCGGCCACCGCCAGCGCCTGGGCCAGGGCATAGAAGAAGGCCGGAGCGCAGCCGGAGACGGCTGTGGCCGCATCGATGAGCGCCTCGCCCTCAAGATCGACGGCGTCCGCGACCGGATCGAACAGGGCGTGGGCCAGGGCGCGGGCGGCGGGATCCGCCGACCAGATCGCCGCCACGCCCTGGGCCTGGGCCACGGCGGTCGTGGGCATGACGCGGACCACCGGGCGCCCCGGGACGGCGGCGGCGATGTCCTCGCCCCGGATGCCCGCCATGACGGACACCACGACGGTCGCCGGCGGAAGGGTGGACAGAAGCGGCGCGAGCGCCTGGCGCCAGGTCGACGGCTTGACCGCGATCACGAGGGCGGCCGTGCCCGCTGGAACGACGGGCTGGTCCGCCCGGGTCAGGATCGTCAGGTCGGGGGCGGTCCCCGTCAGCCGCCAGCCCTCGGCCATGGCCGACCCGAGCCGGCCGTGACCGAGAAGGGTGACCGCGCCGAGGACCACGTCAGGCCGTGCCGACGGTCTCGAACAGGCAGGAGTCGATCGCGTCCTGGGGCTTCTTGTTGCCGCGGATCATGAAGTCGAAGGCGGGATAATAACGGTCCGCCGCCTCGATCGCCGCGTCGATCATGGACGCGGCCTGGGCCAGGGTCGGGCGCTCGCCCAGCGGCAAGGCGAGTGAGTGGCGGAAGACGATCTCGCCGTCCTCGGCCCAGACCTCGAAATGCCCCATCCAGGTGCGCTGGTTGACCATCGACACCAGTTCATAGGCCGCGGTGCGGCGCGACTTGGCGGCGCGCAGATCGAGGGCGCAGCATAGCTGAAGGCAGTCGCCCTCGGGCCGCCAGGCGAACCACAGCTCATAGTCCTTCCAGTCCCCGGCGAGGGCGAAGGCCAGATCGCCGTCGTCCGTCCGGTCGAACGGCAGGTTCTCGGCATTCAGGACATGTTCGACAACGTCGAGGGGGTCAAACGGGACGTCGACGTCTTGTCCAACAGCATCCATCAGGAAAACTCGATCTCGCAGGAGGTCGGCCGCGACTCGGCAGCCTTAAGGCGACGGTAAGCGTGTTCGCAGATTCGGCTCAACCGGCTGCGTCCGGAAGACGAGTTCCATCTGTGGAGGTTCCCGTATCCGGCGCTGCAACCTTGGCCGCAGCAGCCTTCTGAAGCTCGGCCACCTCGGCGCGCAGGGCCGTGATCTGGGCCTTCAGGATGTCGAACTCGTCGCGACGGACCAGATCCATTTCGGCGGCCAGACGATCGGATTGGGCGCGGAAGGCGGCCTTGGCCTCGTCGCCGGCCGCCTGGGCCAGGCCCATGGCGCTGGTCGAGAGCTTGGCGAACTCGTCGAGGAAGGGGTTGCGGGTCTGCATGGTACGGCTCCGGCCCACGAAGCGGGCGTCGTTAAGGGAGGGTTGCCTGATATGGTGAACGAAACCTTACCGGACCACCCCTGATCCCGCCCAAACCGGGCCGAAACGTGTCACGCTCGCGCGACGCATCGACCCTTGCTAAAGGGCGATCCGAAACCGTTGCGGAGCCTCAGTCGTGCCCTTTCCCGAGTTCGACCCGGTCCTGATCCACCTGGGGCCTCTGCCGATCCGCTGGTATGCGCTGGCCTATGTGATGGGCATCGTCCTGGGCTGGGTCTATGCGGCGCGGATTCTGAAGAGCGAGCGCGTCTGGGCCCCCGGCAAGGCGCCCATCACCACGGTCCAGCTGGACGATCTGGTGCTGTGGATCACGCTGGGCATCATCCTGGGCGGGCGGTTCGGCTATGCCCTGTTCTACAAGCCGGAGCTCTATGCCCAGCTGTTCACCGGCGGGACGCTGGGCGAGCGGTTCGAGCTGTTGCAGCTGTGGACCGGCGGCATGTCGTTCCATGGCGGCTTCCTCGGCGTCTGCCTGGCCATCTTCTTCTTCGCCCGCAAGCACCAGGCCAATCTGCTGAGCCTGGGGGATGCGATCGCGCCGGTCACGACGATCGGCCTGTTGTTCGGGCGACTGGCCAACTTCATCAACGGCGAGCTGTGGGGCCGGACGACCGACGTGCCCTGGGCGGTCCGGTTCTGCAATGCGCGCATCGAGCAGCTCTACGGCTTCTGCCCCGCCGGCAACGAACCGCGCCACCCCAGCCAGCTGTATGAGGCGGGGCTGGAAGGCATCGTGCTGCTGAGCATCCTGTCGCTCGCCGTCTGGAAATGGCAGCTGCTGACCAAGCCCGGCTATGTCACCGGCCTGTTCCTGGTCGGCTATGGCCTGACGCGGGCTTCGCTGGAGACGGTGCGCCAGCCCGACGTGGGGCTGGACCAGCTGCCGTTCGGGCTGACCATGGGCATGATCCTGTCGATCCCGATGATCCTGATCGGGGCCTGGCTGATCCGCCGGGCCTGGATGCGTCCCCCCGTCGGGGCCACGGAGCCGGCGGCGGCCTGATGGCGCTGAAGGACAGGCTGGCGCGCGAGATCGCCCTGACCGGGCCGATGACGGTGGCCGACTACGTCACCCGCTGCCTGCACGACCCGACCGACGGCTACTATGCGACCCGGCCGGCCCTCGGCGAAGGCGGGGATTTCATCACCGCCCCGCTGATCAGCCAGATGTTCGGCGAACTGATCGGCCTGTGGGCGGTCGAGACCTGGCAGAGGCTGGGCGCGCCTGAGCGGTTCCGGCTGGTCGAGGTCGGGCCGGGCGACGGCACGCTGATGGACGACGCCCTGCGCGCCGCCCGGGTCGTCCCGGGCTTCCTGGAGGCGTGCGACCTGATCCTGATCGAACCCAGCGCCCCCCTGCGGGCGGTGCAGGCCCGGCGGCTGGCCCAGGCGGACGTCGCGCCACGCTGGGTCCGGACGTTGGGGGCGATCGAGACCGACGCCCCGGTCATCCTGATCGCCAATGAGGTGCTGGACTGTCTGCCGGCGCGGCAGTTCGTGAAGACGCAGGGCGGCTGGGCCGAGCGGCGGGTCGGGGTCACCGATGACGGGGGACTGACCTTCGGTCTGGTCGGCATCACCGGCGGCTTCGAACGGCCCGGCTTCGCGGTCGAGCCGGGTCAGGTGATCGAGACGTCGGAGCAGCAGGCGGCCTTCGGGCGAGACCTGGCGACCCTGGTGTCCGAGACCTCGGGGGCCGCGCTGCTGATCGACTATGGGCGCGATCGGCCGGGCGTCGGCGACACGCTGCAGGCCCTGCGGCGGCACGCGAAGGTGGACCCGCTGGACACTCCCGGCGAGGCGGACGTGACCCAGTGGGCGGACTTTCCGGCGGTGCTGGAAGCGGCGCTGCGGACCGGTGCGGACGTCACCGGCTGCCTCGGCCAGGGCGCGTTCCTGCACCGGCTGGGGATCGAGGCGCGGGCCGAACGGCTGGCCCGGGGACGACCCGAGGCGGCGGCGGTGATCGGGCGTCAGCTGGCCCGACTGACAGCACCGGACCAGATGGGCGAGCTGTTCAAGGCGGCGGCGATCTTCTCGCCGCGCCGCTTGGCCGTGCCGGGGTTCGAGACATGATCGACCGGCCCTCTCCCATCACCCATCCCCTGCTGGACCGGGCAGGCGTGAGGCACGGCTTCTTCACCCGACAGGGCGGGGTCTCGACCGGACTGTACGCGGGCCTGAACGCCGGCCTGGGGTCGGCGGACGATGCGGGGGCCGTGGCCGAAAACCGGCGGCGCGTGGCCGAGGCTATGGGCGGGGCGGCCGACGACCTGGCCAACTGTTACCAGATCCATTCGGCTATAACGCGAGTGGCGACCGGGCCCTGGGACGGCGAGCGGCCGGAGGGGGATGCGGTGGTGACGGCGACCTCAGGCGCAATCTGCGCCGTGCTGACAGCCGACTGCGCCCCGATCCTGCTGGCGGATGCCGAGGCCGGGGTGGTCGGGGCGGTCCATGCCGGATGGAAGGGGGCCCTGACCGGCGTGATCCACTCTGCCGTCACGGCCATGGTCGCCCTGGGAGCCCGCCTGGATCGGACGGTGGCCGTGGTCGGCCCCTGTATCGCCCCGGCCAGCTATGAGGTCGGTGCCGATTTCCAGGACCGGTTCGAACATCACGACGCCGGGGCCGGCCGGTTCTTCGCGCCGGGGGCCGAGGTCGACAAGCGGATGTTCGACCTGCCCGGCTTCGTGCTTTGGCGGCTGGACCAGGCCGGGGTCGCAGAGGCCGCCTGGACCGGTCACGACACCTGCGTGGACGCGGATCGGTTCTATTCCAACCGGCGGGCGCACCGGGCGGGAGAGCCGGACTTCGGCCGGCTGATGTCGGCGATCCGCCTGAGATGATACGGGTCGGCGTGACACGCGCGGTTCGCGTGTCTGGCGGCGGAACATTGGCGCAACGGGCGGGTTGAGCAGCGCAGCCTTCCAGGAGCCCCGGCCGTGCCGAAGCCTATGAGTCCCGTCCCGGGCGTCGCCCCTCTCGTCGGCGGCCCCACGCCTCGCCCCGAAACCGGCCGCCGCCTGAAACCCAGCCCCACCCTGATCGCGGCGCTCGCCTGCCGACGGATCACGGACGGCCCCGAGCACGTCATCCTGGTGACCACCAGCGAAGCCCGAGCCGACGACATCGGACGGGTCCTGGCCGCGATGGCGGGGGAGGCTGTGGAGGTGATGGCCCTGCCGCCCTGGGACTGCCTGCCCTACGATCACGCCTCGCCTTCGCGCGAGAGCCAGGGCCGCCGTCTGCTCGTGCTCGACCGCCTGGAGCGGGCGTCCGGCAAGGTCGTCCTGGTGGTGTCGCCCGAGGCTGCGATGCAGCGCCTGCCGCCCCGGACCGCATCGCAGGCGTCTTTCGATCTTCGTGTCGGCGAGCCGCTCGACCGCGACGCGCTCAAGGCCTTCGCCGATCGGACGGGCTATGTCGTGGACGACCGGGTGGATGAGCCGGGCGAGATCGCCTTTCTCGGCGAGGTGATCGATCTTTTTCCTGCCGCGGCGGACCGCCCGGTGCGCGCGTCCCTGGTCGACGAGCGGATCGAGACCCTGAAATGGTACGACCCGATCACCCAGCGCACCGAGGACGCGATCGACCGGCTCACGCTGCAGGGGGCTTCCGAGCTGCATCTTTCCGACGATGAGATCCGCGAACCCGGCATCGAACACGGGCTGGCGCGTGTCGCCGGCACTCTCGAAACCCTGTTCGAGCGTATGGACGCGGCGACCGTGCTGGTGGAAGCCGATGCGGCGCAACGCTGTGGCCGCTTCCTCGCTCAGGTGGCCGAGGCCCATGAGACGGCGCGGGTCTTCGGCGGGGCGGACGTCGCGCCCGCAGCTCCCTCGGCCCTCTACCTGTCGGAATTGGAGGCCGATGCAGCCTTGGCGCGCGGCGAGGCGATCGATGCCGGGGACGTCGCGGATCCCCTGCCCGCCTTCGCCACCGAACGTCGCCCGGGCAAGGCGCTCGCGGCCTATATCCAGGATCAGTCGATCAAGGGACGACGTATCGTGCTGAGCGCGACAGCGCCGGAGCTGCAGGCGATGCGGCGGCTTCTGGCCCGCCAGACGGTCGACGTCCCGTCCTCGCCGTCCCGCTGGGACGAGATCGTCGCGGCCGGCTCCGGAAGCGTCTCGACCTTCGTCGCCGATCCCTCGGCCGGCTTCGACGACGCGGACCTCGACCTCACCGTCCTGACGGCCACGGAAGTTCTGGGCGGACGTCTCGGGCCATCGCGCACGACCGCGCAGATCCTGTCCGGCGAGATCGAACTGCGGACGGGCGATGTCGTCATCCACGAGGACCACGGTCTGGGGGTTCTGACGGCCCTCGAGCGTGTGACGGTCGGCGGCTTCGAACGTGACGTCCTGAGACTGGCGTACCATGGGGGGACGACCGTCCTGGCTCCGGTCGAGGACCTGGGTCGGGTCTGGCGCTACGGCTCCGAGCCCGACGCCGTGACCCTGGACCGGATCGGCGCCGACGCCTGGCGCAAGCGGCGCGCCGAGGTCAGCGCCCAGATCGACGAGACCGCCCAGCGACTGGTGGTCCTGACCCGCGAACGGGATGAGGCGGCGGCCGACCCGGTAACACCGCCGGCCGCGGCCTATGCCGCCTTCGCCAGCCGTTTCCCCTTTCCCGAGTCGCCGGACCAGACCGCCGCGATCGCGGGCGTGCTCGACGACCTGGCCTCCGGGCGACCCATGAACCGATTGGTGTGCGGCGACGTCGGCTTCGGCAAGACCGAGGTGGCCCTGCGGGCAGCCGCGGCGGTTGCTTTGGCCGGACGCCAGGTGATGGTGGCCGCGCCGACGACGGTGCTGGCGCGCCAGCACTACGAGACCTTCCGACGACGCTTCAAGGAGATCGGGATCGAGGTCGCGCATCTGTCCCGGCTGGTGGACGGTGCCGAAGCCAAGGCGGTCAAGGCGGGTCTGGCGGACGGCAGCGTCCGCGTCGTCGTGGGCACCCAGACCCTGGCGGGCGATACGATCACTTTCGCGGATCTGGGTCTGGTCGTCATCGACGAGGAACAGAGGTTCGGTGCCAAGATGAAGGACGCGCTCCGCGCCCAGGCCCCGCACGCCCTGACCATGACGGCCACGCCGATCCCGAAGACCTTGCAGAGCGCCCTCGTCGGTCTGCTCGACGTCAGCGTGATCGCCAGCCCGCCTGCCCGCCGGCGCCCCATCCGGACCGCCCTGGCGGCCTTCGACGCCGCCTCCCTGCGCACGGCCCTGCTGCGCGAGAAGCGCCGGCGCGGTCAGGCCTTCGTCGTCTGCCCCCGCATCGAGGACCTGGAGCCGATGCAGGCCCGGTTGCAGACGCTCGTGCCCGAACTGTCGGTGACTGTCGCGCATGGCAAGATGTCGCCCGCCGAGGTCGACGACGCCATGGTGGGCTTCGCCGAAGGACGCGGAGACATCCTGCTGGCCACCAACATCATCGAGAGCGGTCTGGACGTGCCGCGGGCCAACACCATGGTGGTCTGGCGGCCGGACCGTTTCGGCCTGGCGCAGTTGCACCAGCTGAGGGGGCGCGTCGGCCGCGGGCGGATGCAGGGGTTCGCCTTCCTGCTGACGGACCCGGAAGACGAGGTGTCCGATTCGACCCGGGCGCGGCTCAGCGCCCTGGAGGCCTTCGACCGCCTGGGGTCGGGGTTCGCGATCAGCGCCCGCGACCTCGACATGAGGGGCGGCGGCGATCTGGTCGGAGACGATCAGGCCGGTCACATGCGCATGATCGGGGCGGCGCTGTATCAGCAGGTGCTCGAGCGCGCCGTCAGGCTCGCGCGCGGCGAAGAGGCGATTCCGCCGCCCGCTCCGCTGAAGGTCGACGAGACCGCCTTCATCCCGGAGGCCTTCATTCCCGACGCGACCCTGCGCATCAACCTCTACGCTCGGCTGTCGCAGGTGACGTCTCCCGCAGCCGTCGACGCGCTCGAGGACGAGATCGCCGACCGGTTCGGCCCGCCGCCGCCCGAGGTCGTGAAGCTGCTCGGGGCGGCCCGGATCGGGGCCATGGCCGCCGAGGCGGGGGTCACCGCCATCGCCTCGGGCCCCAAGGCGACGGCCTTTACCCTGGCCCGGGCCCAGGCGGTCCGGCTGCGGGAAAGCCTGCCGGCGGAAGGGTTCGGCCGTTGGTCCGAAGACCGGCTGGTCTTCGATGCGGACGACACGCCGCATGATGAGGCCTTCGTCACCTCGATCCTGACCCGGCTGGCGGCCTGAGGCGCGCCGGGCCGGGCCGGGTCGGACGCGATCCTGGATCAGCCCTCGGCTTCGTCCTCGACGACGCTGTTCTGGAAGTACGGCTCGACCGGGCCCTGAAGCTTGACGGTCAGGGCATTGCCCTTGCGGTCCACGGCCTTGCCGACGGCGAGCCGGACCCAGCCCTCGGAAACGCAGTATTCCTCGACGTTGGTCTTTTCCTCGCCCTTGAACTTGATGCCCACGCCGCGCGCCAGCACGTCGGCGTCATGGTGGGGGCTGGAAGGGTTGACCGAGAGGCGGTCGGGGGGCGTGTCGGACATGGTCGGGCCTTCAGAGGCGGAGGAAGCGGAGGCGGGTGATACCCTCCCCCGCTGTCGGTGCCAACTGTGCGCGGTGGCTACTGCACCGACTGGCGCGGCGCGGTGGGGTTCGACGGCGGCGGGGCCGTCGGGGCGGTCGGCGCGTACGGCTGGGCCCCCGTGGTCGCCGAGGCCTGGGCAGCGGCCGGGGGCCGGGGGTTGGAGCGCGTCGGCGTCGAGGCCTGACGCGCCGCCCGGGGCGCAGGACGGGCCTGGGGGGTGCGGTTGGCGGCGGGCTGGGCGGTCGGGGCCGCGGCAGCGGTCGCCGGGGCGGCAGGCGTCGCCGCTGGGGGCGTGGCAGGGGCAGCGGCGGCGGTCTGGGTCGGGGCGGGTGCCACGGCGGCGGCCGCGGCGGCGCGGGCGGCCAGCTGCTGGGCCTGGAAGCGACGGGCCAGTTTCTCCGTCAGCTCGCGGGCGGCCGGGGCCGGCATCTGGGCCATGATGGCGGACAGGCCGCGCGGACGCATGGCGGCGGCGATGGGCAGCCGCACGCTGTCGTCCAAAGTGGCGAAGACGGCGGCCGCCTCGCGCGGACGCATGGCGGCATAGACGGCCACCAGGCGATCGGTCTCGGCCTTCTGGCGCTCGTCGACCTGACCCAACAGGGTCTGGACCTCGGCCTTGATGGCATTCAGGGCCTGGACCTTGGCGTCCAGCTTGGCCTCGGCGGCGACCATCAGCGGCAGGGTCGTGGCGAAATCGGCGTCGCGGACGTCCAGCTCGGTGCGGCGGGCCGAAAGGGACTGGATGATGCGCAGCTCCGCCGGAGAGATGCCGGCCTGCTGGGCCAGCTGTTCGGGCGTCAGGGCGCAGACGGCCGGGGCCGGACGCGGTGCCGGGGGGGCGGCCGCCTCGCCGACGGCGGTGCCGGCGTCCTCGGCCCAGGCCTGGGCCCCGGCCAGCAGGCCCGGTCCGGCCCCCACGGCGCGCACGGCCACGACCCCGCCAATGGCGATGGCGATCAGGGGCAGGAGGCGCGGCAGCTTGGCCATTCAGGAGGCTTTCAGGAGTTAGGCGGCGAACAGGTCTTCGTCGAGACTAGCCTTGGCGCGGTTGAGGCTTTGCTTCGCAGCTTGGTTAGCGGTCATGGCCTGCAGGATGGCCTGAACATTGCCGGCACCGGCGGCGGCGGCCTTGGCGGGCGGGGCCATGCCATGGATCCGCTCGGCCAGGGCCGCCATGCGGAAGGCGCGGTCTTCGGGGTCTGGGGCGGCGGCGGATGCGGGCTTCTCCCTCCCGCTTGTCGGGAGGGACGGCTGCGCAGCAGCCCGGGTGGGTTCGAGCGGGGCAGCGTGATCTCTGCTCGACACGTCCCCACCCGCGCTCGCATGCGCTCGCGGTCCCTCCCCATGAAGGGGAGGGAGAACGCCGCGCGCGCCCTTGGCGATCAGCTGCTCCAGATCCGTCTTCAGCGCCCGCGCCTTGATGATCCGGTCGTGCAGCAGGTCGGCCTCCTCGCCCGAGGCGCGCAGGGATCCCAGGGCGCTTTCGGCCCGGCCGCAGGCGGCGTTCAGCTCGGTGACCGCGCCGGCGAAGGCCAGCTGACCCGAGCGGAGCTGGGTCAGCTTCTTCTCCAGCCGCACGCCATAGGCCAGTGCCGCCACCAGCAGCAGCATCAGGACAGCGTCGAGGATCATGCCGGTCATGTCAGCGTCGTCCCTTGGTCAGACTGTTGGCGGCCTCGACACTGATCGGACCCTCCACGCGAATGGCGATATGCTGGCCCTTGCGGCCCATCCGGCCGGTCGTCACCGGGATCGAGCCGCAGCGGATCGAGATGTCCGAATCCGGCGTCGCGTTCAGCATCAGGGTGTCGCCGACCTTCAGGTTCAGCACCGTCGACAGGGGGCAGGACTGCTCGTCCAGAACCGCGCGGACCACCGTGTCGGTGGTCCAGAGTTCCGTGGCAAGGTGACCTTCCCATATGTTGTCTCGGCCGAACTTCTCGCCCATGAACTGCTGCAGCAGCATCTTGCGGATCGGCTCCAGCGTCGCATAGGGCAGCAGCAGCTCGACCCGCCCGCCACGGTCCTCCATGTCGATCCGCAGCTTGACTAGGATCGCCGCGTTCGCGGGACGCGCGATGGCGGCGAACCGGGGGTTGGTCTCCAGACGGTCGAGGTTGAAATGGACCGGGGTCAGGGGCTCGAAGGCGGCGTTGGCGTCGGCCAGGATGACCTCGACCATCCGCTGGACCAGCACCCGTTCGATGGTGGTGTAGGGCCGCCCCTCGATCCGCAGGGCCGCCGTGCCCCGGCGCCCGCCCAGCAGCACGTCGACGATCGAATAGATCAGGTTGGAGTCGACGGTCAGCAGGCCATAGTTGTCCAGTTCCTCGGCCCTGAACACGGCGAGAATGGCGGGCAGCGGGATCGAGTTCAGATAGTCGCCGAAGCGGATCGACGAGATGTTGTCGAGACTGACCTCGACGTTGTCGGACGTGAAGTTGCGAAGCGATGTCGTCATCAGCCGCACCAGGCGGTCGAAGACGATCTCCAGCATCGGCAGCCGCTCGTAGCTGACGAGGGCCGAGTTGATGATGGCGCGGATGCCCGAGCGCTCGGAGCCGTCGTCGTCGCCCAGGTCGAAGCCCAGCAGGCTGTCGATCTCGTCCTGATTCAGGATGCGCTCGGATGCGGCCGACCCGGCGTCGCCGAAGGCGTCCGATCCGCCGAATGGATCGAGTTCGGTGTCTGCTAAGCCCGCGTCAGACATCGGCCTATTGAACCAGCATTTCTTCGATCAGGACCGCATCCACCTTGGACGGGGCGGCGATCAGATTGACCCGGCGCAGGATCTCGGCGCGCAGCTGGTAGCTGCCGGCCGATCCGGCCAGATCCTCGGGCCGCAGCTCGCGCAGGAAGCCCTGAAACATGTCCTGCATGCGCGGCATCTGGCCCTGCAGGGTGTGGGCCAGGTCGGCGTCGTGCATCTCAAGCGTCAGGCTCAGCTTCAGGAAGGTCGGCTTGCCGTCGGGCGACTGAATGTTCACCACCATGTCCGGCAGGGTGTAGAAGGTGATGCCGTCGGGGCCCTCGGCGATCTTGCCCAGGGCCGGATCCGCCTCGCCCTCGCCCTCCTTGGCCGCGCCGTGGCCCCCGCCTTCCTTTTTCTCGTCCTTCTTGGCCGCGCCGTGGTCCCCCTCGGCCGCCGCGCCGTGCTCGCCCTCGGCGGCAGCGGGCTTCGGCTGGAGCATGAAGAAGGCCCCCGCTCCCCCCCCAGCAGAACCAGCAGGGCGACGGGCGCGATGATGAACAGGAGGGGGAGCTTCTTCTTGGGCGGAGCCTCGCCCTCGGCCGGCACATCGGCCCCGTGGGCCACGGCCAGGGCCGTGGCGTCGTCTTTCGGGAGCTTGTCCTTCTTCTTGCCCAAACCCAGCATCGACGCGCCCCGGATGATCCCAACGTCCGCAATGCGACGCGTTTGGTTAACGCCAGGTGTAAATCCGGCAAGATTTGCCGGGTGTATCGGGCTCCTCACCGCTCAAACGCCCGGGGGACGGGGATTAACCGCGTTGGCACGGTCGTTGCGAGACCTGCCGCGAAGGAGCCCGCCCACCGTGGAAAACGCCGCCTACATCGGACTGTCCCGCCAGATGACGCTGCGTCGCGAACTCGACATCGCGGCCAACAACATCGCCAATGCGGAGACCACCGGCTTCAAGGTCGAGCAGTTGCTGCTCGGCACCGAGATTGGCCAGCGGGCCCGCAACGACGCCGTTCGCCCGAGCGTCAGCTTCGTGCTGGACAACGGCGTGGGCCGCGATTTCGCCCAGGGGGCCCTGAACGAGACCGGCCGGACGCTGGACTTCGCCATCGACGGCGAAGGCGTCTTCTTCAAGATCCAGGACGGGGCCGGCGAGGCCTATACCCGCGATGGCGCCTTCACCATCGACCCGACCGGCCAGCTGGTCACCAAGTCCGGCCTGCCCGTGCTGGGCGACGGCGGACCGATCGTCGTCGATCCGGCCCTGGGCCCGCTCAGCGTCGCCCAGGACGGCACTCTCAGCCAGGACGGCGCCCTGCTGGGCACGCTCGATCTGGCCCGGTTCGACAACCTGTCGGTCCTGTCCAAGGACGGAGACGGTCTCTACCGCAATGCCTCCAATGCCCCGGCGCTCGACGCGGCGGGCGTGCAGGTTCGCCAGGGGATGCTGGAGGGATCCAACGTCAACACCCTGGTCGAAATCACCAACCTGATCGAGATCACCCGCGCCTACGAACGCGCGACCAAGATGATCGACAACGTCCAGGATCTGTCCCGCCGCGCCGTCGAGCGGCTGGGCCGATCGAGCTAGGGAACACATAGATGCGCGCTCTCAGAACCGCAGCCTCGGGCATGGCCGCCCAGCAGCTGAACGTGGAGGTCATCTCCAACAACATCGCCAACATGAATACGGTCGGATACAAGCGCCAGCGCGCCGAGTTCCAGGACCTGATCTACCAGAACGTCGAACGGATGGGGGCCCAGTCGTCGGCCCAGGGCACGGTCGTCCCGACCGGCATCCAGGTCGGCCTGGGCGTCAAGGCAGGCAGCGTCTATCGCATCACCGAACAGGGCACGCCGACCCAGACCGGCAACGACTATGACATCGCCGTCGACGGCAAGGGCTATTTCCAGATCACCCTGCCGTCCGGCGAGATCGGCTACAGCCGCGCCGGAAACTTCTCGCTGAGCGCCGAAGGACAGCTGGTGACCGAGGACGGCTATGCGGTCGAGCCGGCCATCACCATTCCCCAGGACGCGATCGACGTCAGCATCTCCAAGAGCGGCCAGGTGCAGGTCATCACCGACGGCGCGACCGAGCCGGCCGTCGTCGGCCAGCTGGAGCTGGCGACCTTCTTCAACGAGGCGGGGCTGGAGGCGATCGGCGACAACCTGCTGCTGGAAACCGCCGCTTCCGGTCCGGCCACCGTCGGGACGCCGGGCGAGCCCGGGTTCGGGCAACTTCTGCAGGGCTATACCGAAGCCTCGAACGTCGATGCCGTGACCGAGATCAGCGCCCTCATCATCGCCCAGCGCGCCTATGAGATGAACTCCAAGGTCATCACCACCGCCGACGAGATGATGAGCGTCTCCGCCCAGGTGAAGGGCTAGGTCATGAGCATGCTGAGCCTGATCGCCGGTGTGGTCCTGCTGGCCTCCCCTGCCCTGGCCGAGACCGTGACGCTGAAGACAAATCCGGTCGACGCCGACGGCCGCGTCACCCTGGGCGACGTGTTCGACGGGGCCGGATCGTCGGCCAACTTCATCCTGGCCACCCGGACGGGGCCGTCGGTGGTGTTCGAAGCCGCCCAGCTGCAGGCCATCGCCTCCCGCAACGGCCTTGCCTGGGCCAATCCCCAGGGTCTGCGCCGCGTCGTGGTGCGCGAAGCCTCCCTGGCCCCGGCGACGGGGGGCAACACGGTTCCGGCGGCGGCCCACGCGGCCGTGGCACCGGCCATCCGCCCCATGGCGACCCCGCAGCGCCAGGCCCGCGCGGCCCGGGTCATCGCCCGCAACGACACGGTCGAGGTCGCCTATGTCGCCGGGGGCGTCACCCTGACCGTCACCGGACGCGCCACCCGCGACGCCGCCGAGGGTGACCGGGTGCCGATCCTGAACGTGGCCTCGGGCCGCACCATCGACGCCGTGGCCGTCGGCCCGGGCCGCGCCCTCGCGGGCCCGGAGGCCCAGGTCGCCGCCCGCAGTTCCGCCCAGTTCGCCTCGCGCTAGGAAGATCCGTCATGCGTAAATCCATCCTCGCCCTGACCGCCGCCGCCCTGGCTCTGGGGGGCTGTTCGACCGTGGTCGAGACGGTGCAGGGGCCGCAGCTGGCCCCCATCGGCTATCCGGCCCAGCTGGTGCCCGTCAGCCAGACCTATGCCTCCGTGCCCGAGCCACGCTCGGCCAGCGCCAATTCGCTGTGGCGCACCGGGGCCCGGGCCTTCTTCGGCGACCAGCGCGCGCGCAACATCGGCGACATCCTGACCGTCAACATCGACATCGACGACCAGGCCCAGACCTCGAACAGCACCAACCGGAGCCGGTCCAACGACATCTCGGGCGGGATCACCAACTTCTTCGGTCTGGAGAACAGCCTGGGCCGCGCCTTTCCCGGCGGCTTCGATCCCCAGAACCTGGTCGGCGTCGAGGGCCAGTCCAAAGCCAACGGCACGGGGTCGGTCAGCCGCTCGGAGAAGGTCAGCCTGACCATCGCCGCCGTCGTCACTGAGATCCTGTCGAACGGCAATCTGGTCATCCAGGGTCGGCAAGAAGTGCGCACCAACCGCGAGGTGCGCGAGCTGACCGTCGCCGGCATCGTCCGCCCCGAGGACATCAGCTCGGCCAACACCATCGCCCACACCCAGATCGCCGAGGCGCGGATCAGCTATGGCGGGCGCGGCGACATCAGCCGGGTGCAGTCCACCCCGGCGGCCCAGAGCCTGGTCGAGCGGTTCAGTCCGTTCTGATCCGGCCGGGTCAGCGACCGGCCGTCCGTCCGGGTTGAACCGTTAATGCGGCACCGCGTTATCGGATCAGACGCAAGGACCGGACGATGTTCAAGTTTCTGCTGCCCGCCACCGCCGCCCTGGGCCTGGTCGCCTTTACGGCCCAGTCGCAAGACGTGGCTTCGGCCGAAACCGCCGCTGCCGCCACGCCGGTGATGCAATGGAGCGTGCATCATGAGGGGGCCCTGGCCAAGCTGGCCTACGGCGTGGCGCACTCGGACCAACTGGCCCTGATGGTGTCGTGCCTGCCAGGCGACCGTACCGCGGCTGTCTACGGCGATGTGCAGCCAGAAGGCGCGCGCCTGATCCGGGCCAGCCTGCCGCAGGGGGTCGATCCCCTGAGCGACGGCGAAGCCGAGGAGACCCGCATCGCCCTGAGCGATCCGTCCCTTCAGGGCCTGGCCCGTCGAGGTCGGATGGCCGTGCGCGGCGACGCGGGCGTGTTCCAATTGTCGGCCACCGTACAGGAACGTCGCGCCATCGCGGATTTTCTGGCCTACTGCTCCGCAGGCCGCGTCTGAGCGGTCGCTGGACCGGACCCCACCCCTGATGCTGCTCGCCAGTCTCGCCGCCGCGATCGCCCTCCAGGCGGGATGGACGTGGACCCTGTACGACGGCGAGGGTCCGTTGGTCCTGGCCCACGAGATCCCCGACACGCCGCAGCTGAAAGCGACGTTCGAGTGCCAGCCGGGATCGGGCGTGGCGCGGCTGAGCCTCTACGGCAACGCCCTCGACGGCGGTTTCGCCAACCTGAGCGCGGGCCAGGCCTCTGCGGCGGCCCAGGCCCGGGTGGACACCGACCATCTGTCCCTGGCGCTGCGGACCGAGCATCCGGTCTTCGCCCAGTTCATCCGGACCGGGACGATCGACGTCGCCGTCGCCGGTGTGCATCGGCTGGTCGAGGTGCCCTCGGCGCACCGGGCCAAGCTTCGTCGCTTCGCCGAACTGTGCACCGGATGAGCCCCCGGACGCCCGGTCTGATGTTGTCCCTGGCGCTGGCCGCGATGACCGCGGCCTGTTCGACCGTCGCCCCGGAACCTGCCACGCCCGTCGTCGTGACCGCCGGCGCGTCGTCGCCACAGCCGATCGCCGGCTACGACTGGCACCTGACCACCCATGACGGCATCGCCCGCCTGGCCTATGGCATCGCCGAAAGCGACGAGTTGAAGCTGGCGTTCGAATGCGGCGCGGGATCGGGAACGCTGCAGGTTCTGGCGACCGCCCCCAGCGGCACGCGGCTGATCCTGCTCGAATCCGGCGGCGACACCGAGCGTCTGACCGCTCGGTCCGAACCCTCCGAGTTGGGCGAGGGCGACCTGCTGACGGCCGAGTCCCCCGCCGATGCCCCCGTGTTCCAGCGCTTCCGCCGACTGGGCTGGCTGGCCCAGTGGATCGGCGACCGGCGCGAGGCCTATGCCCCGCAGCCGGGTTCTGCGGCCGACGTCGACCGCTTCTTCGCCCTTTGCGACTGACGCCCGATCAGGCGGCGACGCCCACCCCGATCGGGCAGACCACGCCGGTCCCGCCGATGCCGCAGTAGCCGTTGGGGTTCTTGGCCAGATAGCCCTGGTGATAGCCCTCGGCGAAATAATAGGGCCCGGCTTCCGTGATCTCGGTCGTGATGGTGCCGCGCCCGGCCTGGGTCAGGGCCGTCTGATAGGCTTCGCGCGAGGCCTCGGCCTCGGCCTTCTGCCCGGCGTCCAGATAGTAGATGGCCGAGCGGTAGGTCGATCCGACGTCATTGCCCTGGCGCATGCCCTGGGTCGGGTCGTGCCCCTCCCAGAAGGTCTTCAGCAGCTCGGTGTAGGTGATCTTCGACGGATCGAACACGACCTGGACCACCTCGGTCTGGCCGGTCAGACCGGTGCAGGTCTCCTCATAGGTCGGGTTGGGGGTGATGCCGCCGGAATAGCCGACCGAGGTCACCCAGACGCCCGGCAGCGACCAGAATTTGCGCTCCACGCCCCAGAAACAGCCCATGCCGAAGAGCGCGGTCTGGAAGCCTTCGGGGTGCGGGCCCTTCAGCGGACGGCCGAGGACGAAATGGGTCTCGTCCGTCGTCAGGGGGGTGGACCGGCCCGGCAGGGCGGTCTCGGCGGTCGGCAGGGTGGTCTTGGGGCTCAGCATCGCGGTGATCCTTGAGAAGAGGGACATGACGGCCATATGGGTGCCCCGGCCCGTTTTGCCCATAGGGACGCTTGCCGCGCGCGCTCGCCTGTTCTATCAGCCTGCCCTCCCCGGGCGACCTCCCGGGACGTTTGCCTCGTGGTCAAACGGACAGGTGGCGGAGTGGTCGATCGCGCACGCTTGGAAAGCGTGTGTAGGTGAAAGCCTACCGAGGGTTCGAATCCCTCTCTGTCCGCCACCGCCCGCCATAACGTCTTGATTTCTATTGATTAAAATCAAGCTTGCGAGCGCTGCCCCAACTTGCGCCCTAACAACATGCTTTGGCTGACGCGACTGCGTGCGTCCGAAAAATCTGCGAATGGAAAAATCTGCGAATGCCTGTGTCGCGCGCGGACGCGGGCGTGGGGAAACTTCTCAAACCTGTCAACGGCAAGCGACCCGGCGCGTTTAAATCGATCTACTTTAGATCGAGGTCGGTTTCTGGTGTGCCAAATGCCGACGTCATGCAAAAATGTAGAGCGCGGTTGACGACGTCTATTGTCGCGCTCGTGCGCGCATATTGGTCGCGAAACGTCTCCCACCCGGGATTGCCGTTGAAAATGCCGAATCTGAACGAAGGCATCGAGACATGTTTAACAACGCCGAGAACTCAGTGGAGCAGCCATATTGGCTAGTCATTGGCGATAGCCACGTCGACGCAATTGTGGCCGGCACCAAACATCTTACCCTGCCTTGCAAATCCATCTTAGTGGGGGGTGCGACAGCAGTAGGAATGCGAAATCCAAACTCGGCGACGAACGCTCTGAGCCAGTTTCGAGATGCCGTAATCCCAGCGCGGAGCAACGCCATACCAGTGCTGCAGCTTGGAGAAGTCGATTGTGGCTTTGTTATTTGGTATCGCGCGGAAAAGCTGGGTGACAGCATCGAGGCTCAGATGTTGGCATCGATCAAGGCTTACTTCGGCTTCGTGGATGAGCTGCTTTGCGCCGGATATCCGACGGTCGTCGTGACTGGCGCGGTAATCCCCACGATCAGAGACGGCGAACTTGGCGTTGAGGTCGCCAAATCTTCGTCGCGAGGTTACTGCGACACAGGTCGAGCGGACCCGGCTCACCCTCGCATATAATGCGGCGCTGCGGCGGGAAACGATGAGTCGGGCGCTGCCATTCATCGATCTGACGTCTGATTTGCTTGATGAGGACCGAGGAGTCATCGCAGACGTCTGGCGTCACCCAGATCCCACAGACCACCACTTGAACCCAGAAACTGGGGGGCAGCTTTGAGCTCACCACCTGAACGCGCTGGCTCAAGCGGGCAAATTCTTCGCTGCTTTCCGTAAGGATGGGAATCACGATGCGCCTTAGCCACCTTCTTAAAAAACCGCTGGCGAGCATGGGCGTGAGGCCCCAATAATCGCGATGTCTAAATCGGACGGCGCATCGGAGATGTCAGCTACCCCCGTCCCTGAGCTCACGAGTAACGTCCGCTTCTGCGGATAACGTGCATGCCCATTCTCGACTCATAATCGACCGTTAGGGAGTCTGCTTTCGGGCGAAGTGAATCACCACCGCGTCTTCGCTCTAGCGGTCCGATCGATGTTGCGGCTCACGCCGCACCGCTAGGGTCGCCTATGGCTCGACCCCATCTTCCGGGCTGATATAAGCTCGCCAGATGGAAACTCTTCGCCACCTCGTTTTCGATATCGGGAGGGTTCTAATCCGCTACGAGCCGCATAGGGGGCTGATGGCGAGCATACCTGATGCCGACGACCGAGCATGGTTCCTGGACACCGTTTGCACCGAGGCCTGGAATTTGGAGCAGGATCGTGGCCGCCCGTGGGCCGAAGCGGAGGCGACATTGATTGCCGAGTGGCCGGACCAGGCGTCGCGCATCCGGGCTTTCCGCGCCAACTGGAGCCTGATGGTTCACGACCGCATCGCACCAACCGTCGCCTTGTATGAGCAGTTAATCGACGAAGGGCGCGACGTGACCTTGCTAACAAACTTTTCCTCGGACACCTTCGTCGAGGCGCAGAGAATGTTTCCCTTTCTGAGGCGAGCTCGCGGGGTAACCGTTTCGGGTGAGATCGGGCTGATCAAGCCTGATCCGGCAATCTTCGCCCACCACCAGCGTTCGTTCGGCCTCGATCCATCCGCGACCTTCTTCATCGACGACAATGCCGCCAATGTTGAAGCCAGCAGGAAAGCAGGCTGGCGAGCCGTGCAGTATTTGGACCACGACAGGTTGGTTCGTGAACTAAGGGACGCGGGCGTTGTTTGACCCTCACGCCCTGCCGCATCCTACTACCTAGACCGTTAGGCCGCTCATCTTCCGCGTGATTTCGAGAAAGGCCACTATATTCGACGTACATTAGTCTTCAGGATGGCGCCGGGCTTGCTCTTCTTCAAAGGCTTGCACCGTGGCTTCCTTCTCTTTCGGGTCGACATCCCCTGCGCCATCTTTGTCGACATCGGTAATCCGCGTGGGGCGGTCCACCCCCTTGGCCGCATTCGCCCAAAGCAATCCCAGCCCAATGATGACGAGGACCGCAAACACGGCCTGGAAAACGGAAATTTGCAGTCCCATTCCTCCTCAACGCTCGCTTTCAGGGCGGGTTGCGATGCTTAGGTAAGGGTATGCTGCTCCAGCCCGCAACAGTTCAAAACTTACGCTCTTGGCGGGATACAATCACCACCGCGCCTTCGTCCTTGCGGTCAGGTCGATGTTGCGGCTCACGCCGCACCGCTTCCCAACAATCTCACCACCGGGTTCGTGCCGTCGCCCCAAGGTCAGCAGCACCTCGCCGTCGGCACCCTTACAGACGTATTTGACGCCCCGGTTGAGATTTGCGCGGTAGTCTTCACCACCGGCCGTCGCGGTATTCAGGCCGCGACCGATTGCGCGGGTATCGCGAACCCCATCCTTCCACTGCGCTCCGCAACGCTTCAGAATTCGGCGGAGCCATCGGGACAGGTCGGGTAGGTAAGCTGGGCCATGTCATAGAATGTGGACGTGCTCGCCCTTGTCCGGTCCGCTTTCCCTTACCCACAAGCAGGCGAAGGCATGGCCGCGTGAGCGGATCAGCCGGGACAGGGCTTTGATCAGCCGCCGGGTGGCGGCCAGCCCGTCAGTCACACCCCCTTTTTCCCAATGCACGGTGGTCATGCGGTTGAAGGGCATACCGACCGCCGCAGCAAACCATGCCGCCTCCGCCAAATTGTCTTCGGCCGCGCTGGATATGGCATGTGACCAGCGGTCGGCACGGTTACGCGCACCACCACGGCCCGGAATGCTTTTGAAAGCTTTTACGCCCGCGTGGGTGGCCGGTGGTGACGCCGGGCTAGGCGCTGCGCTGTTTGAAGGCTCTGCGCCCCGCCCGGCTTCCCCGGACGCTTGTGTGTGCTCTCGCCGTTGGCCTGCACTCTTATAAGGATAGGAGGCCGCATCGCTGCTTGTGCTGTATTTTGCTGTAAGATCAGGCCGATCAATAACTTGGTCGCCCCCGCCAGCATCCTGTCGAACCGGCTTTCGGGCCAAAGTCAAACATGGACGCGACGGGACGGGGTGACACTGTGAACGGCGTTCACCTTCGCCGACGACGTGCGCAGCGATGGCGTTGCGTGGAACGGTGCAGATCATGGGAGGCGCTAGAAACGACTTAGGAAGCCACAGGAGCGCTCGCGACCACCGAAGGCGGAACATTGCCCCCGGTGGTTACGAACGGCCCCAGCGGCGTCCTATTCCGTTTTCATGTCCGCGTGAGGCAAAAGGCCCAGGTCACGCGCCGTGCTTTCCGCATCCCGCATGGCACCGGCGAGAGCCGGAAGGTCGCTGATTGCGATGCTGACGCCTCTGCGTGTCGGCCCTCGTGTAGGGACAGGCCCGGCGGCATAGTCAGTCCACGTTCTCAGGTCGGCGCGAGGCCGTCCGTTGAAGCTATCGAGCACCAAGCGCAGTACTGAATTGCTGCTCAGCGGCAGGCTCCAGATCGGTACGGGTCCGGGCGCGGTCATTGCGACACCCCCGGCCCGACCACTACCACCGGCCCCGCGAGCGTATAGCGGCCGACCCTCGCGTCGTCGGTGGCCTCCCATGTCGTGTGGATTGGAACACCGGCTAGGCGCAGCTTGCGAACATAGGCGCTCGTTCGCCTCGCCCAGCCCAGCAGTGAAGCCTCGCCAGACGTGAACCCGCGCGGTCCAACTCTCATCAAGAGCGTGAGCGTCTGAGCTTCGCGACCTTCGACCGTGATGGGGTCGGTCGCCGGTGGCAGGCAGACCGTCAGCTTCAGCTTGTCGGAACGGGTGCCGGTGGTATGTTCGGAACGCGCCGCGCCTCGCGAAGCATCCCGAACCCCGCCTGCCGTGTCACCGGCGGCGGGGTTCATCGTTTGTGCGGTCATGGTTCAGGCCGCCTTGCCCAGATTGTCGAAGAAGGCATCCAGGGCGTCCCGTCGGATCATGCGGCGACCACCGACCTGTAGGGACGGCAACTCACCGGTTTGCATGAGCTTGTAGAGGCGCGAGCGCGATAGGCCCGAATAGGCGACCGCATCCTGTACGGTAAGGGCGAGGGGTTGAAAGGTGGGCAGCATGTTCAATCCTGAGGATGTTCCGGCGGCCTATTCCGTCTGTGCCACGCCAGAGGACACTTAAAGGGTCGCATTCGGCAGCGGACCGTTGACGACAAGCCCGGTGGATCGTCGATTGGCCCATAGAACAGTTCAGAGAACCTGTTGCTCAGAATGTAGGACCGTGGGCGCTTTTCGCGAACGCCGGTTTTGGTTTCGACAGGATCGAAAAACCGGCTGATAAGACGTTCCATTTGCCTTTGGTCGCGAGACAAGGTCGCGCTCAGATGTCTCGCGCAAGCCCCTAGAGAGGTGTTAGGATTGCTTCGCATGTAGACCTTAGCGGCATCTACAATGGGCGCTGTCAGCGCCTTTCGAGCATTTACCGCACCCGTAGTGCGAGTCCTTTAACTCTTGAGAATGGGTGCCGCCTCAAACTTTGCCAATGCATATCCAGCAGCAGCAGCCATATCGAGAAGGTAACCGAGTTCGTCGTTGGATTGCGGAAGATTGTTGTCCTGGGGGCGCGCCCAATCCGAACCAAGTGCCTCAACTGCCTGCTCCGCAAGCAACTGCCATTCAGGCGCGACATGGGTGGAACTCAATAAGTGATCGATGCGAAGGCTTATATTCTCCAAGCTGCCCCGATAGTCGCCGACGTAATCGTCCAAGCCGTCATCACCTGCCCAAATGTGGGGCGAGTGAGGTCCCATCGCGTCGCGAGCATTCCAGCAGATTGGAGTGTCGGGCTCAGACGTAATGCCGTCGACGTGCTGAATGGTTAGGTAAGCGGCATAATATGCGTTGTCGTGATGCTCGACATAGGGCGGCTTACCTAACCCTCGTCTGCGTATAACTACGCGTTTGACGATCACTTTATCGCCGCGTTGGACATGAGTTGTAATCCAACCGCTATCTATGTCTTTCCCAGTAACGAACTGGGCGGCTTTCACATGGTCGCCATCAAAATAGTCTGCGTCCCAGGGAAATGCGATGCCGAACGGCGACGCCCCATCAGGCGCATGCCAAGTTTCGCTCGGAGGGAGGTTCTCATGTCGGAGATCGAAGTGGACCCCGTCAATCTCGCCGACGCGCGCGCCGTCTAGCAGTTCTTGAAGCTGCGTAACCCTTTCCCGCATACCCCTATAGTCGGGGCTGAGAGGATTAGGCAGCGCATCGACTGACGCCGGGCTTTCGCGGTCACTGCTCATGCTCCGCGCCTCGCCAGAGGAATCACCACCGGTTCAGCCGCACGCGGCTCACAAAACCTCGCCCAACCTTCCATGAGCTTCCGCCGCTTTTCAAGCGCATCGCCCCGGCGGTAAGCCCGTTCGGTCATGTCGCCGACGACGTTGGCCAGGGCTGCCTCCGCCAACTCGCGCGGAAAGGTCGAGATTTCGCCAGCCCAGTCGCGAAAGCTGGAGCGGAACCCGTGGGGCGTGACGTTGCTGCGGTCGATGCCCATGCGAAGCAGTAGGGCATTGAAGGCGGCATCCGACAGGATGGAGCCCGGTTTAATACCGGGGAAAATCGGGGCATCGGCCGCACCACCGGTGAGCGGCTTTACTTTTCTAGAACCGCTAGGGCGGCGGTGGTCAAAGGGACGCGATGCTCGCGACCGGCTTTCATGCGCGAGGCCGGAACCGTCCAGACCTTCGCGGCCGCCAGCCCTAACGCAAGACCGGGATTATGCGGGACAACTTGGGATAACGCTAGACCGTGAGCTCATACGGCCGTTGATTATTTTAGGCTATTTTATCAAACGCGGGATGCCGTCAGACGGTGGTAAATCGGACTCTCTGTCCGCCACGGCCCCGCGCCAAGATCTCTGAATCTCTACGCAAGCAGCGTGACCCCGGGCCGAACCGGCGCTGCCACGGCAGGAGCGAGCTGCCCTTGCCGGTCGGCGTGGTTCGCTGTTCCTGGCGTCTCGACTCCGCCGTCCTCGCCCTTTTGCGTCACCGTTCTGACCGAGGGTCCGGGGCTTGAAAGCTAGTGCGGAGGTGTGACGGACTGGCCCGCCGGATCGAAGAAGGTCTCGGCCAGGGTCTGGGTTTCGGGCAGGATGTAGACCACGCCGACCGTGTTCAGAAAGACAGGCTGAATGACGCCTTCAAAGAACTCCGGCGGAACGTTGATGCAGCCGTAGGAGATCCGGTTGTCGTCCACCGTGGCCGAGGCCAGACGCTCCAGGCGCCGGTCGGCTGCTCTGGCCGTGACCACCGGGTGCAGCGAGAGGGCCAGCCCATAGTCGATCCAGAGAATGCTCTTGGCCCCGAGGTTTCTGCCGATGGACGCCACGAAGCGACCCGCGGGCGTGACGCGCTGGTCCGGCATGATCGCGGAAAGGGGAAGGTCGCCGATGCCGGGGGGCGAGACATCCCCTCGGGCCAGGCCGAGCAGGATGGGCGAGACGCCGAGGACGTGGCCTTCGGCGTTGAAGGCCAGCACCCGGGCCCCCTTTTTGTCGACGACCAGGAAGGGCAGGCCCTGGTTGTCGGCGGTCTCCAGCACCCAGGCCTTCAGCTGGCCGACCTCGCTGGCAGCCATCGCCCCGTCGCTCCATGGCCCTGTCTCATGCGCGGAGACAGGGGCCGCGAAGCCCAGCGCCAGCCCCGCGACCGCGACCGCGACCGCGACAAGTCCGCGCGAACCGGCCCGCCGGCCTTGACGCTTCGAGGCGACGGACGGGACGGCCACGATCAGTTGCGATCCTGTTTCGGAGCGTAATATGGGACCGTCATGGGAACGACGGGGACGGGCCGGGGCGCGGGCGCGACCACGAGCGGGACCGACGGCCGGTCCGGCAGGAGCTCAGGCTGCGGCATCCTCACCCCGGAATCGACGACCTCCAGACCGAGACCAGGCTCCGAGACCAGGGGCCCTGTGACGACAGGCTGGAACTGTGGATACGGGGCCGAAAGGTCTGTCGGGCTCGGCGTCGGCGTGGGGGTCGGCGTCGGCGTGGGGGTCGGGGTCGGCGTAGGCGTGGGCGTGGGCGTCGGCGTCGGCGTCGGCGTGGGGGTCGGGGTCGGGGTAGGCGTAGGGGTCGGCGTAGGGGTCGGCGTCGGCGTAGGCGTAGGCGTCGGTGTCGGCGTCGGGGTCGGCGTCGGCGTCGGCGTCGGCGTAGGGGTCGGCGTCGGGTTTGGGGTCGGGGTCGGCGTAGGCGTAGGCGTCGGGGTCGGGGTCGGCGTCGGGGTCGGGGTCGGGGTCGGGGTCGGCGTTGGCGTCGGCGTAGGCGTTGGTGTCGGGGTCGGCGTAGGCGTGGGCGTCGGGGTCGGGGTCGGCGTAGACGCTGCGGAGATCGTTCCGGCCGTGCGGAAGGTCGAGACACAGCAGGAGCCTGCGAGGGCGTACTGGTCGGCCGCGGCGCCCGCCAGCGTATAGCCGCTGTAGGTGATGCCGACGTCGGTGCCTGGACCGGCCGAGTCGAACGTGGCGCTGGCCGTGGGACCGGTCACCAGGGTGACGCCGGCTGGAATGCCGGACTGCGCCGTGGTCCGGAAGCCGGCCAAGGTGGTTGCCGTCGTGCCGTCGGCGACGCGGCCGCCTTCGGGGAACAGCAGCATGCGCTGCGTCAGTGTGGTGGTCGCACCGGTCAGGGTGAACCGGGGCGAGAAGTCGGTCGGGGCGGCGTAGGAGACCGGATTGTAGAACAGGTTGGCCTGGGTGGCGGTGACGGTCACGGGCGGCGCGAGCGCGGCGAAGATGATCGTGCCCCCGGCCACGCCGGGTCCGGTGCCATCGGCCCCGGCGATGATGGTCAGACCGACCGGAAGGCCGAGGCTCTGCGCCGCGACGGCCGCGCCCCGAGTGATGGTCACCGCGTCGTCGATGTGGACGTCGTGACCGGCGCACAGGGCGATATTGCCGTCCGTCGTCGTGATCGCGTGGAAGACGTTCACGTCCTGACCGGCGTTCAGCAGCACGCTGCCGTTGACCGTGGTGATGGGGGCGTTGACGTTGATGTCGCCGCCGCAGCAGGCCACCAGATTGCCGTTGGTCGCCGAAATCGCCGCATTGATGTTGATGTCGCCATGGGCGGTCAGACGCAGGGTCGTGGGCGTGGACGAGGCGGTCCAGGCGATGGCGTCGTTGATGAAGATGTCGCCGTTACCCGGCTGGGAGGCCCCCGGTTCGGTGAAGGTGCTGATCTCGACGCTGGTGGTGACCAGCTGGGCGGACAGGGTCGCGCCGGAGATGCCGCCCCCGGTGCCGACGATGAAGTCGGCCGGATCGATCAGCCAGGTGCCCGTGACGCCGGACGGGGCCTCGGTCGTGATGCGGGTCCCATCCGCGATCTTGACGGTCGCCGCCGAGGTCTCGATGAAGCCGCCATTGCCGCCGCCGGGCGCGCTGGCGTCCAGAACGCCTGCGACCTGGGCCGTGCCGCTCTGCATGTCGCCCAGCAGCAGGATCACGCCATCGCGCTGGCCGAGGGTGCGGGCCTGGATCACGCCGGTGTTGTTGACCACCGTCCGCAGCAGTTGCCCGGCGCCCTGGGTGGTCATCACCACGCGGCCGCCGTCGGCCTGGAGCATGCCGCCGTTCTGGACCAGGGCGCCGGCGGCCCCCTGATCGACGACCACGCTGAGCAGCCCGTCGCCGACGACGTCCAGCGTCATGGCCGCGCCCGCCGCGAGGACGACGGTGCCCAGATTGGCCTGGATCAGACCCTGGTTGCTGACCTGGCCGCCGAGCAGGGCGACATAGCCGTCATCGGCGATGAGGCTGCCCTGGTTGACGACGCTGCCGGTTCCGGTCCCCGTGAAGCGATGGGTCCCGGCCATGAAGTCGGCGTCGCTGATCCCCAGGGTCGAGGCGACGAGCCCCCCGACATTGACCTGGGCCCCCGGCGCGAACAGCACGCCGTTCGGATTGGTCAGGAATACCTGGCCGTTGGACGTCAGGCTGCCGAAGATGGCCGAGGCCTCGTTGCCGACCACGCGGTTGAGGGCGATCGCCTGGGCGTTCGGCTGGTTGAAGACGACGCTGCCGCCTTGGCCGATCGAGAAGGTCTGCCAATTGATGGCGACGTTCTGGGACGTCTGGTCGATCGTCATCGTGCCCGGGCCGGTGACGATGCTCGCCCCCCCGGCGCTGACCGATCCGCCGGTGGGAAGGGTCTGGGCCTGGGCCGTTCCGCCGCTCCAGACGGACGCCGCGAGGATGAGCCCCGCCAGGGCGGTCGAGGCCGAGAGGGTGCGACGGTGGGCGCGGCCGGCGGCGGTCTGACCCTGGGCGCCTGAGGAATGAGGTCCGGTCATCGGAATGTCCTTGTCGGAAAAAGCGCGGGTAAGGGTTGGGGCGGCCATCAGAACAGTTTCACGATCTGGAACCAGGCGCGGTCGCCGTCGTCGGGGCCCGAGGTGGAGACCTGGTCGCCGAGGCGATGCGCATAGGTGACGCTGACCAGCAGGGCGTTGGGGGCGGACCAGATCAGCCCCGTCCCGACGCCGCTGCGACGGGCGTGGTTGGATCCCGAGAACCAGGGATCGTGGGCGAAATCCACTTCCCCACTGTCGACGAAACCGATCAGCTGGAGATGGCCCGGAAGGCCGGACGTCCATGCGTCCAGAGCCAGACGGGCTTCGATCGTGGCGATATAACCCTCGTCGCCGTAGGCCTCGCCTTCCGGATAGGCGCGCACGCCGTAGGCCCCGCCCAGCTCCATCTTCTCGGAGCTGTCCAGATTGTCGCCCGCCCACTGGCCGCGCAGTGCGCCGTGAAGAGAGAGCGGACCGCGGATCGTCTGCAGCCGGGTGAAGGCATAGGTCAGCTTGGTGAAGCCGCCCTGGGTGCGGGCAGTGTTGGCGTCGGCCGCGCGTACGACGGGGTTCTCGATGTCGAGTTCGCCCGAGGTCAGGGACAGCGTCCCCGTGTTCCAGCCCCCGCCGCCGAAGCGGTCGCGGACATCGCCGGTCAGGCCGATCGTGACCGCCCGGGTTTCCTTGTCCGAGACCTGGGAGACGACGCCGACCTCTTCGCCGAGCCATTTGGCATCGAAACCGGCGAGGGCGTAGAGGTTGGCATTGCGGGAGCGGATGAGCGGATAGCGGGCGAACAGGCTGAAGATTTCGGCGGTCCCCCCGGCGTCGAGCGCCGAGAATTCGCGACCCAGTCCATATTCCATATGGGTGTAGGCGACCCCGACGGTGGCCTCGCCGACGGGGACCTGCCAGGCGGCGCGGCCATAGGCCAGATCGTCGGTGGAAACCAGCAGGCGCAGGCTGAGCAGATCGCCGAAGCCGGTCGCATTGGCGAGGTTCACCGAACCGCCCAGCCGGTAAGCCCCCGTGTAGCGATTGCCGGCGTTGTCGGCTTCCAGACTGCCGTAGATCCGGGGCGCGCGCGCCAGATCGACCGTCAGATCCGACGTGCCGACCTCGGCGCCGGGCGATAGCGTCGATTTGACGATGACGCCGGGCGTGTCGGACAGCAGCAACAGGCGGCGTTCCAGCGGCGCGAGGGCGACCGGATCGCCCGGGTTCAGACCGGCGATCAGGCCGCGCACCTGACGGTCCGCCAGTCCGGACTCGTTGCGAAGATCGATGGCGCCGTATCGGCCCTCGACCACGGCGAGGGTGACGGTTCCGCCGACGACGTCCTGGGCCGGCAGATAGGCCTGGGCCAGGACATAGCCCCGCGCATTGTAGAAGCGCGTGATCCGCGCCGCCATGTTGCGGAGTTCGGGCAGCGTGAGGTCCAGACCGGGAGAAAACTCCGTCGCCGCCAACAACTCGGCTTCCGGGAACAGAGTCGCGCCCGAGATGCGCAGCGCATCGACACGGACGCGGGCGCCTTCTGCGGCGGCGTCGACCGGGGCTTCGGGTCGCTCGATACGGAAATCCGGCGTGGGCCGGATCGCGGGGGCCACAGGCGGGATCTGTTGGAGCTGACCCCCGACCGGTGGCTGCTGGGCTCTGGCGCCCTGGGCTGTGGCCAGGAGTGCCGCCACAATAAGACTTGAACGGAACATTGCCGCCTCGAGATACCGCCGCGAATTCAGGGCGTAACGGCTCTCACGCAGCAGGGAGCACGCACGTAGAAGGGCCGCTCGAACGAGGCCTCACGCACGAAGCTGCGGTACACGACGCAGTTGCGGGAAACTTGGAAATCACAACACGCAATCAATGCGCCGAATGATTTAAGAATAGATGAAGTTAAATAACCGGCCAAAACGTCGCACATCTACAGTTAACATGCCATTTACAGCCAGCTTATTTGCAGTGCAACTTCAGCATGGCCAAGTGAATATTCAGAAGAATGACCAGTTTGCTTGGAACAAAATCCGCATTCCGGTGTTACGGCCATGGGCCGGCCCTGGATCTAAAGCCCAGAAGCAACCCGAGCGAGGCATGATCCCGGACGCGGACATGTGGGCTCAGGCCGTCGCGATCGAGGGGGTACTGGCCTGCCGCTTGCTGACCATGGGCGGGGCAGACCCGAAACGAGACTCGGTACTGCGTCTCGTCCTCGATCGGTCAGCAGCGTGCGACTTCGTCGATGGCCCGGAGCAAGACCATGGCCGCAAGCCTCAAACCGCTGTCGACACACGTGTTTGCGCGCCTGGCGCTGGCGGCCCTCGCCGTCCTCGGCGTTCAGGCGATGGCGACCCTGCCCGCCTCGGCCGCCGACGGCGCTTCGACGCTCGGGGTCCCGCCACGAACGCCCACCCAGGCGGACTTCCAGACGGAGGACGCCTCTGACGACGCGCGCCGGACCGCCGACTGGATCGCCCGCAGCGGCGACAATCAGGGACGGCCCTTCATCATCGTCGACAAGCGGAACACCAAGGTCTTCGTCTTCGACGGCTACGCGGGTTTGCAAGGCGCGACCGTGGCCCTGCTGGGGCTGGCGGTCGGGGACGAGTCCGCCGACGGTGTCGGCAACCGCAAGCTGTCAGAGATCCGCCCGGAAGAGCGGACCACCCCCGCCGGCCGCTTCGACGCCTCCTTCGGGCTCAATCTCGCGGGCCAGGACATCCTCTGGATCGACTACGATACGGCCCTCGCCCTGCACCGGGTCCTGGCTGTCGGGACGCGCCAGCACCGCCTCGAACGACGCGCGGCAACCTCCGCTCTCAGCCGCCGCATCACCTTCGGATGCATCAACGTGCCCGTCGACTTCTACGAACAGGTGGTTCAGCGAGCATTCGCCGGAACCGTGGGGGTCGTCTACATCCTTCCCGAGACGAAGCCGGTCGGCGAGGTTTTTCCGGGTGTGATGGGCCGGATCTAGGCTCCCGGTCCGCCTGCCGGGCCTGCCCACTCGCTCACAAAGGCCGTGTCTTGCGTGGGTCTCAGACTGCACGGACCCGTCTGCGCCCGGGTGCCGTGAGCCATAGGCTTGGACGGCACCCGGGCGGGCATCGGATCACATCAGATAGAAGTCCCCCGCGGTGAGCGCCGCATGGTTCGACAGCGTCGCGATCTGGATCTGCGCCAGACCGCCGACGCCGTCCGCGTCGTAATACAGCGCGCCCTGGCCCTGATTGTAGATCAGATGCTGGTCGGCCGTCCGCGCCCTGTCGCCGAACACGAACGCGCCGGCGTCCACGATCGCGTTATCGGCGAAACCCGTGAAGACGGATCGATCCAGGCCGATGCGATCCTGGCCGGCCGAAAAGTCTGCGATGACGTCGCGGTTGGTCGAGCTGTCCAGGACGTCGAACACGAACGTGTCGGCTCCGGCACCGCCTTGCAGCGTGTCCCGGCCGCCCCTGCCGCTCAGCGTATCGTCGCCGCCACCGCCGGTCAGGACGTTGTTGTACTGGGAGCCGAGCAGGGTCACGGCCGCGGATGCGCCCGATGCGTCGGCGTTCTCGAAGCCGAACACCGACTTGCCGGCGATCTGGCTGGTCGAGGAGTTTCCCAGATTGACGAACGCGTCACCGAGCAGCACCAGGGTGTCGGAGCCCCCGCCGCCGCCGACGCTGAAGTCGGCCGCGTCGTAGACGATCCGGTCGTTGCCGCCGCCGCCATCCAGATTGTCCGCGTTCGCTCCGCCGTCCAGAACGTCGTCGCCGTCGCCGCCTTTCAGCGCATCGTTGCCGCTGCCGCCGATCAGGACGTTGTTGAACTGAGAGCCGGTCAGTTTGACGGCATCGGTCGAGCCCGAGGCGTCGGCGTTCTCGAACCCGAACGCCGACTTGCCGTCGACCTGGCTGGTCGAGACATTGGCGAGGTTCACCACCGCCCAGTTGCGCAGCACCAGGGTGTCGTTGCCGGCTCCGCCATTCACCGAAGCGTCGAGGACATCAAAGACGATCCGGTCGTCCCCGGCCCCGCCGTCGAGCGTGTCCCGGTCCGCGCCGCCGTCCAGAACGTCGTTGCCATCGCCCCCGTAGAGCGTGTCGGAGCCGGCGCCGCCGATGAGGGTGTCGTTGCCCGCACGCCCGTCCAAGATATTGGCGCTCGCGTTGCCGGTGATCTGGTTGTCCAGAGCATTGCCGGTGCCGTCGATCTTCGCAGCGCCGGTCAGCGTCAGGTTCAGATCATCGTCGACCATCGACGTCGTCACCCCGGCGCTGAAGGACACCGGTCGCTTCACGTCGTCGAGGGCATAGGCCCGGACGTAGTCCACCCGCAGGTCGGCGCCGTTGAAGGCGTCGGTGGGATTTCCGCCCCAGTCGCCGCCGATCGCCAGATTGACCAGCATATACATGGGCTGGTGCATGTCGGCGGGCGTGGGCATGGAGGCCGACGCGACGCCGTCGATGTACCAGGTCAGGGTCTCGGCGGTCCACAGGACGCCGTAGGTGTGGAAGCCGCTGGTCGCGGTGGGCACCAGGGTGGAGAAGCCGGTTTGGGTTTTCTCGTCTTTCGTTCCCGAATGGGCGGTCTGGTAGAGCGTGGTGCCGCCCAGCTGTTCGAAGACGTCGAGCTCGGACACACTGGCAGAGGGGGTCTCGGGCAGCAGCCAGAAGGCGGGCCATACGCCCTGACCGGTCGGCAGCTCCGCGCGGATTTCGAAATAGCCATAGGTCTGAGCGAACGAGGTTTGCGTCGTCAGCAGTCCGGACGTGTAGTCATAGCCCCAGAGCGCCGCATCGAGGGCGGCGGGCGTCCGGTCGGCGTGGATCGTGACCACCCCGTTCTCGACCTGGAAGGGATTGAGGCCCAGGGCACCCGCACCGGTCCCGGTCAGGAACGGATCGACATAGAGTTGCAACTCGTTGTTCGGGGCGAGGGTCCGGCTGCTGTAGCCTGTCCAGATGCTGTTTTGCGACCCGGTGGCGAACTGAGTCTTCCAGGTGCCGAGACCGGTGGCGGGGTTGACCAGGCTGAGCGTGTTGAACTCTTCGGCGAAGGACAGATGGTAGTTGGACAAGTCCACCGGCAACATGAAGTTCGACGCCGACAGGTTCGCGACCACCATATCCTTGATCAGGACCTGATCACCGTTGTCGTGTTTGATCAGCACATCCGACCCGGCCTGCGTCATGTGCGACTTGATCTCGGCGAAGGTGCTGTAGCCATAGCCGGTCAGCTTGATGAGGTCGGCTCCGGCCCCCTTGGCGGCGAAGCCGTAGACCACGTCGCTTCCGTCGCCGGCGTTGAACTGGAACCGGGTCGTGCTGGCGCTCTGGTCGGAAAGCACATCATTCCCTTGTCCGCCCTCCAGTAGGTTGCGCCAGCCCGTGCTGATGAGCAGGTTGTCCAGCCCATTGCCGACGCCGCTGAAATCGTTGCCCGCCATCACCAGGTTCTCGACGTTGGCGGTCAGCCGATAGTCGCGGTAGGCATAGACGGTATCGTTGCCGTCCCCGGTCTTCTCGACGACCGCGCTGTCGACGTTGATGACATAGTAGGTGTCATGGCCCGCGCCGCCCGCGAGCGCCGAGCGGAACCCGAGATCCTGAAGGGTGTCGTTGGTGGCGCCGCCGCTCAGGGCATGTCCCGCCGCTGTCCCAACAAGCTTGTTCGCGCCCCACGCCGACAAACTGAGCGCGCGACCATTAAAGTTGACGAGGTTTACTGTCATAATAATCCACCGGTTTACAACTGACTGTAAATCGACGGGTTCTAATCTTAGGTTTTCAGACGACCTTAATACGTACTAACCCTATTTAAGATCAGGAGACGCTATCGAGGCGTCCATCGCTGTCTATGCGCGTGGAAACAGCACCAGACCCGATTGCCGAAGGCGATTTCCAGCGCGCTTCCCAGGCGGTGCGGTCAGGTCCGGACGGCGGTTTCGCACGTTCCACTTTCGACAACGGATCCCCGCCGTCTGACCGAAGCGGCGACCCATTTTTCCGGGGTCGCGACCGTCAATCCGGCCGCCGGGCCGGTTGCGCTGAGGACGTGGTTATTCTATGCCTAAGGCATCGACGAACCACGTCAATTTAGCGGGTCCCGTCGCCCGCCCAAACGGTGGCGTCGCGCCAGATTTCGTTGGGGACCGACCACATGTTCGACGGATGGGTTCCGACACGCCCCGGGACGGAGGACGTGGCCAGCGCCGTTCGGGCCTGTCGCTCCCATCTGGTGGGCGCTGCCCTGTTCAGCGCCTTCGTCAATCTGCTCTACCTGACGCCGACCCTGTACATGCTGCAGGTGTACGACCGGGTCGTGCCGACCGGCGGCTACATGACTCTCGCCCTGGTCAGTGGGGTCGCCCTGCTGGCCTTGGCGACGCTGGCGGGCCTGGACTGGCTGCGCACGCGGCTGCTGATCCGGGCGGCGCTGGAACTGGATCATCGACTGGCACCCGGCCTGTTCGCGCGTTTGATGGCGCACAAAGGCCGGCCGCAGGGGGCTCAGGCCCTGCGCGACTTCGATCAGGTGCGCGGGGCTCTCAGCGGACAGGGTGCCCTGGCGATCATGGATGCGCCCTGGACGCCTCTGTACCTCGGCTGCTGCTTTCTTCTCCACCCGGCGATCGGTGTGCTGACCCTGGTGGGCGGACTCGTTCTGTTCGGGCTCGCCTGGGCCAATGAGCGCGACACGCGGACCCGTCTGACCGAAGCCTCCGACGCCGCCGTGGGAGCCTATGCTCTCCAGGAGGCCCTGGTCAGCCAGTCGGAACTGGTGCGCGCGCTCGGCATGCGGAAATCCAGCATCGCCGTCCAGGTCGATCGACGGCGCACGGCCATCGACCGACAGGTCGATGCCCAATTCACCGGGGGGCGATACTCGGGGCTGATAAAGTTCGTCCGTCTCACGCTCCAGTCCGCGGCGCTGGGGCTGGCCGCCTTTCTGGTGATCCGGGGTCAGATGTCGGCCGGCGCGATCATCGCGTCGTCTGTGCTCCTCAGCCGCGCCGTCTCCCCCATCGAGCAACTCGTCGGGGCCTGGCCCGGATTGGTTCAGGCCCGGAACAGCTGGCGCTCGCTGATCACGCTGTTTGCCGAGACGCCGGACCCCAGCCGTCTGAGGATGGAGCTGCCCGCCCCCCTCGGCCGCCTGGCGGTCGAGGGCGTTCGTGTGCAACTGCCGGGGACCAACGCCCCGACCGTCGGACCCGTCAGCTTCGTGCTTGAGCCCGGCCAGAGCCTGGGGATCATCGGCCAGAGCGGATCGGGCAAGACGACCCTGGCCCGCGCCCTCGCCGGCGCGCTGGAACCGACCCACGGCACCCTGCGGTTGGACGGAGCCGAATACCAGGCGCGCGACGGCGACGAACTGGCCCGTCACATCGGCTATCTGCCGCAGAGTCCGACCCTGTTCCCAGGATCGATCCGGGACAACATCTCCCGGCTCGCGACGGCGGGCGGTGCCGACCCTTCATCGGTCGATCGCGCTGTCATCGCGGCGGCGATGACCGCCGGCGTCCACGACCTGATCCAGCGTCTGCCCAACGGCTATGATACGGTGCTGGGCTCCGGCGGCGTCGGCCTGTCCGCGGGTCAGGCGCAAAGGCTGGCCTTCGCGCGGGCGCTCTATGGCGATCCCGTATTGATGGTGCTCGACGAGCCCAATGCCAGTCTGGATCAGGAGGGCGAGACCGCGCTGATGAATGGCGTCACCGCCGCCCTGGCGCGCGGGGCGGCGGTCGTGATCGTCTCGCACCGCATGGGCATCCTGGCGAATGTCGATCGCCTTCTCGCGCTGCGCGGCGGTGCCGTGCAGCTATTGGGCCCGCGCGAGGAGGTCCTGGCCAAGCTGAGTGGCGCGGCCCCCCGGGGTCAGTCCTCGTCCCTCCGTTCGGTGCCGGCCCAATGACGACACGTGCTGACGCCCTGGGGTCCCGCGCGCGCCCGGTCATAACCGGCTCGCCGCGGACCGAACTGATGGCGGGCGCGATCCTGGCGTCCGTCTTCTTCGTGGGCTTCCTTGGGTGGGCGGCCTTGGCGCCGCTGGATTCCGGCGCGTTTGCGCCCGGACACGTGTCCGTTTCTGGCAATCGGCAGGCCGTGCAACATCGCGAAGGCGGCGTGATCGCCAATCTGCATGTCTCGGAAGGCGACCAGGTCCAACAGGGGCAGGTCCTGATCGATCTCGCGAGCGGAGACATCATCGCGGCCGAGCGCGGGCTTTCGGGTCAGGTCTATGCGCTGTTGGCGCAACGGTCGCGCCTGATCGCAGAGCGCGACCGGCTTCCGATGGTCGCCGAGCCTGCGGAGTTCGCGCCCTTGGCGGGCGACGACCGCGCCCTGGCCGATGAAGCGCTGCGACTGCAGCGGCTGCAGTTCTCTGCCCGCGGCGCCGGCAGATCGACGGAGACCGGCGTCTTGCGGCAGCGGATCGGACAGCTTCAGGAACAGGTCGGGGGCTTCACCCGACAGATCGCGGCCAATGTCGAACAGCAGCGCCTGATCGGCGAAGAGCTCGATGGCCTTCGGGATCTGGCGCGACAGGGCTATGCGCCGCAGAACCGCGTGCGGGCTCTGGAACGCACAGCGGCCGCTCTGGAGGGCGAGCAGGGCTCGTTGCGGGCGCAGGTCGCGGGCACTCGGGAGCAGATCGGTCAGACCCGATTGCAGATGCTGGGCGTGACGACGGAGATGAACGAGGACGTGTCGGATCAGCTTCGCCAGATCGAGGTGCAGCTGAACGACCTGCGGCCCAAGCTCACGGCTCTGCGAGACGAGCTGGGGCGAAGCCAGATCAGAAGCCCGGCCACGGGTCAGGTGGTTGGCTTGACCGTCTTCACCCCCGGCGGGGTCATTCAACCCGGCCAGACGCTGATGGAGGTCGTGCCGGACGACGCGGCACAGGTGATCGTCGCGAACGTCAATCCGTCGGACATCGACAACGTGAAACTGGGTCTCGTCACGGAGGTGAAGTTTCCGGGGCTTCTGAACGGATCGGCACCGATCCTGAGAGGACGCGTGACCCGTCTATCCGCCGACAGTTTCACCGACGAAACGACCGGACAGAGCCACTACCGGGCCGAAGTGGTGGTTCCGAAACCGGAAATGGCCGCCCTTGGCCCGGCCGCGGCGAGGATCCGGTCGGGGATGCCCGCCGAGGTCGTCATCGTCCTGCAGAAGCGGACCGCCCTGGCCTATCTGCTGGAACCCCTGACTCGGACGCTCTGGCGTTCAGGGCGGGAGCAGTAGGCATCGTCGCGGGCGACGAGCTGACCGCGACCCATCGGATGGCCGGATGGACTGGCGGAATCGCCTGCCACGGCCGAGGCCCCAGACGGCGCGATCGCCTCCCGGGTCCTTCAGCCGTCAATGGGTCCGGCCAGCCTCAGAACAGCCAGCCGGGGTCGACGCCGGCGAACGCAGCCGGCGCGACGAAATGGTGCAGATCGGTCAGGTAGTTGTCCGACAGTTCGGCGTCGACGGCCGCGTCGTCCGCCAAGACCTGGCTGAAGACGCCCTGCGACGCTGACAGGTTTCGCAAGGCCGTCGGCTCATAGGCATATCCGGCGGGATCGATCTGAAGATCCGCAAGCTGCACGTTCTTGACCAGGATGGTCTCGCCCGTCGCCAGCGAGATCAAGGCATCCGACCCCTGCTGCCTCAGACTGGAGGCGATCCCGGCGGACGTGAAGGCAGAGACGTCGATGACGTCCCGCTCGCCGTCCAGACCGAAGTCGTTGATCGTGTCCGCGCCGGTCCAGCGTGTGAAGACGAACTGATCGGCCCCCTCTCCCCCGATCAGGGTGTCGTTGCCGCTGTAGCCGTTGATCGTGTCCGCGCCGGCCCCGCCATCCATGACATTGGCTCCGGTGCTGCCGGCCATGGAGTTGCCCAGGCTGTTGCCCGTGGCGTTGATGCTGGCCGCGCCCGCCAAGGACAGGCCCTCGATGTTGGCCCCGATCGTGTAGCTGACCGTACTGGTGACCCGATCCCAACCCTCGTTGACCCGTTCGACGACCACGTCCCCGACATTGTCGACAACATAGCGATCGTCACCGGCCCCGCCCGACATCGTGTCCGCACCCGCTCCGCCATCCAGTGTGTTGGCGCCGGCGTTGCCGATCAGGGTGTTGTCCAGGCTGTTGCCCGTGCCATTGACGTTCGCGGCTCCTGAGAGCGTCAGCCGCAGGTGGCCATCGCCCAGGATGGTGGAGACGGACGCGCTGATGTCCAAGACGATCGGCCGGAAGGTGTAACCGACGGCTGTGGCCTCGAAATTGGCGAGGGAGGTGCCGCGGACCAAGATGGTCTCCCCGGTGGCCATCGCAACCAGGACGTCGCTGCCCTGCTGCGTCAAACTCACGGCGATCCCGGCGGATTTGAAGGCGGAGACGTCGATCACGTCCTTTTCACCGTTCAGCCCGAAGTCGTTGATCACGTCCGCGCCGGTCCAGCGTGCGAAGGCGAACTGATCGGCCCCCTGCCCCCCGATCAGGGTGTCGTTGCCGCTGTAGCCATTGATCGTGTCCGCGCCGGCACCGCCATTCAGAACATTCGCGCCGCCATTGCCGGCCATGGAATTGCCCAGCCCGTTGCCCGTGCCGTTGATGCTGGCCGCGCCCGACAAGGACAGTCCCTCGATGTCGGCACCGATCGTGTAGCTGACCGTACTGAAGACCCGGTCCCAGCCCTCATTGACCCCTTCGACGGCCGTGTCCCCGACATGGTCCACGACATAGCGATCGTCACCGGCCCCGCCCGACATCGCATCCGCGCCCGCTCCGCCATCCAGCGTGTTGGCGCCGGCGTTGCCGATCAGGGTGTTGTCCAGGCTGTTGCCCGTGCCGTTCACGTCGGCGCTGCCGGTCAGGGTCAGGCGCACATAGCCGTCGGCCAGGGCGGTCGACACCGCCGAGGTGACGTGGAGCGGCCGGTTCATCTCATCGAGCGAATAGGCCCGGACGTAGTCCACCAGCAGGTCCGCGCCAGAGAAGCCCGGCGACGGGTTTCCGGGCCAGTCTCCGCCGATGGCCAGATTGACCAGCATATACATTGGCGAGTGCATGTCGGCCGGCGTCGGTACCGAGGCGGTCGCGATCCCGTCGATGTACCAGGTGATCGTCTGGGCGGTCCACAGCACGCCATAGGTATGGAAGCCCGTGGACGCCTGGGGCATCAGGGACGAGAAGCCCGTACGGGCCGGACTGCCTGCCGCCGAGGAATGCACGGTCTGATGGACACTGTCGTCGCCGACCTGCTCGAACACGTCGATCTCGGCCGTCCCGTTCCGGTTGGCCGGCAGCAGCCAGAAGGCCGGCCAGACACCCTGCTGTTCGGGCAGCTGGGCACGAATCTCGAAATAGCCGTAGGTCTGGGTGAACGACCCCGCCGTCGTCAGAAGACCGGACGCGTAGTCATATCCCCACAGGACATTCTGTTCGGCCGCAGTCGTCGGCCGAGCGTGGATCTGGAGTATGCCGGCATCGGCGGAGAAGGGGTTGAGCCCCAGAGGCGTCTTGCCCGACCCCGTCAGCAACGGGTCGACATAAAGCTGCAGTTCGTGGTTCGACGTCAGCGTCCGGCTGGAATAGCCGTTCCAGACATCCGTGGAACCGGACGTGAACGTCGTGGACCATCCCGTGGTGCCCGAGCCGGTGCGCAGGTTTACGGTGTTGAAATTGTCCTGATAGGCCGGCGTGCGCCAGTCCGTTGATAGCTCCAGCAGGAAATCCTGAGCCGACAGGTTCGACATCTGGACGTTGCGGATAAGGACGGCGTCATTGGCCGACAGCGTGATTTTGACGTCCGATCCGACCTGGGTCATCAGGGCGCTGACCTGATCAAAACGGGTCAGGCCGTATCCCACGAGCTGGATCCAGTCGTGGTTCGCGCCGGTGGCGGTGAAGTTATGGATGACATCATAGCCACCGCTGCGCGCCACCGAAAACCGGGTCTGGCCGCCGCCTTCATCGACCAACACATCATTGCCGGCTCCACCGACCAGAACCGACCGCAGACCGTTGACCGTGAGCAACATGCCCGAGTCATTGGCCACCCCGGTCTTCTGGTTGCCCAGGATCTTCAGCACCTCCACGCCCGTCGGCGCGACGAAGTCCGAATAGGCCGTGATCGTGTCGACGCCGCCTCCGGCCGACTCCACGACCCGCGTCCGGCTATCGATCACCACGTAGCTGTCGCCGTCCGCTCCGCCCGATAGTCGATTGCCACCGGCCATGTCCGCCAGCTGATCCGCGCCATTCGACCCGGTCAGGGTCGCACCGGGGGTCTGCGCCCTGAAGTAGGACGTAGGGCGCGGCGCTTCCGACATCACGACGCCGAAGTAGTTCCAATAAGACGGCATTCAAACCCCGATACTGTTTTACGAAGGTATTGAGACACTCATGGCAGTGCCCGCCTGATTCTGATTCAAGCAGGGGTAGCAAAATCCTCGACATTTCCACTAGATCACGCCGCTTGACCTGATTCAGCGCTGGGACAGTCACCGTCGGTTAGTGCGGAAATCATTTATATGATAGGCGGGCCAGGGCTAAACAGAGTTATGTTCGATTAAGTAGTCTGGGCGCCACACGCGTTTCCGCTTAGCTGTCTCAGCGTGGCTCGGCGGCGCGTAATTCTCTTGAAAATGTACCTAGCTCTGCACTTCGGAAGGTTGTGCAAATGCGGCCATGCTGCGAGGAGAACAGTCTAGGCCGGACCTAGGATGCGGGGTTCCGTCGGCGGCCGACAGGGGGATTGGGCGATGAAATACCGGACACTCACGCAGGACGACGTTTCGGGCGGAACGACGCAGCTTTCAGCATTGGCCCTGGGCTGCAGCCGGATCGGGTCGTTCAGCAATCCGACCCCGATGGCCGACATCAGGGCCACGCTGCGCCGCGCGCTTGAGCTCGGTGTCAACGTGTTCGACACCGCTGACGTCTACGGCCAGGGCGATAGCGAGCGAGAAATCGGCAAGCTTCTCAAGGGCCGTCGGGACCAGGGCTTCGTGGTCACCAAGCTCGGTTTAACCTTCTCGACCAAGATGAAGCTGCTGCGGCTGCTGAAGCCCATCCTGAAGCCGATCATCATGGCGCGGGGCGGCGGCGAGGCCGTCGCCGGTCAGCGCGGCGACAACATGTCCCGCAACTTCGACCCTGCGACCTTCGCCCCCCGACTGGACGCCTCGCTCGGCCGATTGGGCTTCACCTATGTGGACGCCCTTCTGCTGCACAGCCCGCCGGCGTCGGTCGCGGGCGATCCGGCGGTCGGCGCGGCTCTGGCCGCCCTGAAGGCCGCCGGCAAGGTGCGCCATTTCGGCGTGTCATGCGACGACCACGCCTGCCTTGAGGCGGCCCTGACGATGCCGGGCCTGACCCTGCTGCAGTTGCCGCTGGACGTGATCGACGCGATCCAGACCTCGCCTGTCGGCGAAGAGATCGCCCGACGGAGCATCGGCGTCCTGGCGCGAGAGGTGATCCGCTTCCAGCCGGGCATCGCTCCGCCGACGGCCGTCGCCAACGCCCTGGGCCGAAATCATGTGACTTCGGTCATCGTCGGGACCAGCAAGACGGCCCACCTCGAGCAGGCGGCCGCAGCCGTCCTCCAGGCCTAGGTCCGCTGATGCCCTCCTTCCGCAGCCTCGGCGTCGCGGTCCGCGCCGCCTCCTATGTTCCGCCCCTCGCCCTGCTGCATCATCTGCGACGTCGCGTGCGCGCCCGGCTGATCCCGCTGCGGGGGGCCGCCTTCGAGGTCACGCTTGAAACCGAGGCGTCGCGGCTGCCCCCCGTCGCCGCATCCCCGTCGGCGGCCGCAGCGCGCGCGGCCGAAACGGTCGCGATGTATTTCGCGGCCAAACAGGCCAAGAATGTACCCCAGTGTTTCGACGGCAAATTCACCTTCCTCAACCGCACGCACGATTTCGGCGGCGCGGACAAGGTCGACTGGCGCATCGACATGGACGGGGGTCGCTACCAGCTGTGGCGCGCCAACCTGTCCTTCATGGGCTATCTGAGCCCGGCGATCGACGCCGATCCGAAGCGCGGCCTGGCGCTGTCTGCGGTCCTTGCCCGGAGCTTCCGCCGGTTCGCGCGGTTCGACCGGTCCTCGGTCTTCAGCGACGCCTGGAACAGCTATCCGGTCTCCCAGCGTATTCTGGCGCTCGGCACGGCCCTGATCCGCTTGCCGACGGAGTTGCGCGGCACCGAGGACGCCCGGGTCACCGAGGATTTCCTCAGGTTCAACGTCGCCTATCTGCTGCGAAACCTCGAGACCGAGCTCGGGTTCAACCACCTGGAACGCAATCTGTCGGCCCTGGCGATCTACGCCCTGGCGTCGGGCGAGACCCCACCCGCAGTGCGCAAGGCGATCCTGGCCAATTTCGATCACGTCGTCGGCGAGACGATCGGCGAGGACGGCGTCCAGCTCGAACGCTCGCCCATGTATCAGGGCCTGACCATCCAGAGCCTGCGGGTGTTCCGGGAACTGGACATCTGGACGCCCGACCAGGCGGCCCTGATCGCGCGTCGACTGCAGGCGGCGGAGGCGGCCCTGGCGGCGATGACCCTGGGTGACGATCGCCCGTCGCTGATGAACGACGGCTGGTTCGATGAGGCCCCGCGCGCGTCGCAGATCCTGGGAGACTATAGGGTTCCCGGCTTCGTCGCCCTGCGTGACGCCGGATATGTCCGCCTGGCCCGGGACGGTGCCGTCGCCCTGTTCGACGCGGGTCCGATCGGCCCGGACGCCAATCCCGGCCATGGTCATCCCGACTTCCTGAGCCTGGAAATGACGCTGAACGGAGCCCGTCTCCTCGTCGACCCCGGCACCAGCGGTTATTCGGCCGATGCGGGTCGCCAGCGGGATCGCAGCTGGGACCAGCACAACGGTCCGTCCATCACCGGGGGAACGCCCGTAGAGTTCCTCGGCTCCTTCAAGGTCGGTCGGCGCGTCGCCGCCGTGCTCGACGCCGCGGACGAGACGGAAGGCGTCCAGCGCGCCGCCGGCTCGCTGCGGTTCGGCGATGTCGTGGTCCGACGGGACGTCTCCCTGACCGGATCGACCCTGACCCTCGCCGACCGGTGGGAGAGCGGCGCGGGCGAACGCGTCGCCCGTTTCCTCGTGCCGTCGGAATGGACCGCGGCCGACGTCGGGCCGACCGGCCTCACCCTGGAACGCGATGGCCAGACGGTCCGGCTCTCAGTCAGCGACGCCCGTCTGTCGATCGCCGACAGCCGGTGGTCCTGCCGGTACAATCTGTCCGAGCCCGCCCACGAGATCGTCGTCCGGCCGGTCGCCGACCGGGCGACGACGATGCTGACCTGGGTCTGATCCCTATTTGCGGTGGAGGGAATCCACGGCACCGCCCAGCAACCGCTCCAGCAGCCGAGGCCGGTAGCTGTCGCGATAGTTGCGGCGGGCCTCGGCGACCTCCGGCAGGGGCTTGATGGGAACGAAGGTGGTCGTCGGCTTGGTCGCGATCCCCTCGGGTCCGGCGCGCTGGATCAGCAGCGTCAGCTCGTTGACGTGCATCAGGAAATCGGGGCTCAGCGGCTGGGGACGGCCGGCCTGGATGGCCCGCGCCATCTCGGCGATGCCCAGCAGCTTGTCCTGGGAATAGATCTGCTTGCGGCGGATGTAGCCGGCCAACTTTTGTTTCGCCGAGAGGCGGGCGTTCTTCTGCGCCTCGACGGCGTGGCTCTTCCACTGCCGCAGCAGGGGCAGTTGCCGTCCGCCGACGCCGAAACGACGGCCGAGCAGCGGCTGTTCGCGGATGGCGTAGGCCTTCCGCGCGTTCAGGCTGACGGTTGAGAACCGTTCCAGAAACACGGGCGACTGATAGTGACGATAGCTGTCACCGGTGAGTTCGCCTTCTTCGCCGATGATCCGCATGCGGTGGTCGCGCGGGGCGACGAAGCTGCAGGTGACGCGAGCGGCCGCGCCGTTAGCGAAATTCAGACAGGCGACCGAATAGTCCGGCGTGTCGGCCGGATCCAACGGCAGGTCCGTCCGGTTCTGGACCAACAGTTTGGAGAAGGCGGTCACCGAGGTCGCCGGCCCGAACATCGCGCAAATCCACACCAGGTGGTAGCCGACGTGCTCGAACGTACAGCCCTCTTGCAGTTCCTCTACCAGGGGCCAGGGCGCACCGGTCGGACTGGTCACGGCACCGGCGTTCATCAGGTGGACCGGGTTGTCATCGAGCTCGGCATGCACCAGCAGCGGCTTGCCGATGGCACCGTCCAGAACCGCCTTCCACATGGTGCTGACCGAGTCCGAGAAGACGTTGCAGGGTGCACCGGTGAAGACGAGTCCTCTGGCCTCGGCCAGGGCGAACAGTTCGCGCGATTGGGCGACGTCAGTCGTCAATGGCTTTTCGGAATAGACGTGCTTGCCGGCCTCGAGCGCGCGCTTCGTCACCGCGTAGTGCGCGCCGATGTTGGTCAGATTGACGACCACATCGACCGAGGCGTCTTCCAGCAAGGCATCATAGGTCGGATAGACATGGTAGCCGTAGTGGCTTCCCACGACCTGAGCGCGCGCGGCGTCGATGTCGAAGACGCCGGCGACCTCCATCTCGGGATGGGCCCAGCGGGTCCGCATGTAGATGTCGAACACAAAGCCGCAGCCGACATAGGCGATCTTCACGGTCGCGCATCCCTCTTGATCAAAATCGATGAGCGCACGGTGTCCGAGCGAGGACGATCCCGGTTCGCTTCTGGCCACCCCACGCGGTCACTGTCTACGCGACGTCGAGCCTTGCGCAAATAGCCAATCCGGCAAGTAAGCCGCCCCGAGGCGCGACCCCGGTGAAGCGGCGATGATCGTTGAGAAGGAATGAAGACACACTTGCAGAGGGATGAGAGCGGATCGCCGAGCGTCTGGATGGACGGATGCGGCAATTTTGTTCCATGTCGAATGGAATGGATCACGAAGCTCCGTCAAAATCTGACATATGCTGAATTTCCCGTTCACCTTGATTATACATCAGGATTAAATCCCCCTCCGCCACCGTAGTTGTCAGTGTGGAGGTGCGCTATGAGAACGGCTATACTGGGCCTGGGTGCTATTGCGCTTATGATTTCGGGTTGCTCGACTGTAGGTCAGAGCGACATGTCGACGTCCCGATCTCTGACGTCCTCGCCCGTCCTGCGGGCCTCCGGGCCGTCGATCGCACCGCCCTTCGGCTTCACGCAAGCTTGCGGCACGACACCCGTCTGCGGCCCCCAGGCCCTGACCGTCGGGGCTGTTCATCGCGCCGCACCATCGGCTCCCTCGCGTCTCTCATGGGGGGACGACCGTCCGTTCTGGATGTCGCGCGTCGACGCCGCCAGGGTCCGGCCCTCCTTCCTGTCGTCGCCCGCGCCGCTGATCGTTGCGCCAAAACGGGATACGCCTCTTTCGATGTCCCGCGTCGTCGCCATCAATCGTGCCGTGAACAACGCGGTGCGGGGCGTGGAGCGCGTTTCCGCCATGGGCGGGATCGAGGGGTGGGTCCGTCCATCCATGACGCGATGGGGCCTGGTCGGCGACTGCAAGAATTTCGCCGTGGAGAAACGCGAAAGACTGATCGAGGCCGGAGTCTCCGCGTCCCAACTACGCTATGCCGTGGTCTACCGGCGCGACATCGGTCTCCACGCCGTGCTGGTGGTGCGCGTGAACGACAGGGACTACGTGCTGGACAACAGGTCCGTCCACGTCCTTCCCTGGCAAGACGCACCCTACACCTGGGTCAAGGTGAATGAGCCGGGCGAGGGCTGGAAACAGGTTCTCAACGCCGAATTCACGGCCGCCAGCCTCTCAGTGACGGCTCCCAACGTGCCGACGACGTCCGAAACGGCCCAGGGCCCGATCGCATTCGCCGCCGATCAACCGGTCTGATAATCGGACGGGCACTTTCAATCTTCGGGAGAGCCTGACTTCATAGTCACAACATCGCTGGTCGCGGTGCGGGATGATAATGTCATCTGGCAACGCAATAACGGACTGTGTTATCGGTAACCCCTCTCTGCGGTGTTATCGGACTGACGCGATATGTTTCTAAAACTTCTCCTTGGCGTTCTGGCGCTTCTGGTGGCCGCTTGTTCGACGGTCGCTCCCGGTCCCGCGATGCCGGCAGATGCGGCAGTGCAGCAGGCCGCGGATGGAGATTACCGTCTTGGATCGGCGGACAAGGTGCGTATCACGGTCTTCGGCGAGCCGACCCTGACGGGCGAGTTCGTCGTCGGCCCGGCCGGCGATCTTTCGCTTCCCCTGATCGGGTCGGTGGCCGCGTCCGGCCTGACCACGATGGAAGTGGGTCAAGCCATCCAGTTGAAACTGGCCAGCGGATATCTGCGCGATCCCCAGGTCAGCATCGACGTGCTGACCTATCGTCCGTTCTACATCCTGGGCGAAGTGAACCAGCCGGGCGAATATCCCTTCTCGGCCCGACTGACGGTCATCAACGCCGTAGCCACGGCGAAGGGGTTCACCTATCGGGCCAATCAGGGTCGGGTGTTCATCAAATCCGCGGGTTCCCAGGTCGAGCGGGAAGTCCCCCTCACCTCGGACCTTTTGGTCCAACCGGGTGACACGCTGAGGTTCGGGGAACGTTACTTTTGATTAAGAGCTTCACTCACGCTATGCGTGCTTTCGGCCAGGCGGCCTGAAGTTTGCTTGCATCATCGACAGTGAGCTGAAATGGGACACGGACAGAGCGCTATGGCAAAATCAAAACTTAAAAGTGTTGTGCTGGCGTTGGCGCTGGGTTCGTTTGCGACGGCAGGCCTGACTTCCGTCACGAGCCGACCGGCCGCGCAGTACGGCGTCGTCCAGCAAGACCTGTCGACCATCCTGGCCAGGGTCATCGACAGCCTTCCGGCGACGACGGATAGCGCCACCTATGAAGCTCAGTTGGCGGGCGCCATCGAAAGCTCGGGCGCCACCTGCCCCGAGGCGGAAGCCGCTCTCCTGATCCTCAAGGGGCGCACCGGCCTGACGCCCGCGGCGCTTCAGGCCATCCTGGCGCTGTCGACCACGGTCAGCGAAGCGGGCTGCCAGGTCGGGGTCGGATCGGTGCTGAGGGGCGGTTCGGGACCGAGCGCCTTCGGCAGCGGCCCTGCGTTCACCGGCGGCGGCACCGGATCAGACTACACACCGCTCTGATGGGCGGGCGGGCGGCTGTGACGCCGCCCGTTTCAAAAGACTTACATTGACGATGGGGGCGACTAAATGACGGCAAACACATCGCGATCGGTCGGACTGGCCCTGGCCATTTCGGTTTTCGGCGGTGGCGCTGCGGTAGCGCAGGATTACGCGCTGCGCCTCACATCCTTCGCGGAATTCGGGGCGTTTGAAGACTACAATCGCAACCGAAACGTCACGGTGCTCGAGCGCGACCGGCCCGAGTATGCGGCCATCGGTTTCCGCCGCGGTGCGTTCGAGTTCTTTCCGCGCGTCGAAACCGCGCTGAACTACGACGACAACGTCTTTGCCACCGACGCCCAGAAACAGTCGGATGTCTTCGCCACGATCGACCCGTCGATCACGTTCAACTCAACCTGGTCCCGGCACTCGGTCGATGGTGGGGCGGGCGTGAACCACCGCCACTATTTTGACTTCTCGTCCGAAAATCAGACCGGCTATTACGCACGCCTGAACGGACAGCTTGAAGTCGTGGGCGACAGCTATGTCCGTGGCGGTCTGTCGACGCAGCGCGCCTTCGAACCCCGGACCGCTTCGGGTTCGCCGACCAATGCCGTGGAGCCGATCGAGTTCGACTCCTCGGGCTTGTACGCCCGGGGGGTCTACCAGTTCGGGCGGATGAAGGCCGGGATCGGGGGCGACTATCGCGAAGTCGATTACAAGAACGGTCGCACGCCCACCGGGGCCGTCGTGTCCCAAGCCGACCGCGACCGCACGATCTCGAACCTTCGCGCCACGGCCGAATATGGGATCACACCCGACTTCAGCGTCTTCGGGCTCGTCGGCTACAGCGACAGCGATTACGACGTCGAGGGCGGGCTGGCCGTCTCGCGCGACTCCGAGGAGTCGAGCGTGATGGGCGGGGCCAGTTTCGACTTCACCGGACTGGTCAGAGGCGCGGTGGGCATCGGCTACAGCCAGCGGGACTATGATGCGGACGCCTATCCCGACATCGACGGGCTCAATTTCCGTGGCAAGATCGAATACCTGCCCACCCCGCTGACCACCATCACGGTCAGCGCCGCCCGCAGCGTTGAGGACAGCACCATCATCGGGTCGGGCGGCTACTTCGCCAGACGCGCGGAGCTGCGCGTCGATCACGAGCTTCGGCGGTTCGTCCTCGTGCGTGCCGGCCTCAGCTATGAGGAAGACCGGTACAAGGGTGCGGACCGCTCGGACGACATCACGGAAGCGGCTGTCGGCGGAACCTATCTGCTCAGCAACAGCGCGGGCTTAAGCGCCGACGTCGTGTATTCGAAACGCGTCTCCGATGGCGCTTTCGCCGGCCGAGATTACGACGCTTTGGGATTCCGCGTCTCCTTTGTGCTGCAACGTTAACAAACGTCGCCTATGACAGGCGCACCGCCCCTCCTCCAGGCCCCGAGTTGACCGCATGACAAGCATTGACGCCACGAAGGGCGTGCAAGATCAAAATCTGGCTGTGCGGCGCGAGGCGGAGCCCCTGGATTTCCGGGCGCTTCTCGCCATCATGCGCCGGCGCATCCTCTTGCTGGCGGTTGTGGTCGTGCTGGTCACGATCGCGGCGATCGTGGCCGCGTTGATGATCACGCCGACCTTCACGGCCAGCGCGTCACTCAGGATCGACCCGACCCAGCGCAGCGTGATCGAAAACAACGATCCGACGCAGAACAACCTCCCTGCCGAGGCGATCATCGAAACGGAGGTCTCCCTGATCACCTCGCGGCTCGTCGCCGAACAGGTCGTGCGCGAGTTGCGCCTCGATCGGGATGCGGAGTTCTACGAGGCTGAAGGCGGCGTGGCCGGGATCGTCGGCGGGCAGGCCGAAAAGAGCGCCATCGACGAGACCATCGACGCGGTCCTGAAAAAACTGACGGTCGAACGGGCGGGACAGACCTTCATGGTCAACGTTGCCTTCACGTCGGAAAATCCCCGCAAGGCCGCGACGATTGCCAACGAATTCGTGCAATCCTATCTCGACGCCTCCGCATCCCTGCGTCTTCAGAGCGTGTCCGCCCAGTCCGCCGGGCTGAACAGCCGCCTCAACGAACTGGGTCGCGAAGTGCAGCAGGCGGACGCCGCCCTCGCCCAGTATCGCAGCGCGACGGGCCTGGTCTCCGGCTCCGATGGGGCTCCCGCCGTGAACGCGGTCGACCAGCAGATCATCCCCCTGACCTCGGCTCTGGCGACCGCCGAGTCGGATGCGGCGGCCGCTTCGGCCACCGCCAACGCCGCCCGCGCGCAGGTCTCGCGCTCCGGCGTCGAGTCCGTCAGCGGCGTGCTGACCTCGTCCGTCATTGCCGACCTTCGTCGTCAGCGCTCGGAGGTCCTCCGCGACCGTGACGAGATCACCGCGAGGTACGGCCCTCTGCACCCCGACACCATTCGCGTCCAGCAGCAGCTGTCCGGCCTCGACCAGCAGATCCAGGCCGAGGCGCAGCGGATCGTCAGCGCGCTCGACAGCGACGCGCGCGCGGCCCAGGCCCGGGCCGCCGCCCTGCGCGCCCAGCTGAACAGCCTGCGCGGGCAGCAATCGTCCAACAGCCGTCTGACCGTCGAGGCCGATCGCCTGGCACGGGAGGCGGAGGCCAAGCGCAACATCTATCAGCAGTTGTCGACGACCGCCCAGCAGGCGAACCAGCAGCGCCAGCTCTCGGAGACCGACAGCAAGCTCATCAGTGCCGCCACGCCTCCGGCCAGCCCCAGCTTCCCGAACAAGGTCCTGTTCGCGGCGATGGGTCTGGTGGTCGGTGCCGTCCTCGGGATCGGTGCCGTCTTCATTGCCGAGGCTTTCGATGCCGGCCTTCGGACCATCGACGATGTGGAAAGCGCCCTCGGCGTTCCCTACCTCGGCTCCCTGCCCGAGATCGCAGCCAAGCAACTGGTGTTCCGCGGGCGCAAATCCCAGCCATGGGAATATGTCGTCGAGAAACCCTTGTCCGGGTTCGCTGAAGCCCTGAGAACCGTGCGTGGATCACTGGCCCTGCTGGATGTGGGGCGTCGGGTCCAGGTCGTGACGGTCACATCGGCCCTTCCCAACGAGGGCAAGACGGTGACCGCCGTATCGCTCGCGCGGGTCCTGGCGCTCAGCGGCGACAGTGTCCTGCTGATCGATTGCGACCTCCGCCAGAATGCGCTTCGGGACCTGACCGCGTCGGCCAATCCGAAAGTCGGGCTGGTCGAGGTGCTGACGGGCGAAGCCACTCTGGACGAGGCCATCGTTCGCGACTCCGTCGAGCGGTTGGACCTGCTGCCCCTCACGAAGGTGGTGTTCACGCCACGAGACCTGTTCAACACCGAGGTGATGGGCAAGCTGATCGAAAGCGTCCGGGCGCGTTACGACATGATCGTCATCGACTGTCCGCCGACCCTGGCCGTCGCCGACGCGCAGGCCCTGGCGGGGATCGCCGACGCGGTCGTCCTGGCGGTTCGTTGGGGCAAGACGCCGCGCGACGCCGCGCGCGCCGCCATTGGCCGGATCGAGCAAAGCGGGGGGATCATCGGCGGCGTGCTGCTGACGCGGGCCGATCTGAACGCCCGCAGCAGCTTCAGCCGCAGCGACCCGAGTTTCTACTACAAGGCCTACAAGTCCTATTACGTGGATTGACCGGCTTGCCGTCCCGCAGCGACCTCGACCGCATCGCGCGCTTGGCGACCCTGCGGCGTCGGCAAACCGCGGGCCGGGGCGCGGGGCGTGGCGGCGGGTCATGAAGGGCGGTCGAACCTTCGCCCTGATGCACGCCGCCAATGCTGTGCTCAGTCTGGCGTTCACGCTCGCCCAGACCCTGGTGCTGGCGCGCAGCCTTGAAACGACGGGCCTCGCGCAGGCCATCGCCGTGATGGCGATCAGCCTGTACCTGCTGCCGTTGAACCAGGCCGTCGCGCGCGCCAACTTCATCCTGCTCCGCCAGGGACACGTCGGCGGGTTTCAGGACGCCGGCGCGCCGGAGGCCGCGGCCGCCTACCGCATCAGCCAGGCGCTGTTGCTGGCCGCCAGCCTTTGCGCTCCCCTGCTCGTGGCGCCGGGCCTGGATCCCCGCGCCTGGGTGGCTCTGGCCGCGTTCGGCTATTTCTGCACGTTCTCGAACCTCTGGTTCTTCGAGATCCAGTCGGCCATGCTGGCGACGGAGCGGGCGATAACCTTCGAGATCCTCTCCTTCGTGCGCCGCCTCACCAATGTCGCGGCTCTGCTGTTCCTGTACGTTCAGAAGGACTTTCTGACCTTCGCCATCGTGCTGGCGGCGGAGACCCTGCTGTTTCAGGTCATCGCCGAGCGCCTGGTTCGTTCGCACAGCCGCATGTTCTCCAGCTGGAGCCTGACCAGCCGCGCGGCCGCCTTGACGCACGCCAGACAGGTCGGCGTCTCCTTCCAGGCCACGGCCGCCGAATGGTTCAGCCTTAACGCCGTCTATGCGGTTTTCACCGTCCGCTATGGCGTGGGTCCGTCGCTGGTCGTGCTCGACGCGGGCATGAAACTCCTGCGCGTCATGCTGACGGGCGTGCGCAACCTGTCGGAGATCGTCTTGCCCCAGGCGTCCCGCGCCGTTCTCGAAGGCAAGATCGGACGCGCGCGGTCGTTGGTGGCGGTCGTGCTGGGCCTCGGGGCACTGGCCGCGATCCCGGCCGCGGCCGTCGTCGCGCTGAAAGGCGATTGGGTGTTACAGTTGATCCTGGGACCGACCCATCCGGTGCCCGACGGCGTCGGCCCTCCCCTGGCCATCGCCATACTGGCCACGGTCGGTTTCCAGGCCGGGTCCCTGATCGTCGGGCATATCGGACGCAACCGAGACATCAGCCTGTTCGCCGGCGTCGCCGTGGTGGCGAGCATCGCTTCCGGGACCTGGATCCTGTTGGGATCCGGCTCGGTCGTCTCGGGACTCTATGCCTTCGCCGCGGCGCTCTCGGTGGCCTCTGTGGCCGGTCTCCTGGTGCTTGCCCGCACGTTCAGAGCCCCCGCGCCGGCGGCCCTTTCGGTACCCCTCGCATGACCTCGGCCCGCCTGACCCCCGCCAGCACGAAACTGCTCAACATCCAGGGGCTGCGCGCCGTCGCCGTGCTCCTGGTCGTGATCTACCACATGCGGCTGATGACGCCGCTGAACCTGTCCGGATCGTTCGAGTTCGGCCAGGGCGGGGTGGACATCTTCTTCGTCGTCAGCGGTTTCATCATGGCCTGGATCATCCGCTCAGCCAGCGAAGCCGACCCGGTCACGTTCGCTACGCGGCGTCTCATCCGCATCGTGCCCCTGTACTGGCTGCTGACCCTCCTTCTTTTCTTCGCCGCGCAAAAGGTCCCCATCCTGCTCAGCAACGGCGTCCCGACTTTGGACATGCTTTGGCAATCGCTGCTGTTCATCCCCTATCGGGCCCCTGACGGCGAGATCCAGCCGCTGGTCTACATGGGCTGGACGCTCAGCTATGAGATGTTCTTCTACCTCTTGATCACCGTGGTCCTCATTCTGAAGGTCAGGGCCAGGCTCGCGGTCGTGGCGTCGGTCCTGGTGCTTCTGGTCGTCATCGGCCTGATCACCCGGCCCACCCAGGCCATCGCCTTCGTGATCACCGATCCCCGCCTGCTCGAGTTCGTCGCGGGCATGGGCATATGCGCCTGGATCACCGGCCGTCCGCCCATCGACTGGGCGAGGCCGCGGCTGCGCTGGCCGGTGGCCGCGCTTCTGGGGGCGTCGCTGGCCATGATGATCGCCAGCGATGCGCTGTGGCCCTCCGCGCCCTATGTGCTCCAGTGGGGCGTGCCGGCCGTCATCATCGTCGCCTGCGCCTGCTGGCTGGAGCGCTGGGGCGTCCGCGCCGACTGGCCATGGCTGCTCGTGATCGGTGACGCCAGCTATGCGATCTACCTCAGCCATCCCTTCGTGGTGAAGGCGGCGGAGAAGGTGATCGAACGAGTGGGCAACATGCCGCTCGCGGCCCAGATCGTCGCCAACGTCGGCGTCCTGGTCATGGTCGGCCTGATCGGCGTGCTGATCCATCTGTGGGTCGAGAAGCCGCTGCTCAGGTGGCTCCATCAGCGGGTTCGATTCAAACGGCCCGACCCGGCCCCCGCCGCAGGAGCAAACCCATGATCGGTTCGATCGCCGACCTCACCGGCTCGGACCGGATCTATGACGTCGTCATCATCGGTGGCGGGGCCGCCGGCCTGTCGATCGCCGCCGCCCTGATCGGCTCGCCGCTTCGCGTTCTGGTCCTCGAAGCCGGCGGGCGAAAGCCGGACAAGACCGGAACGGAAGTCTTCGAGGGCACCGTGGCCGACGGCTCGGTCCACCCCTTCCTTCATACCTACCGCGTTCGCGCCATCGGCGGCGCGAGCCGCATCTGGGGCGGCCGATGCATTCCGTACGACCCGATCGACTTCGCGTCGCGCCCCTGGGTCGCCGGGCCGGGCTGGCCGTTCGGGCGGGAGGTGCTCGACCCCTGGTACAGACAGGCGCAGATCGCGATCGAGGCTGGAGCGTTCGACTACGACCCGGCCACCACCCTTCCGGACGATCAGGCCGAGTTCGCGCCGGGGCTCGACGGCGAAACGGTTCGCACGCGGCTGGAGCGTTTCAGCAAACCCACCGACTTCTGGCGTCGGTTCGGACAGGACATCACGCGGGCCAGCAATGTCGACGTGGTCCTGAACGCACCGGCGACGGCCATCCGGTTGGCCCAGGACGGCGCGACGGTCGACCATGTGGAGGTCGCCCTCCCGGACGGCGCGAGAACCCAGGTTCGCGGTCGCCAGGTGGTCGTCGCGATGGGTGGCCTGGAGTCGGTGCGCCTTCTGCTGGCCTCGAACGACATCCGGCCCGCGGGCGTCGGCAACGACCACGATCAATTGGGTCGCCACTACATGAGCCATCTGGCGGCGACCAGCGGCACGGTGACCTTCCACGCGCCCGCCAAGGCGATCCGATGGGATTATCAGAAGGACGCCGACGGCATCTATGTCCGGCGTCGCATCGCGATCACCGAGGAAGCGCAGACGCGGATGCACAGCCTGAATACGGTGTTCCGCACCCATCTGCCGGATCCCGCGGATCCCGGCCATGGCAACGCGATCCTGTCTGCCATGTACCTCGTCAAGGACCTGGTCCTGTATGAGTACAGCCGGAAATTCCGCGAGAACAAGGCGGGCCTGGGCCTGTACGGCCGACACCTGCTGAACGTCCTGCGTAACCCGTTCGCCTTGGCGGGTTTCGGAGAGGGCTGGGTCCGCAAGCGCATCCTGGCCGACCGCAAACTGCCGTCGGTCGTGCTGGGATCGCGGACGAACGCCTTCGCCCTGGAATTCCACGCCGAACAGGAGCCGAATCCGGAAAGCCGCATCACGCTGTCTCGAGAACGAGATGCCTACGGCATGCCGCGGATGTCGGTCGACTGGCGGACGACGGCGCTGGACATGGAAAGCCTGAAAGCTTCGTACGCGGCCCTTGCCGAGCGCCTGGAACAGTCAGGCGCGGGCCGTCTCGACTACGACCCCGACGAGGTCGTGGCCCAGGCCCGCAAGGAAGGGGCCTATGGCGGCCACCATCTGGGCGCCGCCCGCATGAGCCGCGATCCCCGCCAAGGCGTCGTCGACCCGGACTGCCGTGTGCACGGCGTGGACAACCTCTTCATCGCCAGCGGGGCCGTGCTGCCGACGTCCAGCCAGGCCAATCCGACTCTGACGATCGTCGCCTTGGCGCTCCGTCTCGCGGACCATCTGAAGTCTCGGGTCCCCTGAATTGTCCCTTCCGGCGAGCGCATAGAGTGGCAGGCGAAGCAGGTCATGGTCTGGATATGCGGAGACTGACAGCGGGTTTCAGGCGCGCCTCCCCGTCCGAACCGCGCTTGGGTGGGGTGGTAAAGGCGGGTCTCGTCGCCTTGCTGATCGGGGTCACGATCATCGGAGGTCTGGTCTCGCGAGACCAGTGGATCGCCTACAAGGCCGAAAGCTTTCTGCGCGAGCGAATCCGGCTGGATAGCGTCGATGCCGCGGCCGTCGCCCGGATCGAGGCGTTCGGCCGCGACTGCGTGATGGCGTGCGGCAGCCGCGTCGACATCGCCCGAGCGGCCGCTCTGGTCGTGCGCGGTCAGCGAGAGACCGATCCGGGGATACGCAGGGCCGTGCTGAACCAGTCCGTCACGCAACTGTCGGACATCGCGCGGCAGGATCCCGCCCTCGCCGAGGTCTGGATCTGGTGGACGCGCGCCCGCATCCTGACGGGCGAGGGTGACGCCCTGCAGATGCTGGAGCGCAGCTATCGGGTGAAGCCGTTCGACCGCACCCATGCCCTTTGGCGCATCAGCGTCGTCAATGATCGGTGGGCCGACGCCTCCCCCGGCCTTCGCGTCAAGACGCTGGATGAGGCGTTCTGGTATGGTTCGGTCTTCCCCCCCTTCGCCCGAAACGTGACGGCCGTGGTCTCCAACCCGTCCGCGCGCCTGGCGCTGACGCTGCGACGAAAGTCGAGGGTCGGACACGACCAGTCGCCCGAACGCACGCCGATCCCGTAACGCGCGTCGAGCCGGCGCACCTGCGCTCAGGCTCTCGACAAGCTCCGACTCGGTAACCACTTCCCTGTATGAGATAAGGCCGAGGCTTCATCTCGACTGCGAACATCCCCCGTCATGGAACTGCCGATCATCACCCATCGCCCTGCCCCATCGCGACGACCGGCAAGGACGGTCTGAATCGATGTTCGGGCGGAAGAAGAATGCCAGGAAATCGACGGGCGGACGTCTGGTCTATGCGATCGGAGATGTTCACGGGCGCGACGACCTCCTGGAGGCGATGCTGAAGGAGATCGATCAGGACAGCGCGCATGGCCTAGATGCCGTTGGCGACAAGGCCATCCTGATTTTTCTGGGCGACTATGTCGACCGGGGGCGCCAGTCCCGGGAGGTGATCGATCGCGTCATCGCGTTGCAACGGGAGGGCACCCACGAGGTGCACGCCCTCAAGGGCAACCACGAAGAAGCCTTCCTGCGCTTCCTGGAAGATGCGAGCTTCGGCCGGTCGTGGACCCTCCACGGAGGGGCGGAGACCCTGACGAGCTATGGCGTCAAACCCCCGGGGATGCGGGCCGACGACGAGGCCTGGACCGAGGCCCACGCGGCCTTCATGCAGGCTCTCCCGGCCGCCCATCGAACGTTCCTCGAAACGCTGGAGCTGAGCGCGAGCGTCGGCGACTATCTATTCGTCCATGCGGGCATCCGCCCTGGCGTCAAGATCGCCGACCAGACCGAGCACGATCTGTTGTGGATTCGACGCGACTTCCTCAACCATTCGAAACCGTTCGAAAAGCGCATCGTCCACGGCCACACCCCCGCGATGAAATCCGAAATTCAGAAGAACCGCATTTGCGTGGACAGCGCAGCCTATGCTTCGGGCGTGCTGACGGCGGTCCGTCTGCTGGACGGCCAGGAAACCCTGATCCGGGCGCGCAAACCGGCGTCGAATTGAGGTTAATTGCTACGTACAGCCGGCACCGGGCATCAGAGCCCTTCGGGCGGTTCCTGATCCACCCCGCCCGCATCGCCGTCACCCCGCCCTTTCAGGACCAGGGATAGGTTCGCCCTATCGTCCGGATCCTGTCTCTGCCGGGCCTGTGGACGCCGACGCGCGGATCGACCCCGCGGGCGACCAGGTCGTATAGGTCATGCGGGATAGAAAACCCTGTGCGACGCCGATGGCGACCGCGTAGAGCAACCCGGCCGAAATCCAGATGAACCGGGCAGGCTTGAAGCCGAGCAGGGCGGCCAGCGCGCTCAGGCAGACGCCGGCGATGGCGAGCACCGGCACGATCTGACCGAACGTCAGCGTCAGGGCGACCAGGGCCAGGAGAGCCGCGATGGCGAGGCTGTAGGGCAAAAGCCATTTCAGAAGGCGGTGGGACAGATAGCCGTACAGCGGCCCGATGGGCGCACGCTTCAGTTCGGGCCAGATCGCCCTGTGAACATTGATGGCCTGGCAGGCGATCCGAGACTTGCGGCGCATCTCGTCACCCAAGGCGGTCGCGCTTCGCTCCTCGACCCACAGATCATTCGCCGAGACGACCACCCGGCGCTGCATCATGAGTTGCAGGGAGATGAAGAGATCATCGATCAAATGGGCCGGTGCGGGCCGATACAGCGACCGCTCTATCATGAACATGGCACCATCGACGCCAATGACACCGATGGTTCTGGCCTCGATCTTCTTGACCGCTTCCTGCATTTTCCAATAACCGGCACCGCTGTTGCTGGTTATCGACTCTTCGGCGTTGACGTAGCGCAACCGCGCCGACACGGCACCGACCGCCTGATCCTTGAACTCGTTCACGAGCTTCGAGATGCTGTCGATGGGTGTCACCACGTTGGCGTCGGTGAAGACCAGGAACTGGCTTTCGGAGCGTTGCACCAGCAGGTTCATGCCGGCGGTCTTGCCCAGCCTTTCGGTGCCCACCACCAGATCGATCCGATCCTGGAAGGGCTTCAGGATCTCTACCGTTCGGTCCGATGCGCCGTCGACATAGATGTGGATCGTCGCATTGCCATAGTGGGCCGCCATGGCGATCAGGCTGTTCACCTTGTCCAGGATCACAGCCTCCTCGTTGTAAGCCGATACGCAAATGGCCACGGACGGCGGTCCCCCGCCGAGATCACGCGTGGCGGGGGCCCGCCGGGCGAAGGCCAAAAGGCTGAGCGGATAGGTCACGAAGGGATGGATCGCGAGCATCCCGAAAAGCATCGCCAATGTGGAAAGCGCGGTGACCATCACGCCTGCGATCTCGCCGATTGGCTCTGCAGCGCATAGGGCGCGGCGCACGCGCCGAACACGAGGCCGCCGAGCGCCGCGGCCAAGGCCGCCACGGCTGGAACGTTCAAGGCGATGTCGACCAGGCTGCAACCGACGATCAGAACGATCGAAGCCACCGCGGCGGCAAACTGAAGCCCGGTGGGCCGAGCGCGACTGGATATCACGAACGTCACAAGATAAGCGAGCGCGCCCCCGAACAGCACACTCATAACAGGTCCCGCCTCGAGCAAGAACTGGACGGGTGCCGAATGAGCCGCATTGAGATCCCAAAGCAGAGTTGCGTTTCCGGGTAGCAGAAGCATGGCATGGATACGGCTGAACGTCCCCATACCAAAGCCCCAGGCCGGCGCATCAGCCGCTACGGCTGAATAAATGCTGAAACTCATCATTCTCGTGTTCCAGTCGGCCTGCAACAGACCAAACCGTGAAAGCAGCGGCCCGCCGGCAGCTACGGCTACAATTCCCAGAGAGATGACAACCAAACCCGCGATCGCGAACCTTCCGAAACGCTGCGACGGCGTGTTGCGAAGGAGCCACGATCCCAGAAGCACGAGGACCAGGATGAAGGTCAGGGCAAACGCGGTCCGCGACTGGGTCCGCGTCAACGCCGCCAGGCACAGGACCAGGATCAGGCCGGCGAACGCCCCCAGCGACCAGCGACGCTGAACGACCAGCGCCTGAAGCCATCCGAAGGTCAGCAGCGCGAACACGCCGAATACACATCCGGCCACATTGGCGTTCATCAATGTGCCTGTGAACCGCTCGACGCGCAGGCCCTTGGCCACGCCGAAGACGTGCGAGGGGTCTTCCTGGAACAACCACAGACTGACCAAGGCATATCCACCCCCGAAGATCGCCATTAACGCGATGATCGAACGCAGCCGGCCGCGCTCGGTTGCCAAGATCGCAAAGGTCAGGAACACACCGCCGCAACCAGCCAGCTTCACCAGCTCAACGAGCGCCGAAGCCCGGCCGAACGGACTGGTGGGCCCGCCGATCCCAAGGATGAAAAGCACCCCCGCCAGCAGCATCAAGGCGAAGAGAACCGCAGCCGGGGACAATCGGGCCCAAAAGGCGGGCACGATGTCGCGGGCGCACAACACCACGATCACGGCGACGAGCGCCTGCAGGGTCGCGGCCACCGTCGCGAGCAGAGCGTTGTTCGCCCCGAAAACGATCAGGGGCACGACCAGAACCAACAGGGCCAAGATACAGAGAAGCCAGGGAACGGGTGACACCACCGCCGCCCTCGACACCCTGTTCACGAGCCCGCGCCCCATCGTAGTCCGTCTGACAATTAACAACCGGTGGTCACTATGCTCACACCATACCGGAAGGCCAATTCGGAGCCCGGGTCAACCCTGACGGCTTCAACGCATCATCGACTCTGAGCCGGCGTCCAGGTTTGGTAGCGCCGCCCCCGCAAGGCATCGAACACCCCGAGCATCGTCGCAACAAGCGCCACGTGCACCTCATACACCGGTGCCAGCAGCCGGTCCGTGAACTTCGACCCGACAAGCCCCATCGTCGCAACGAAGAGAACCAGCAAGACCGCCAGGGGCCACCACCCTGCGCTCAGAAAGAAGAGCAAGCCGGAGACCAGGCCGACGGCCAGGACAGGCCCACCCCACCATCGCAGAAGCCGATGGGAGATGTAGCGGTACAGGATCGCCGGCCCCTGATCCTTGACCTGCGGCCAGAGGTGAAGATGGCTGGCATAGGCACGCGCCGCGATCCGGCGTTTGCGCCGGAACTCATCCGCGCTGACGGTCGCGGACCGCTCATAGGCGTGTACGTCCCCGGCGCTGACCAGCCGGTAGCCGGCGAAGATCACCGACATCGAGACGATGAAATCATCCAGCAAGTAGGACGGCACGACCGGATACAGGCGGCGACGCGTGGCGAAGATCGATCCGTCAGCGCCCATGGTCGATCCGGACGCGGACTCCAGTTTCTTGATCGTCTCTTCCAATCGCCAGTAGGCGCCGCTGGTGCGGGCGGTCGGGCTTTCATCTTCGTTGGTATAGTGAAGCGTTCCGCAGACCCCACCGACTTCGGGGTCAGCAAAATAGGCGAGCATCGCCGCCACGCTTTCAGGCTGCAAGATGACGTTGGCGTCGGTGAAGATCATGACGTCCGTCTCGCACTGTTCGGCCAGTCGTCGCATCCCAAGCGCCTTGCCCGTGCGCTCCGTCGCGGCCACAACCTGGATGAGGTCGCTTTCGGCCTGAAGCATTTCAAGCGTCCGGTCGGTGCAGAGATCCACGTAACAAGCGAACTGAAGGTCAGGATAGACGGCGCGGATCGCGCGCAGGTTGGCGATCTTGTCCGGCAGGGATCGCTCTTCCTGATAGGCGCAGAACACCAAGGTCGCCGACACCGGCACCGCGCCCGACGCAAAATTCACAGGTCGCCGCCGAAGCAACTTTAAGCTGAGCGGATAAAACAGATAGGGATGCAAAAAAACGAGAGCGAGAATACTGGTTAACAATAAAAGTAAAACTGTCATCGAGTTCACTCGTGTCCAAGGCAACAATTGTTCGTTTCCGTCCAGAGCATCAATACAGCGACCGCCCCGCTCGGCACAATACTCTGCGCTGGAAATCGGGTTTGGACGGGTCTCTGCGGTGGAGGCGAGAGCGATGTCCGCGATGACCGGATAGTTGTGTGCGCCGACAGACGGGCCCCGTCGCACGGCCGTCATCTCCAGATCGGGCCCGAGGTAGATATGGTCCGGTGCGAGCACGGCGATCGGGAAGCGCACGCCGAAGGGCGACAAGACGTCAGGCCAGGTGGCGAACGCGCCGGTGACCCGCCTCAGCCCCAAGACCGTGTCGATGTGCGTCAGGGCGGCAGACCATTGCGAAACGTTGAAGTCGCCCGCGACCAATACGCGGGCGTGGGGCAAGGCGTCCAACACGCCGCGCAGCTGGCGGACCTGGGCTTTCTGAAGCCCGTCGGGCGCGGGATAGACGAGGTGGACTTCGTACAGGCGGATCGGTCCGGAGGCCGTCGCCAAGTCTGCCCAGAGATAGGACAGGACATCCCGGCGATCGGTCCAGCTGGCCTGGTGAAAGCCTGTGGCGGTGATGGCGGTTTTCGACAGGATGACCAGCCGACACCAGACGTTGCGGGCGTAGCAGTCGACGCGATAGGGGTAGGTGGTTTGCAGCGCCTCGACCAGGCGGAGTGCGGCGGGCCCCACCTCCTGGATGAGGACGGCGTCGGCCTGACTGCTCGCGATGTCGGCCGCCGCCTGCGCGGGTTCGGCCTTCATATCCTCCGCGTTCAGCGACACGAATCTCAGGGTAGTCGTCGCCTGAACGGGTTCGGTCGCCCGCTCATTGTCCCCCCAGGACCGGGCCAGCGTCACCGTCTGGCCGATCAGGCAGGCCAGGGCCACGATCACCAGAATGGCCCATGCCCGTCGACGATGGCTCTTGTTTCGTCGGCGAACCGCGAACAACAGAAGCGCGAGGCTGGCCAGCCAATAGACCGGATTGGCGTAGTTGAGCAGATCGAGCCGGCTCGACCAGGTTCCGAACAGCGCCAGCACGCCCAGAACCGACACACCCGCCAGGAGGATCACGACGGCGCTCCGCCCCCATTCGCGTACGGGTCGCCGGCGGCCCAGCCTGAACCCGCCGAGCCTGGGGTCATCATAAAGCGAGCGCAGATAGTGGCGGATCATCGCCACGTGGCTCCGCCGCATCCTCGAATATAGGCCACGGCGGCGGCGTCCAGGGGCGTGCGGCGCGGTCGGTCGCTGCGTCTCAGCCAGCGGATGAAGTCGGTAATCGCCGCGGGGACATCGATCTGACCGCGCGCGTAGAAGGCGATGTACGGGGTGAAGAACAGATAGTTCAGAAGGATCTGCGGAAACGGCATATGCATCCACGCGATGATGTAGCGGTTGCGCAATCGCATGGTCTGGACCGCCTTGACCGAACCGCGCCCCGAAGGATGCTCCAGTTCCGTCGCGACGATTTCTGGCGAGTAGCTGATTTTCCAGCCGTCGTTCACCAGCCGGAAGCTGAGTTCCGTCTCCTCCGAGCCATAGAAGAATTCGGGACTGAAGCCGCCGACGCGGGCGTAGGCGGCGCGCGAGAAGGCCGCGAAACCGCCGACGAAGCGGAAGGTGTCGAACGGACGGGTCAGGTCGACGTCCTTGCGGCTGTGCGGGATCAGGTCGCGGCGCGTTTCGTTCGTGTCGGCCAGGACCTTGCGGATCGTAAGGGCGCCCAGCTTCGGGTCCGCCTGGAACAGACGCATCAGGATGTCGGGGAAGTCGACGGTCTGGATAAAGACGTCGTCATCCAACAGTCCGATGATCTGACCGACGGCCGCGCTCATGCCCGCATTTCGCGCGATGACGCCGACATTGCCGCCCATACGGATCCAGCGGGCGAACCTGAACGGGGCCAGCCAGGCCCCGCGGTCGACATCGTCCGCGTTGTTGTCGACGAGCAGGATTTCGCAATCGTCGCGATCGGCGATCTTTTCCGCCAGATCGCGCAGGACATCCTGAACGATGGCGTCGCGGCTGTAGGTGAGGATGACGACCGACACCGCCACGGGCTGGACGGGATCGCGACCACAAGATCGGATTGATTCAGGCAGCGGATCCTGAGGCGCGGACTTTTTCACCTGGCGGTCTCGTTCATGGGATGCCTCGATCCACATTCATAACCAGATGCCGACGAAACGGCACCGCCGCTCCGGGCACCGATACCCGTCGTCACGCCTACTTTGTCTTTGAAGAGCCCCAAAGCCTTCAAACCACAAGGGCGGCGGTGATGCAACGCATGGCAGCATGCCCTCTGCTGCGATGCACCCAAGCCTCGGCATCTCACGCCAGCCCAACCGCTGCCATCCTGCAGGACGGGCGGAGAAAGCGGTCGATCCATCGCGCAAGCGCCTCTTACGTCTCGCCGGCCTGCATGCGTTTATACAAAGGAACCGCCGACGAACCGTTTCTGATCATGGACGGTACACCTCGACCCTACGCGCCCCGCAAAAAAAAACCGTGCATCGGCCGAAAGGCTCGATCCAAGGCGCGTTCATGCAATGGCTTCGAAAACCTGACGGATATCGTCGTTGTACTGGAACCGCGAATCCATCACCGCCACACAGTTCGCCTTGACCCTCGCGTAGTCCTTCCGGACCTCCTGGCGAAGAAAGCGGATCAACACCTCGGCGTCGGCCTCGCGCGCCCAGCCGATTCCGAGGCGGTCAGCGTAGATCGCCGTTTCCGACCCCGTCTCGGACAACTGCGGCACGCCGAAATAGCCACCTTCGTACAGTCGGTTGGGCAGCAGCCACTTACCGCTCTCGCTGTATTTGGACAGGTCGAAACACCAGTTCAGGTCGATCTTGTCATAGACGTCGTACAGCCCGGTCGGGAAAGCGTACTCGCCCGTGTAGACGACGTTGGAAATGCCGTCATAGCGCGCGAGAAACTCGGGCAAGGGGCAGTAGGTCGGCACGCCCGAGATCCGCACCGTGACCTCCGGAAGAGCTTCGGCGATCTGGGCCAGCAGTTCGGCCGAACGGGCGCAGCGCAGAGCGCCGACCCAGCCCAGGACCAGCCGGCCGTCCGGAAGGCCGGCCTTCGTCCGCTCCGGAGACGCCCATTTCGTACGAAGCCCCGGCTCGGCGGGCAGCATATCCAGGACGATCTTGTTTTCGAGCAACAGGGCCGGCCCGTCATATTGGAGGTAGGGCCGAAAATACTCGTTCAGGAAGCCTGGCGAGGTCACGATCAGCAGGCGGCACTGACCCAAGGCCCAACGCTCCACCCCCCGCATGATTTTCGCCGGCAAGGATTGGCGGAGCAGCACGCTTCGCACGTCGAAGACGTCGTAGACGATCGGACATTTGTACAGACCGACAAAACGCCCCGCGAGCGCGAGCAGCAGAAGATCGAGATTGCGCGCCATGATCAGCTCGGCATCGACGAGCTTGCGCCGCGCCCGGACCATCATGACAAAGGAGCCGATCATGACCATCAGCCGCCTGGCGTAATGGCCATCCTGGAGATTTCCGAGGTGGATGTTGTCCCACTCAGGCTGGTAGTCCTGGTTGTACCGCTTGCGGCGGAACGTCAGCCCCACCACGGACGCGCCGACTGCCTTCAGCTGCTTGAACCGGCGGATGACGCTCGAATCCGACGCATCGAACGCAAAATAGAGAACCTTGCTGGGGATCATGTCGGCGTCTTCTCGATCGCGGTGGCCGCAGGAGCGGCGGCCCGGTCGGGCACGCCACGAGAGGGTTCGGCCCCGGACTCCAGCCGCGCGTAGCGACGCAAGGCGATCGCCTCGGCGATATGCAGGTTCACCAGGTTTATCAATTGGGTGATCGCCAGCCCGATACAGACGCCCATCAGGCCGAACTTCGACCCGATGAAGACGGCGATGACGGCGAAGATCGCCGCGAAAAGGCGGGTCGCGAACATCAGGCGGCTGGCGCGGCAGACGATCAGCAGCGTCTCGGAGGGCTGGTTCATGCAGATGATGAAGAAGGCGAGGGCCAGGACCCGGATCTCATTGGCCTGTCCGCGATAGGCATCGCCGAAGACCAGGCCCAGCAGGGGTTCGGCGAACAGGGCCACAAGGCCGAGGTAGGTTCCGGTCAGGCCCGCCAGCAGAATCCGGGTGCGCCGGATCGACGCCTTGAGACCGGCCACGCCCCCCCTGGCCAAAGCCAGGGCGGCGCGCGGCTTGTCCATCGAATCGATCGCGGTCACCATGCTGATCGCGGGGTTGGTGATGGTCCGCGCCGCGGTGAAGGCGGCCGTGGCCAGAGCCCCGCCGAACGCCCCCACCAGAAGCACGGCCGCGCTGTTGTAGATCGAATAAGGGAGATTGGTCAGGGCCTGCCACATCGCGAAACCGCGGTTGGAATACCATTCGGCCAGACCGGTCCGCACCTCCGGCCGACCCGGCCACATCGACAGGGCGCTGAGCGCCGCGGAGGCCAGGCCCCCGATGACCCAGGTCGCGGCCCCCGCCTGAGGCGTCCGGAAATACAGCAGCACGATCAGCGCCCCGCCCGCGTTCAGGACGAAATAGACCGTGGAACACAGGGCCGCAGTCGCCGGTCGGTGAGCCTGATAAAGCATGCGGCGCCCGAACTCCGCCAGGATCAGGCTGGGCGACACCACCGCGGCCAGCTGCAGGGCGGTTGCGATCCACGCCATTTCCGGACGCCCCCGCAGCGCGAGGGTCGCCACCAGCGCCACCACGCCGAGCAACAGGAAGATAAACGCCCCCGACAGCAGGTTCACCCACCACCAGTCGTTCCTCGGAGCGTCGCCCCGCGCCTCGGCTTCCGCGCTGGTCAGGATGTAGGGCAGCACCAGGGCGCTGCGGTGCGTGCCCAGGACGAAATAGTGGACCCCCAGCATCAGCCCGATCGCGGCGAACCCCTCCTGGCTCAGGCAGCGAGCCAGAATCGCGCTGACGACGACGTTGCCGACCCCCTGTATGCCCTGGTCCGCGAACGATGCGAGGCGACCCTTGAGGGTGTTCAGTTTGGCGCCGCCCGGCAGGCGGGCGATCAGCCGCGTCAGCCAGTCGTCAAAATTGAACATGAGCGTCCTGGTCACGCGCCTGCGAGATCGCAGTGCAGCATTATCGCCGCACTGGTCAGGCGGAAAGCACAAAGATTACCCGCAGAACCGCGGTCACCGCTTCATTGGCGTCTGTCGTCACCTTGCCACACCGACCGTTACGGTGGTCTACGGGAAACGGGGCGGCAGGAGGAACGGGTGTCATTCGACGTATCGAAATCGAGGGACAGCCGATCGCTGATTGCGCCGACGGAAGGGTGCGGCTTTGTTCTCGGCCTGTTGATCGCGGCCTTCACGCTCGTCGATTTGGTCTTCCGCCCCAGTTTCATTCCGATCCACATCGACTCCGACGACGTCTTGCGCGGGACGCCACCGATCGTCTCGATCCTGCACCTGGCCGTGAACGCAGCGTTCGCGCTTCCGGTCATCTATGGGGCCCTGAAGTATGGATTCGACCTGAAGCGGGTCTCCAAGTTCGCGATGGTCTGCGCGGCCCTGGTGGCCGTCGTGCTGATCAGCATCGTCGGAGTCTTCGATCTCGAACTCCTGGCCGTGGTCGTCATCCTCGTGGCCAATCTTGTGCTCGCCGCCCTGTTCGCGGCGACGAACTACACGCGCGACAGCGGACTGTCCGGTGTGTTCAAGGGCATGGCCATCGGTGGCACGCTCGTTCTCGTGGGCGTGCTGGCCGTCGGCGAATACACCTGGGGTCGGCTGTCGTCGAACGCCGGTCCCAACTGGTGGGGCGCGCTGGCCTTCATCAGCCTTCTGAGCGCCCTGGCCTTGCGCGGGTGGGTGGTCAAGACGGCCGTGGCCGCGATCTGCCTGGCTGTTCTCGTCCTGACCTCGTCCCGGGGCTCGATGATCGCAGTCGGCGCGGGGGGCGTTCTGGCGGCCGTCCTGTTGGCGCGCGGCATGCGGGGCAAGTCCGGCCTGCTGATGATCGCCGCCACCCTGCTGCTGCTGATCCCGTTTGTGATCGCCGGACCCTGGCTGGCCGAAAGCCTGTTCCACCTGTCTGACCCGGCGCGCGGGCTGAACTCGGGGGGAACCGGTCGATCCTACGGATGGCGTGATGCGTGGCGGCTTTTCGAGAGCCGCCCCATCTTCGGCATCGGGTTCAGGCGGCACGAGCTTTTCATGACGCGGACCAGCACCGCGCACCAGGCCTATCTGGCCGTGCTGGCAGAACTTGGCCTTGTCGGCTTCGCGGTGTACATAACCCTCGTCTTCGGCGCGACGATCCAGGCCTTGCGTAGAGCCCTGGCGTCGATTGCGCCGGTCTGGATTGCTGCATCCGCCTTCATGGCTGGCTTCCTGGCCATCGGCTTCGTGGAATCCAGCTCGCTCATGATGGGCGTGCCGACCTGTTTGCTGATGGTGATCGTCGTGGCCTGCGCGTGGGCGACTCGGCGTAGGGGGCCTCGACAAGACTTCTCTCTGGCGTCCCGTTCAATGAGGCCGATCTCCAATGACCGCCGCCACTCATAACCGCGCCCACATGCCGGAGCTGCAATCGCTGCGCGGCATCGCCGCCTGCATCGTGGTGATCGGCCACTGTATTTCCTATTTCGAGGCGCCCGACTGGTACGATCTGGTCAAGCGGCTGGTGAACACCCAGGCGTCGGTCGAGATCTTCTTCGTGCTGAGCGGCTTCGTTCTGGCCCTGTCACTGAAGCGACGCGGGTTCGGAAAGGTCGCCCTGGGCGCCTACTACGTCCGGCGGTTGTTCCGCATCTATCCCGCTCTGATCCTGGCCAGCGCCCTGGCCCTGTCCTACGTCGCCCTGCTCCACTACAGAATTCCGGGGCCGCACGACTCGGTCTGGATCACCGAACGGTTCCGCGCGGATCGGTACACCCCCCTGCACATCGCCGCATCCTTCGCGGGGATGCTGGCCTATCTGATCCCGCCGGTGTGGACGATATTCGTGGAGATCGTGAACTCGGTGCTGCTGCCGCCCGTAGCGTGGCTTGCGACGCGGCTCGAGCGCGGCTTCGGGCTGGTCGTGGCCGCCCTCGCCGCCCTGGGCGTGATCCTGGGCGGGTCGCTATATTACCATCTGGATCTGTATTTCTTCAACTTCGCGCTCGGGGTCGCGCTGACGCTGCCCCTGCCGCGCGTGATCGCCTTCTGTCGTCGGCTGCCGCTCAAGACCATCGTCGGGCTGGCGGCGCTCCTGCTGCTGATCACGCGCGCCTTCGTCGTCGTGCCGATCTACGACCCGTGGATGAACCTCTATGAGACGGTGCTGGCCGCGGCGATCATCTTCGCCCTGGGCCGGCTCGGCGTGGAGATCGCGGCCCTGCAGGGCCGGTTCATCGAATGGATCGGCGACATCTCGTTCAGCATCTATCTGCTGCACTTCCCGATCATGATGTATTTCAGCAAGGCGATCTATGTCTTCACGCCCGGGTTGGTGGATGCCATCGGCCCGATCGCGGCCGGCTTCGTGCTGCTGGTGCTGACGATGGCGACCACCATCGCGGCGGCCGGGCTCAGCTATCGCTTCGTCGAGCTGAACGGCATCAAACTGGGCAACCGCCTTCTGGTCGCTCTGGGCCTAGGTCGGGTCAAGGCGCCCGCCCAGGTCCAGATCACCTGATCTGGCCCCCCGTCCCGCCGTCCGACGCTCCGCACAGGCCCCCCCACCTCCGACGACGGCATTCCTCGACCGCACCACTTCCCGATTGAAAAGCCATACCGCAAGTGCAAAATCCAAAGCGTATGCGGACCCATCGCCTCAACGTAGACCGAAAACGCTGAAAATGGCTCAAGTCCGCACAATGCGCATGCCCACGCTGAGCATCGATCGTTTCCGCAAAAGGCCTGAGAAGGCCTCGTTTGATGCGCACCCGCCGCTCGATGACCGAGAGCGCTTCGTCGTTCGAACCGTTACCTGGGGCTATGCGCTGATCACGGCGACCCAGAAGGTCGCGCTCCTGCTGTTTCCCGGCACGGCCCTTCAGATTGCCCTGCTCCTGACCATGGGCCTGATCGGCATTCTGTGCTGGCGTGGCGGGATGGGGATCGATGTTCGCAAGGCCATGCTCTATCTCGCATTCGGTGCAGCCGCAGGCGTTACGGCTCTGGCAAACAACATTACAGCCACTACACTTCCGTCGATGCTGTTTGTGTATGCCGTCTACTCGATTTTTATATTTAGCGTTCCCTTGAGCAAGGGGGCATACGGAAAGATTCTGGATAACATCGTCTTACTGGGCGCGATCGCCGCCGGTCTCGTCTACATGGATTGGGCGGTCCAATTAGTCGGAATGGAAATGCCCAGCATGCATTCCATCCTTCCAGAACAGTTCCGGTTCTTCAACTATATCTATATTCAACCTATCGAATGGGGATCACCCTGGTATAAGCCGAACGGCTATTTCTTCCTTGAAACGTCGTTCGTCTCGCAGTTTACGGCTACAGCGCTGGTCATCGAGATTTGCCGGCGTCAGCGCCTGCTCTACCTGGCTGTAACCGCCAGCGGCCTGCTTCTGAGTTTTGGTGGCACGGGCCTGGCGCTCCTGGCGCTGTCGCTTCCGGTTGTGTTCTTTTATGTGCGCCCTCGCCTTCTTTTGATTGGGATCATGATGCTGCCGCTCCTGTTCGGTGTGGCGCTGAAGGCTGGCCTGGTTGACAACATCGAGACCCGAACCGGTGAGTTTTCGCAGGAGGGCAAGAGCGGGAACCAGCGCTTCACCAAACAGGGCGAAGTCATCGCGGCTACGCTCATGGGTCCAACGCGCGAGGCGCTCGTCGGCATCGGGCCCGGTCGCATGCCGCAGCGATTGAACCTGCTATGGATCCCCGCGACGAAGGTCCTCGTCGAATACGGGCTGTTCGTCTCCGTTCTGTTTTGGGTGTTCTATTTCTATTCCATCTTCGGCCGCGGCGTTCCGATCTTCGCTTCATGGGTCGTCGCCATGCAGTACCTGTTCCTGAACGGCTCGTTCCTGGTCCCTCTTCTCTCGGTCATCTGCGTCATCATCGCGGGAATGTACCGGATTGAAGACCCCGAGAAAGTCGCCAGCGCCGCTTCGCGGCGAAGGGCGCCGACGCGGCTTCGCAGGCCGATCCGGCGCCCGGCGGATGCGGCGCCGGCGGCCGAAACCCCCGGTTAACCGTCCCGACAAACGCTTCACTAAGCAAGACGCGCTACAACGGCTCCATCGCCACGGAGACCTGCAATGAGCGCCGCACGCAAGACCGAGACCGTCGTCACCGCCGCGCCCGAGACGGCAGCGCCCTCCGTTCCCGAGGTTCGTCGCGCCGGTCCCTCGGGCGCGCTCGATCCCGCGCTGTCGGGCTTCAATCCCCTCGCGGCCCAGCACCGTCTGCTGGAACGCGAGTTCCACAACGAGACGACCGATGCCGACGTCGGCCATTATTCGGCCGCCACGCGCCTGGGCATCGTCGTCGGCGGCGCCGCCGTGTGCTGGGGCGTCGTGATCGGCGTGATCGCCGCGATCGGGCTCCTGTCCTGACACCGGCGCGGCGGTGTTGGCAGGTCGTAGAACGACATGATACCGTCATCTAGCCAAAGCATTCTGCGACGGCACAGAACACGTCGCCCCTTCGGCGTGCGCTGCGAACAGAGGAATCGTCCGTGCGTCCCGCGGCATCGGGATCACAGCCCGGACGCAATCGGCTTCGCGCCGCTTGCGATCGCCGGGCGCCTTCGGGCCATGCTACCGATCCCACTGGCGTAAGTTGCTCGCCTGGGCTAATGCTGCAGTGCAGCGAAGAGGCCGTCCATGACACAAGAGCTTGCTTCCATACCCTCCAGCGCCAAGGTTTCGTCGACATCCGGCCCTGCGACTTCGTCGGCGAGCTGGTCCCCGACCGCCCGCGTGGATTGGGAGTACGGCGTGAACGCCACGCTCGCCTTCATCATCCTGATCGCCCTGGCGCCGCTGATGTGCGCCGTCGCCCTGATGGTGTTCCTGCAGGACCGCGGCCCGGTCTTTTTCGGCCACCGCCGCATCGGTCGTGACGGCCGCACCTTCGCCTGTATGAAGTTCCGCAGCATGGCCGTCGATGCCGAGGCCCGGCTTCAGCATCTTCTGGCGACCGACGAGAACGCGCGCCTTGAATGGGCGGCCGACCACAAGCTGCGCAAGGACCCTCGGATCACGGGTCTGGGCGTGTTCCTGCGCAAGTCGAGCCTCGACGAACTGCCCCAGCTGTTCAACGTTCTCCGCGGCGAAATGAGCCTGGTGGGCCCGCGCCCGGTCGTGCAGGCCGAGGCGGAACGCTATGGCCGCTGGTTCACCCACTATTGCGCGGTGCGCCCCGGGATCACCGGCCTCTGGCAGGTCAGCGGCCGCAACGAGGTCAGCTATCGCAAGCGGGTCGCGATGGATGTCCTGTATTCGAAGCGCAAGAGCGCCGGTCTGGACCTGTTCATCCTTCTGAACACCGTGCCCGCCGTGCTGCTGCGCAAGGGCTCCTACTGATCGTTCGGGTGGGTGTCGGCAGCGCCTAGTTTCCGGGCACCGGCAGGCGCTGAGCGTTGCGCCGCGTCGAACCGAACCATTCCGACGCCGGACGTGCGGGCGGCGAAGCCTGCGGCGCGGTCTCGGACGGGGCCGACGTCGACGCCGGCTGGTCCACGCCATCCCGCCGGGGCTCGGACGCCCGCGCGGCCGGCGGCGTCTCCGTGATGTCCGCGACGACCACCGTCGGTGCCGGAACGGCCGCTGCGGCGGCGGCGGCGGCGGCGGCGAGCCCCTCGGCCTCGGCCGCGGCCAGGGCATCCAGATAGGTCTTCGAATAGGGCTGGAGCAGCAGCGGCAGGATCTCGACCCCCGAGCGCTGCCCCGTGAAGGCGGCCGGCGTGCCCCAACCGCCCGTCCAGCGATAGAAGATGTGCAGGCCGATCTCGCGCACCTTCACCAGACTGTCGGCCCAGTAGGGCACGACATACCCCGCATGGTAATGCGTCGCCATGCCCACCGGCGCATAGACGTCGCCCTCCAGGCTCTTGACGGCGATCGCCCTCAGCCGGTCCCAGACCACCGGGTCCGGCATCATCGCCAGGGCGCCGTCGCAGGTGAAGCTGAACTGGCAGCCCGAGTACCGCTCGGCCCCCTGGAAGACCACGCCGCAGACCGTCTTGGGATAGGCCGGATGCCGCAGCCTGTTCAGGACGACCTGGGCGACCGCCCGCTGCCCATCCACGGGTTCGGTCCGCGCCTCATAGTACAGGGCGGCCGTCAGGCAGTCCGCCGCGTTGTTGACGTCGAGCGTGTCGGCGGTGCCCATGACGAACGGTCTGGCGGCGGGGTTCGGCAGGGTGGAGACCGGAATACCGCGATTGTAGGCCAGCGCCTCCTCGAAGCTGAGCGCCCTGAGATCGAAGGGCGTGATCGCCTCGCTGTCGCGTTCCATCGCCGCCTGATCCGGAGCCCGGGGCACCGGCGCCGACGGCCGGGTGGGCGCGGGGGGCACGTCGAACTGTCTCCAGGCCAGCCATCCGCCCGCCGCGACGACCACCGTCCCCAAGGCGCCGATCAGGAGCAGCCGATGTCGGTTGGCACCGGGGATCTGGTCGGCCGAGTTTGGCAAGCGGAGTCTCGCGGCTGGATTGATGATCGCAAAGGAACGGAAAACGTCGGTGTGCCCGACCGCTCGGCGACGGTCATGGAACAGCGATGAAGGCCTAACATGAACCGATGATTGCGGCGAGGGCAACAGCCGATGGATGCGTCGGCCGTGGAGGGCGCACCCGCAACGGCGGCTGACGACGCGCCGCAGGGTACCGGTGCCGAGGTCGCCTCGCTCTCCGGGCTCGCTTTGCGTTGCCTCATAAAGACCCCGTGTTGCGACGATACTCGATCCCCTGTTCGTATCCGCCTGGCAGGAGACTGCGATGCTCGCGCCTATATGGCCCCTTCTGATCGGCATGGCCGCCGGACTGTTCCCCGCGGGCGACACCCCGGTACGCCAGGATGCCGCGCCGTCCGAGACCAGGCCCGCCGACGAAGCCGCGGCGTCGACGTTTCGAAATGTCGACGGCCGCGCGCTGACGCTGTCGCCGTGGGGGCCCGGCAAATGGGTCGCCACCGTGGTCGGCGGCACCCTTGCCGGTCGTCAGACCGACGACACGCTTCAGGACCTGGGGTTCAGATCCACCCTCCGGGGTGCCGGCGGTCATGACACCTATTATGTCGTCGATCCCGGGACGACCGTGATGGAACGCGCGGACCAGGGCACGGACACCGTCTTCGCCTACCGGGACTACCGGCTGCCGGCGAACGTCGAACACGTGATCGGCGCCGGTAACGGCTATGCCTACGTCGGCAACGCCCTCGAAAACCTGGTCATCAGCCGCGGAACCCGCAATGCGATCGCCGGGGGGCGCGGCAATGACGTCCTGGTGGACGAGAGCCCGTCCACGACGCGCTTCGTGTTTGGGGCCGGGGATGGCCGGGACGTGGTGTTCGGCTTCACCGCCCGCGGCCCCGGCTTCGATCTGATCCGGCTGGACGGCTACGGATACCGCGACTTCAGCGACGTACGGCGGCGCATGGCCCAGGCGGGCCGGGATGTTGTGATCCATCACCCCAACGGCGACCGGGTCGTGATCAAGGACATGCAGATGACCAGCCTGTCCGCCGCGAACTTCCTTCTGCCGATCGATCTCTCCCACTATCGTGTGACCTTCCGCGAGGAATTCGACACCCTGAGCCTGGTCGATCCGACCACCGGAGCCGGTCTCTGGAAGACCCAGTACGCCTCGGGATCGCAGGACAGCATCTGGACCGGGTATTCGAGTCGGACGCTCGCGCCGAACGAAGAGCTGCAACTCTATGTCGATCCCCAACTGACCGGGAAGGGGAACAGGGCCCTCGGCCTGAATCCCTTCCGAATCTCCGATGGCACCCTCCGGATCCGCGGGGAGCGGACACCCGAAGCGGTCAAGCCGATCCTGTGGGACTATGCCTATACGTCCGGCTTGCTGACCACTCAGACATCGTTCGCCCAGACCTACGGCTATTTCGAAATCCGCGCCCGTCTGCCGTCCGGTCAGGGCGTCTGGCCGGCGTTCTGGCTGCTGCCGACGGAGCCGAACGGGATCTCCGAACTCGACGTCTTCGAACAGCTTGGCGGCACCACCATCCACCAGACAGCCCATTCCGGCACGACGTCCGCCCCGGTGCGCGCAGGGTTCGCAACCCAGGTTGCGACCGCCACCTCTTACTTCCACACCTATGGCGTCCTTTGGACGGCGCAGACCGTCACCTGGTACATCGATGGCGTGGCCTCCGCCGCCATGGCGACGCCCCCGGACATGCATCAGCCGATGTACATGCTGGTCAACCTCGCCATCGGCGGCAGCTGGGGCGGCAATCCTGGGCCCGACTTCGTCGGCGCCGACTTCCTCGTCGACTACGTTCGGGTCTATGCGCCGAACGGCACGGCGCCGTCCCCATCGGCAGCGCCGCGTTGAATCGAGCCGAGCGGATCGCTTGGCCAGCCGCAGACAGCCCTGCGCATGGCTTCATCGGCGCGTTCCGGATGGGGCGATGTCGCGGAGGCCGCCGTTGATGCGCCGGTCCACACCGACACCCTCGGACCGCGCATTGCCCGGGCGTCACACTGGCTTTCGGGCAACAACCTGGGCATGAGCGTGCGCGCGGCCGTTCAACCGGTCTGGCCGGCTGTTTTCACTGCCCGGCGCGATTCATAATTTCTTGCGGTCCACTCCCTACAGTCAAGCTCTCGGTTTCATCGCGTTGCGTAACGATCCTAACCTAGGGGTGTGGGCCGCGAAGTTTTAAGCTCGATTTCTAAACCTGTTTAGGCCAACGTTAGCACTGGAAGGCTTCTGAGCGGTGACTGGCCTGAGGAACAATCTGCAATTGCCGGGCAAGCCTGTTCTTGTTGCGATCTGGACGCGCGATCTTGATGGCGTAGCCTTGGCGGGACGCCTTCGCATCGCCCATTCCATCCGGGACGCGTTCCGGGAGCGCTTCGACCTGCGCGAGATCACCGCAAAATCGGCGGTGCAAAACCCCACGCCCGGCCGTATTGCGGGGTCGATCCTGGCTTATCTGACAAGCCTGTTTCGCGGCCAGGTCCTGCCTTTCCAGTCTGCGATCTTCGCCAGCCACGCGGAACTGGCCGCCATCGAGGCCCGCATTCCTGACGACGCGAGCTATGTCTATCTGGACGGCGTGCGGCTGTTTCCGCTGCTCAGCCATCTGCGCCGCCACCGCCCAAACCTGCGGTTGGTGGTCGACTTTGATGACCTCATGTCTCGGCGCTTCCAGCAGTTGTTCGACCGCGGCGAAGCGCCGGCCCCTGGCTATCTGGCGGGCAACCTCCATCGTCGGATACGCCAGCTCTTGGACTGGTCCATCTTCGGCCGCCTTGTGCTGCGCCACGAGGCGAAGACGCTGGCGGGACTCGAGAAGGAAACGCTGAAGCTCGCGGATGCGATCGTCCTACTGTCGCTCGCCGAGACCCAGCAGCTTCAGGCCCTGGCGACGCAGGTTCCAGACGCCCGCGCCGAAATCTTGAACATCGGCCCCTCGGTCGCGATGCAACACACCAACGCCGTGCTCAAGCCGCTGCGGTTCATCTTCGTCGGAACCGATCGCCTGACCCAGAACCGTCTGACGATCGACTACCTGATTGACCTGTGGCGCCGCTTGTCGCCGTCGGCGTCGCTGACCATCTATGGGCAGCAGGTGCGGGACCTCCCGCTCCCCGACGGGGTGTCGGTTGCCGGCTATGTGGACGATCTCAGCGTCGCCTACGATGATCACAGCGTGCTGCTGACGCCCTCCTTTCTCGCTGGCGGCGTCAAGACCAAGGTGCTGGAAAGCTTCAGCTACGGGCGCCCTGTCGTCGCCAACCCCACGACCTTCGAGGGCATGAACCTGACCGGATATCCACTTGTCTTCGACCGCGCCGACGACCTCGAGGCCTTCGTGCTCGCCCCAGACGATCACCTGGACGAGGCCGCCAACGCCGCCGACGTGGGAGCCGCCTATCTGATCAGAAGCCACGCTCCGGACCGCACCGCCGCCGCCTGGTGCAAGGCGATGTTGGGCGACTCCGCAGGCGCGGTGAAATGACCGTCACGGCCCCCCGCGCGGATCGTCCCGCGATCGTGGCGATCGGTTACGACCGTCCCGATTGCCTGCAGCGCCTGCTCACGTCGATCGGCGGCGGACACTTTCCGCCGGAAACGCCCCTGGTCATCAGTCTGGATCAATCCGGCGTGGAGGCTGTGTACGATGTCGCGGCGGCCTTCGACTGGCCACACGGTGAAAAGCGCATCATCCGCCACGCCGAACGCCTGGGTCTGCGCGCGCATATCCTGGCCTGCGGCGACCTTTCGAGCCAGTACGGCGGCGTCATTCTGTTCGAGGACGACATCGTCGCCGCGCCCTTCTTCTACGACTTCGTCGTCGGCGCGATCGGGGCATACGGCCAGGACGACCGGATCGCGGGGATCGCCCTCTACCACTATCTTTTGAACGAGTTCGACAATCAGGACTTCACGCCGGCCGAAGACGGTTCCGACGTCTATTTCTTGAAGGTCGCGGCCTCCTGGGGCCAGGCCTGGACCGCTGCCCAATGGCGCGGCTTCCGAGACTGGTACGCCAGCGCCAAGGATCGTTCCATCTCCACCCGCGACCGGGTTCCAAAGCAACTTGAGGCGTGGAAACCGTCGTCCTGGAAGAAATACTACATCAAATATCTGACCGAGACGGACTGCTGGTTCGTTTATCCGCGAGGGGCGCTGTCGACCAATACGGCCCAGCCGGGCACCCATACCAAACGCCAGGTCAGCATCTATCAGACGCCGCTCGACCTGCGTCCGCGTGACTGGCGCTTCGTCGGTCTGGATCAGTCCCTGGCCCGCTATGACGTCTTCTACGAGCCGGACGCTGATGTCCTGCGGCACGTCCAGCCGGCCCTGGCCGGGCAGGATTTCGACGTTGATCTGTTCGGCGCGAAACACGATGACGCCCTGTCCCGACCGCTGCTTCTGTCTTCGCGGCCGTGCCGCAAGCCGTTGATGGGGTTTTCGGTGGTGTCTGGCGCCGCGCCGGAGGCGGCGATCGATCTCGGCCGCGCCGGGCGGTTCTTCAGTCTCGGAAAACGAGAAGATTTCGGCCGAATGACGATCCGGCGAAAACTGGCGCTCGCCCGCGCGGTCCACCGCAGCGATCATGTGGGCAGGCTGGCCTTCCAAATCCTGAAACCCATCCAGACCGAGCTTCTGGTGCAAAAAGCCAAGCGAGCGGCGGGAGGGCCCCGTGGCTGAATCCCGGATCGTGGTGACGGCGGTTGTCGCCGATCGACCGAACGTGCTTGCGCGCGATCTGTCTGCCGTCAGGCCGGCCAAGCATCTCGTGGCTGATCTGGTGCTCCGCGGGCACCACGCCAAGAAGGTGGCACAGGACCTTAGCTGGTCGTGCGGCGACGTGCTGACCCAGGTGCCCCCGCAGGCCCTGAACCTTAACCTCGAACGCGGCATCACCCTGTCGCCGTTCGCTCTCCTTTTCATCGAAGCGGCCCTGCCCCAGGCGCAGGACGCGCGGCTGGCCGCCATTTCGCTGACGAGCTTCAGGAATCGCGGACCGGACGAGCCCTTCATGCCGCTCCAGGACGGGTCCGACGTCTTCTATGCGGCCGTCGCGCCTGGTCCGGCGGCGCTTTCCCTGGGACAAGGGCGCGGCGACGTCAGCCTCTTCCCCCGGTCGCCGCTCGCGACGATGCTGGACAACGGCCTGGTCGTCAGCATGGACCGGGCCGCGCGGCAATGGCGCATCGCGGGCATCGATGACAGCCTCGCCGTCTACGACCCGCGGCTCGAACTGACCGCCGAGGCGCTTCGACGCGCCGCCCCCTGGCTACCGCAGGTCGATTTCGCGGTCGATCTGTTCGGTGACCGTACCGAGACTTCGGCCCCCTATCTTCTGTCCTGTCGGCCGTGCCGACAGCCGATCGCATCCTGGGGGCTTCAGATGACCCCGGTGGAGGCGAATATCGTGCTGAATTGCCCCGGCACGGTCTTTTCCCTGGGGCCGACGGCCAGTTTCGGCGCGCTCGATCCCGTCGTGCGTCTCCAACTCAGGCGGCATCTGAACCGGCATTTCGACATGGGGGCCTTCGTCGGTCAGTTCCTCGGTCCGCTTGCCGGACTCGTTCGCAAACGGGCCTGAAGCGGTTGTGCCACCGCCCCGTTTGCGGCGAAATATTCGCCGTCACCCGTCGGATCCAGCCCACTAAATTTTGCGCTGCAGCATGAACCGGGCTAAGCAAGCCAGACAATAAGGAGAACGGCATGCGTATCGCAATCATCGGCACCGGCTATGTCGGTCTTGTGTCTGGCGCCTGCTTCGCCGACTTCGGTCACCAGGTGACCTGCATCGACAAGGATCCCAACAAGATCGAGCGGTTGAACCGCGGCGAGATCCCGATCTTCGAGCCCGGGCTCGAGCAGTTGGTGGCCGACAACGTCGCCGCCGGTCGTCTGTCGTTCACCCTAGAGGCCGCCGACGCCATCCGCGAGGCCGCCGTGGTCTTCATCGCCGTGGGCACGCCCACCCGTCGCGGCGACGGCCACGCCGACCTGTCCTACGTCTATGCCGCCACCGAAGAAATCGGCGGGCTGATCGACGGCTTCACCGTGGTGGTGACGAAATCGACGGTGCCGGTCGGGACCGGCGACGAGGTGGAGGCCATCCTGAGGCGTGTCCGCCCCGACGGCGATTTCGCCGTGGTCTCCAACCCCGAGTTCCTGCGCGAAGGCGCCGCGATCGAAGACTTCAAACGGCCGGACCGAGTGGTCATCGGCACCGAGGATGATCGCGCCCGGGCCGTCATGGCTGAACTGTATCGGCCGCTCAGCCTCAACGACTTTCCCGTCATCTACACGTCGCGCCGCACGTCGGAACTGATCAAATATGCCGGGAACGCCTTCCTGGCGATGAAGATCACCTTCATCAACGAGATGGCCGATCTGTGCGAGAAGGTCGACGCCAACGTTCAGCAGGTGGCCAAGGGCATCGGCCTGGACGGCCGCATCGGCTCGAAATTCCTGCATGCCGGACCGGGCTACGGCGGATCTTGCTTTCCCAAGGACACCATCGCCCTGGTGCGCACGGCGCAGCAGTATGGGGCACCCGTGCGGCTGATCGAGACGACCGTCGAGGTCAACGACGCCCGCAAGCTGGCCATGGCCGACCGGGTCAAGGCCGCGCTCGGCGACCTGAACGGCAAGACGGTCGGCGTCCTGGGTCTCACCTTCAAGCCCAACACAGACGACATGCGCGACAGCCCCAGCCTGGCGATCATCCCCGCCCTCCAGGCGATGGGCGCATCCGTCAAGGCCTATGACCCCGAAGGCATGCATGAGGCTGAGCACCTGTTCACCGGTCTCGAGCTGACGACCGGTCCGTATGAAGCCGCAGAGGGGGCCGACGCCCTGGTGCTGCTGACGGAGTGGAACCAGTTCAGGGCCCTCGATCTGGCGCGCATCAAGGACGCGATGGCGCAACCGATCATCATCGACCTTAGAAACGTCTACAAACCCGAAGAAGTTCGCGCCTTGGGCTTCACCTATTCCAGCATCGGGCGCGCCTGATCCGATCCAAGCGGCTCGTGGTTTTCAAGGTCTGCCGCCGGCAGGCTTTGGCGGCCATGAGCCTGTCCGGATCGGCGGTCCATCCAAGCGCTTCGCCCGGTGCGCCTGCGCCACGCGGGGGACGTCTTGATCCACGCAAACGCGGCTTGGCCCCCACGCGACCGGTGTGATGACGCGCACGTGAAAGGGGTCGCCGCGACCGAATCACTCGACTGACCGAGGGCGATGCGGGGCCGACGCACAGGTTTCCGCGAAGCCTGCGCGGCCAACGATGGTCTTCAGAGACCGAAATGCGACAATTTAAACCCAAGGGACGGTGGCGCGGGGCGTCACGCCGCAATTTTTCACGCGGTTAAGCTACCTAGGTCATAAAACGGACTTTTCTGTCGGCCTGAATCAGCTAGACATAGGGAACTCCCCGTAAGAGGGAATTTTTCAAGACTAGGGAGACGATTGTGAGACTGATTGACGAACGATCCCATCAGTTCGACATGCATCGCAAGGACCATAAGGGCCGCGCGATCATGCTGGTCCTCGCCCTGCTGGCGAGTTCGGCGGTGTGGATCCTGATCATCGCGGCCTTGACGCGCGTCTTCTAGGACGTCCCGTCCCGAGCGATGCAGGCGTTAGGCCCCCGCCCCTGATCCGGCGGAATGTCGGCTTGGCGTGACGACGGCCGGGGCCTTGACCCTGCGCCTGCGCGTACGACGGTCGTATCGGCGGATGTCGGCGAACGACATGTAGGGATTGCTGCGGACCTGGTGGCGGAGCCGCTCGACCAAGCCCGGCAGGGTGGCCGCGAGCACCCCTGCTCCGTCGGCCAGCAAATCATGGACCGAAGCGCTGCGGCCGGTCATGCCCTGCAGGACTTCGACGGCCACCCCGATCGCCATGGCGACGATGGCGAGGTCGGTGCGCCGCCAGCGCGGGAAACAGAGAAACAGCCCCATGGACAGGGCATAGAAGGCGATGGCGTGCGCCATGGTGTCGGTCAGGCCGAAAGCCTTTTCCGCCCCCTGAAACGGCCCCAGCATCAACACCTGAAGGGCGACGCCGCCGACGATGCACAGACCTTGCACGATGCGGCAGACCTGGAGTGGCGTGAGGGTCAGGAACATGCCCGCATCTTGGGGCGCGCCTTATAATTTCGGATGAAACCGCATGGTGTGCAGGACGTAAACGCCGTCCGCGCAGCGTCGCGATACGCGCGCCTTTGCCAAGTCGTCAACGATGCGGAGTTGGGTCAGCGTCATCCGGATATCTTTCGCCTCGCGGTCGCAACAAAGCGTCGCAGGATGGCGACAAACCTCGAGATGGCGCGTTCGACCCTTCTTTCAGGAGACTTCCATGATGAACCCTCTCGTTGTCACCTCCGTGCTCGCCTTGTCTGTCCTGACCGCCGGTCCGGTGCTCGCCGAGGCCGCGCCTGCAGCCGCGCCCACGGCCGCGTCCGAGGCCGATGCCGCCGCCGCCTTCACCTTGCCGGCCCTGCCCTATGCCTATGAGGCGCTGGAGCCGGCGATCGATGCGGAGACCATGCGCATCCACCACGGCCGGCATCACAAGAGCTATGTCGACAATCTGAATGCCGCGGTGACGGCGGATCCGGCGCTGGCCGGAGCCTCCATCGAGGATCTGATGGGCCGGGTCTCGACCCTGCCGACCGCCATCCGCAACAACGGCGGCGGGCATTTCAATCACAGCCTGTTCTGGACCCTGCTGGCGCCGGTCGGTCAGGGCGGCGAGCCCTCGGCCGCGCTCGCCGAGGCGATCACCCGCGACTTCGGATCGATGGACGCCTTCAAGACCGCCTTCAACCAGGCCGCCACGACCCGGTTCGGGTCCGGCTGGGCCTGGCTGATCGTCAAGGACGGCAAGCTGCAGATCGTCTCGACCCCGAACCAGGACAACCCGCTGATGGACCTGGCCGAGGTGAAGGGTGCGCCTGTGCTGGCCGTCGACGTGTGGGAACACGCCTACTACCTGAAATACCAGAACAAGCGGGCGGATTACCTGACCGCCTTCTGGTCGGTGGTCAACTGGAACACGGTCAACAGCCTGTACGCCGACGCCTCCTAGGGTTCGGGCGCTCGCGCCGGGTCGCCACGGCGGCCCGGCCCGAGCAAGGGCTCACCTTCCGCGATGGGCGATCCGGGCTTGCGGCGAGGTATGTTATTTCATAACACGTGGCATCCTCTCCGCTTGGACGTGATGTCATGACCGCTCGCCGCCTTACCCGCCCCCTCCTCCTCGCCGCCGCCAGCTGGACCGCCCTGGCCGGCGGCGTCCACGCCCAGGACGGCCGGGCCCCGGGTCAGGCCCCGGCGATCGAGCTGGAAGAGATCGTCGTCACCGGCGTCCCCTATGGCATCAGCCAGAACGCCACGACCATTGCCACGACCGTTCTGGACGAGGCCCAGCTGTCCGTGGCCCCGGCCGCGTCGCTGGGCGACCTGCTGAACGGCACGCCGGGCGTGCGCTCGACCAGTTTCGCGCCGGGTGCCAGCCGGCCGGTGATCCGCGGCCTGACGGGGCCGCGCGTCCAGGTCCTCACCAATGGCGTCGGCCTGATCGACGCCTCCTCCGTCTCCCCCGACCACCAGGTGGCCACCGACCCCGCCGAGGCCAATCGCATCGAGATCGTGCGCGGCCCGGCCACCCTGACCTATGGCGGGTTGGCGATCGGCGGCGTTGTGAACATCCTCGACGGCCGCATCCCCGAGGCCCTGCCCGAGGGTGGGCTGGAGGGCCATCTGTCGGCCCAAACCTCGACGGTCGATGACGGCTCGCTGTTCGGCGGACGCGCCGACATCGCCCTGGGCGGAGCCTTCGTCCTGCATCTCGACGCGCTGAAGAAGGAAAGCGACGACTACGAGATCCCGTCCTCGCCGATTTCGCAGCGTCTGGCCGACGCCGAGGGGGTCGCGCGCGACGACACCGGCGTCCTGCCCAACAGCGGCTCTGAGCTTGAGGCCTACGGTATCGGGGGCTCCTTCATCGGCGACAACGGCTTCCTGGGGGCGTCCTACAAGGAGACCGACAGCACCTATGGCGTCGTCGCCGAGGAGACCGTCTTCATCGAACTGGAGCAGCAGCGGTTTGACGCGCGCGGCGGCTATCGCTTCGATCAGGGGCCGTTCCGCGAGGTCCGGGCCACCTATGGCCAGGCCGACTATACCCATACCGAGTTCGAAGACGTCGGCGAGCCCGGCACCATCTTCGCCTCGGACGGCTATGAGGCGCGTGCCGACCTGATCCAGCGCGCGCGGGGCGGCTGGAACGGCGCGATCGGGGTCCAGACCCTGTCGCGCGACTTCTCGGCCATCGGCGACGAGGCCTATATCCCCTCGACCGGCATCGAGGAGGCCGGGATCTATACGGTGCAGCGGCTGGACCGGGACAGCTATGGCTTCGAGGGCGGGCTTCGCTTCGACCGCCGCACCCTGACCGCCACCCCGTTCGGCGCGACCGACGAGGTGGAGCGCGAGTTCGACAACCTGTCCGCCTCGGCCGCGGTCTTCTTCCGACCGGCCACCGGACTGTTCGCAGGCCTGAGCCTGTCGCGCACCCAGCGCGCGCCTTCGGAAGTCGAACTGTTCGCCGACGGCCTGCACATCGCCACCGCCGCCTATGAGGTCGGCGACCCGACCCTGGACAATGAGACCGTCACCACCCTGGAGGGCACGCTGCACTATGACGGCGGGCGGTTCCGGGGCGACCTGCACGTCTATGCGTCGAAATTCGACGGCTTCATCGACGTGCGCGACACCGGCGAGACCTTCGAATTCGACGAGGACGGCGAGATCGAGCAGTTTCCCATCTTCGCCTATCTGCAGACGGACGCCGACTTCCGGGGCTTCGAGGCCGAGGCGGCGTATGACGTCTGGACCCGCGGCGCGCGCGTCGTGACCCTGGAAGGCGCGGCCGATTTCGTGGACGCCGACACCGATCTGGGCCCGGCCGCCCGCATTCCGCCCTACTCGGTCACCGGCCGCGTCCGCTACACCTCGACGCCGGTGGATCTGAGCCTTGAAGTACGCCACGTCGGAGAGCAGGACGAGGTCGCAGAATTCGAACGGCCGACCGACGGCTATACCCTGGTGAACCTGTTCGGCGCCTGGCGGCCGTTCGCGGATCCGGCGGTCACCCTGTTCGCCGAGGGTCGCAACCTGACGGACGAGGAGGCCCGCGAACACGCCTCGTTCCTGAAGGACATCGCGCCCCAGCCGGGCCGCAACCTGCGGGTCGGGGTGACCTACCGGTTCTAGGATCGTCGATCCGTCGGCTCAGTCGGCGGCGCGGGCGGCGGTGACCTCGATCTCGACCAGGAAGCCGGGCGCGGCCAGCCCGGCGACCTGGACCGTGCTGCGGGACGGGCGATTGGGCTGCTCCGCCGTGCCGAAATAGCGATTGTAGGCGCGCATCATGGCGGCGAAATCCATCCGGTCCGATCCCGGAGGCGCGACCAGATAGACCGTCATGGAGACGACGTCGCCCATGGTCAGATCACGGGTGGCCAGCAGGGCTGAGATCTTGGCGAAGGTCGATTCCGACTGGGTCTCGGTGTCGCCATAGGCGGCCACCGTCCCGGGCGCGGCGGTGGTGTCGGCCACGTCGGGCAGCTGTCCGCTGAGGAAGATGATCTCCGAGCCTTCCGGCACCGTCACCGTCGAGGCGATGAAGGCCGTCGGCGAGGGATAGGTGCGTTCGATCTCCTGCGCCGTGGCCGGAAGAGCGGCTCCCAGCACGCAAAGGGCCGTGGCGAGGGTGAGGTGGGCGGTCATGGATCCGGTCTCCGGTTCAGGCGGCAAGGGCAAGACGGCGGGCGGCGATGGCGTTGACGGCGCGCCAGCCGGAGACGATCGCTCCCTGCTGCCAGGCTCCGACGTGGCTGAGATGCTCGCCGGCGAACAGGTAAGGCCCGTCGGGCTCACTCATCAAGGCATAGCCGGCCGGATCCTGCTGCGCGATCGGACCCTCGATGCCGAGGTTGTAGGGGATCTTGCCCCAGTGGACGGTGACGCCGTCGCTGAGCTTGCCGCCCTGGCCCGGATGCAGCCGCTCGACCGTCTCGCGGGCATAGGCCTGGCCCTGCGCCAGCGGCAGGGACCCGAGCCGGGTCGCCGCCTCGCCGAAACTGTAGCCGGCGACGAGGATGCCGGTCGGATGCAGGAACCGGCCCGACGGATACCAGGTCATCAGGGTGTCGCGGTCGGTGAAGCTGAGACCGCCGTAGATCTGGTCGTTGGCTTCCCAGAAGCGCGGCGCCTGGAAGGCGATCTTGACCGAGTCGTGGTAGACGGCGGCCTTGATCACCGCCTGGCGATCAGCCGAAAAGTCGTTCGCGATCCCCGTCAGGACCGGGAAGGGGATGGTGCAGATACAGTGGTCGGCCGTGACGGCGTGGACCCCTCCCGCTGCGTCCTTCCAGGTTGCCTCGACCCCCGATCCCCTGCGCTTCAGACCGGTGATCTCGGCGTTCAGTCGGATGCTGTCGCCCAGCCGCGCGGCGAAGGCCATCGGGATGCGGTCCATGCCCCCGACCGGCTGCATCATGGTGGCCTGCATGTCGATCAGATCGTGAAACGCGGGCGCGCCCCAGGCCATGGGATGCAGCAGGGCCGACAGGATCATGGCGTCGCGCGGCGTGCCGGTCACGTCGCCGGCCGCGGGTTCGATGGCGAAGCCCGACATGACGCTGTGGCGGAACATCAGGTCGGGATCCAGCTCGCCCCAGCCGATCAAATTCTCGACCAAAAGGGCCCGGTCTTCGGCGCTGAGGGCGGTGTCGACGCCCCCGTTCTGGATCCCCTTGGCCAGCAGGGAGGCCACGTTGCCGCGCACGCCGTGAATGGCCTGGCGCATCTGCAGCGGCTTGCCGCCGTTCAGCCCGTCGGCCTGGATCAGGGCCGAATGGGAGTGGTTGACCAGCACCTCCATCTCGACCCCCAGCTCCTTGCAGTATCCCAGCGTGGCCTGGTGGTGGCTGGGGATGCGGGCGGGCCCGGCATTGAAATACTGGCCCTCCTCGAAGCCGCAGACCTGATCGGCCCGGTCCGTATGGGCGATCTTCGCGCCGCGCCGGACGGTCCAGTTGCGGCCGCCGACGCGGTCGCGGGCTTCCAGCACGGTGACGGCATAGCCGGCCTTCTTCAGCTCATAGGCCGAGGCCATTCCCGCCAGGCCGGCCCCCAGGATGAGGACGCTGGACCCGTTGCCCGACCCGGGGGCGAGGGCCGGTGTCTGGGCGTGGGCGACCCCGTCATCGACCAGACCCATGGCCCGCATGGCCGTATACATCCCGCCCGTGCCGGCCACCGCCGCCAGCCGCGTCAGGAACGCCCGCCGTGTACCGCTCATAATCCAACCATCTCTCTCGCCACGGCGAGACAGCACTTCGGCTGAATTCGCACGCCCGATAAAAACAACGAGGCTTGGCCGAGACGCCCAGCCTCTACACAAGACCTATTGGCGGAAGGCAGGCGGGGCGCGGCCGCCTGTGCGACCACGCCCCGCCCCCCAGCCCCTAGTATTTCACGCCGATGCGCGCGAACCATAAGCCGCCGTTCATGCCGAACGGCCCGCCCGAGCGCGGATAGATCTGGCCGTCGGCGGTGCCGCCGGTCAGTTCGTAGATCGGGTTGGCCGACGTGCCGATGATCTTGTCCGGATACTCGTCGAACAGATTCGTGGCCCCGACCGTGACGGTGTAGCGGTCGTCGATGGTGTAGCTGACGTCCAGGTCGGCGGTGACCTTCGCGCCGAACTCCTGACCCGGATAGTCCTGGGCGCTGAGCCAGCTGCTGTAGTAGTTGGCGCGGCCGTTCAAGGTGAAGCCGCCGACCTGCCAGTTGGCCGAGAGAATGGCGCGGTGCTTGGGTGTCAGGTTCTCGATATCGGTGATCCGGCCTGTGTCGATGGCCACCGGATCGAAGTCCGTCACTTCGCTTTCGTTGAAGCTGTAGGCGAGCGTCAGGCTGAGAGGCGCCTCCAGCAGTTCCGTCCGATAGCTGGCGACGGCGTCGATCCCGCGGGTCTCGGTGTCGAACCCATTGGTGAAATACTGCACCGCACCGTCCACCCCGACGGCCGCCAGGGCCGGCTGGGCGACGATATCCGCCGCGACCACCGTGAAGGGGCTGGTGATGCTGATCCGGTCCGTCACCTCGATCAGATAGGCGTCGACGGTCAGGGTCAGGGCGTCGGTCGGCTCGAGGATGAAGCCGGCCCCGTAGTTGACCGATTCTTCGGGCGTCAGCGTCCCGGCCCCGAAATACTGGGCGATGGGGCTGACGACCGGATAGGTGCCGGTCTGGACCTGATCGCCGCCGGGCGAGAAGGCGGTGGTCAGGATCTCGGTCGCGCTCTGGCCCGGCGACGGGGCATGGAATCCCGTCCCGACCGTGCCGCGCACCGAGAAGGTCTCGGAGACCTGATACAGTGCGTTCACCTTGCCGACGAAGGTGTCGCCGAAGGTGTCGTAGTCCTCGTAGCGGCCGGTGACGCCCATCGACAGCGCGTCGGTGATGTCCGCCTCGGCACCGATATAGACGCCGTAGCTGGTCTGGGTCGTGACGTTGGCCGAGGTCGGGCTGGTGCCGCCATAGCCGCTGGCGCCCGGCGACTGACCGGCGGAGGCCTGGACGGTCGAGCGCGCGTACACGCCGGGAGCGATCTGGTCGTACAGTGCTTGAGAGGCGTAGGGGCCGGCCCCGTAGGACTGGGGATCGCCGGCCGTCGCCTCATATTCCTCGCGCCGATACTCGGCCCCGCCGGAGAGGGTCACCGGGCTCGCGAAACCGAGATCGATCGGATAGGTCAGATCCAGGTTCATGTTGGCCTCGCGCTGGATCAGCTCGCCGAATTTGAACTCGGTCTGGCTTTGCGGACCGAACGAGGCGTTCAGCGATTGCGTCATCGCCAGGTCGAGCGAGTTCTGCGCCAGGGTGGCCGATAGGTCGTAGGTCATGCCGTTGTCGGCGACGCCCCGGGTGCCGAAGGTCCCGTAGAGCTGGTCGGCCTCGCCCTGGAAGCGGGGCGTGAAACCCGCGGGGTAGATGCTGGTGAAGCTGAAGGTATTGGCGTCCCGAACGAAGCCGCCCGCCGGGCAGGTCGCGTTTCCGGTCGGGCAACGCGTCAAGAAGATCGGCGCGAAGGCTCCGTTCCGGCCCGGGGACCGCGTCGCCGGGCTGCCTGACCCATCGTCGACCGCCAGCGGCGTCGGAGCCGAAATCGGCGAGCGATAGTTGAAGCTCTGGTCGGCTTCGCGGTGACCGACGTTGACGGTCAGATACAGGCTGCTGTTGGCCGTGAGGTCATAACCGGAATTCAGGAACAGCTTGTAGCCGTCGGTCGGCGAGGAGCCCCAGATCTGCACCGGGTCGGGGAAGTTGGGCAGTTGGTTCGCCAGCGACGGATTGTTCGCCGCGAAGACGGCGGCGATGGGCCGGGTCACGCCGCGGCTGGTCTGTTCGTCCTTGAAGTATTCGCCCGACAGATTCAGGAACCCCGAACCCCAGAGGCTGAACCCGGCGTTGGCGGCGACCTGGTAGCTGGCGCCGTCGCCGGCGTAGGCCTGACCATAGCGGGTCTGAAGCTCGAAGCCGCTGTCATCCTCGCGGATGCCGTAGTTGATGACGCCGCCGATGGCGTCGGATCCGTACTGGGCCGTCGCGCCGTCCCGCAGGATCTGCAGGTTGGCGACGGCGATCGACGGGATCATGGAGATGTCGGCGCTCTGGGCGCCCAGCGAGAGGGCGGTGTCGCCGCCCGTCACGACCGTGACCAGGGCCGCGCGATTGTAGCGCTTGCCGTTGATCATCACCAGGATCTGGTCGGCCCCGAGACCACGCAGCGAGGGTGCGCGGACGAAGGTCGAGGCGTCGGAAATGGTGTTTTGCGGCACGTAGAAAGACGGGACCAGGTTCTTGACCACGTCCAGCATGTCCGCGGCGGGCTGCTGAGCCAGTTCCTCGCCGCCGATGACGTCGATGGGAGACGCCGTCTCCGTGGCCGAACGGTCCGTTCGACGCGTGCCGATGACGATGACCTCGTCCAGGTCAGACTCCTGGGCGGCGGTCGGCGCCGTTTGTGCCCATACGGGCTGGGCCGAAAGCAGGGCGGCGAGCGCGCCCCCGCTGCACAGCAAGAGCCGCAGCGACGTGTTCGTGGCATTCGTCTGCATTTGAGATCCATTCGTTGAGCGAAAAGATCCTGCAGCGTCCCTCCCCAGAGACCGGGGGTATCCTTTTACGAACTTAAGGAGATTGATAGCCGCGTCACACCGATTTGACCGCCCTGTTGCGGAATCGTCACGCGAGTCGTCCGCTCTGCAATCAAGCCTGGCTGAATACTTTGAACGGCAAGAAAAACCGCGCGATGCGCCGCTTTCGGACGTCGTCGTGCTAGCGCTGAAGGGAACGCAGCAGGATCGCCTTGATCCGCTGCTGGATCGTGCCTGTCATCGGTCCGAGCACGCCCTGGGCCGGCAACGGCAGATGCGACACCGGGTCGCCGCCGGTCTGGAAGATATAATGGTCGAAGAAGGCGCGCCAGCGCATCCGCTCGTCGGCCGGCAGGTCCCGGATGGTCAGCAGGGCGTGGAACATCGTCAGCATCGGGGTGGTCAGATAGTCCGGCCCATCGCGCCACCATAGATTGATCATGGCCCCGACCGCGTCGAGCGATTCGACATGGTGCCACCACAGGCTGGGCAGGTAGAGCACGTCGCCCGGTTCCAGTTCCGCGACCTCGGCCGCCGCCAGGGCCTCGCGGTAGCGGGGATGCCGCTCGAAGTCGGGATCGACGATGTCGACCAGGCTGATCGGCTGGCCCGCCAGGGTCACGTCGATGGGCCCGACGTAGAGGTTGGCGATCTGCTCGGGCGGAAACAGGGTGAACCGCCGGCGGCCGGCGACGACGCAGGCCAGGTTCTGGGCCAGGTCCCAGTGGGCGGCGGTCCGCGAGCGGTTGCCGATCCACAGCGACGTCAGCCGCTCGCGGGTGGGATCCAGCAGGGCCATCGGATTGTCTTCGGCCATGCCCGGCAGCACGACCGGCATCGGCACCCCGCCGGCATAGACGTGGGACGGCTCTGCGCGGTCTCGGCCGACCAGGACCTGATCCACCACGGCTCGCAGCGTCGTCTGGCGCTGGTCGTGATTGAACCCGGCCAAGTCGTCGGAATAGCTGAAACGGCCCCGCATCTCGGGCGCGCCGAAGAAGGCCCGGACCGCCGCGCCGTTGTCGAAGCGGGCGAAATAGGCGGCGAGCTCGTCGGGGGATGTGGCGGCGGCGCGCACGGCGGGCCAGTCGCGGACCAGGCCTTTCAGCACGGCCGGCCGGCCGGCGGGCACGATCTCCGCCTCGAACCGCGCCCGGTCGACGCCGTGGTGGACGGGCACCGAAGCCGAAGTCGGGGCCGGCAGGATGGGATGGGTCATGCGCGCGTCCTGTTTCTGGGACGCCCTGCCCCACGGCCGTCGCAGCGGCTTTTACGCCGCTGCCGGACCTCCGCAAAGCTGCTAGAGATCGGAAAAAACGGGAGAAGAAACAGGCATGGCCGAACCGATCAAATCCGTGCTCGTCGTCGGCGGCGGCACCGCCGGCTGGATGGCGGCGGCGGCGCTGAACCGATCTCTGGGGCCGCATTGCGCGGTGACCCTGGTCGAGAGCGACGACATCGGCATCGTCGGGGTCGGCGAGGCCACCGTGCCCCCCATCCGCGACTTCAACAACCTGATCGGTCTGGACGAAGCGGAGTTCATGCGCGAGACCCAGGCGACGCTGAAGCTCGGCATCGAGTTCGTCGGCTGGGGCCGCCAGGACAACCGCTATCTGCATCCGTTCGGCACCTTCGGCCCCGGGCCGACCCTGTCCGAGTTCCAGCAGTCCTTCCTGGCCCTGCGCGCCAAGGGGCGGATCGCCGACGATCTGGAGGCCTATTCATTGTGCGCCCAGGCCTGCAAGGCGGGCAAGGCGGGCCTGCGCGACCCCGATCCGCGCTCGCCGTTCAACGGCCTGTTCAGCGCCTATCATTTCGACGCCGGCCTCTATGCCCGGTACCTGCGCAAGGTCTGCGAGAGCCGCGGCGTCCAGCGGATCGAGGGCGAGATCGTCGACGTGGTCCAGCGCGCCGAGGACGGCTTCGTCGACCGGGTCCGGTTGAAGGACGGCCGCGAACTCGCCGCCGATCTGTTCATCGACTGCACCGGCTTTCGCGCCCTGCTGATCGAGGGCGCTCTGAAGACCGGGTTCGAGGACTGGAGTCACTGGCTGCCGATGAACCGGGCCTGGGCCGTGCCGTGCGAGCGGGTCGGGCCGACCACCCCCTTTACCCGGTCGACGGCCCGGCCCGCGGGCTGGCAGTGGCGCATCGCCCTGCAGCACCGCACCGGCAACGGCCATGTCTACTGCTCGGATTTCATCGACGACGATGAGGCCCGCCAAATCCTGCTCGACACCCTGGACGGACCGGCCCTGGCGGACCCGCGCCCGCTGCGCTTCACGACGGGGCGCCGGAAGACCTTCTGGTCGAAGAATGTGGTGGCCCTGGGCCTGTCGAGCGGTTTCATCGAGCCGCTGGAATCGACCAGCATCCACATGGTCCAGTCCGGCATCTACCGGCTGTTGCAGCATTTTCCCGACAGCCGGTTCAGCCCGGTCAACATCGAGAGCTACAATCGCAGGCTGGGGGCGGAGGTCGCCCTGATCCGCGACTTCGTGATCCTGCACTATCACGCGACCCAGAGGGACGACACGGCGTTCTGGCGGCACATGGCGACCATGCCGATCCCCGACACCCTGAGCCAGAGGGTCGAGGCCTTCCGCGATCGCGGCCTGCTGTATCAGTCGGGGGCCGATGAGTACTTCAGCCAGGGCTCCTGGCTGGCTGTGATGTACGGCCAAGGCATCGTGCCGACGGGTCACAACCCGCTGTATGATTTGCAGAACCTGGACCAGGTCGAAGCCGGCTTCGCACAGATCGCCGCCCGCTGGCGCGACGCCGTGGCGCGCATGCCGGAACACGACGCCTTCCTCAAGGCCCAGACCATGTGGTCCGGCACGGCCTGAAGCCCGGCCTCAAACGAAAGACGGCCGCGCGGTCACCCGCGCGGCCAGTTTCACGCCTTACCAGGCGGGGGCCATCCCCGGAGGGGAGAGGGAACGGCCCGGTATCGCCTCAGTAGCGATAGTTGAGACCGACGAGGAAGGTCCGGCCGTAGGTCTGGTAGTCGATGACCTGACGCTCATCGCCGTTCTGGAAGGTCGCGAAAGGCTCGTCGGTCAGGTTGTTGACCTGGAACAGGACCGAGGCCCCTTCCAGCGGACCCGCCTGGAACTCGTAGCCGATCTGGGCGTCGACCACGTTCTCCTCGGCGATGCTGCGCAGGGTGCGGCCGTTGCCGAAACCGGCGACCTCGCCCAGGAAGTCCGAGCGATAACGGTCCGAGATCCGGGCCTGGAAGCCGTTGGCCTCGTAATAGACCGTGAAGTTGGCGACCGTCTCGGACAGCCCGGGAAGCGGCGTGGTGTTGATCCCGTCCGGCGTGATCTCGCTGGAGGTCTGCGAGGCGCTGAACTGGAAGCCGAAGCCTTCCAGCATCGGCGAGACGATGTTCAGCGGCACCGACAGGGCGAACTCGACGCCCGAGATGTAGCCGCCCTCGCCGTTGTCCGGCGCGCTGACCACGCCCTGATTGATGACCGGGGTGACGCCGCCGGTCGGATAGCCGGTGAAGTCGAAGATCTGGTTGCGGGTGAAGCCGAAGCTCTCGAGGTACTTGTAGAAGCCCGCCACAGAGACATAGCCGGTCCGGTTGGCGAAATAGTGCTCGTAGGACAGATCGGCGACGTCGGCGATGGTCGGCTGCAACTCCGGGTTGCCACCCCCGCCGCTGAACGGCGAGTTCAGGTCGGGCTGCGCCAGGGGCGTATTGTTGGCGATGTTGAAGCTGAAGTTCCGCGAGGCGCGCATGTCGTCCATCCGAGCCCGCGCGAGGGTCCGGGCGACGGCGAAGCGCACGTAATGGTCCTGAGCCACCTCGAGAATGAAGTTCGAGGAGGGCAGGAACTCCTGGTATTCGAGGCCGCCGGACACCGGCGTTGAGACGGCCGAGGCCCCCGTGCCGGAAGCGGCGAAGCCGTTCGAGCTCTGGTCGGTGTAGACGTACTGCAGGCCAACGTTGCCGGTGAGCGGCATGGAGCCGAGCATGTGGTCGATGCTCAGCTGGACATAGGCCGTATTGACCTTCTCCAGCACTTCCCAGTTGCCCGACACGACGTCGGCGTTCGGGTTGCGGACCAGGTTATAGAAGCCGGAGTTGACCAGGCCGAGCGCGTCGTAGCTGAGCACCGGACCGAGGCCCAGATAGGTCAGCTCCGTGGACGGAAGCAGGAAGGCGGCCGGAACCACCGCGCTGGCCCCGCCGGGGACGCCGAGGAAGAACTGGTCGTTGACGAAGGACTTCTCGCGCTCGGAGATATTCACGCCGAACTCGATGGCGCTGAACGGTCCGTCGGCGTTGAGCTGGCGCGTCGCCTCGAGGCGCAGGGCCTTGATCTCGTCCTCGACGGACGGCGTGTTCAGATAGCCGTCCTGACCGCCCGGGATGATGTCGCCCCCCCAGCCCTGCGGGCTGGTCAGCCGGATCAGGTTCGGATCGGCGTAGTTCAGATTATGGGTAAAGCTGGCGACGTTGTTCTCGTCGAACGTATAGCCGATCGAGTCGGTGGCACCGGCGATGTTCCGCCCGGTCCCGGCGAGCGTTTCCAGAACGACGTCGTTGCGCTCCACCTTCGAGTAGTTGAGGTCGGCCATCAGCGACCAGTCGTCCGACGCCTGGAAGACCGTGTTCCAGCCCACCGAGGTGATGGTGCTTTCGCGGGTGTTGACGTCGTTGCGGACGACGCCCTTGACGTTGTCGAAGGTGCCGGCCGTGACGAAGCCGTTCTCAACGGTCGAACCAGCACGAAGAGCCGGTGCCGGACGGCAGGTCGCTGTCTGAACCGGCACCGTGCAGTCGCCAGCGGAGCCGCCCCACCACAACGGCAGTTCGATGCCGCGCAGGATCTGGGTGTTCTGGAACTCGGAATAGAAGGCGTCGACCGTCGAGTGGAACCGGTCGTTCGGCCGGAACTCGACGACGCCCATGAAGCCATCGCGCTCGAGGTTCGACGACATCACATAGGGCTTGGACCCGCCGAGCACGAAGTCGCCGGCCGGCGTCGTCGGATAGCCCCAGCTGTTGTAGCGCTCGGACTGGTAGGGGCTCTCGATGTGGGCATAGCCCAGGGCGATGCCGATGGTGTCGTCGGCGAACTGGTCGATGTAGGACAGGCTGTAGCGGTTGCCGTTGTCGTCCGTGCCCGAGTTCAGCGCGCCGATGTCGTTCTGTTCATAGCGGGCGTTGGCGGCGATGGCGCGACGGCCGAAGGCGAGCGGACGGACGGTCTGCAGGTCGACGGTGCCGCCCAGGCCCTGGCCTATCAGCTGGGCGTCGGGTGTCTTGTAGACGGTCACGCCGCTGAGCAGTTCCGACGGATACTGGTCGAACTCGACGCCGCGGTTGTCGCCGGTGGTGACCTGTTCGCGGCCGTTCAGCAGGGCGGTGGTGAAGTCGGGGCCGAGGCCGCGGATCGAGATGGCCTGCGAGCGGCCGTCCAGGCGCTGGGCCGTCAGGCCCGGCAGACGGGCCAGCGACTCGGCGATCGACACGTCCGGCAGCTTGCCGATGTCCTCGGCGGTGATGACCTCGACGATCGAGGTGTTGCGCGCCTTGGCCGCGATGGAGCTGGCGATCGAGGCGCGAATGCCGGTGACGACGATTTCGTCGACCTCGGTCGCGTCATCCTGCGGCGTCGTTTGGGTCTGCGCCTGGGCCGTTCCGGCCAGTGCCAGAAGGGTCAACACGCTGGCGGCACCGCCGGCCATCAGACGTGCACGCGTATTCGAACGGATTCTCATGAACTCATCTCCCTGATGGCCATCTCGCGTTTCTGACGAAGCGATCCCAGACCAATCGCAAAAATATGCAAAATCTTGGAATGTGGCAAGTGAGTAATTCAGCAGGCAGCAATGTGGCAACGGCAACCCGACCCTTCTCCCCCCATTATCCGCTGATATTGCGGCGCAGCATGAGGTCTGCCTCGCGTGTGCCGACCTGATCCATGGATTGACACCGTGGGCCGGTACTGCAAAATCTTGCAAATAAGCGATCAGGCGATGCATCTGAGACGCAAACCAGGAATGGAGACACCCATGGGCCACGCCTCGCGCTGGACACGATGGTCGGGGGCTGCTCTCGCGGCCTGCACCCTGTTGGCGGGCGCTGCGCCCGCGACGGCTCAGACCGCTCCTACCGCCCCGGACTATCGGGCGCGCCTGCCTCAGGACGAGGTGATCTATTTCCTGATGCCGGACCGGTTCGACAACGGCGACGCCGCAAACGACACCGGCGGCATCCCGGGCGGTCGGCTGGACCACGGATTCGACCCGACGCACGAAGGTTTTTATCACGGCGGCGACCTGGCCGGTGTAGAGCGCCGGCTCGACTACATCCAGGGCCTGGGCGCGACCGCCATCTGGATGGCCCCGATCTTCAAGAACAAGCCGGTCCAGGGCGAGCCGGGCCGCGAGTTCGCCGGGTCGCACGGCTACTGGATCACAGACTTCACGCGCGTCGACCCCCATTTCGGCGACGAGGCGGCGATGCGCGCCCTCGTCGAGGCGGCCCATGCGCGCGGCATGAAGGTCTATATGGACATCGTCGCCAACCACACGGCCGACGTGATCCGCTACCGCGAATGCCCGGCCAACGACTGCGAATACCGCAGCCGCGGCGACTATCCGTTCACCCGGCGCGGCGGGATCAAGGGCGAAGCGATCAACGAGGGCTTCGACGGCACCAACTTTAACCGTCTGACCCGGCCCGACTATGCCTACACCCCCTACATCCCGGCGGGCGAAGAGACGGTCAAGGTGCCGGCCTGGCTGAACGACCCGGCCTATTACCACAACCGGGGCGACACGACCTTCCGCGGCGAAAGCTCGATCGACGGCGATTTCGCCGGCCTCGACGACCTGATGACCGAGCATCCGCGCGTGGTGTCGGGCATGATCGAGATCTTCGGCGACTGGATCGACCGGTACGGAATCGACGGCTTCCGCGTCGACACGGCCCGCCACGTCAATCCCGCGTTCTGGCAGGCCTTCGTTCCCGCCATGCTGGAGCGCGCGAAGGCCCGGGGCATCCCCAACTTCCACATCTTCGGCGAGGTCTATGACGTCGATCCCGCCGTCACTGCCCGCTTCACCCGCGTCGACGGCTATCCGGCCGTGCTGGACTTCCCGTTCCAGTTCGCGGTGACCGACATCGTCGCCCGCGACGTGCCGCCGACGGCCCTGGCCAAGGTGTTCGACGCCGACGCCCTTTACGAAGGCGGGACCACCGGAGCGCTGGGGCTGCCGACCTTCCTGGGCAACCACGACATGGGCCGGATCGGCGGCTTCATCGTCAAGGCAAAGCCGGACATCTCGGACGCCGAACTGCTGCAGCGCGAGACCCTGGCCCACGCCCTGATGATGTTCAGCCGGGGCGCCCCGACCCTCTACTACGGCGACGAACAGGGCTTCACCGGCGACGGCGGCTATGGCGGCGCGCGCCAGAACATGGCCGACAGCCAGGTCGCCTCCTACCGCGACGACCGCATCGTCGGCGGGACCCGCCCGGCCTTCTCGACCGAGGCCCCGATGTACCGGTCGATCGCGGAGATGGCCCGGCTGCGTCAGGCCGACGTCCGCCTGCGCCAGGGCCTGCAGACCGTCCGCTTCGCGGCGGAGACGCCGGGCATCCTGGCCCTGTCGCGGCGCATGCCGGAGGCTGCGGGCGAGACCCTGGTCGTCTATAATACCTCTGGCGCGGCGATCACCGCCAATATCGAGGTGGACGCCGCATCCGTCGGCTGGTCCTCTGCGCGGGGCGACTGCCCGGCCACGGCCAGCGCGCCGGGTAGCGTCCGCCTGACCGTCCCCGCATTCGACTATGTGATCTGCTCTTCCGAAGGTGTGCGTTGACCGCTGACGTCCTGACCCACGACCCGCGCGCCCTGTACGCGGCCGCCCCCGCCCCGCAGTTGGAATGGTGGCGCGGCGCGGTGATCTATCAGGTCTATCCGCGCAGCTTCGCCGACTCCAACGGCGACGGGATCGGCGACCTGCCGGGCATCACGGCCCGTCTGGACCACATCGCCTCGCTGGGCGTGGACGGCATCTGGCTGTCGCCCTTCTTCACCTCGCCGATGAAGGATTTCGGCTACGACGTGTCGGACTATGTCGGCGTCGATCCGATCTTCGGCTCGATCGAGGATTTCGACGCCCTGGTCGAGCGCGCCCATGCCCTGGACCTGAAGGTCATCATCGACCAGGTCTATTCCCACACCTCGGACGAGCATGCCTGGTTCAAGGAAAGCCGCCGCAGCCAGACCAATGCCAAGGCCGACTGGTACGTCTGGGCCGATGCCAAGGCGGACGGGTCGCCCCCGTCGAACTGGCAGTCGGTGTTCGGCGGCCCGGCCTGGACCTGGGACGCGCGGCGTCACCAGTACTACATGCACAATTTCCTGAAGGAGCAGCCGCAGCTGAACGTCAGGAACCCCGAGGTCCAGCAGGCGCTGCTGGACGCCATGCGGTTCTGGCTCGACCGGGGCGTGGACGGATTCCGGCTCGATGCCCTGAACTTTTCGATGCACGATCCGAAACTGACGGACAATCCGCCGCTCGTCACCAACGGCAAGCGGACGCGGCCGTTCGACTTCCAGGACAAGATCCACAACCAATCCCAGCCCGAGATCCCGGCCTTCCTGACCCGCTTGCGTCGCCTCGCGGACAGCTGCGGCGAGGCGACCGGCCGCGCGCGTTTCCTGGTGGCCGAGGTCGGCGGGGACCGCGCCAATGAGGAGATGAAACAGTACACCCAGGGCGACGACCGGCTGCACTCCGCCTATGGGTTCCTCTACCTCTACGCCGATCGGCTGACGCCCGAACTGGTGGATGGAGGTCCGGCCATGTGGCCAGGCGTCGACGGCGAGGGCTGGCCGTCCTGGACCTTCTCCAACCATGACGCGCCGCGCGCCATCACCCGCTGGGCCGAAGGACGCGACGAGACCGCCTTCGCCGGCATGGCGATGCTGCTGCTGATGTGCCTGCGGGGCAATGTCTTCGTCTATCAGGGCGAGGAGCTGGGTCTGCCGCAGGCCCATGTCCCGTTCGACCGGCTGGTCGACCCCGAGGCCATCGCCAACTGGCCGGAGACCTTGGGTCGCGACGGGGCCCGCACGCCGATGCCGTGGCAGAAGGACGCCGTCCAGGCCGGCTTCTCGAGCGGCGAGCCCTGGTTGCCGGTCGATCCCCGGCACGCCGCCCTCGCGGTCGATGGTCAGGAATCGGACCCCCAGTCGATGCTGCATCTGACGCGACGGCTGATCGCCCTGCGCCACAGCCACCCCATCCTGCGCACCGGCGCCATGACGATGGTCTCGGCCTCGGGAAGCCTGCTGCAGTTCCAGCGCGGCGCGGGCGCAGAGACCCTGCTGTGCGTCTTCAACCTCGGTCACGAGGGCGAGGGCTGGAGCCTGCCGGAAGGCTGGCGGATCGTGGAATCGGTCAATGCACCTGACCTGGCGGGCGGCGTCCTGCCCCCCCTGGCCGGGCTGATCCTGGCCCGGTCGGCCGGATGAGCTCAGCCGCCGCAGGTCTCGCGCACGATCAGGTCGGTCGGAATCCGTTCCGAACGCCCCGCCCGGTCGCCGGAACTGTCGAGCAGTTTCGACACCATCAACCGGCCGGCCTTCATCGTGTCCTGGGCGATCGTCGAAAGCGCCGGTCGGCTGTAGCGGCTGAACGGCACATTATCGAAGCCGATCACCGAGACGTCCTCCGGCACCCGTTTGCCCGCGTGCAGCAGGGCGCGAACGGCCCCCAGGGCGATCAGGTCCGAGGCGGCGACGATGCCGTCGAACGGCAGACCGCGCCGCAGCAGGGAATCCACCGACGCCTCGGCCGATTCGACCTCGAAATGGGCCGGGACGATCAGGTCCGGATCGACGCCCAGACCCGCGCTGTCCATGGCCTCGGCATAGCCGCGCTGGCGCTGCATGGCCTCGGGCGGGTCGAGATCGCCCAGGAAGACGATGCGCTTGCGCCCCAGTCGCGCCAGGTGGGCCGTGGCCCGGCGGCCGCCGTTGATGTTGTCCGAGCCGACCGAGCAGTAGTGCTGGTCCGGAAGTTCGGCGCCCCAGACCACGAACCGGCTCTCGGTCTCCGCCATGCGGTTGAAGGCGGCGTGCAGGGTGCTCTGGCCCAGGAAGATCACGCCGTCCGCGCGGCTGGTGGTCATGGCCACCGACAGGTCGTGCAGGGTGCCCGGCGAAACGTGGCTCATCACCAGGTCGCAGCCCCGTTCGCGCGCGGCCTCGCCGACGCCGGCCAGCAGTTCAAGGAAGAAGGGATCGCTCAGTCGCCCTTCCCGCCCCTGCGGTCGCGGCGTCACCAGGGCGATCGTGCCCTGGGCCCCGATCGGGCCCGCCGGCATGTAGCGCCGGAACGGATAGTCGTGCTCGCGCGCCAGTTTCCAGATCGCCTGTTTGGTGCGGTCGTTGACGGCGGGGCTGTCGTTCAGGGCCCGCGACGCCGTGGCGATCGACACCCCGGCCAGCTTGGCCAGATCTTCCAGACGGGTGGTCTTGCGGCTCAAGGGTCGCGGCTCCGGGAATCACGTCTGCAAATTTTTCTGCAAATCTTGCTTATTCATGCGATGCCTCGGCCTCGCTTGGCAAGACCTCGTAACAAGGAAGCTTGACCATGATGAAGCGCCGCGCGTTCCTCGCCCTTTCCGGGGTCTCCGCCCTCGCCTTCGGCGTCCGGCCCGCCTTCGCCCAGACGCCCGCCGGCGCGATGCGTGCCTCGTCGCCTGGCGGCACCCTGACGGTCGAGGCCGGCGTCGATAACGACGGCCGCCCGGTCTACAGCGTCCACCGCATGGGCCGGCCGGTCGTGACCTCGTCGCGCCTGGGCTATCTGCTGACGGACGGTGTCGCCCTGGAGCGCAACCTGACCGCCACCTCCAGCCAGCCGGTGACCGTCGACGACACCTGGGAGCAGCCCTGGGGCGAGCGTCAGTTCATCCGCAACCACTACAACGAATGGCGCGTCTCCTATGTCGAGAAGACCTCCCTGGGCCGTCGGTTCGACGTGGTGTTCCGCCTGTACGACGACGGCCTGGGCTTCCGCTACGACGTCCCCGCCCAGCCCGGCCTGACCACCGTCCGCATCGCCGCCGAACTGACCGAGTTCAACCTGGCCGAGGCGGGCGAGGCCTGGTGGATCCCCGCCTGGGAGTGGAACCGCGAGGAGTACCTCTACAACCGCACCCCGATCGAGGCGGTGGGCAGCGCCCAGACCCCGATGACCGTGCGCAACGACAGCGGCCTGCACGTCTCGATCCACGAGGCGGCCTGTCTCGACTATGCCGGGATGAACCTGCGCCGGTCCGAGGCCCACAATTTCCGCGCCCAGCTGACCCCCGGCCTGACCAATGCCGCCGTGGTCCGCGAGGCCCCCTTCACCAGCCCCTGGCGCACCCTGCAGATCAGCGACACCGCCGCCGGCCTGGTCGAATCCAGCCTGATCCTGAACCTGAACGAGCCCAACAAGCTGGGCGACGTCAGCTGGTTCAAGCCGATGAAATACGTCGGCGTCTGGTGGGAAATGCACCTGGAGCTGAAGAGCTGGAACTCGGGACCCAAGCACGGGGCGACCACCGAGAACGCCATCAAACACATCGACTTCGCCGCCGAGCACGGCTTCGGCGGCGTGCTGGTCGAGGGCTGGAACCTCGGCTGGGACGGCCAGTGGTTCGCCAACGGCTCGGACTTCAGCTTCACCCAGCCCTACCCCGATTTCGACATCGAGGCCGTGACGGCCCACGGCCGGGCCAAGGGCGTCCAGCTGATCGGCCACCACGAGACCGGGGGCAACGCACTCCACTATGAAGCCCAGATGGAGGACGCCTTCGCCCTGTACGAGCGGCTGGGCATGCACAGCGTCAAGACCGGCTATGTCGCCGACGCCGGCGGGGCCCGGGTCGCGGGCCCGGACGGGACGCCGATGATGACCTGGAACGAGGGCCAGGCCATGAGCCAGCACCACCTGCGCGTCGCCGAGGCCGCCGCCCGGCACAAGGTCGCGGTCAATGCGCACGAACCGTTCAAGGACACCGGCCTGCGCCGCACCTATCCCAACATGATCAGCCGCGAAGGCGCGCGCGGGATGGAGTTCAGCGCCTGGGGCAACCCCGGCAATCCGCCCGAGCACGAGCCCAACCTGGTCTTCACCCGCCTGCTGGCCGGGCCGATGGACTATACGCCGGGCATCTTCGGCATGGAGACGCGCAGCCCCGGGGGCGTGCAGACGACCTGGGCCAAGCAGCTGGCGCTCTATGTCGTCATCTACAGCCCGATCCAGATGGCCGCCGACCTGCTGGTCAATTACGAGGCCAACCCCGGTCCGTTCCAGTTCATCAAGGACGTGCCGGTCGACTGGTCCGACACCCGCGTCCTGAACGGGGAGATCGGCGACTATGTCACCATCGTCCGCAAGGAACGCGGCAGCGACGTCTGGGCCCTGGGGGCCATCACGGACGAGCATCCGCGGACGCTGTCGGCCTCGCTGGGCTTCCTCGACGCCGGCCGCCGCTACCGCGCCGAGATCTACCGCGACGGTCCCGACGCGGACTTCAAGGGCAACCGCGAGTCCATCGTCATCGAGCGGCGTGAGGTGACCTCGGCCGACACCCTGACCCTGGCTCTCGCCCCCGGCGGCGGCCAGGCCATCCGGTTCGTGCCCCTGGGCCGGGCGCGCCGCGCGTGAGCCTCTCGTCGTCCCTGTTGACGGTGCGCCCTCGGCTGTCGCCGGCGGCCATCGTCAACATGTGCGTCGGCTTCTTCGGCATACAGATCGGTTTCGGGCTGCAGAACGTCAACACCAGCCGGATCTTCCAGACCCTGGGGGCCGAGGTCGATAGCCTGGCCATCCTGTGGATCGCCGCCCCCATGACCGGGCTGCTGGTCCAGCCCCTGATCGGCCATCTCAGCGACCGGACCTGGGGCCGGCTGGGGCGGCGCCGGCCCTATTTCCTCTTCGGGGCCCTGCTGACCACCCTGGCGCTGATCGCCATGCCCAACTCGCCCAGCCTGTGGTTCGCCGCCGCCATGCTGTGGGTGATGGACGCCGCCATCAACATCACGATGGAGCCGTTCCGCGCCTTCGTCGGCGACAATCTGAACGAGGATCAGCGCACCAGCGGCTATGCGATGCAGAGCGTCTTCATCGGAGCGGGCGCGGTCTTCGCCTCGGTCTTGCCCTGGGTCCTGTCGAACGGCTTCGACGTGGCCTCGACGGCACCCGCGGGCGTGGTCCCCGACAGCGTCCGCATCGCCTTCTACGTCGGGGCGGCCTCCCTGTTGAGCGCCGTGCTGTGGACCGTCTTCTCCACGCGCGAATACAGCCCCGAGCAGATCGAGGCCTTCGATCGCGCCTCCGCCCTGGCGGGGACCGCCGGACCCGACCAGGGCCCGGCCCGGTCGATCCGAGCCTATCTCGTCGGCGGCCTGATCTGGCTGGCCGTCGGAGCCGCCGGCTTCGCGGGCGTCGCCATCGCCGGCGTCGAGAAGGAGCTCTATGTCCTGTTCGGCGGGCTGGCCGTGTTCGGCCTGCTGCAGATCGCCGTCGGCCTGATGCACCGGGCCCGCGCCTCGAACGGCCTGTCCGAGATCGTGGACGATATCTTCCGCATGCCCGAGACCATGCGCGGTCTGGCGGTCGTCCAGTTCTTCAGCTGGTTCGCCCTGTTCTCGATGTGGATCTACACCACCCCGGCGGTGACCGCGGTCCACTACAACGCCCCCGCCCCGACCTCCGTCGGCTATGGCGAGGGCGCGGACTGGGTCGGGGTGCTGATGGGGGTCTATAACGGCGTCGCCGCCCTGGCCGCCTTCCTGATCCCCGTGCTGGCCCGGCGGATCGGCCGGCGCGGGGCCCATGCGACCAACCTGGTCCTGGGCGGTCTCGGCCTGATCGGGGTGTTCCTGATCCGGGATCCGGCGCTGCTGTGGATCCCCATGATCGGCGTCGGCTTCGCCTGGGCCTCGATCGTGTCGATGCCCTACGCCATCCTGTCGGGGGCGGTGCCGGGGCGCAAGATGGGCGTCTATATGGGCATCTTCAACATCTTCATCGTCGTGCCGCAGCTCGTCGCCGCCACCCTGCTGGGCCTGATCCTGAAGAGCGTTTTCAGCGGCCAGGCCATCTGGGCCCTGGTCATCGGCGGGGTGTCCTTCTTCATCGCGGCGATCGCGGCCCTGCGGGTCCGCGAACCGGTCAGGGGCTGAGGCGGATGGACCGCCGCACCCTGCTCGCCCTGCTGGCCGCCGCCCCCTTCGCCGGCTCGGCCCGCGCCGATGCCCCCGCGTCCGGGCGGCTGGTCGAACACACGGACGTGACCTCGGCCCACGCCGCCCCCCGAAACGTCACCGTCTGGCTGCCGCCGGGCTATGACGAAGGCCCCGGCCGCTACCCGGTCCTCTACATGCACGATGGGCAGAACCTGTTCGACGCGGCGCGCGCCAATTTCGGCGAATGGGGCGTCGACGAGCATCTGACGCGTCTGGGCGAGACCGGCCAGGTTCGGCTGCCGATCGTGGTCGGCGTGTGGAACACGCCGCTGCGGCTGCGCGAATATGTGCCCGCCGACCTGATCGCCGCCCTGCCCGGCGAGGTGCGGACCAGCCTGCTGGGCATGTATGGCGGCGAGCCCCTGTCCGACGGCTATCTGCGCTTCCTGGTCGAGGAGCTGAAGCCGATGATCGACGGGGCCTATCGCACTCTGCCGGGCCGCGACGACACCGTGATCGCGGGTTCCAGCATGGGCGGGCTGATCTCGCTGTATGCGATGATCAAATACCCCCAGGTGTTCGGCGCGGCCGGCTGTCTGTCGACCCACTGGCCGCTGCGGCTCGAGCGGCTGGAGGGCGACGCGCTTGAGCGGTGGCGCGAGACGGTGGTCCAGGCCTGGTCGGGCGTGATCGCGCGCGGCCTGCCCGACCCGGCCACGCACCGGCTTTACATGGACCGGGGCGACGAGACGCTGGACGCCTTCTATCCCTTCTTCCAGTCGCGCATCGACGGCGTCATCCGCGCCGCCGGATGGAGCCCGGACCGCTTCCGCACGCTGGTCTTCCCGGGCGCCGAACACAACGAGAAGAGCTGGAACAGCCGCCTCGACGTCCCCCTGACCTTCCTTCTGCCCCCTTCCGACCTGTGAGTTTTGCCATGCGTAGATCGATCCCCGCCCTGATGATGGGCGTCGCCCTGGTCCCCCTGGCCGCCTGCGCCTCGATGAGCCCCACCCCCGACGCCGCCGTCCGGCCGATGATCGAAGCGGTCGCTCCCGGTGCCCCGGGCGAAAAACCGACCTGGTCCAGCGCGGTCAAGACCGGCGTCGGGGCCTCGTACGAGGCCTATGTCGACGGCCAATACAAGGACGGCGGTCCGACCGGCGAGGTTTCGCGCGTCTGGTTCTCGATCGCCGACGGCGTCCTGACCGAGACCATGTACGGCCTGATCCACGAGGCCCAGATCAAGACCATGCGCTTCGCCGTGATGACCGAGACCGGCCTGTCGGTCGAGGGCACCGACACCACGGCGCGGACCGAATATCTGCACACGGACGCCCAGGGCCGGCCCCTGTCACCCGCCTATCGCATCACCACCACCGACAAACAGGGCCGCTACGAGATCGAGAAGCGGATCTACACCGATCCGAACGGCCAGAGCCTGGTCGTGCGCACCACCGTCCGCGCGCTGAAGGGGGCGGTGACGCCCTATCTGATGCTGGAGCCGCACATGGCCAATACCGGCATCGGCGATCGCGGCGAAGCGACACCCGGCACCCTCACCGCCTGGGAGGGCGACGTCGCCCTGACCCTGGTGCCCAGCGCGCCGTTCGAGGCCGCCAGCGTCGGCTTCATGGGGGCTTCCGACGCCCTGACCGACCTGGCCGACGGTCGGCTGGACCACGCCTATGCGGCCTCGGGCGAGGCCACGGGTAACCTCATGCTGACGGGGGCCCTGCCGGTCGTCGAAGCGGGCGGGGCCCTGAGCCGCGACTTCGTCATCGGCTTCGGGCCCGATGCCTCCGCCGCCCAGGCGCGGGCGGCCGCGACGTCGCGCGATCTGGACGGCGCTCTGGCCCGTTTCAACGGCGAAGGGACGGCCGTCGGCTGGCAGGACTGGATCGGTTCGCTGACCGAACTGCCGCGCATGGCCGAACAGGCCACCGACGGCGGCAAGCTGGCCTATGCCTCGGCACTCATGCTGAAGGTGCAGGAGGACCGGACGCATGCCGGGGCCCTGATCGCCTCGCTGTCCAACCCCTGGGGGGACACGGTCGACGCCTCGACCGCCTCGACCGGCTACAAGGCCGTCTGGCCGCGCGACTTCTATCAGGTGGCCATGGCGTTGATGGCGCTGGGCGACACCCAGACGCCCGTCGCCGCCTTCCGCTACCTGCCCCAGGTCCAGGTCAGCGACCGCACGCCGGGCAATACCGGGGCGACCGGCTGGTTCCTGCAGAAGACCCACGTCGACGGCCAGATCGAATGGGTCTCGGTCCAGCTGGACCAGACCGCCATGCCGATCATGCTGGGCTGGAAACTGTGGAAGGCCGGCCAGGTCTCCGACGCCGAGATGGCGCGCATGTATGCCGCGATGATCAAGCCCGCCGCCGACTTCCTGGTCGACGGCGGCACCATCGGCCTGGACTGGAACGACCGCACGGTGACCCCTCCCTGGTCGCAGCAGGAGCGGTGGGAGGAGCAGGAGGGCCACTCGCCTTCCACCACCGCCGCCGTCATCGCCGGCCTGACCGTCGCCTCCGAGATCGCCCTCGCCTCTGGCGACGCCGCCTCCGCCACCCGCTATCAGGCCGCGGCCGACGACTATGCGGCCAAGGTCGAGGCCCGGACCTTCACCACCAACGGCACCCTGGGCGACGGCAACTATTTCCTGCGCGTGTCGCGCAACGAGGATCCCAATGACCGCGCCCCGATCGGCGAGGCCAATGCCCAGGCCGCCCTGCCCGAGGACCGCATTATCGACGGCGGCTTCCTGGAGCTGGTGCGCTACGGCGTCCGCGCCGCCGACGCCAAGTCGATCACCGACACCCTGGCCGAATACGATGACCAGACGATCGAGGATCACCTGCGGGTCCGCTACGACTTCGGTCCCGAAGGCGACAAGACCCCCGGCTGGCGGCGGTACGGCAACGACGGCTATGGCGAGAACATCGAGACCGCCGGCAACTATGGCGACGGCGGCATGACGCCCGGCCAGCGCGGCCGGGTCTGGCCCTTCTTCACCGGCGAGCGCGGCACCTATGAGCTGGCACGCCTGCTGCAGGACGGCACCCCCGATCCCGCCGCCCTCGACCGGATCCGCCAGACCTATGTCCGGGGCATGGAGCGGTTCGCCAACGACGGCCTGCTGCTGCCGGAACAGGTCTGGGACGGCGTGGGGGCAATGCCCGAGGACTATGGGGTCGGGCGGGGCACCGACTCGGCCACACCCCTGGCCTGGACCCATGCCGAGTATCTGAAGCTGCTGCGTTCCATCGCGGACCGCCGGGTGTGGGACCGCTACGCCCCGGTCGAGGACCGCTACGCCCGCTAGACTCGCGAAACGCCGTCCTGCCCGGTCAGTGGAAATCCCGCGATCCGGGCAGGATGCGCGCGTCGCGCGGATGGGTGTGGCGCGAACTGGGCGGCAGGGGATGCAGCACGTGGTCGGCCCGGCTGAGGGTGATCTCGGGCCGGTGACCGTCCGACAGCCGGTCCAGCTCGGCCGAGCGGTCGAACACGCGCTGGGCCATCAGGTGGACCACGCCCTCGGGGCTCTTCTCGACCACGCCCTCGACCTCCATCAGCCGGGCCGACATGACGACGCGGCGGTATTCCTCGAACATCGAGGCCCACAGCACCAGGTTCGACACCCCCGTCTCGTCCTCCAGGGTGATGAAGATGGCATTGCCGTTGCCCGGCCTCTGGCGCACCAGCACCACCCCCGCCGCGCGCACCTTGGTCCCGCTGCGTTTCGCGGCCAGGTCGACGCAGGTCAGCATCTTCTCCGCCGCGAAGATCGGCCGCAGGATCGCCATCGGGTGGGCCTTCAGCGACAGGCGGGCGGTCTGGTAGTCGGCGGCGACGTGTTCGCCCAGCACCATCCGGGGCAGGTTGGCGTCCGCCTCCTCGCCCAGCTCGCGCGCGTCGGCGGCGGCGAACAGTGGCAGGGGCGCGTCGTCGGGCAGGCGGCGCACGGCCCATAGGGCCTCGCGCCGGTCCAGGCCGATGGAGCGGAAGGCGTCGGCGTCGGCCAATTTGCGCATCGCCGCCCCCGGCAAGCCGGCGCGCCTGGCCAAAGTCTCGACCCCCTCGAACCGTCGCCCCCGCGCCGCCATCAGCCGTTCGGCCCATTCCTGGCGGAAGCCGTCGATCTGGCGAAAGCCCAGCCGCAGGGCCAGCGATCCGGACGGTCCCTCCAGCGTATTGTCCCAGTCGCTGAGGTTGACGTCGATCGGCCGCATCTCGACCCCGTGCTCCTGGGCGTCGCGCACGATCTGGGCCGGGGCATAGAAGCCCATCGGCTGGGAGTTCAGCAGGGCGCAGGCGAAGGCCGCCGGGTACCGGCATTTGATGAAGGACGAGATATAGACCAGCTTGCCGAAGCTGGCGGCGTGGCTTTCCGGGAAACCATAGGAGCCGAAGCCCTTGATCTGGTCGAAACAGCGCTGGGCGAAGTCGCGGTCATAGCCCCGCTCGACCATGCGGTTGACCATCCGGCCCTCGTATTTCCACAGGGTGCCGTCGCCGCGGAAGGTGCCCATGGCCTTGCGCAGACCGTTGGCCTCCTTGGAGCTGAACTCGGCGGCGACCATGGCGACCTTCATCGCCTGTTCCTGGAACAGGGGCACGCCCAGGGTCTTCTGCAGCACCTCCCTGAGTTCGTTCTGATTGTAGCCGGGGCCGGGCTTCGAATATTCCGGCGTCTCCAGTCCGCCGCGGCGACGCAGATAGGGGTGGACCATGTCGCCCTGGATCGGGCCGGGCCGCACGATCGCCACCTGGATCACCAGGTCGTAGAAGGTGCGCGGCTTCAGCCGGGGCAGCATGTTGATCTGCGCCCGGCTCTCGACCTGGAACACCCCGATCGAGTCGCCCTTGCACAGCATGTCGTAGACGTCCTTCTGCTCGGTCGGGATGGTGTGCAGCTCGTAGGGCGCACCGTCGTGGTCGCGCATCAGGTCCAGCCCCTTGCGGATACAGGTCAGCATCCCGAGCGCCAGCACGTCGACCTTCATCAGCCGCAGGTCGTCGATGTCGTCCTTGTCCCATTCGATGAAGGTCCGGTCGGGCATGGCCGCATTGCCGATGGGCACCAGTTCGTCCAGCCGGTCCTGGGTCAGGATGAAGCCGCCGACGTGCTGGGACAGGTGGCGCGGAAAGCTCAGCAGCCGCGTGGCCATGACCACCGCCCGCCCGATCATCGGATTGTTCGGATCCAGCCCCGCTTGTTCGACGTGGCGATCCGAGATCTCCGAGCCCCAGCTGCCCCACTGGCTGGAAGCCAGGCGGGCGGTGACGTCCTCGGTCAGGCCCAGCACCTTGCCGACCTCGCGGATCGCGCTCTTGGGGCGATAGCGGATGACGGTGGCCGCGATGCCCGCCCGGTGGCGGCCATAGCGCTCATAGATGTGCTGGATGATCTCCTCGCGCCGCTCGTGCTCGAAATCCACGTCGATGTCGGGCGGCTCGCCCCGGTGGTCGGACAGGAAGCGTTCGAACAGCAGGTCGTTCTCGGCCGGGTCCACGCAGGTGATGCCCAGGACGTAACAGACCGCCGAGTTCGCCGCCGACCCCCGCCCCTGGCACAGGATGCCCTTGGCGTTCGCGACCCGGACGATGTCGTGGATGGTCAGAAAATAGGGGGCGAAATTCTGGGTCTCGATGAAGGCCAGCTCCTTGGTCAGCAGGTCCTCGACCTTGGCCGGCACCCCGTCGGGATAGCGGATGTGGGCGTGCCGCCAGGTCAGGTCCTCCAGCCACCCCTGCGACGACCAGCCCGGCGGCGTCGGCTCCTGCGGATAGTTGTAAGTCAGGTCCTCCAGGTCGAACCGGGCCCGGGCCAGCAGGACCTGGGTCTGGTCCAGGGCCTCGGGCGTATCGGCGAACAGCCGGGCCATCTCGGCGGGGGGTTTCAGGTGGCGTTCGGCATTGGCCAGCAGCCGCCGTCCCGCCGCCTCGACCGTCACCCCCTCGCGGATACAGGTCAGCACGTCCTGCAGGTCGCGCTCGGACGGGTCGTGATACAGCACGTCGTTGACCGCCAGCAGGGGCACGTCGGCCGCTTGCGCCATCGCCTTCAGCCGGGCCAGCCGCCGTCGGTCGTCGCCCTGTCTCAGCATCGCCGCCGACAGCCAGACCGACCCCGGCGCGGCCGCCTCCAGCCGCTCCAGCAGACGCGGCAGGCCCTCCAGCCGCCGTTCGGGCATGACGATCAGCAACAGGCCCTCGGGATCGGCCAGCAGGTCGGCCAGGCCGATCTCGCACTGGCCCTTGAGGGCCCGCCGGTTGCCCAGCGTCAGCAGCCGGGTCAGCCGCCCCCAGCCCGCCCGGTCCTCGGCATAGGCCACGATGTCGGGCGTGCCGTCGTTGAAGGCCAGCCGCGCCCCGGTCAGCAGCCGGAAGTCCTGGGCCCGCGCCTTGACCAGGTCCGACAGGGCCGGGTCGTTCATTGGATCCTCGACGAAGCTGGTCTCGCCCGGCCCGCCGCCGTCGCGGACCTTCTCGGGCGGGGACAGGCCCTCGTCGCGCAGGGCCTTCAGCGCGCTCCAGGCCCGCACGACCCCTGCGACGGTGTTGCGATCGGCCAGACCCAGGCCGGTATGACCGCGCAGGATGGCGCTGAGCACCAGCGACTTCGGGTGCGACGCCCCGCGCAGGAAGGAGAAGTTGCTGGCCGTCGCCAGCTCCGCATAGGCGATCGGGGGGGCCAGGTCCGTCATGCGAACAGGCCGTGGATATACCAGCGCGGCTCGGGCTCCTCGCCATAGAAGCCGGCGCGGAACAGCCAGAAGCGGCGACCGTCGCGGTCCTCGACGCGGTAGTAGTCTCGCGTGCGGTGGCCGGGCCTGCGCCACCATTCGCCGCCGATCCGTTCGGGACCCTCGGCGCGGGCGACCTGGTGCGTGACCCGCCGCCAGCGGAACTGGGCGGGCGGGCCGTCGGGGGCCAGGGAGACCGTCTCGATCGGCTGGGGCGGGTCGAACATCTGGAACGGGCGCAGCGGCGGCGATTCGGGATCGCGCGGGGGCCAGGGGGTCTCGGTCTGGCGCCGCCCGGCCCAGACCAGACGCGCGGCCCGTTCGGGCAGGTGCGACTCCACCGGCTCGAACCGGCTCACGGCCTCGGGCCCCAGCCGCGCCGTCAGCCGGTCGATCAGCCGGTCCAGGTCCTCGGTGCCGGGCGCCTCGGCCTCGAACGCCCCCTGGGTCGGGGCCAGGCTCTGGGTGACCGGCACCGACAGCCGCAGCTGGTCGAAGCCGAAGCCGGGATCCAGCGGGCTGGACAGGGCCGCCAGCCGTTCGCGGAATAGCCGCATGACCCCGGGGGCGTCGCGCGTCGCCCGCCCGGTCCGCACCGTGATCCGCCGCGTCGCCCCGTCCAGGCGGAAGAAGGCGACCTCGAACGCCCGCCCGCCCAGCCGTCGCTGATCCAGCCAGGCCATCCCCTCGACCAGCAGGTCGCCGATCACCGCCTCGACGTCGGTCGTCTCGGTGATCGGCTCGAACAGGATGCGGTCGACGACGCAGGGGGGCGCGGGGCGCAGCGGCGTGATCCGCACATCCTCCTGCCCCAGGATCCGCCCCAGCCGGACCGGCAGGTCGGTGCCGAACCGGGCGGCCAGGGGCGCGGTCGGACGGTCGTCCAGATCCCCCAGGCTGCGCAGGCCCGCCCGCGTCAGGGCCTGGAGTTCCTTGTCGTCCAGCTCCAGCGCCGCGATCGGCAGGGCACGCACTGCGCTCCGGTCCTGGCCCGGTTCAAACACGCCGCCCGGCCCGAACCGCGCCAGGGCCCGCGCCGCCTGGGGCGTGCCCGCCAGGGCCGTGCGCACGGCCAGACCGATGCGACCGGCCCGCCCCTGCACCGCCCGGACCAGTCCGGCCTCGTCGCCGAACAGATGGGTGCAGCCGGTGACGTCCAGGATCAGGGCGTCGTCGCCGTCGGTCGCCGCCATCGGGGTGAACCGCCCGAAATCGTCCAGCACCTGGGCCAGCAGGGTCGCGTCCGCGTCCGGCCGATGCACCACCGTCTTCAGGTCGGGCGTGCGGGCCTGGGCGTCGGCCAGGGTCATGCCGCGCGTCAGGCCCAGCCGACCGGCCGCCGGGTTCAGCGCCGCCAGACGCAGCGCGCCCCGGATCTTCTCGACCAGCACCACGGGGGCCACGGGCTCTGCGTCAGCCGGTGCGGCGAAGGCCTGTCGCGCGTCCTCGCGCCGCAGCCGATCCGAAGACAGGAACGGAAACCAGACGGCCAGATAGCGGCGCGGGCTCGGCGAAGGCGCGGGTCTCACGATCCCACTCCAGCGTCCACTCGGTCGGGGCGGCCCCCTGCCGGCTGCGGGTCAGGGCGGCGACGAAGGCGGGCCGTCCCGGAGCCCCGGCCTCCAGCCCGGTCGACAGGGCCGAGCGCACCGACCAGCGCGTCTCGGCCGCGCTGGGTGCCGAGGTGGCCGCCGCCCGCACCACGAAGGCCGTGCTGCCCCCCGCCCGCGCGGCCAGGGCCAGGCGCCGGCTGGCGGTCAGGCTCATGGCCTTGGTCTCGCCCCAGCCGCTCATCAGCACCGCGCCCACGGCTCCGCTCTTCAGCGCCTCCTCGCCCGCCGCCAGCAGGGCCGTGGCGTCGCGGACCCGGACGACCAGCACGCTTTCCGGCCTCAGCCCCCATTCGTGCAGACCGGGCCCGTGGAGCGCCCCGGCCTCCTGACCGGCCAGGGTCTGGATCGCCCAGACCATCGGCCGGTCCCGCGTCGCGCGCGTCGCCAGCCCCAAGGCGAAGGCATTGGCCGCCACGGCATCGGCGGGGCTTCGAGCATGGATATCGTGCAGGCAAAAGAGACAAGGTCCGGGGTCCAGATACGCATCGACACGGTCCATCCCGAGCGTGAACCGCCCGGGCTCGCCGCCGGTCTCGGGACGAGACAGACTGGCCAGCCGGGCTTTCAGCTGCGCGATCTGAAGGGTCGAGGGCACCAAATGTTCCTGTTATGTTCTTCTATATGCCTCCTACAGGGTGGCGGGAGTCAAGCGGGCAAGTGATTCGTATTGTTGACAGTTTGACCAGGCCGTCAGGCGCGGACCCCTGCCCCACCCGATCCGGATGCGGTATCGTGCGGCATGACCGCGCCCTTCCTGTCGCCTGCCCCCGCCCCGGCCCTCCGCCTGCACCCTGAGGACGACGTCGCCGTCTGTGTCCGCGCCCTCCAGCCCGGCGAGACGGTCCTGGGCGGGATCGTCGTCCGCGAGGCCGTGCCCGCGGGCCACAAGCTGGCGCTGCGCGGCCTGGCCCCCGGCGAACCCGTGCGGAAATACGGACAGGTCATCGGGGCCACCACCGCCCCGGTGCAGGCCGGTGACTGGGTTCACGTCCATAACCTCGGCATGGGCGATGTGACGACGCGGCTGGACGGCGCGGTCGTCAGGACGCGACCGGCCGGGACGGTCTCGGGCCGCACCTTCGACGGCTATCTCCGCCCCGACGGTCGGGTCGGGACCCGGAATTTCTTGGCCGTGGTCACCTCGGTGAACTGTTCGGCCATGGTCGCCAAGCGGATCGCCCGCGAGGTCGAGACCCGGCTGGGCGACGGCTTCCCCAACATTGACGGCGTGGTGGCGGTGACCCACGGCTCGGGCTGCGCCATGGAGTCCGCGGGCGAGGCCATGGACATGCTGCGCCGGACCCTGGCCGGCTATGCCCGCCACCCCAATGTCGCCGGGGTGCTGATGCTGGGTCTGGGCTGCGAGACCAACCAGCTGTCCGGCCTGACCGAGGCTGAGGGTCTGGCCTCCGGCGACGCCCTGTCGGTCCTGACCATCCAGGGCGAAGGCGGGACCTCGGCCACCATCACAGCCGGCGTCGCGCGGATGATGGCGATGGCGGACGCCGCCAATGCCCTGACCCGTACCCCGCAACCCCTGTCCGGACTGGTGGTGGGGCTGCAGTGCGGCGGCTCGGACGGCTATTCCGGCGTCACGGCCAATCCGGCCCTCGGTCATGCGGTCGACCGTCTGGTCGCCGAGGGGGGCACGGCGATCCTGAGCGAGACGCCCGAGATCTATGGGGCCGAGCACCTGCTGACCCGCCGCGCGGTCGATCCGTCCGTCACCGACCGGCTGATGGCGCGGATCCGCTGGTGGGAAGCCCATGTCGCGGCCACCGGCGGCGCGATGGACAACAACCCCTCGGCCGGCAACAAGGCCGGGGGCCTGACGACCATCCTGGAGAAGTCGCTGGGGGCCGTGGCCAAGGCGGGCTCGTCGCCGCTGAACGCCGTCTATGCCTATGCCGAGCCGGTGACGGCGTCCGGCCTCGTCTTCATGGACACCCCCGGCTACGACCCGGTTTCGGCGACCGGCCAGATCGCCGGCGGGGCCAATCTGGTGTGTTTCACCACGGGGCGCGGCTCGGTCTTCGGGGCCAAGCCGGCCCCCAGCCTGAAGCTGGCGACCAATACGGCGATGTACGACCGGATGGCCGACGACATGGACCTGGACTGCGGAGCCATCCTGTCGGCCGGAGTGTCGATCCCCGAGATGGGCGAGCGCATCCTGGCGCTGCTGATCCGCACCGCCTCGGGCCAGCCGTCGCGCAGCGAGGCGCTCGGCTTCGGTGAGGACGAGATCCAGCCGTGGCGTCTCGGCGCGGTCATGTAGTGGCGAATTTGCGACTTGCCCCCGGCCGGTCGGCGCTTCTAGTCTGATCCCGTCAGGTCGGGTGGGGCCGACGGGGAGTCTAACCATCTTGCATCCGCTACTCGGGATCGTGTTGGCCGGCGTCGTCGGCCTGCCGCAGGACGCCCCGACCCCACCGATCTTTCAGCCGGGTGCTCCCGGTACCGCCGCGCGCACCATCACCCCCGCCCAGGCGGTGGAACTGAGCCGCACTAGCTGCACGGCCGACGATGTCGAGTTCATGCAGCATATGCTGGTCCACCACGGCCAGGCGGTCGAGATGGTGGCCTTGCTCCAGGCGCACGGCGACAGCCCGCAGATCAAGCGTCTGGGCCAGAGGATCGCCCTGAGTCAGGCGGCCGAGATGGCCCTGATACGAAACTGGCTGACCGATCGCGGGCAACCCGTGGCCATGACCATGGCCGACCTCCATGCGGGTCATAGCATGGCTCATGCGATGGCGATGGAGACCTCGGCCGATGACGTCGCCCTGATGCCGGGCATGCTGACCCCCAATCAGATGAAGACACTGGCCGCCGCCCGCGGTCCGGCCTTCGACCGGCTGTTCCTCGAGGGCATGATCCGGCACCACCAGGGCGCGCTCGGCATGGTGGAGGCTCTGTTGGCTCAAACCGATGCGGCCCAGGACCCGATGCTGTCGGACTTCGCGACCTCGGTCGTGGCCGACCAGTCCGCCGAAATTCTGCGCATGCAGTCCCTTCTCTCCGACCTCTGACCCTGATGCTTGAAGGAGTGGCCATGACCATCCGACGCCCCCTGCTTTCCTCCGTCGCCGCCCTGGGCCTGGTGCTCGCGGCGGTGCCGGCCCTGGCCCAGACGCAGGTCCTGGTGCCGGACGCGCGGACGACCCTGTCGCCCGGCCTGCACGACGCCGGTCAGGCCGCTTCGGGCCTGGCGCTCGAACACGCCGTCGCGCCGCCGCCAGGCTTCTTCGACCCCGAGGCCCTGTTCGCGCCGCCGCCCCCGCCGCCCGAGGGCACCACGCCCCCCGCCCCCGAGGAACCGGCCGTCAAGCCGCGCTTCAGCCCCCTGGCCCTGTCCAACAGCGACATGGCGATGTCGAACGGCCGACTGTTCGTGGGCAACTTCAACGGCTTCAACGCCTATGACGTGACCGGCGAGGGCGAACCGAAGCTGATCCTGTCGGTCGTCTGCCCCGGCGGTCAGGGCGACCTGTCGATCCACGGCAACCTGCTGTTCATGTCGGTCGAACAGAACCGCGCCCGCCTGGACTGCGGCACCAGCGACGCCGAGGGCGACGTCAACGCCGAGCGTTTCCGCGGCATCCGCATCTTCGACATCAGCGACATCGATGCCCCGCGCCAGGTCGCGGCGGTCCAGACCTGCCGTGGGTCTCACACCCACACCCTGGTGCCCGACCCCGGCGACGCGAACGTGCTCTACATCTACAACTCGGGCACCAGCGGCGTCCGCCCCACCGCCGAGCTGTCGATCTGCTCGGCCGGTGAGCCGGGCGAGAACGCCGAGACGGCCCTGTATTCGATCGACGTCATCAAGGTGCCGCTCGACAATCCCGAGGCGGCCGCCATCGTCAATCGCCCGCGCATCTTCGCCGACAAGACCACCGGCGCGATCGCCGGCCTGTGGTCGGGCGGGGCCGCCGGCCTGGCCAGCCAGAATACGGCCCAGACCAACCAGTGCCACGACATAACCGTCTATCCGGCGATCAACCGGGCGGCGGGGGCCTGCAGCGGCAACGGTATCCTGCTGGACATCTCCGACCCGCAGAACCCGTCGCGGATCTCCGAGATGTTCGATCCCGACATGGCCTACTGGCACTCGGCGACCTTCAACAACACCGGCGACAAGATCGTCTTCACCGACGAATGGGGCGGTGGCATCGGGGCGCACTGCACCGCCGACGCCCCCACCACCTGGGGGGCCAACCTGGTCGCCACCCGGGATGAGGACATTCTGCGCGGCAAGGCCTTCCACAAACTGCCCGCCCCCCAGGGCGCGACCGAGAACTGCGTCGCCCACAACGGCTCGCTGATCCCGGTGCCCGGCCGCGACCTGATGGTCCAGGCCTGGTACCAGGGCGGGATCTCGATCATGGACTTCACGGATCCGATGAACCCGACCGAGATCGCCTATTTCGACCGGGGCCCGATCGAGGCCGAACGTCTGGTCGTCGGCGGGGACTGGTCGGCCTACTGGATGAACGGCCGCATCTACGCCAGCGAGATCGCGCGCGGCCTCGACGTTCTGAAGCTGGTCCCGAGCGACGATCTGTCGGCGGCCGAGATCGCCGCGGCGGAGGCCGTGAGCGCCGAGGTCATCAATCCCCAGACCCAGACCCGGGTCGAATGGGCCGACACGCCGGACGTCGCCGCCGCCTACCTCGACCAGCTGTCGCGCTCCGACGCGGTCAGCGACGCGGTGGAAGCCCGGGTGCGGGCCGCCATCGAGGCCTGGCGCGCCGGGACGGCATCCGGCGGCGCGGAGATCGTCACCGACCTGTCGACGGTCTCGGAACCAGCCGCCGCCGCCGACAAGGCCCGTCTGACGGCCCTGACGGCCCTGTTCGAGCGCCGCGCCCCGTCCTGATCAAGGGCTGAAACGACAAACGCCGACCGCGATCGCGGTCGGCGTTTTCGTGCCTGGTGTTCTGGCCGGATCAGTCGCGGATCAGGTGGGGGACGAAGCGGGACAGGTTGCTGGTGATGCGCCCCGCGTCCTCGCGCAGGCCGATGCCCGCCGGCTCGTCGCCCACCACCCACGATCCAACGATCACATGCCGACCGTCGAACAGGGGCGGATTGTGCACGGCCTGCAGGATGGCCCGGCCCTCATAGCCGCCGTCCAGGCCGCGTTCTGTGCCGGTCGGTTCGACGATGTCGATATTGGCCCCCTCGCGCGAGAACAGCGGCTTGCGCACATGCGCCGAGGCCAGGGCCGAGGCTCCGGGATCGCCCTCGAACCAGGCTTCCAGCAGGTTGGGATGGCCGGCGTGGCGCTCCCACAGCAGCGGCAGGATGCCCTTGTTGGACAGGATCGATTTCCACGCCGGCTCCAGCACCGTGACCTCCGCCGTCGGCAGGGGCTCGGCATAGTCATCGCGCAGCATCTGCTCCCACGGATACAGTTTGAACATCGCCTGGATCAGCCAGTTCTGCTCGTCGACGAACCGGCCGTCGGCGTTCAGGCCAATGTCGCCGATGGCCACGAACTTGGGGTCGAGCCCGGCCTGGGTGGCGAGGTCCTCGAGATACCGCACCGTCTGACGGTCCTCGACGAAGTCCGGCTCCGTGGCGAAATGGACGAATCCGCCCTGGGGGAAGATGGTCCGGAAGCGCCCGATCAGCGCCTCGTGCAGATTGTTGAACTGATCGACATTGGCCGGGATCGAGCCGTCCGCCATCCGGTCTTCCAGCCACAGCCACTGGAACACCGCGCTCTCATAGACCGAGGTCGGGGTGTCCGCGTTGTATTCGTACAGCTTGGCCGGGCCGGTGCCGTCGTAGGCGAAGTCGAAGCGGCCATACAGCGACGGGTCGCCCCGTTTCCAGCTGTCGGCGACATAGTCCCGCAGCGTTTCCGGGATCTCCAGCTGTTCCATCAGCCGCTCGGACTTCACCGTCTCGTCGACCAGGTCCAGGCACATCTGATGCAGCTCGGCCGTCGGAGCCTCCAGCCCCTCCTCGATCTCGGCCAGGGAGAATTCATAGGCCGTGGCGTCGTCCCAGTAGGGCGCGCCGTTGTCGTGGTGCCATGTGAAGCCCAGGCTGTCGGCCTTGGCCTGCCAGTCCGGGCGTTCGGGAAGGGTGATGCGTTGCATGGTGCGGCGCGCGCCTAGCCCGGCTCTTTCTCGCCCGGGGTCGATTGCCCGATGCGCGGCGTCACCACCGTGACATCCTGCTGGGTCAAACGGGCCAGCACGTCGTCGGCCGACGAATGGCCCGGCAGGATCCCCGCCTCCTTCAGCTTGGCGTCGAGGTCGGCCCCGGTGCGCTTGTCCTCGAATTCCTGGCCGACGCGCAGGCGTTCTTCCTGCACCGCCTGACGCTGCTTGATTCGCTGCAGGCTGTCGGCGGCCGAGCCGATGCGCGAATGCGCTCCGGCCGACTGCAGGGCCACCGAGGTCTGGGCCCGCTGGACGCTCTCGTTGACCTTCACGATGTCGATCTCGCGCCGCAGGGTCTCGATCTTCTGGTCAGTGGCGGCGATGGCGGTGCGCAGGCGGGCCTCGGCCGCCTTCATGTTCTCGATCACGGGCTCACGGTCGCCGATCTGGGACTCCAGCTCGGCGATGCGGCCGGCCACCTCGCGTGCCAGCTCGGTCTTGCCCTGGCCGAGAGCGGCGCGGGTCGAGCTTTCGTACTTGCCGATCTGGTCGCGGAACGAGGCCATCTCGCTCTCGGCCATGCGGCGGCGGGCGACGAGGCCGGCGAGGTCGTCGCGGGCCTTGCCCTGGGCGGTGTCGGCGTCGCGGATTTCCTGGTCGAGGATCTTCAGCGCATTGGCGTCGACCACCGACTGGCCCGCCTCATGGGCGGTGCCGCGGAACAGGGCGGAGAGTTTGCTGAGCATGGACATGGGTCTGGTCTCCGGTTCAGGCGGCGGCTTCAGCGCCGAAGGATTCGCGCAGGGCGGTCGCGTCGATGGCGTTCTCGGCCAGGGTGCGCAGTTCGATCAGGATGGTCTGGAGCGTGGTCTTGGACGACAGTTCGCCCATCAGCTCATACACGTCCTGATCGCCGACCGTGGTGATGGCGAAATTGGACAGGGGCACCACGCGCTGGGCCTTCAGCAGGAACTCGTTGAATCGGGCGGTGTCCGTCTGTTCCGAGACGGGCCACAGCAGCACCGAGACCACGATCTGCTCCCCGCCGACCGACAGATAGATCGGCAGGTCGCCGTACTCGTTCATGGTGGCCAGAAGCACGGGGTCGGCCCCCTCCAGCACGCGCAGGGTCAGCTCCCCCTCGCGCACCAGCGATGACTCTTCCAGCGCCCGCTTGATCGCGGGCACGGTCCAGGCGGTTTCGATCACGGCGTCCATGTGGGGCTCGGCTCCGGTATGTGAGGAAGAGGTGGGGCGTGGGCGACGCGGCGCAAGCGCCGGGCCTCGGGTGGAATCGGTGACGATGGCGTGCACGGCGGCGCGGACATCGTCCCTGCAGCCCTGGGGCACCCAGAACTCCAGCTTGACCATGCCGGCGTCGCGACGCGCCTGTCTCCAGGCCCGGATGCGGTCCGTGCCAGGGTTCGAGGTCATGTGCGCGGCATCGGTCATGTTGCATGTAACGCGTAACATGAACACTTGACGTTCGGCAAGCGGAGTGCGAATTCCGTTCATGGCGACCGCGATCTCGCGTAGAGAGACCTCCATGTTCAAGCGTCTCTTCGGTGGAAGCACGACCCCGGAGCCGGTCAACCGGCTGGCCGTCGTGCGCAACATCACGGTCGGCCGCACGGTGTCGCTGGATCCCCTGGCCTGGCGTCGCCTGCAGCCCGAGACCGTGTTCAACCTGGACACCGATGCGCTGGAGATCACGGCCCAGGGTACCATCGCCCTGGACAGCGGCCAGCACGTCCACCGCTTCTACACCGACGACCACGTGATGCTGCAGGCCATGAGCGACGACCCGTCCGGGGCCGAGGCCTATGACTTCAGCCTCTTCATCCCCTGGACCAGCGCCTATCCGCCCGGCGAAAAGGAGCGCCGGGTCTGGCGCGACCGGCTCAGCGAGCCGGTGTTCGACGGCGCGGCCGAGGAATTGCCGTCCTATCCCCGCTTCTGGTTCGCCGAGAGCGACGCGCGTCAGCCGCCCGTCACCCTGTGGGAGACGATCTGGGACGACCGCACGGCGACCACGCCCTTCTCGCGCATCTTCCAGACCTGCATGCTGTACGCGCGGGATCTGGCGGGCGGCCGCGAACTGATGCTGGCCCTGGAGATGGAGCCCGAGAAGGCCGCCGATAAGTCCGCCGACATCAGCCACGAGATCATGGTCGGCATCCCGCTCGAAATGGCCGAATTCACCGCCTAGGAAAGACAGCAGAATGTTTGACTGGTTCGCCTTCCAGACCGGGGCCGAGGCCTTCATCCTCGCCTTCGTGGCCGCGATCGCCTTCTTTTCGGCGTTCAAGTTCATCTATCAGATCGTCACGCCCTATCATGAGCGCGACCTGATCCGTCAGGGCAACACGGCCGCCGCGATCGGCCTGGGCGGAGCCCTGATCGGCTATGTTCTGCCCCTGGCCTCGGCCCTGTCGCACACCGTCAGCCTGCCGGAGTTCGCCGCCTGGGCCCTGCTGGCCGGCGTCATCCAGATCCTCGCCTTTCTCGTCGTCAGCCGCTTGCTCTACAAGGCCCTAGCCAGCCGGATCGAGGCGGGTGAAATGGCCGCAGGCGTCTATCTGGCCTCCATTTCCATCTGCGTCGGCTTGCTGAACGCCGCCTGCATGACGACGTGAGGGAGACCATGACCGACGCCCCCGTCACGACCTCGCCCGAAACCACCACGATGCGCCGCCTGAAGCGGTCGCGCACCCTGCAGGTCACCAGCCTGATGGCCACGGCCAGCTTCTCTTTGGCCGCCTGCGGCGCCCCCCAGGTCGCGGCCCCGGTGCCGCAACCGGCTCTGGCCTATGAATCCCTGACGGAGTGCAAGGCGGCCAACGACATCTCGGACACCGAGTGCGACGCCGGCTATGCCAACGCCGCCAAACAGGCCGAGACCACCGCGCCGCGATATGCCACCCAGTCGGAATGCGAAGGCCAGTGGGGCCCGGACCAGTGCCGCCAGAACGGCTCTGGGGGGTCCTTCTTCACCCCCCTGCTGACCGGCTTCGTGATCGGCCAGTTGCTGAACGGCGGCGGCTATCGCGGCGGCGGGCCCCTGTATCGCGACCGGACCGGCAGCCTGCAGAACGGTTATGGCGGCGGCTATCTGGGCCGCGACTATCGGACCGGCCGACAGGTCGCCAACGGTCGGGACTACGGCAGCGACGTCGCCCGCCAGGCCCCCAGTCGGGTGCAGAGCCGCACGACGGTGGTCTCGCGCGGCGGTTTCGGCGGTGGCGGGCGCGGCTTCGGGGGCTGAACGAACGGGCGGCCGTCCGGTCAGGGACTTGCGTCCGGGCTCCTGCCGTCCGTTGAAATGAACTCCAAAGGGACCAAGAGATCCGTCATGGTCTCACAGCGCCTTCACGATCCCCTCGACCATCTTCTTGGCGTCGGCGAACAGCATCATGGTGTTGTCGCGGAAGAACAGCTCGTTCTCAACCCCGGCATAGCCCGCCGCCATGCCGCGCTTGATGAACAGCACGGTGCCGGCCTTCTCCACGTCCAGGATCGGCATGCCGTAGATGGCGCTGGTCGGATCGGTCTTGGCGGCCGGATTGGTGACGTCGTTGGCCCCGATGACGAAGGCGACGTCCGCGCTGGCGAATTCGGCGTTGATGTCCTCCAGCTCGAACACCTCGTCATAGGGGACGTTGGCCTCGGCCAGCAGGACGTTCATGTGGCCGGGCATGCGGCCGGCGACGGGGTGGATGGCGTATTTCACCTCGACCCCCTCCTCCTTCAGCTTGTCGGCCATTTCGCGCAGCGCGTGCTGAGCCTGGGCCACGGCCATGCCGTAGCCGGGAACGATGATGACCTTCGAGGCGTTCTTCATGATGAAGGCGGCGTCGTCGGCGCTGCCCTGTTTGACCGGCCGGGTCTCGACGCGGGCCTCGCCCGCCGGACCGGTGTCGCCGCCGAACCCGCCCAGGATCACGCTGATGAAGCTGCGGTTCATCGCCTTGCACATGATGTAGCTGAGGATCGCGCCCGACGACCCGACCAGGGCCCCGGTGATGATCAGGGCGATGTTCTCGAGCGTGAAGCCCAGGGCCGCCGCCGCCCAGCCGGAATAGGAGTTCAGCATCGACACCACCACCGGCATGTCGGCTCCGCCGATGGGGATGATCAGGGTCGCGCCCAGGATCAGCGACAGGGCGAAGATGCCCCAGAAGGCCCAGACCGCGGTGCCGCCCGATCCGATCAGCAGACCGATCAGCAGCACCAGGGCCAGGGCCAAGCCGACGTTGATCAGGTGCCGGGACGGCAGGAGGATGGGCGCGCCGCTCATGTTGCCGTTCAGCTTGGCGAAGGCGATGACCGAGCCGGTGAAGGTGATCGCCCCGATGGCGACGCCCAGGGCCAGTTCGACGATCGACTGCACCTTGATGCCGCCCGCCCCGTCCGAGATGCCGAAGGCCTCCGGCGCATAGACCGCCCCGACGGCCACCAAGCAGGCCGCCATCCCCACCAGCGAGTGAAACGCCGCCACCAGCTGGGGCATGTCGGTCATCTTGACCTTGGCCGCGATGAAGGCCCCGCCCCCGCCGCCGACGATCACCCCGCCGGCCAGCAGGGCCAGGGTCAGCGGATCCAGCGCCCCGGTGGTGCCCAGCGTCAGCAGGGTCACGCCGACGGCGATGGCCATGCCGATCATTCCGTAGATATTGCCCTGACGGCTGGTCTCCGGACTGGAGAGGCCCCGCAGCGACAGGATGAACAGGACGCCCGACGCCAGATAGGCCAGGGCCGCGATCGATGCGTTCATGTTTGGTCTTCCCCCAGCAGTCGCTGCACCTCTTCGATCAGCGCCGGAAAATCTCCTCGAACCGTGTCGACGAGGATCGCCTTGCTGACGAAGCTATAGTCGTGAACCAGAATGTTTCGCATGGCGACGGACGCGCGCCACGCGATCGACGGCGCGGCGTCGCGAACCTCTGCCGGAACCCTGCCCGCCGCCTCACCCACGATCTGCACGGCATGCAGGATCGCATAGGCATGGAGCGGGTCCGCCTCCAGATCCTCGGCGGCGCGATCGCCCAGGAAATCGAGGGCGCGTCGAGCGTTGTCCCGGATATCGCGCAGCCTGATCCGAACCGCCTCGTCCATCAGGCCAGCACCAGATCGCGGCCCATATAGGCCCATCGGTCGGGCTTCATCGCCTGACGTCCGATCAGATCGACCGAACGCCCCAGCCGATCCTCGAGCAGGACGACGATCGCGCCCAGGTCAAACAGGGTCGGCCGGCCGACCACGTCATACACGACGTCCACATCGCTGTCGGATCGCGCGTCACCCCGAGCGACCGAACCCACCACGCCGACCAGCTCGACCCCCAACTTCCTCGCCGAGGCCCGCTCATCGCGAATGGCGTCCAGAACCTGATCCAGCAAGGTCTGCGGCCGGTCCATCAGAAAACCCCCACGGCCGCGCGCACTCCAACCGCTGACGTCCCATCGGCGACGACGTCGGTCCCTCGCACGATGGCGATGCCGACCGGCCCGGCCCCGCCCGTCTTGGTGACGCTGCAGTCGCCGTTGTCGACCGGCAGTCGACCGGCCTGAGGACCCCGACCCCGGGTGCGCAGCCGGTTCACCCAATGGCGCGTGTCATACCGGCTGGTCGCGATGATGGCGGACCGGAAGCGGCACTCCAGCGTCCAGGCGGCACCGCCGGGGGCCGCGACATGCCAGTACAGCCCGCCTTCGTAATTCGTCCCGACGTCGGTCTGGGCCAGGGCGTCAACCGGCGCGCCCGCCAGCATTGCGGCCGCCGCCGCGATCGCCCGCGTCACCGCCCCGCCCCCTCGGCCGTCCGCGCCAGCCGCCAAAGGGCGGCGGCGATGAACAGGGGGCCCAGGAACACCATGGCCCAGTCCCAGGCCATCATCGGCCTGTCCTGCACCACGACCCGGGTCAGGATGCCGCCGAACAGCATGACCACGCCGCAGTCACGCCAGCGCAGCTTCTGGATCGCGTCCTTCTCGCCCAGCCAGCTCCACAGCCACATGCCGAGACCCAGCCCCGTGGCGATCCACGAGGCGGTCCAGGCCAGGGAGCCGGGCGACAGGTTGAGCACGTCATGCGTCACGGCGCGGCCTTGGCCTCGACCTTGGCCGGCCGTTCCTTCTTCTTGTACATGGCCAGCATCCGCCGCGTGACCATGAAGCCGCCGAAGATGTTGACGCTGGCCAGGGTCACGGCCAGCACGCCGGCCCCCTTGGCGATCCAGGCGTTCGGCCCGGCGACGTCGCCCGACACGGCGGCCGCGGCGATCAGCCCGCCGACGATGATGACGCTGGAGATCGCATTGGTCACGGCCATCAGCGGCGTGTGCAGCGCCGGCGTCACCGACCAGACGACATAGTAGCCGACGAAGATCGCCAGCACGAAGATGGCCAGGCGAAAGACGGTGGGATCGACGTGTTCCATCAGTTTGCTCCCTTGAGGCCTTCGTGCACGACCGCGCCGCCCTGCGTGACCACCGACGCCTTGAGGATCTCGTCCTCCAGGTCGACCGCCAGCGCGCCGTCCTTGATCAGCAGACCGGTGAAGGCGACCAGGTTCTTGGCATACAGCGCAGACGCATCCGAGGGGATGCGGCCCGGCAGGTTGGTGTAACCGACAATGGACACGCCGTTCGCCGTGGTCACCACCTCGCCCGGCTTGGATCCCGCGACATTGCCGCCCGCCTCGACCGCCAGGTCGATCAGCACGCTGCCCGGCTTCATCGAGGCCACCTGCTCCGCGCTGACCAACACCGGCGCGGCGCGGCCGGGGATCAGGGCGGTGGTGATGACGATGTCCTGCTTCTTGATGTGTTCGCCGGTCAGGGCCGCCTGTTTGGCCTGGTACTCGGGAGACATCGGCTTGGCATAGCCGCCGGCGGTCTGGGCGTTCCTGAACTCCTCGTCCTCGACGGCCAGGAATTTGGCCCCCAGCGACTCGACCTGTTCCTTGGTCGCCGGCCGCACGTCGGTGGCGGTGACCACCGCGCCCAGCCTGCGCGCCGTGGCGATGGCCTGCAGCCCGGCGACACCCACGCCCATGATGAAGACCTTGGCCGGGGCGACCGTGCCCGCCGCCGTCATCATCATCGGGAAGCCCTTGCCATAGGCATAGGCCCCCTCGATCACGGCCCGGTATCCGGCCAGGTTGGCCTGGGACGACAGGGCGTCCATGACCTGGGCCCGGGTGATCCGGGGCACGAACTCCATGGCGAAGGCGGTGACATTGGCCCCGGCCATGGCCGCGACCGTGTCCTTCTCGCGGTAGGCGTCCAGCAGGGCGACCACGATCGCGCCAGGCTTCATCGCCGAGACTTCCTGCGCCGTCGGGCCGCGCACCTTCAGCACCAGGTCAGCGCCTTCCAGCACCGCGCGGGTGTCCGGCTTCACCGAGGCTCCGGCCTCGGTGTATTCGCTGTCGGGAATGGCGGCCCCCAGGCCGGTGCCGGCCTCGACCGTTACGGACGCGCCCAGGGCGATCAGCTTCCTGACGGTCTCGGGGGTGACGGCGCAGCGCGTCTCGCCTTCACGACGTTCCCGGGTCACGGCGATGGCAACGGCCAAGCGAATCTCCCCATCCAGACTGGATGGATCGACGTTAGGCGTTGGGAGGCGAGGACGTCAAAGGCGAACCGCGCCCAAGTTCAGGCGGCGACCATCACGTCGCGGGGTCGCGGCAGAACTAGTGTTCCGCCTTCTTGCCGCTCTTCAGGAACATGAAGCCCGCGACGCCCATCACGACGGCGGCGATGAAGCCGGCGAAGATGCTGCCGTCCGGCTGGAACGCGAGCACCAGGAACAGCAGGATGCAGGCCACGACCAGCGAACCCCACTTGGCGAGCGTCATGAACAGGGACCAGGTCGCCGACTGCTCCTCGATCGTCATCGACCCGTGCACATAGGCTTCCGCATCATGATCGGCGGCGTCGTGCAGGGTGTCGTGCGGATGGTCGGCCATGAAAAGGGTCCGGTCGTGAAACGGTGTGGCGGTTCTTATAGCGACAGTCGCCGCTGGCTCAACCCACGTCGCAAATCCACGTATAGGCCGGACTGGTCCGTCGTAGGCGCGGCGAGGGCGGGCGTCGCGGCGCGGCCACAATGCGCAGGCTGTCACACGCGTCGCGATGACTGTCCGGACCGCCCTCATTCTCACACGATGGCCTCGAACTGATCGACCAGTCGCTCAAGCCGCCGGGTGCCGATGGTCCAGAAGGCCGGATCGCGCGGGTTGAGGCCGAACGGCGCCAGCGCCTCGACATAGGTCCTGGTCCCACCCGCCGCGAGCAGGTCGCGGTACAGCGGTGCGAAGCCGTCCGGATCGGCCCGGCGCGTCTCCATCAGCGCCGCCACCAGCAGGTCGCCGAAGGCATAGGCATAGACGTAGAAGGGCGAGTGGACGAAGTGGCTGACATAGCTCCACCAGGCTTCGTACCCGGGGTTCAGCGTCACCGCCGGGCCCAGCGAGGCCCCCATCTCATCCAGGAACAGCGCGCCCAGCCGGTCGGCCGACACCTCGCCCTTCGCCCGCTCGTCGTGGAAGCGGGTCTCGAAACGGTGGAAGGCGATCTGGCGTACGACGGTGTTCAACCCGTCCTCAATCCGCCCGGCCAGCAGGTCGCGCTGCTCGGCCTTGGGGGCGGTGGCCAGCAACCGGTCGAAGGTCAGCCCCTCGGCGAAGATCGACGCCGTCTCGGCCAGGGTCAGGGGCGTATCGGCCAGCAGGGTGCCTCTCTCCGCCGCCAGGGTCTGGTGCACGCCGTGGCCCAGCTCATGCGCCAGGGTCAGGACGTCGCGCCGCTCCCCCATCCAGTTCAGGAAGACGTAAGGGTGGCGGTCGGCGGTCACCGGATGGGCATAGGCCCCCGACTGTTTCCCCGGTCCGGCCCGGCCGTGGATCCAGGGCTGACGGAAGAACCGGCCCGCCCGCTCGGCGAACTCGCCGCCCAGATCGCCGAAACTCTCCAGGACCAGCTCGCGGCCCTGGGCCCAGTCGAAGCCGCGCGGGGCACTGGTCTCCAGCGGGGCATTGCGGTCCCACTGGTCCAGCGTCGCCTTGCCGAGCGCCTTGGCCTTCAGCGCATAGTAGCGGTGCGACAGCTTCGGATAGGCGGCGGTCACCGCGTCGGCCATGGCGTCCACGGCCTCGCCGTCGACCTCATTGGCCAGATGCCGGCTGTCGGCCGGGCGTTTGAAGCCGCGCCAGCGGTCCTCCATCGCCTTCTCCGCGGCCACCGTGTTCAACGCCAGGGCCAGGGTCGATGTGCGCGCCGCCAGAGCCGCGTTCAGACCTTCGGCCGCCCCGCGCCGCCGGGCCTCCTTCGGGTCCGACAGCCGGTTCAGCGCCTCCGACAGGGTCAGGCTTTCCTTACCGGTCTCGACCCGCAGGGCGGCCAGGGTCTCGTCGAACAGCCGGGGCCACTGGGCCGCGATCGGCATGCGTTCGGCGATGAAGGTCTCGAGCTCGCCAGACAGTTCGTGCGGTTTCATCGCCCGGACCCGCCGCAGCCAGGGCCGCCAGGTCGCCGCCCCGGCATGGGCCGCCAGCGCCGCTTCGATCTCGGCCTCGTCCAGCTGATTGATCTCCAGGGTCAGCCACACGGTCGGGGTGGCGATGGCGGTGATCTTCTCCCTCAGGTCCGCCTCGAACCCCTGGGCCCCCGCATCGTCGCGCGCGGTCGAGGCCGCCAGGAAACCAAAGGCGCCCAGCGCGCCCAGCCCCTCCGACGCCTGTTCATACAGCCGGATGGCCCGGTCCAGCGTCGCCCCCAGCATTGCCGGATCGGCCCGCTCCGCAAGGAACCGGCCCTGCAGACCGTTCAGCTCGGCCACCGCCGCCCGCGCAGCCTCCAGGTCGGTCGCGATCCGCGCGTCCTCCCTGGAGCCGTAGAGGTCGGACAGGTCCCAGACCGGCGGTTCGGCGGGATCGACGTGGGGCGGGGCTTTGAAGGGAGCGTTCATACCTCTCGTTGTGGGGTGGGCCGGGCGCGGACGCAACGGCCGGAAGCCGCCAGACGCCCCCCGCGGATCGTCGCAAGTCAGGGGCTCACACACGGAGACCGCTGATGACCTGGACCCTCGAAGCCCTGCCCCTGGCCCCTTTCACGCCCACCTTCGCCCTGTCGGATGCGGAACTCGCCGCCGTCGGCGCGCGACGCTGGGTCGCCGACGCGCCCGGCCGCGCCCCCTGCCGCGTCAGCCTGCGGGATGCCGAGGCCGGCGAGCGGCTGGTGCTGATCACCCACGCCCACCTGACGGATCCCACCTCCCCCTATCGCGCCTCCGGCCCCATCTTCGTGCGCGAGGCGGCGGAGGCCTATGCGCCGGAGCCGGGCGTTGTGCCGGAGATGCTGGCGAAGCGGCCCCTGTCGCTGCGGCCGTACGACCGGCGCAGCATGATGCTCGACGGGCGGGTGATCGCGGGGGCCGAACTGGACGATCACCTGACGCGGGCCTTCGACGACCCAGCGGTGGATCAGGTCCATATCCATTTCGCCCCCCGGGGCTGCTATCTGGCCCGCGCCCGTCGGCTGCAGCCGACGCTTTCCTGATCCGCCCACTTCGGGCCATATAGCGCGCCCGGGTCCGGGCGAGGGGGCGCGCCATGACGACCGAGACCACCGCCATCGACGAGACGCCGGACAGCCCTGGCCGGTCGCCCGACCGTGGCCGGATCGCCTTGGCCCGTCTCGCCATCGGTCTGGTGCAGGGGATCGTGCTCTATCTGCTGATGCGCGCCACCCAGGGCAGCGGAGACAACTGGTCGCGCCAGCATCCCGAACTGTTCGCACCGGCGGTGCTGGTGGCCCTGTTCCTGCCGACGGTCCTGCTGTCGGGCGTCGGCCGGCTGAGGCTGACGGTCTATGCCGTCTGGAGCCTGATCGCCGGCGCGGGGCTCGCGCTCCTGGCCTGGCACGACGTCGCCCGGCAGGCCGGAGAGGGACTTGAGGGATCGTTTTCCGTCTTCGTCTTCGCGGCCGCCGCCCTGTTCATCGCCCACCACCTCGTCGTCCCGGCGGATCGCGAGCGACGGCTGATCGCCGCCTACCCCGCCTATTTCGACGCCGCCTGGATGGCGGGCGTGCAGCTGGTGCTGTCGATCGGCTTCGCCGCGGCCTTCTGGCTGCTGCTGTGGCTGGGCGCGTCCCTGTTCAACATCATCGGGCTGAGCTTCCTCGGCGACCTGCTGCGGCAGGGCTGGTTCGCCCTGCCCCTGACCGGCCTGGCCTTCGCCGCCGCGGTGCAGCTGACCGATGTGCGCGACGGCCTGATCCGCGGCGTGCGGACGGTGGCCCTGATGCTGCTGTCCTGGCTGCTGCTGGTCCTGACCGTGCTGGTCGCCGCCTTCCTCGCCGCCCTGCCCTTCACCGGCCTGACGGGCCTTTGGGCGACGGGCAGCGCGACGGCGCTGGTGCTGACGGCGGCCGGCATGCTGATCGTGCTGATCAACGCCGCCTATCAGGACGGCCGCCCCGACACCCTTCCTCCTGCCGTGCTGCGCGTCGCCGTCCGGGTCGCCGCCATCCTGCTGACGCCGTTGATCGTGATCGCGGCCTGGGGCCTCATGCTGCGGATCGGCCAGCACGGCCTGACGCCGGACCGGATCGTCGCCCTGGCCTGCGCCGTCGTGGGCGGGGTCTATGCCGTCGGGTACGGCCATGCCGCCCTCCGTCCGTTCTGGGCGAAAGGCGACTGGATGCGCCCGCTGGAGCGGACCAACATCGTCACCGCGGTGCTTCAGGTCGCCGTCATCATGGCCCTGTTCACGCCCGTGGCCGATCCGGCCCGCCTGTCGGTCGCCGATCAGGTGGCGCGGCTGCAGCGCGGCGCGGTGACGCCGGAGGCTTTCGACTACGGCTTCTTGCGCTTTCAATCCGGCCGGGTCGGACAGAGCGCCTTGAGCGGGCTGGCATCGGGATCCGACACAGACATCGCCTCGCGCGCCCGCGCCGCCCAGGCCGCCGACAACCGCTACGCCTTCGAGAATCGCGCGCAGGAGCAACAGACCATCACGCCGACCATCGAAGCGTGGCCGGCCGGTTCCGAACTGCCCGCAGGCTTCGTCGCGGCGGTCAGGCCCAACGACCGACGCTACGACTGTCAGCCCGACCACGCCTGTGTCGCGACGGCGCGCGACCTGGACGCAGACGGTTCGCTCGACGTGATCCTCGCCAAGTCCAGCGAGCTGGTTCTGTTCACCCAGACGGACGGGCGTTGGATGATCGCCGGACGCTGGAGACGCGAAGCGATCTGCGCGGGCCAGGGCCAGGTTGATCCGCGGGCGGCGATGCGGGCCGGCGCGATCCAACCCACCGCGCAGCGCTGGCCCGACCTCCTCGTCGGGAAGGATCAATCCATGGCGTTCAGACCGGACCAGGATTGCCAGACGATCGCCGTCTCGCCGCCCCGCCGTTAATCCCTCGGACACCACGCCCCCCAACCCGATCTTCACCGCATCGGCCCTAAAACCGTCCCGAAACGGGTCAGTCGCGCTCCCCGCGCCGACGCACCCTGCCGCGACGACGAAGGTGTCTCAAACCATGGCCAAGACCGTTCTGGTGGTCGACGACGATCCGACCCAGCGCCGCCTCGTCCAGGCCGTTCTGGACCGCGAGGGCTATGTCGTCGTCCACGCCGAGAGCGGCGAGGCGGCGATCGACCGCCTGACCAAGGGCGGCGGGGCCGACGTCGTCCTGCTGGACCTCGTCATGCCCGGCATGAGCGGCATGGAGGCCCTGGCCGAGATCCGCACCGCCGGCGTCACCACCCCCGTCATCGTCCTGACCGCCAACGGCGGGATCGAGACCGTGGTCAAGGCCATGCAGGCCGGGGCCCAGGACTTCTTCATCAAGCCCGCCAGCCCGGAACGCATCCTGGTCGGCATCCGCAACGCGCTGCAGCTGACCCAGCTGACAGCCGAGGTCGGCCGGTTGAAGAAGCACGTCGCCGGCCGCGTCACCTTCGCCGATCTGGTCGGGGACAGCCGTCCCATGCAGATGGTCAAGCAGCTGGGGGCCCGCGCGGCCCGGTCCTCCATCCCCGTCCTGATCACCGGCGAGAGCGGCGTCGGCAAGGAGGTCATCGCCCGCGCCCTGCACGGTGCATCCGACCGCGCCGGCAAGCCCTTCGTCGCCGTCAACTGCGGCGCCCTGCCCGCCAACCTGGTCGAGTCGATCCTGTTCGGCCACGAGAAGGGGGCCTTCACCGGAGCCTCCGACAAGCATCTCGGCAAGTTCATGGAGGCCAGCGGGGGGACCCTGTTCCTCGACGAGATCGGCGAACTGCCCCTGGACATGCAGGTCAAGCTGCTGCGCGCACTGCAGGAGGGGGAGATCGACCCCGTAGGCGCAAAGCGCGCGGTCAAGGTCGACGTCCGCATCGTCTCGGCCACCAACCGCGACCTGTCGAGCGCTGTCGCCGAGGGCCGGTTCCGCGAGGACCTGTTCTATCGCCTCAACGTCTTCCCGATCGAGGCCCCGGCCCTGCGCGAGCGCCGCGAGGACATCCCGGCCCTGATCGATCACTTCATCGGCCGCTTCAACGTCGAGGAGGGCCGCCGCATCGCCGGGGCCGCGCCCGAGACCCTGGCCCTGCTGAGCGCCTTCGACTGGCCCGGCAACGTCCGCCAGCTGGAGAACGCCATCTATCGCGCCATCGTCCTGGCCGACGCCCCCTTCCTGCAGCCGCACGACTTCCCGGCCATCTCGGGGATCGCCATGCCGCTGGAGTCCGTGCCACAGGCCCCCTCGGCGGCCGTGATCGACTACGCCGCCCTGCCGCCCCTGCCGGAGCAACCGATCCGCATCCTCGACGAGCGCGGCCATCTGCGCACCCTTGAAGACATCGAACGCGACCTGATCCAGCACGCCATCGAGGTCTATGCCGGCCACATGTCCGAGATCGCGCGCCGCCTCGGCATCGGCCGCTCGACCCTGTACCGCAAGGTCCGCGAACAGGGACTGGAAGGCGCGTTGAAGGACGCCGGCTGACGCGAAGACCGCCGACGTCAGGCCACGCGCGGGCGGTTGAGCCCCGGCCTCGTTCAGGCCGCGACGGATCGCGATGACTGGGGCGTATAAGCAATCCGTCGGGGCGTTCGTCGCACCGATGGGCGTCTCCCCACGCCTAGTCCGGATATTTCATGACCCTCGCCGCCGCCTTGCTGTACGCCCTCGCCTCGGGCGCGATCCAGACGGCGACTCCGCCGCAGACCCCGCCGACGGACGGCGAGGACGATACCCAGACCCAGCCGTCGGGCGCGACGTCCGGCGACTTTCGGCTGGACGATGTGGTGGTCACGGGCACCCGGCCCCGCGGCAGTGTCGAGGGCGATATCGCACCCGACATCACCCTGGATGCCGAACAGCTGGCGGCCTACGGGGCCAGCAATGTCGCCGAACTGCTGGCGGCGCTGGAGCCCCTGACCCGCAGCGCGCGCGGCCGGTCGGATGGGGGGCCCGTGGTCCTGCTGAACGGTCGCCGCACCTCGGGCTTCCAGGAAATCCGCAACATCCCGTTCGAGGCCATCGAACGGACCGATATTTTGCCCGAGGAAGTCGCGCTGACCTATGGCTTCAGCGCCGACCAGCGCGTCGTCAACATCGTCCTCAAGGCCCAGTTCCGCCAGGCCACCGCCGAGGCCAGCGCCCGCGGCCCGTCCCAGGGCGGACGCCTCTCGACCGAAGTCGAGAGCGGCTATTTCAGCGTCATCGACGGCAACCGCATCAATGTCAGCCTGGAGCACGAGCACGACACCGCCCTGTTCGAGGACGAACGCGACATCACCCGCGCCCCAGGGTCACAACCGTTCGACCGCATCGGCAACGTCGGCGGCCTGACCTTCGGTGCCGAGATCGACCCCGCCCTGTCGGCCCTCGCCGGCCGGACGGTCACGGTGGCGGCCAATCCGGGGGGCGCGAACCCCAGCCTCGCCGCCTTCGTGCCGGGGGCCAACGCGCCCCGGACCGGCGATCTGGGCCAGTACAGGACTCTGCTGCCCAGCGGCGACGAGACCACGCTGAACGCCTCCATCGCCCGCGACCTGAACGAGACGACCAAGGGCACGGTCAGCCTGAATCTGGTCGACAGTTCCAGCTTCTCCTATCAGGGCCTGCCGGGCGTGACCCTGACCGCCCCCGCGGGGCGCAACGGCTCGCCCTTCAGCCGCGACGTCCTGGTCTATCGCTACCTCGACGATCCCGGAGCCCTGACCCGCGAAACCGAGACCCTGACCGCCAATCTGGGCCTGCTGCTGGACGGGTTCCTCGGCGATTGGCGCTGGACCCTGTCGGGGGCCTACGACCGGGTCGAGACCGACACCACGACCGGCCGGGGCCTGGATGCGTCCGCCGCCCAGGCCGCCGTCACCGCCGGAACCCTGAATCCCTTCGGGGACCTGTCCCCATCGAGTTTTACACGGCTCAGCGACACCGCCCGGTCGGTCGCCAGCGGCGGCAATCTGGAGGCGGTCTTCACCGGTGATCTGCTGGAGGCCCCGGCCGGGGGGCTGAACTCGACCTTCAAGCTCGGCGCCGATACCCGCGAGCTGACGTCGGAAAGCACCCGATCGGGCGTGTTCAGCGCGCGCGCCATCGGCCGCGACCGCGTCTATGGCACGAGCAGCTTCACCCTGCCGGTGGCCAGCCGCGGCCGTGACGTGCTGGGCCGTTTCGGCGACCTCTCGCTCAACGCCAACGCCGGCTATGACGAGGCCTCCGACTTCGGCGGTCTGGTCACCCTGGGCGTCGGGGCCAACTGGTCTCCGGTTGAGCCCGTCTCCTTCATCGTCAGCTATACCGACGAGGAGGGGGCCCCCACGATCTCGCAACTGAACGATCCGGTCATCTCGACCCCGAACAGCGCCGTGTTCGACTTCCGCACCGGCCAGACCGTGCTGGTGACCCGCATCAGCGGCGGCAACGCCAACCTGACCGCCGACAACCGACAGGTGCTGAAGCTGGGCGTCAACTGGAAGCCCTGGTCCGCGCGCGACCTGACCTTCAGCTCCAACTACACCCGCTCGACCACCGATGACGCCATCACCTCGTTCCCGACCATCACCGCCGACCTCGAGGCCGCCCTGCCCGAGCGCTTCGTGCGCGACGCCGGCGGGCAGCTGATCTCGATCGACGCCCGACCGCTGAACTTCACCCAGACCGAACGGAGCGAGTTGCGCAGTGGGTTCAACGTCTCGCGCGCCTTCGGCAAGGCGACGCCGGCTGCGGCCGGAGCGCCGCGCGGAACCGGCGGTCGTCTCGGGGCCGCAGGCGGCCCGCCTCCGGGCGCGGGTGCGGGCGGTCCGCCTCCGGGGGGCGGCGGGGGTGGCCAGTTCCGGGGCGGCGGGGGTCGGGGCGGCAACCTGCAGCCCGGTCAGGGCCGTTTCAATCTGTCGATCTATCACACCGTCCGCTTCAGCGACACGATCACCATTCGGCCCGAGCTGCCGGTTCTCGATCTGCTGGACGGCGACGCCACCGGGGCGCGGGGCGGCACCTCGCGCAACGAGGTTCAGGTCCAGGGCGGCGTCTTCCGCAACGGCTTCGGGGCCTTTCTGAACGCCAATTGGCGCGAGGCCACCCGCGTCGACGGCGGCGCGGGCGGTTCGGACCTGGCCTTCAGCGACCAGACCACGGTCAATCTGAACGTCTTCGCCGACCTCAACGCCCGCACGGCCTGGGTCGCGCGTTTCCCGATCCTGAAGGGGGCACGCATCAACCTCGGCGTCGAGAACCTGTTCGACACGCGGACCGAGGTCACGTCCTCGACCGGCGACCTCGCCCTCAACTACCAGCCCGACTTCATCGACCCCCAGGGCCGCGTCGTGCGCGTCAGCCTGCGCAAGATCCTGTTCTGAGGCGTGGTCGCGCCCGGGACCCGATAAGGGGCCCCGGGCGCGTCGTTGCGCTCGGGTTAATCAGTCCGACCAGCCCCGGACCCCCGTGCCGCCGAACATCATCTGTTTGCGGCCGGGGGGCGTGAACAGGCCGTAGATCATGTTGAGGTTCGGCGCACTGACCGCGTCCAACGCAGCGCGGTGAGCGTCGGACAGGACCACGTCGAGCGCCGCCACATTGTCCGCCACTTGGGCGGCCTTGCTGACCCCCATCAGGGTCGAGGCGACGCCGGGACGGCGGGTGACCCAGGCCAGGGCGACCCGGGCCGGGCTCTCGCCGGCCTCCGCCGCCACCCGGCGCAGCTCATCAACGATGCGCCAGTTTCGGTCGGTGAACAGGGTGTCGCCGAACGGATTGGCCCCGTCGAGACGCTTGTCGTCGTCCGGCCGCTGCTCCGAACCGCTGGCCGCTTCGCTGGGCAGTCCGCCGGCGCGCGGTGCCCCGGCCTCGACCGTGGCGCGGTCGTACTTTCCGGTCAGCAGGCCATAGGCCAGCGGGCTCCAGGGCTGCAGGCCCAGGCCGAACTCGGCCGCCACCGGCACCAGTTCGGCCTCCACATCCCGGCTGACCAGAGAATAGAAATACTGCAGCGCCACCGGTCCCGGGACACCCCGCACCTGCGCCAGGGTCGCCACCTTGGCGACATACCAAGCGGGGGAGTTCGACATGCCCCAGTAGCGGATCTTGCCCGCACGGACGAGGCCGGACATGGTCTCCAGCAACTCCTCGGCCGGCGTCACCCCGTCCCAGACGTGCAGCCAGTACAGGTCGATATGGTCGGTCTTCAGCCGCTGCAGCGACCCCTCCAGCGCCGCAGTCAGATGCCGGGCACCGGACCCGCCATTGTGGGCCCCGGCCCCGGTCGAGAAGCCGGCCTTGGTCGCGATCACCATCCGGTCGCGCAGACCCCGCTCGGCCACGAACTTCCCGATCATCTCCTCGCTCAGCCCGCCCGAATAGACGTCGGCCGTGTCGATGAAATTGCCTCCGGCCTCGGCATAGGCGTCGAACACTTCCCGTGCACCGTCCTCACCCATGCCCCAGCGCGCCATGCCGAAGGTCATGGTCCCCAGCGCCAGCGGGCTGACGGCCAGGCCCGAGCGGCCCAGGGTGCGATAATCGGAGAGCGACATATGATGTTTCCTAGCTTTTGCTACGAAATCCATACCCGCCCTTGTCGTGGACGGTCAACAGTTTCATATTGATCATTATGGAAAGCGCCACCCAGACCCGCCGGAAGACCGGACGCCCCCGATCGTTCGACCGGGACGCGGCCCTGCACGCGGCTATGCTGACCTTCTGGCGGCACGGCTATGAGTCGACCTCCGTGGCAGACTTGACTGCCGCCATGGGGATCACCCCGCCCAGCCTCTATGGAGCCTTCGGCGACAAGAAACGGCTGTTCCGCGAGACCGTCGGGCTCTACCTGTCGGCCGAGCCGCCGGAACCGGCGATCGCCGCCGCTTCCTCGGCGCGCGAAGCGGCCCAGCGGCTGCTGACCGCATCGGCCGAGGGGGTGACCGGGGACAACACCCCCACCGGCTGCCTGCTGGCCACCTCGGCCCTCAGCTGCTCGACCGCCGCCGCCGACGTCCAGGCCGAGATCGCCGCCATCCGCCACGGCATCGAGGCCGCCCTCCGCGCCCGCATCCAGACCGACATCGACGACGGTACCCTGCCGGACGACACGGACGCCGATGCCCTGGCCGGTCATATGATGGCCATGACCCAGGGCCTGTCCACCCTGGCCCGCGATGGGGCCTCGCGCGAGAAGCTGCTGCGGGTGGTGGCGCAGGCGATGAAGGCCTGGCCCTAGCCGCCGGGCTGTCCGGATCAGGGTTCGACGGGCTAAGCTCGCTCCAAGTTTTTGCTGGGGATTGCGATGGCCGCGCTCGTTTACGCCACGGTGGGATCCAACCGTCTGGAAGAGGCCAAGGCCTTCTACGACGCCCTGCTCGGCTCCGCCGGCATCCGGCCCCTGTTCGAACATCCGTCCGGCGGGCGGGTCTATGGGGCCAACCGGATGCCGAACTTCGCGGTCCTGGGCCCCCATGACGGCGAGCCGGCAACGGTCGGCAACGGCTCGATGTATGCCTTCGCCTTCGATACCCGCGACGAGGTCGATGCCTTCCACGCCCGGGCCGTCGAACTGGGCGGCACCTGCGCCGGCGCGCCCGGCGTGCGCGGCCCCGGCCTGTGGTTCAGCTACGTCCGCGACCTCGACGGCCACAAGCTCTGCGCCTTCTGCATGCGGTGACGGAGTTCACTCGGCGGTGTCCGACTCCTTGGTCGCCCCGGTTCCCTTCCGCCCCCAGCGGCGCTTCGGTGCCTCGCCGTTCGCCTTCGAGGTAATTTCCTTCAGCTTGCGGCCCTGCATCGACGACAGGGCCTGGCCGGGCGCGCCCTTTTCGGGGTCTCCGAAGGCCCGGCCATAGGTCTTGATGCGGTCCGTGACGCCCTCGATGAACTCGCCCTCCCATTCGGACAGGGCGATCCCCGCCTTGTCAGCGGCGCGCTTGGCGCGTTTCAGGGCGTTTAGGGCCTTGCGGCGGGCGGCCTCGCGCTCGGCCTCGAACGGGCTGGGCGCAGGCCTGTCCTTCTTTTGAAATCCCGAGCCGGGCTTGAACCCGGTCGAGCGCTTGAGGGACCCGCCCCCCTTGTCCCGGGGTGGGGTCTTCGGACCGCCCGAGAGGGGCGTCCGCTTCAGGATCAGATCTCGCCGAGCGCCGACAGATACAGGTCCAGGATCGCGTCCTCTTCCTGGCGCTTGGCCTTGTCCTGCTTGCGGATGCGGATGACCTTGCGCAGGATCTTGACGTCGTAGCCCTCGCCCTTGGCCTCGGCGAAGACCTCCTTCATGTCCTCCATCACGGCGGCCTTGTCCTCCTCCAGACGCTCGATCCGCTCAATGATGGTCCGCAGCCGGCCCTGGGCCGCCGAGTTCAGAACGTCGGGCGAGGCGTCGAAGGAGGCGTCGTCGGCCATGGGGAAGAATCCTTTGGGCGCTATCGCTCGGTGCGCGGCACCTCGCTGCTTGAGCGCGTTTTGAAAGCGAGCCGGGACGCTAACCATGCCCCGGCTCCCGGCTCAACGCCGGGCACGAAAAAGGCCGCGGACAAGGTCCGCAGCCTGTGGATCGTTGGACGCGCGCCCGTCTGGGCGCGCCCCAATCAGCCCTGCTTGGCTTTGAAGCGCGGGTCGGTCTTGTTGATCACGAAGACGACGCCCTTGCGGCGCACGACCTTGCAGTCGCGGTGGCGGGTCTTGAGCGACTTGAGCGAGCTGCGGACCTTCATGGTCAGACGTCCTGGGGCAAGAGCAAAAACAGAAAGGCCGCAGGGCGATGCTGCGGCGGAGCGGTGCGTATAGAGACACCCCCCCGCCGCGTCAACCCAAACGCGCTACTGGTTCTGCGGGTTCTGGGCCCCGCCGCTCAGCACGGCGGCCTCGGCGGGCGAGGCCGGGGCGGCGACGTCCTCGGCCGTGGCGTCTTCCATGGCTTCCGGGGCCGGGGTGACCCCGCCGTCGGTCGGGAGCTCGGTCGGGCCGCCCACCGAGGGGGCCGTCGTCGACTGGATCTCGGCCTGAGGCGCGGGGGCCGAAGCCGGCTCCTCGGTCGCGGGCTGGCAGGCGGTCAGGGCCAGGGCCGTCAGGGCAGCGGACGCGAGGGTCAGGATACGCATGGTCGGTCTCCTTGGATGGATCGGCGTTCGATGACGAACGGCTGGAGCGGTCCGGAGTTGCGTCCGGCGCCGGGCCGGTCAGTCGCCGACGAAGTCCTGGGCGAACTCGGGGGCCTCGCCCTCCTCGATCGGGTCCTCGTCATCGGCTCCGCGCGACGGGTCCGGCAGTTCGAACCCGGTCGGCAGCGACAGGTCCAGCAGGCCGGCGGCCTTCATCTCGGCCACGCCCGGCAGGTCGGACAGGCTGGCCAGGCCGAACTGCTCCAGGAACCGGTCGGCGGTGGCATAGGTGACCGGGCGCCCCGGGCTCCGCCGACGGCCCCTCAGCCGGACGAAGCCCATCTCCAGCAGCAGGTCCAGGGTGCCGCGCGACAGCGACACCCCCCGCACGCTCTCGATCTCCGCCCGGGTGACCGGCTGATGATAGGCGATGATGGCCAGGGTCTCGAGCGCGGCCCTGGACAGGCGGCGCGGCTCCTCCCGTTCCTCGGTCATCAGGAAGCCGAGGTCGGCGGCGGTGCGGAAGGCCCAGCGGTCGGCGACGCAGGCCAGCTCGACCCCCCGCCCCTCATAGCGGGTCCGCAGGGCCGCGATGGCGCGGCCCGCATCGGCCCCCTCGGGCAGCCGCCGGGCGATCTCGGCGGCGGTCAGCGGGCCGGCGGCCGCGAACAGCAGGGCCTCGACCCGCCGCTCGATCTCGGCCTCGTCGGGGGCGAAGGTCAGGCCACTCAAGGCACCAGCTCCAGCGGCTGGCCCAGGCCCCGACGTTTCAGCCACAGGGCGTCGAAGGCTTGGTCCTGGCGCACGACCATGGCCCCCTCCTTGACCAGCTCCAGACTGGCCGACAGGGTCGAGGCGGTCAGGGAGGCCTGGGACGGACCCTCGGCGTCGCGGACCGGGGCCACCCGCTCCAGCGGCGTCCAGTCGGCCAGCCGGGGCAGGATGTCCCGCAGCCAGTCGCGGGCCTCCTCCAGCGGATAGGCCTCGATCCTCTGGCCGGGGTTGTAGTGGCGGCCCTGTTCGCGACGGCGCTGGCCCACATAGGCGGCCATCAGCTCGTACAGGCTGGCGTCGATCCGGTCGGAGGGCACGATCACCGTGGCCTGGGGATCGCCGCGCGGGAAGACGTCGCGCTTCAGCTGCGGTCGGGCCTGCAGGGCGTCCGACGCCTTGCGCATGGCCTCCAGCTTCTGCAGGCGGAAGGCCAGGGCGGCGGCCATCTCCTCGGCCGGCGGTTCGTCGCCCTTGCCCTTGTCGGTGCGCGGCAGCAGCAGGCGCGACTTCAGATAGGCCAGCCACGACGCCATCACGAGATAGTCGGCGGCCAGGGCGAAGTTCCGCCGCCGCGCCTCATGCACGAAAGCCAGATACTGCTCCGCCAGCCGGGTGATCGACAGCTTCAGCAGGTCGACCTTCTGGTTCCGGGCCAGGGCGAGCAGCACGTGCAGCGGCCCTTCATAGCCGTCCAGATCGACCACGAAGGCGTCGCGGTCATCGACCTCGGCGACCGCGGTGAAGTCCAGATTCGGCTGGAAGGCCTCCGCCATTCTGCTGGCCTACCGCGCGGTCGCGCTGCTTGAGGCGGGGCTCATGCCTGGGCCTCGCCGACGTCCGGTCCCTTCGCAGCGTCCAGTCGTCCGCTCAGCAGGGCGTCGAACCGGTCTCGTGCCGCCCGCACATCGAGCGGCTCGGGTGTGTGGACGATCCGGGCCAAGGCCGCCTCGGCACGCCGGGCCGACCGGCCCTTCAGCTTGCCGACACCTTCGGCCACCTGCCGCATCTCGTCGAGGTCGCCGTTCCAGTGGATGACCAGGTCGCAGCCGGCCTTCAGGGATTTCTCGGCCCGCTCGGTCAGGGTCCCCGACAGGGCGTTCATGACCAGGTCGTCGGACAGCAGCAGACCGCCGAAGCCCAGACGCTCGCGGATCATCCGGATCGCCTTTCTCGACTGGGTGGCGGGACGCTTCTTGTCGATGGCGGTGAAGACGATGTGCGCCGTCATGCCGATCGGCATGTCGGACATCGCCTTGAATGGCGCGAAATCCCAGGCGTCGAGCGTGTCCAGATCGGCATGGACCGTCGGCAGTTCCTTGTGGGTGTCGCCGAACGCCCGCCCGTGGCCCGGCATGTGTTTGATCACTGGCAGGACACCTCCGGCCAGCAGGCCCTCGGCCATCGCCCGACCCAGCTGCGTCACCAGGGCCGGGTCGTTCGCATAGGCCCGGTCGCCGATGATGTCGTGGGCCCCCGGCACGGGCACGTCCAGCACAGGGGCGCAGTCGACGTTGATGCCGACGGCCTTCAGGTCGTGGGCCATCAGCCGGCCGCCCAGCCGGGCCAGTTCGCGCGCAGACAGCGGATCGTTGGTGGCTTTCAGATAGGCGTCGCCCGGCGGATATTTGGGCCAGTGCGGCGGCCCCAGCCGCTGAACCCGCCCGCCCTCCTGATCGACCAGGATCGGGGCGTCGCGGCCGACGCTGGCGCGCAGGGCGGCGGTCAGGCGGCGGACCTGATCCGGATTGTCGACATTGCGCCGGAACAGGATGAAGCCCCACGGCCGGACCTCGGCGAAGAAGGCCTGCTCGGCCTCCGTCAGCTCGAGACCCGAGCAGCCGTAGATGGCGGCGCTGGTCAACGCCCTATCGCACCAGACAGTCGCCGCCGCCCGACTTGATCGCCGAGCAGAAGCTGCGGGCGTCCTCGGCGCTCAGGCCGGTGAAGGTGGTGCGATAGACGGTCGAGCCGTTGGACGCCGTCACCTCCTGCACCCGCTTGGTGGCGTTGCGGGCGAACTGAGGATAGCGGGCGGCCATGGCGGCGTATTCCCTGTCGGCGATGGCGGTCGAGGAGAAGGCCCCGATCTGCACGGCGGCCGAACCGCCGGCGGCGTTCGCCGTCGCGGGCGGCGCCGCGGGGGTGGCGACCGGTGCCGGGTTCGGCCGGGTCGCCGGCGCGACCGGGGCCGGACGGGTCGCGGGCGGCGCGGTCTCGGCCGCCTCGATCGGGCGCGGCAGGGGGCGGGGCTGGGGCATTTCCGGCGGGGCGGTGAAGGCGGGGGCCGTCGCGGTGTCCTCGGCCTGGTCGTAGAGGCCGACGCCGGCCTCGGGATCGATCGGCTGGGCGTCCTCGGCCGGAGCGACGCGCATCTGGGTCACCGGCGTGCCCACGGCGGGCGGGGCGTCGGTCGAGGAGCGCAGGCCGGAGCGGTAAAACAGGACCACGACGACGATCAGCACCAGAAGCACGACGGCGCTGACGATCAGGGTCACGGGCGGGGCCTTGGCCGGCGGTCCGCGTCGGGCGTCGAACCCTCCCCGGTTGAAGGGCAGGTCGTCGTCGGTCGGCGGCGTATAGGCCCCGCGTTCGCGGGGGGCGCGGTCGTGGGGGCGGTGATCGTCGTCGTGGGACATGGCGTGGGGTCTCCGTCGGATCGGCCGCGAATCGCTGCGTCGGCGGCCCAGTCTAGCTCGCCCCGACCCCGTCGTAGAATCAGAGATCGTGGCCGATGTCGAGCTTGAACAGCCGGGAATGCTCGGCGATCGCATAGCGGTCGGTCATGCCGGCGATATAGTCGCAGACGGCCCGGGCGCGCCGGGCTTCGCTGCCCTCGGCCGCCCAGGCCCATTCGGTCGGCAGGACCTCAGGCTCGGCCATGAACAGCTGGAACATCTCGGAGAGGATCCGGCGGGCCTGGCTGCGGGTGCGATTGACCCGGTAGTGGCGATACATCCGTTCGTACAGGAAGCGCCGCAGCACCCCCAGGTCGGCCAGCATGGCGGGCGAGAACTGAACCATGGCGCGGGGCGCGACCCGCACGTCCTCGACCGAGGCGATGGCGTGCTGGGCCAGCAGCCGGGTGGTCTCGGCCAGGACGTCGTCGACCATCACGCCGATCATCCGCCGGACGGCCTCCAGCCGGATCATCCGCTCGTCGACGTCCGGCCAGTCGCGGCGCGTTGCCAGCAGCACCGGCCCGATCAGCGGCACGTCGGCCAGATCCGCCAGGGTGATCAGCCCGGCCTGGACCCCGTCGTCGACGTCGTGGTTGTTGTAGGCGATGTCGTCGGCGATGGCCGCGCACTGGGCCTCCAGCGAGGCGAAGCCGTCCAGCCGCAGGTCCCAGCCCTGGCCGTAGTCCGCGATCGCCTTCCAGGCCGGCGCGTCCAGCATCCCCGTCACCGGCCCATTGTGCTTGATGACGCCCTCCAGCGTCTCCCACGTCAGGTTCAGGCCGCGATAGCCGGGATAGCGGACCTCCAGATCCGTGACGACGCGGAAGGTCTGGACGTTGTGATCGAAGCCGCCCCACGGCGCCATATTGGCCTGCAGCTGGTCTTCGCCGGCATGGCCGAAGGGCGGGTGCCCCAGGTCGTGGGCCAGGGCGATGGTCTCGGCCAGGTCCTGGTCCAGCCCCAGGGCGTGGGCCAGGGAGCGGGCGATCTGGCTGACCTCCAGGCTGTGGGTCAGGCGGGTGCGGTAGTGATCGCCCTCATGCGCGACGAAGACCTGGGTTTTTTCCTTCAGCCGGCGGAAGGCGGTCGAATGAATGATGCGGTCGCGGTCGCGCGCGAAGGCGTTGCGGGTGCGGCTGGGGGCCTCGGGCACCAGACGGCCGCGCGAGGCGTCCGGCGTCTCGGCATACGGGCTGCGGCGCGGGGTCTGGCTCAAGGGATCAGGCTTCATCCGTACGGCCTTTGCGATCCGGCCTCGTCGGCCTCATATAGGTCGCCATGACCTCCGTCCAATCGACGCCCCCGACCTTCACCCTCTCGGCCCGCACGCCCGAGGGGATCGTGCTGTCCGACAGCGCGGCGAAGCGGCTGGCGAAGCTGGGCGAGGTCGAGGGCCATCCTGTGCTGCTGCGGGTCGCCGTCGAGGGCGGCGGCTGCTCCGGCTTCCAGTACCGTCTGGACCTGGTCGAGACGGGCGAGGCCGACGATCTGCGCATCGAAGCCGGGGGCCAGGCGGCCCTGGTCGATCCGGTGTCGGTTCCCTTTCTCAAGGGATCGGAGATCGCCTGGGTCGACGAGCTGGCCGGAGCCCAGTTCGTGATCCGCAATCCCAATGCGGCCACCAGCTGCGGCTGTGGAGTCAGTTTCTCGGTTTGATATATCAACGAAATATGGTGTTGAACTTTAGGTTGTAGCATGTTACCATTAAGCATAACGCTGAGGGAGGACATTATGCATCAACACACGATAGAGGTTAACGGGCGGGTTTATACCGTAAACACGCCAACTCACGCCGACGATCATAATAGCTACGACGATTGGATAAGACACAATTCGGCTTACATCCAAGCAGCAGCGAACATTGCGACCGTGATTGGCGTGGTACTCACGCATAAACCTCGGCGTTAAAAATCATCAAGTATATGTGAGCATAGACCGCCTCACGCGGACTTGGTGGGGCGACACTCATACGTATCGTATCTGCGGGCATAAACTTTCGGCGCACTACCGCTTCGTGCACTTACGGCGTTTCTGTCAGCCCCATAGGCTTAGTTACTCAGATCGGCATCCGCATGATCTCCTGATAGGCGGAGATCACCTGGTCGCGGACGGCGATGACGGTTTCCAGCGAGGCCTCGGCGCTGGAGACGGCGGTGACCATGTCGATCATCGAGCCCTGGCCCTGGACCGTCTGGGTCATCTGGGTCTCGGCCACGCGGGTCTGCTGGGTCATGTCGCCCATGACCCCCTGCAGCATCTGGGAGAAGTCGGGACCGCCGGCGACGGCCGCCCCGGCGCTGGCCCCACCCGTGCCCTGGGTAGCCGCATAGGCCTTCGCCGCCATCAAGGGGTTCATCGCCTACGACCTATCGCTTGAGAATGTCGAGGGTGCGGCTGTCCATCGTCCGCGCGGTCTCGATGACGTTCAGATTGGCCTCATAGGCCCGCTGCGCCTCGCGCATGTCCATGGACTCGATCAGGGTGTCGACATTCGGCCGCAACACGTAGCCGTCGGCATCGGCGGCCGGGTGGGTCGGGTCGTATTCGCGGCGGAAGTCGCTCTGGTCGGGCCGGACCTCGGCCAGGGACACGCCCGTGGCCCCGTCGATCTGGCGCGCCTCGAACACCGGGATCTGGCGGCGATAGGGTTGTCCCCCGGCGGTGCGGGCGGTGGATTCGGCATTGGCGATGTTCTCGGCGATGACCCGCATGCGCGACTGCTGGGCCGTCAGGGCCGAGGCCGCGACCGCCATGGCGCTGTTGCGCGGCGTGCCGTTGCGGCCGTTGATCGGATCCGACATCTAGACCACTCCCCTCACCGGCCCGGGACCTTGGCGGCCAGGCGCAGCATCGACATCGATTTAGTGTAAAGCCCGATGGCGGCGTCATAGGCCATGCGGCTCTCGGCCATCTTCAGCATCTGCTCCTCGACCACCACGGAGTTGCCGTCGAGCGTCGTCTCGGAGTCGGGCTCGGCCGAGGAGGTGAAGCGCGCGACCGGCGTGCTGCTCGGCAGATGGGCGGCATTGGTGCGGGCCATGCCCAGTCCACCACCGCCCTTGAGCGCGGCGGCGAAATCCGTGGGGGCCTTCAGGTCGCGGGCGACATAGCCGGGCGTGTCGGCATTGGCGACGTTGGCGGCGACCACGCGCTGGCGCTCGTCCAGCCAGGTCAGGCGGCCCTTGATCTGGCCCAGCAGCGGGATGTCGGCGACGCCCATCGGGATCGTCCTCGTGGATAACCGGCAGAAAATGCCGCCTCCATGGTTAATGGAGCGTTATCTCAACGCGGCGTTAACCACGATGATTCAGGCTCGCCCCGACCGGTCCCGCAGTCGTCGCGGGCCGACGGGGCGTCTGACGCATGAACTTCCTCGATCTCGCGCGCGCCGTCTTCGGCCTCGCCTTCACCCTGGGCCTGATCGGCCTGGCCGCCTGGGCGGCGCGTCGCTATGCGCCCCAGATCCTGGCCCGGCTGAGCGCCGAGCGCGGTGAGCGGCGCATGACCGTGGTCGAGACCCTGGTGCTGGACCCGGCGCGGCGGCTGGTCCTAGTCAAGATCGACGACGAAGAGCGGCTGATCCTGCTGGGCGAGGGCCGCGAGCTGATTGAGCCGCGGGGGACGGACAAGTGAGGGGACCGCATAGGCTTCTCCCTCCCCCTGCGGGGGAGGGCAGGTCGCGCAGCGACCGGGTGGGGGCGGCAAGGCAGGGCGGCACCGTCCCGTGCCCAAGTCGCCCGGCCCTTCCCACCCCGTCGAGGCTGCGCCTCGACGCCCCTCCCCCGAGGGGGAGGGAGAGACTGTTCGTCGTCCCGACCCGCGCCGAGTTCGTCCAGGCGTTGAAGCTGTCCCTCCTGACCACCCTGATCTGCCTGGCCTGGCCGGTCGCGGCCTTCGCCCAGGACGCGGCGGCGGCGGCGTCGTCGGGGGCGGCGATCAATCTGGATCTGGGCACCGGGGCCGGGCTGACCGAACGGGTGGTACAACTCGTGGGTCTGATGACGGTGCTGTCGCTGGCCCCGTCGATCGTCATCATGACCACCAGCTTCGTGCGCATCATCGTGGTGCTGTCGCTGCTGAGGACGGCCCTGGGCATGCAGCAGTCGCCGCCGAACGCCGTTCTCGTTTCGCTTGCATTGTTCCTGAGCGCCATCGTCATGGCCCCGACCTGGCAGGACGCCTATGATTCGGGCATCCGACCGCTGATGGATCAGCAGATGGAACTGCCCCAGGCGTTCGATCTGGCGGCGGAACCCGTGAAAACTTTCATGCTGGCCCAGGTCGATCCCGGAGACCTGGCGCTGTTCACCCGGCTGAGCCAGATCGAGGCCCCAACCGCGGCGGCCGACCTGCCCCTGCGCGTGGTCACGCCGGCCTTCATGATCAGCGAACTGAAGACCGCCTTCGAGATCGGATTTCTCCTTTTCGTTCCGTTCCTTGTGATCGATCTGGTGGTCGCCAGCGTGCTGATGTCGATGGGGATGATGATGCTGCCGCCGGTGGTGATTTCCCTGCCCTTCAAACTGATCTTCTTCGTGCTGGTGGACGGGTGGCGGCTGGTCGCGGGAAGCCTGGTCGAGAGCTTCCGCCAGGCCTCCGGCGCCGGCTGAAGGCCCACCCTGAAAGGCTTTCCGCGCCGATGGCGCTTGCCAAGTCGTCCAAAAGGCGTGTTGATCCGTCCGTCATCGCTCGGAAATCGAGCGAGCTTTTCGGGAAACGACCCTTATGACCACCCAAGCTGAACTCATCGCCGCCGTCTCCAAGGATGCCGGTGTCTCGCAGGCCGACGCCGGTCGCGTGCTGGAATCCTTCGTCAAGACCATCCATGCGTCGCTGATCGACGGCGGTGACGTGCGCATCTCCAACCTGGGCGTGTTCGACACCGCCGACCGCGCCGCCCGCGAAGGCCGCAACCCGGCGACGGGCGAGACCATCAAGATCGCCGCCTCCAAGGCCGTGCGCTTCCGCGTGTCCAAGCCGCTGAAAGACGCCGTCAACAAGTAAGAACGTGCGGCCTCAGCCGGCTGCGGGTCTCGCGGCGGGCTGAGGCGCTGGGCGGGCGGGGGTCGCGGCAGCGCGAGACCCGCCTGTCTTCTCGCGAAGCTGCGTCTTCATCTGGGCGACCCAGCCGGTGAAGGTGTCGGCCGAGGCGGTCAGGCCCGCGAAATCCTGGGCGCTCGCCGCCCCTTCCATGCCGTCCAGACCATCGAGTGCGATGCGCAGCGCCGCCCCGGACCGGGCGCGGGCCTCGAACGGCGCATAGTTGCGCGACAGCCGGGCCAGGGCCGCGGCATCGCGCGCCAGCGAATAGCCGACCCCCGCACGGATCACGCGGCTTTCCTCGTCCGGGGTCAGGGCCGTGGCCGTGTCCTTGAACCGGTCGCCCAAGCGGGCCTCGTAAAGGGCCGCCGCCCCCGACCAGTTCTCCTGCTTCCAGAAGATCTCCGCCCGCACGTCACGCGACGCCGGGCTCTGGTCGTCGGCGAGGGTTTCCATCGCATGGTCGTAGCGGCCCAGGTCCATCAGGGACCGCGCCTCCAGCGCCCGGCGCTCGGCGTTCAGGGCATTGGGCAACAGCGTCGTGCGCGAGCCCCACAGGGCCTGCAGCGCCTTCTCCGGCTGCCGGTCCATCAGATAGACGGTGGCCAGGTCGGTCGCGACCTGGGCCTTGGCCACGCCGTCCAGCCGCTCGTCCACCTGATGCTTCAGCAGCTCGGCGGCCTGGTCCAGCAGGTCGACGTCGATCAGACGGCGGGCCAGACGACGCACCATCTCGTCGCCGTCGGCCCCGACCGGGGTCAGGTCGCGGAAGTCGTAGAACAGGGCCAGGGCCTGGACGGGTTGCAGCCCGTCGGCCGCGCCGTCGAGGAACAAGGCGCGGAAGGCGTTCTGCAGGTCGGCCTGCAGTTCGACCGCGCCCGGCAGGTTGCCCAGCCGCTTGCCCGCCCCGCGCAGCGTGTCCAGGGCCTCGCGATAGCGACCCTGAGACAGGTACAGGCCGCCCAGGGTGCGGATCACGGCCAGTTCGGTCGCGTCGCCCCGCCAGCGCCACTTCAGCTCTTCCAGCTGGGCGGCGGCGGCGACGGGGGTCATCGTGCCCTTGGCCAGTTCGATCTTGATGACGCCCAGCTTGGCCGGGGTGGCGATGCCGTCCAGCGGGGCCCGACCGATGGCGCGATAGACGGCCAGGGCGCGGTCGCTCTGGCCCTCCAGCTCGAACAGCCGCGCCTGGACCAGGCGGGCGGTCAGCTGGTCGGCGGCCGGGGCCTTCTGGGAAAAACTGTACTCCAGCAGGGCGCGCGCCGCCTGCAGGTCGCCGGTCTCCAGCGCCGCCATCGCGTGGGCCGCGCCGAAGCGAGCGCGCCAGTCATTGGGGAACTGGTCGATCACCGAGGCCCCGCCGGCGAAGGCCGCGCGCGCTGCCAGCCAGTCGCCCTGCTGGGCCGCCAGATAGCCCTGCCAGACCTTGGTCGCGGGATCGCCGGCCAGGGCCCCGGCCGAGAAGTCGAGGATGGCCTCCTCGTCCCGACCGATCGAGGCCCGGGCCGCGCCGCGCAGGCCGCGCACCTCGGGTTCGCCCTGCATGGCCGGCGTCTTGGCGATCAGGGCGTTGACGACGCCGATGGCCTCGAAGCCCAGGCCCGAGCCGATCAGGAACCGGGTCAGGGCCATCCGGGCCTCGATCGGGGCGCGGGGATTGTCCGAGGCCGCGATGGTCTCCTGGGCGGCGGCGTCCTGCAGCTTGCGATAGCGGACCGCGAAACCGTCCGGCCCCGCATCGCCCCATTCGGGCAGGATCAGCCCGGGGTGGGCCGCCTTGCGCGGCCCGGTGTCCGCGACCGAGGCGGCGTCCAGCGCGTCCGAGGGCGACGACAGCAGCAGGCCGCCGGGCCGGGTCAGGGTGACCAGGTCGCCCTCGGCCTTGATCGACAGGTCGTCGGTCGGGGTCTCCACCGCCAGGCCCTGGGCGGTGGGCAGCAGGGTGACGTCGATGCTCTGGCGCTTGTCGCCGAAGCCCTTGCCGGGAGCCAGGGCGGTGACGGCGGCGAAGCGATCGCCGACCATCGGATCGGTCAGCCAGACGGCCTTGGTCGCCCCGGCCATCCGCGCCACGATGGCAGCGTCGGCGGTGTCGTCGCGCGTGACCTCCACGCCGCTCGCGGCCTCGGGCGTGCCGCCGATGACCACCGTCCAGGCCGCACCCTGCCCCGTGGCCGTGACCGCCTGGCCCTCGGGGACCGAGATCCGCATCGCCGTATAGTCAGGCCCCACGGCCCAGCGCGCCTCGCGCCCCGGCCCCAGGTCGGCGGCGGCCTTCAGGTCCATGCGGGCGGCCGTGTCGAAGACGATCCAGACCGCCGCCCCGCGCCGGAACACGGCCGCCCCGACCGGCGCGCCCCAGGCGAAGCTGAGGGCGACCTGCTGGCCGGTCTTCGTCGCGATGACCGGCACCGCCCCGCCGGCGGGCACGGCGCTGCCCCCCATGGCGGCGGCGGCTCGGGACCCTTCGGGATAGAGATTGAGCCAAACCGCCCCGTCCGCCGTGCCCGAGCGGGCCTCGGCCCCAGGCTTCAGCGTCAGAACCAGTTCGGTGGCGTCCAGGGTGGCGCGGGTCTCGACCTTCTCGACGCCGGGAGGCGGATCCAGCTTCAGCCGGGTGACATCGGGCGCGGCGGTCGAGCCGATACGGACGATGATCCGGGCGTCCTCGCGGCGGATGCGGGCACGGGCGCCGACGACGCCGGCGAACTCGACACGGGTGAAGCCGTCATTGGCCCCGATGCGGATCGTGATCGGATCCGAGGCGACGGCGCTGGCCTCCTGGGCCAGGACGGGGATGGCACCCACCAGCGGCGCGAACGCGATCGTCCCGGCCGCGCCGAGCGCCACCGAGGTTCGTCCGATCGCGCGCCTGTTGCGGGGTCCGGCCATGGGCGCGCACATTCGCGCGGACGCTCTTACAACGCCGTTAATGGGATGTGACCGAACGCCCCTTGATGCGTTGCCGCAGAAGGCCGACGTGTGAGCGGTCAGGAGCCCCCCATGTCCACGCCCGCCCCCGCCGACTATCCCCCGCTGTCGACCCTCGCCACCGGCCTCCGCTGCCGCTGCCCGCGGTGCGGCAAGGGGCCGCTGCTGCAGGGCTATCTGACCATCCGCCCCGCCTGCCCGGCCTGCGGCCTGGACTACAGCTTCGCCGACCCGGCCGACGGCCCGGCCTTCTTCGCCATGACCGCGATCGGCATCATCGGCATGATCGCCTTCATGGCGTTCGAGTTCACGGTCCACCCGCCGATCTGGGTCCATTTCGCCTTCACCTTCCCGCTGATCGCGGCCGGCTGCCTGCTGGTCCTGCGGCCATTCAAGGGCTGGCTGGTGTCGGAGCAGTATATCCACAAGGCCGCCCCACCGGAGTGGGAGAGCATCGGCCGCCACGGCGACGACACCAAGTGGCGCTGACGACTAGCGCGGTCCATCCTGGCGCAGCGTGTCCAGATAGGCGATCAGATCGTCGATCTCGGTCGCCCGGAAGGTGAACGACGGCATGTCCGGATGCGGCGTCAGCAGGCCCTGGGCCATCGCCGTCTCCAGGTCTTCCAGCGAGCGACGGGTCACGACGTCACGGAACGGCGGCGCGGGCGCATAGGGGCTGGCCCCCGTGGCGCGCACGGCGTGGCAGCCGGCGCAGACCTCATCGACGATGCGGGCTCCCCTCGCCGCCGCCTCGCGATCGCGGGCGGAGGCCCCGGCAAGAATGGGAGGGGCACCGGCCTGGACGGCGGTCGGAGGCGGCGTCGGCACCGGGGCGCAGGCGAGGATGAGGATCCCTGCGAGAAGGCTGGCGGCAGCGGTCGTGGGCAGGCGCATGACGATCGTCTCCTGTAGGGCCCCAGGGTGACGGCGAAAACGGCCCGCCGCCTTGACCTGCGTCAAACGGAAGGCGGCCCTGCGAACGCGGGCCCTCAGGACCCGGACAGCGTGCAGCCACCGCTCCCGCCGTCAGTGACTGAGCAGAACACACATCGGCGAGGCGCTCAGCAATTCGCGCGTGACGCCGCCGAGGGCCCATTCGCGCAGGCGGGAGTGCCCATAACCGCCGGCCACGATCAGGCCGGCCCCCTGCGCTTCGGCGAAGGCCATGACATCATCGGCCGCCCCGACCGGGCCGGGGAGATCGGCGACGGCCTCGGCGGCGATGCCGTGCCGTCCGAGCCAGGCGACCACGTCGGCCAGTTGCACCAGGGCCTCGTCTCGCCGTCCCGGTTCGCAGCAGGTGAACACGTCGACCACCGATGCCTGGCGCAGCAGCGGGAGGGCCGCCGCCGTCGCGCGCTGCGCCTCGCGGCTGTCCTTCCAGGCGATCACCGCAGGCGTGCCCACAGGCGGCCTCGCCGGATCGGGCGGAACCACCAGGACCGGACGGCCCACCGCCATCAGGACATCCGCCGGATCGGCGGCGCGGTCGGGGGACCGACCGCTTCTTCGACCCAGGATCACCAGGTCGGCCGCGCGCGCGGCCTGGACGATGAGGTCCGCCGGCATGCCGAGCCCGCCGCGCCATTCGCGCCGTGTGCAGCGCGGTCCGACCTGGGCCTCGAAGCGGTCCCGCGCCGCCTGCACCTCGGCGACCGCGAGATCGCGGAACAGGGTGAAGCTCTCCCCGATCATGGCCCCGCCCATATAAGGATCGGCGATCGGCGGCTCGTTCATGGCGACCCCGCAGATGCCGATCAGGTGCGCGTCCATGCCCAGCGCGAGATCGCAGGCGAGGGCCAGCCGCGCGTCGCAGCCGGGGGCGGAGTCGACCGCGACGAGCAGAGACCTATAGGTCATGGCTTACCTCGTCGCTGTCGCCGCGGTTTCGAGAGCGCCCGCTCGCCGGACGGGAGCTCCAGAAGGCGGCGCCGCCGACCGCGGCGATGAAAAAGGTGAAGACCGCCACGACGGCGGCGACGACGGGAATGGCGGATGCGGGCATGGGCAATCTCCTTCGCCGCCCTTGATGGCGCGAGGATCCGTCGCGTGCCTTGACCAAGATCAAATCTGAGGGCCGCACGCGGGGCCATGGGGACGCGTCGCCAGGCCGAAGCACGCGCACCCTTGTCGAGCATCGGGCGTTAGGTCGAACTTCGGTGGAGATGAACGGCCGTCATGTCTGTGCGGGCTGCCCTGCTCACCCTGTTCGAAGCGCGCGATCCCGCAGCCACGGTCTGCCCCAGCGAAGTGGCTCGGGCGCTCGCCCGTATGCGTGGGCAGCCTGAGTCCTGGCGCGACGCGATGCCCGAGGTCCATGCCGCGGTCGATGAGATGGTCCGTGACGGCTCGGTGCGGCTGACCTGGAAGGGCGAGCGACTGGCCACCCGAGCCGGGCCCTACCGCCTGAACCGCGCCCTGGGCTCCTGACGAAGCGCGGTCGAGTTCGCTAGAGGGCGCGGACCGGCATGACGGCCCCGCCGTCGCGCCGCAGGGCATTCCTCAGCGGGAGCGTGAAGGGCGCGGCCTCGATCTCGAAGACGTCGCCCGGCTGGGTCGCGATCCCCTCGGCGAACGAGAGGGTGGCGGTGCCGAAAAAATGCACGTGAACGTCGCCCGGACGTCGGAACGGCGCGTATTTGAAATGGTGATGTTCGAGGTTGGCCAGGCTGTGGGACATGTTGGCCTCCCCTGTCAGGAAGGGTTTCTCCCACAGGATGGCACCGTCGCGGCGAATGCGGCTGTGGCCCCGGATGTCGCCGGGCGGCGGGCCGACCAGGAGTTCGGGTCCGAGGGCGGCCTGACGCAGTTTGGAGTGGGCGAGCCACAGATAGTTGTGGCGCTCGGTCACGTGATCGCTGAACTCGTTGGCCAGGCACAGACCCAGCCGCCAGGGCGTCCCGTCCGGTCCGATCAGATAGATTCCGGCCAGTTCGGGTTCCTCGCCGCCGTCCCGGGCGAAGGCCGGCATGGTCAGGGGCTGGCCCGGCCCGACCAGGTGGGAGCCGTCGCCCTTGTAGAACCATTCCGGCTGCTGCCCCACCTGGCCGGGCGCCGGCTTGCCTCCCTCCAGCCCCTCGAGGAACATCCGCATGGAGTCGGTCTGGTGCGCCGCCGCCGCGGCGTCGCGATGCATCTTGTCGCGGCCTTCGGCCGAGCCGAGATGGGTCAGGCCTGTGCCGCTCATGATCAGGTGGGCCGGATCGGCATGATCGATCGGGGCCAGGATCCGCCCGGCCTCGAGCGCCTCGCGCAGGTCGACGGTGCCGTCCCGCCCCCGCCGGCCCACCGCCTCCAACAGGCCCACGCCCGCGGCGATCGCCTCCGAGGCCAGGGCCAGGGTGGTCTCGACTCCGCCCACGAAGGCGGCCCCCTCCGCGTCGGCGGCGATCACCCGACGTTGCCCGGCGTCGTTTCGGTATTGCAGCAGGCGCATGGAAGCCAATCAGTCGGTGGTTGTCAGGCGGTAGATCATGACGTGCCGGTACGGACGGTCCGGGTCGACACGGGCCGAAACGAACCCGGGGATGTTCGGCGCATTCGGAAACTTCTGGGGCTCCAGGGCGAGGCCATCGCCCATCCGATACATCCGGCCCGACTTTCCGACCAGCGTGCCGTCCAGGAAATTGCCGGAATAGACCTGCACGCCCGGCTCGGTGCTGAGCACCTCGAGCACGCGGCCGCTGACGGGGTCTTCCAGCCGGGCGGCCAGTTCGGGTTCCGCGGTCAGCCCTTTGTCGAGGGCGAAGTTGTGGTCATAGCCGAGGCCCAGCAGCATCTGCGGGTCGCGGGCGTCGCGCAGCCCCTGCCCGATCACCCGGGGCTGTCGGAAATCGAACACGGTGCCCTCGACAGCCCGCAATTCACCGGTCGGAATGAGGCCCGCGTCGACGGGCGTATAGGCGGCGGCCGGAAGGGTCAGGCGATGCCCCTCGATCCCGCCCGGAGCCCCCTCGCCGGCAAGGTTGAACAGGGCGTGGTTGGTCATGTTGACGATCGTCGGGGCGGTGGTGGTCGCCGCATAGGCGATGGTCAGGGCCCCCGCCTCGTCGAGGCCGTAGGTCACGGTCACGTCGAGGCGACCGGGATAGCCGGAGTCGCCATCGGGGCTGGTGTGCGTCAGGACCACGCGCGCCTCGGGCCCGTCCGAGACCGACTGGACCCGCCAGGTCACCTTGTCGAACCCGCGATCCCCCCCGTGCAGCGAGTTGGCCGTATTGTTCAGCGGCAGCTGGTACTGGACGCCGTCGAGAGTGAAGCGGCCACCCGCGATCCGGTTGGCGTACCGTCCGACCGTGACGCCGAAATAGTTCGGCTTGGCCTCGTAGTCGGTGACGTCCTGATAGCCCAGGGTCACGTCGGCGATCCGCCCGTCGCGATCCGGGCCGCTGAAGGCCTGGAGCGTCGCGCCATACGTCAGGATGCGGGCCGAGACCCCACGATCATTGGACAGGACGATCGCCTCGATCGGTGTTCCGTCGCTGAGCGTCCCCGCCGGTTCGCGGCGCACCTCGGCCGCCTGACCCAGGGATGCCGCCGCCAATCCGGCCAGCAAAACCAGCCCAAATCCCATCAGTTTCATCGCCATCCCCTGCGTTTCGAACGCCGGCGTTGACGCCCGGCCTGCGACCACAATAGTCTGACAATTGAAACGGGGGCAAGCGACCGGCCGATGCAGCGGCAGGCGGCTCCGTCCAGGGAAGATGCTCCATGCCGACACCGACGATTGCCCCGGGCAACGGGACCGCGCACGCCCCGCCGCCGGCCGGTGGCCCCTCGACCCGCGCGGTGCTGTCCCTGCTGGCCACCCTGTTCTTCATGTGGGGCTTCATCACCGTCATCAACAACACCCTGCTGCCGCACCTGCGCAGCGTGTTCGAGCTGGACTACACCCGCACCACCCTGATCGAGTCCGTCTGGTTCATCGCCTATTTCGTCGCCTCCATCCCGTCGGCCAAGCTGATCGAGCGGATCGGCTACAAGGCGTCGATCGTCACGGGGCTGGGGGTCATGGCGGTCGGGGCGCTGATGATGGTGCCGGCGGCCCGGCTGGCGTCCTACGAACTGGTGCTCACCGCCCTGTTCGTGATCGCCAGCGGCATCACCCTGCTGCAGGTCGCGGCCAACCCCTACGTCACCGTGATCGGTCCGTCGGAAACGGGGTCGTCGCGGTTGAACCTGGTCCAGGCCTTCAACTCCCTGGGGACCACCCTGGCCCCCCTGTTCGCGGGCTATCTGATCCTGGGCCGGTCGAGCGGCGGCACGGCCCAGGGCGAGGTCGTGCTGACGGCCGCCGAACGCTATGCCGACGCCCAGTCGGTGATCCTGCCCTATATCATCGTGGCCGTGGTCCTGGCCCTGCTGGCCGTGGTCATCGCCCGTTTCCCCCTGCCGACGATCCACACCTCGGGGCGGCGGGCCAGCGCGGATGAGCGCAAGGGCCTGTCGCTGTGGCGGCACCGCAACCTGGTCTGGGGTGTCCCGGCGATCTTCATCTATCTGATCGCCGAGATCGGCGTGGCCAATCTGTTCATCAACTTCGTGTCGCAGCCCGACATCGCCGCCATCACCCAGGAAGAGGCGTCGCGCTATCTGGCCATCCTGTGGGGCGGGATGATGGTCGGGCGGTTCCTGGGCAGCTGGCTGACCAGCCGCTTCCCGGCCGACAAGGTGCTGGCCGTCTTCGCCATCGGCGCCTTCGTCGTGATGACCATCGCCACCTTCGCCAGCGGACAGCTGGCCATGTGGGCGCTGATCTCGGTCGGGCTGTTCCACTCCATCATGTTCCCGACCATCTTCACCCTGGGCATCAAGGGCCTGGGGCCGCTGACCGAGGAAGGATCGGGCCTGCTGATCATGGCCATCGCCGGGGGCGCGCTGGTCGTGGTCCAGGGGTGGCTGGCCGACCGCTACGGGCTGCAGCTGTCCTTCCTGCTGACCATGGTGTGCGAGCTCTACATCCTCTTCTACGCCCTGTGGGGGTCGAAGCCGACCGGCGCCCTGCCGGACGTCGAAGCGACGCGGTGAATGCCCGGCCCCTCTGACGGGCCGACAGACAACAAGGGCGACGCGGCGTCGCCGACACAGGAAAAGACCATGGCCCGAACACAACGCTCGCTTCCCCTGGTCCTCGCGGGGCTGCTGCTTGCGACCGGGCCGGCCGCGGCGCAGCAGGCCCCGATCACGCCGGCGGAGACCCCGGCCGAGCCGACGGCCCTGCCGCTGGGCACGGGCGGGGTGACGGGCTCGACCGCGCCCGAGACCTGGTTCCACCAGTGGGGCGACACCTTCGTGCGCAACGTCACGGTCGCGACCCTGACGCCCGTTTTGCCCGAGGCGGGCAAGGCCAACGGCGCGGCCGTGATCGTGGCCCCGGGCGGCGGCTTCCGCTTCCTGTCGATGAGCAACGAGGGTTGGGAGGTCGCACAGGCCCTGGCCGACCGGGGCGTGGCCGCCTTCGTCCTGAAATACCGGACCCGCCCGACCCCGGCCGATCTGGGCGCGTTCGAGCAGGGCGTGAACGCCATGTTCAGCGGGGCCGGGGCGCGGCCGCCGCAGCCGCCGGCCCCCAGCGTGGCACCGGCCCGGCCCGGTGGCGAGTTCGCCGACGCCGTCGAGGACGCCACGGCCGCCTTCGCCCTCATCCGCGCGCGGGCCGGCGAATGGGGCGTCGATCCGGACCGGATCGGCATGGTCGGGTTCTCAGCCGGGGCCATGACCACGATGGCGACGACCCTGTCCATGCCCGAGACCCGCCCGGCCTTCATCGCCCCGGTCTATGGGGCCATGGGGGCGGTCGAGGTGCCGGCGGACGCGCCGCCGATGTTCGTCGTCCTGGCCGCCGACGACCCGCTGTTCGCCGGACGCGGGTTCGGCCTGGTCGAGTCCTGGCAGGCGGCGGGACGCCCGGTGGAGTTCCACCTCTATCAGAACGGCGGCCACGGGTTCGGCCTCGGCAATCCTGGCAAGACCAGCCTGGGCTGGCTCGACGTCTTCATGCCGTGGCTGGACTCGAACGGATTCCTCGCGGCCGATTGATCCTGCGAAGAGGCTAGAACAATCGGCGCTTCGGTTGACGCATGGATGTCCAGCGAGAGGGTCATCACAGCGCGCGCAGCGAGGCCACGGCGGACACGACGGGATCAGGACTGCGGTGCCCTCGCCGATCCCTCCTTTGGCTCGATGTCTCGTCGAGGCGCGGATCGGCGGCGACGCCGCCCTTCTCTCGTGTCGGTGCCGGAGGCGGACGACGACCACGACAACCGCTCGGTCCCGTCGTGTTCGCCGTGATTAACCTGGGCGACCGCAGCGCCCAATGCGCCGACGAACGGCTTGGAGCCAAGGTCCGTTGCGTTGGAGCCGTCGCCAGACCTTCGGGCCACGGCGGGGGCGGACGGGGCTTCGAACGGACGCAGTAGGAATATTATCCTGCCGGCCCCTTGCGGCCTGCGGCTCCCGCGCCCAGATCGCGCTCACGATCTTTGACACGTGAAGGACAGACACCCGGCCGATGCGAACGGGTCGGACGGGTCGGACGGTGTTTTTGCGTCCGTCCGCCTGGCGCATTCGACGCTTAAGTTAATGGAGATCCGTCGTGTCGGACGTCGTTGGCGCATTCCTGGGGCGTGAAGGCTTTCAGCGCTTCGGCGATGCGGTCCAACAGGCCGGTCATGGTCGTTTCGGCGGCGGCCCCGAGCAGGGTCACATCACAATCGATTCATCTCAGCAGGCGTTTGCTCTAGTTCGGCAGCATCGCCCCGCCCGTCAGGCGAAGCTCGGTCCGCGCCCCGGCGGCCGGGGTCAGGCCCGGGCGCGTCCCCGGCTGGCCGCCCCCGACCCAGACCGAGACCGGGCCCGGCGCGACGCGCCGGACGCCGTCGGCACCGACCAGGCTGAGGGCACGCGGATCAAGGGTGAAGCGGACGCGGCGGGTCTCGCCCTGCGCCAGATGCACGCGTTCAAAGCCCGCCAGGGTCCGGATCGGCGCGTCCGGAACGCCGGGGTGGCTGAGATACAGCTGCACCACCTCGTCCGCCGCCATGGCTCCGGTGTTGGTGACGTCGACCGACACCGTCACCGCCTGATCGGGGCGGACCGTGGTGTCCGACACGCGCGGAGCCGCATAAGCGAAGCTGGAGTACGACAGGCCGTAGCCGAACGGATAGAGGGGCTCGCCGCGGAAATAGCGGTAGGTGCGGTTGTCCATGCCGTAGTCGCCGAAGGCCGGCAGATCCTCGACCGACCGGTAGACCGTGACGGGCAGCCGTCCGGCCGGGCTGAAATCCCCGGCGATCAGGCGGGCGATCGCATCGCCGCCCTGGCCGCCCGGATACCAAGCCTCGACGATGGCAGGCAGGGTCCGGTCGGCCCATTCCACGCTGAGCGCGCTGCCGTTCATCAGCACCAGAACCACCGGGGTGCCGGTCGCCGTCACCGCTTCCAGCAGGCGCTGCTGGGCGGCCGGAAGATCGATCCGGGTGCGGTCGCCGCCGAGAAAGCCCGGCACCTGGACGCGCATCTCCTCGCCCTCGACCTCGTGGGTCAGGCCGGCGGCGAAGATCACGACCTCGGCGTCGCGCGCGGCGGCCACGGCCGCCTGCAGGCCGGCGTCGGCGGGCGTGCTCCACATCAGCCGCTCGTCGCCCTGGTCCTGGCGCTGGAAGGCCTCGACTCGGATGGCATAGGCGCGGCCGGCTTCGAGAGAGGCGGCACCAGTGGCGATGGCGGGGCGCCAGTCGACGTTCCAGGCGTCGACCACCAGGGCGTCGTCGATCCAGATCCGGTAGCCGCCGTTGGCGACATAGCGGAACCGGTGCTCGCCGCTTTCGGTCGGGGTGAGGAAGCCGGTCCAGCGCGTGGCCCCGCTGCGCTGCTCGCCCTGCCAGCGCTCGGCGGCGTTGGCGCTGACCCCGGTCGAGACCGGGTCGCCCTCCATCGTGGCGGAGGCGAAGCGTGTCGCGGTCAGACCCGGGGCGGCGCAGGCGCGGTCCACGCACAGCAACGCCTCGGGCACCGGGGCCAGGGCCGGGTCGATCAGGCCGGAGCCCTCGACCACCGTCACCTGCGCCTCGGGAAAGCGGCGGCGCAGGCCGTCGGCCAGGGTCACGGGGTGCGAGGGCGACCCATTGTAGTTGCCCACCAGCGGTTCGACGCTGTCGCCGTTGGGCCCGATCACCGCGATCCGCCGGGGCGCCGCCTTCAGGGGCAGCAGGCCGTCCTGATTTCGCAGCAGCACCAGCGACTCCTCGGCGACGCGCAGCGCCACGGCGCGGTGCGCCTCGGTGTCGTTGTCGGCGGGGGTGATCGCCGGGAAGACCTGGGCGGGCGGGTCGAACTGGCCCAGACGGAACCGCGCCGTGAACAGACGCTCCAGGGCGACGTCGAGCTCGGCCTCGGTCATCAGCCCCTGGCGGATCGCCCCGAGGATGTGGACGCTCTCTTCCGGCCCGCCGCAGATCAGATCCATGCCGGCGCGGAAGGCCACGGCCACGCCCTGCTCCGGGGTCTCGGTGTAGCCGTGCTCGTGCGCGCGATAGATGTTGGCCACCGCGTCGCAGTCGGACACCACGTAACCCTGAAAGCCCCAGTCGCGGCGGAGCACGTCGCGCAGCAGGGGGGCGTTGGCGCAGGCGGGCGCTCCGTCGATCGCGTTGTAGGCGCACATGATCGAGCCGGCCCCGCCCTCCATGATCGTGGCCCGGAAGGCGGGCAGATAGGTCTCGTGCAGATCCCGCGCGCTGGGCAGGATGTTGTCCCGGTGGCGGCTGGGCTCCGGGCCGCTGTGGACCGCATAGTGTTTGGGCGTGGCGATGGTGCGGACGTAGTCGCCCTCCGTGACCTCGAGCCCGCGGACGAAGGCGACGCCGAGCCGTGAGGTCAGATGGGGATCCTCGCCATAGGTCTCCTGACCCCGGCCCCAGCGCGGGTCGCGGAAGATGTTGATGTTGGGCGACCAGACGGTCAGGCCCGCGAACCAGTCGCTGCCGCCGAAGCGGTGGCGGCTCTCGACGTGTTTGGCGCGGAATTCGGTGGAGATGATCTCGGCGACCTGGCCGATCAGGGGGGCGTTCCAGGTCGCGGCCATGCCGATCGCCTGGGGAAAGACGGTCGCCTCGCCCGCCCCGGCGACGCCGTGCAGGCCCTCGTTCCACCAGTTGTATTCGCGGATGCCGAGACGGGGCACGGCGGTCGCGTCATTGACCAGCTGCGCGGCCTTTTCTTCCAGCGTCAGGCGCGAGACGAGGTCGGCGGCGCGCACCTGGGCGCTGAGCGACAGGTCCTGGTACGGGGGCGTCTCCCGGGGCGTGGCCGCGCCGCCCGCCCAGGCCTGGGCCAGGGCCGGCCCGCCCGTCAGGGTCAGGGCCAGAACGAAGGCCACGGCCAGGGCCTGGACCCCGACGCGCCGTCCGCAGCGGGAAGGCCTTCCGTCCGGACCGCCCATGGTCAGCGCACCTGGATGACGGCGACGGAGAGGGGCGGCAGATCAATGGTGACTTCGCCGTTCAGCACGCGCACGGCCAAGGACGCCGGCTGGACGTCGGTGGGCCGGTCGAAACTGTTGTGGCTGTCCACCGCCGGCGCCGTGAGAATGCGGCCGACGGCGCTGGCGTCGGCGCCGGCCACGCGGGCGGTGAAGGTCCGCGGGCTGCGAACATCGACGTTCACCAGCGACAGCCAGAGCCGCCCCTCGCCGTCGCGGGCCGCCACGGCGTCCACGCCCGGCAAACTGATGTCCTCGAAAGTGTAATTCCCCGCGTCGAAGGTGGAAGCGGCCAGGGTCGCCCCCTGGAAGGGCACGTACATCTCATACACGTGGTAGGTCGGCGTCAGCACCATCCGCGGCCCGTCGGTCAGGATCATGGCCTGCAGCACATTGGCCATCTGGGCGATGTTGGTGCCGCGCACACGGTCGGCGTGGCGCATGAAGATGTTCAGGTTCAGGGCGGCGATGACGGCGTCGCGCATGGTGTTCTGCTGCTGCAGGAAGGCGGGGTTGCTGCCCGGCATCGGGTCGGCCCACAGCCCCCATTCGTCCACGAACAGCGCCAATTTCTTCTCGGGATCGTAGCGGTCCATGATGGCGGTCTGGGCGGTGATCCAGCCCTCCATTTTCAGCGTCGCCCGGATCCCCTTGGCGTATTCGTCCTCGCCGAAGCCGACGCTGGGGCCCTTGGCCTCCCAGCTGTTGGGGATGGTGTAGCCGTGCAGGGACACCCCCTCGATGTTCCAGCTCCAGACCTTGTCCTTCCAGGCCTGCATGACGGCTTCGGTATAGTCCTCATCGCCACTGTCCCAGCCCACGGCGACGCGCTGCATGGCGGTCTCGCCGGTCTGCGCCCGATTGAGATTCCGGGAATAGATGGCGAACTGCTTCATCGCCTCGACGTAGTGCTCGGGCGACATGGCCCCGCCGCAGCCCCAGTTCTCGTTGCCGAGGCCGAGGTATTTGATCCTGTAGGGCTCGGGGTGGCCGTTGGCCGCCCGCTCCTGGGCCAGGGCCGTGGGCTGGTCGGCGGTCAGGTATTCCAGCCAGTCCGCCGCCTCCTGCACCGTGCCCGAGCCGACATTGACCGACAGGAAGACCTCGGCCCCGACCTGGTCGGCGAAATCCATGAACTCGTGGGTGCCGAAGCTGTTGGGCTCGATCACATTGCCCCAGCTGGCGTTCAGCCGGTGCCGGCGCTCCGAGGCCGGGCCGACGCCGTCGCGCCAGTGGTATTCGTCGGCGAAACACCCGCCGGGCCAGCGGACGTTGGGCACCTTGATCGCGCGCAGGGCCTGAACCACGTCGCTGCGGATGCCGCGCACATTGGGGATGGGCGAGTCGGGACCGACCCAAACCCCGCCGTAGATGCCCGTGCCCAGATGCTCGGCGAACTGGCCGAAGATGTTGGGGTTGATCGTCGGCCCCGCCTGGGCCGCGTCAATCTCGATCCCCACGGCCGCGCGCTCCGTCTGAGCGAAGGCCGGTGCCCAAGGCACGAACGCCAGTACGGCGGCGATCGCGCATCCGAGATGTCTTCTGGTCATCGGCCCCGCCGTGGTGGTTCTTGGTTCAGCGCCACAGGCCGGCCCCCCCGAGATCGGCGGGCCTCCCCGAGCGTCATCGATATTGTCAGACATTTGAAGCGCGACGCAAGCGGACAGTCGGGGTGGCGACGCGACCGTTCGATCGCTGATCAGGCGGCGCAGTGTTCCGCGACGAACGCCATATGGGAGGGCATGTAATCGGCCGAGTTCCGGATCGCCTCGGCGGTCTGCAGCAGGCGACGGCGTGTCTCTTCGACAGAAAGCACGTCGGCGACGGGATCGTAGGCGGCGGGCTTCAGGTTCTGGCCGATCATGACGGCGAACCAGCTGGTGTCGTTGAACAGTTCCTCGTTCTCGCGAAAGACCCGGCCCCGGCTGCGGAAGATTTCGTATTTCTCCATCAGACTGTCGGGCAGGGGCATGGTGCGGACATAGTCCCACAGGGCCGAGTCCGTCCTCTGGGTCGCGTTGTAGTGCAGCACGATGAAGTCGCGGATCCGCTCGGCCTCGTGGGAGACCACCCGGTTGTAGCGTCGGGTCTCGGCCGGATCGAATTCCGTCGTCGGGAACATGGCCAGCAGATTGGCGATGCCGCTCTGGACCATGTGGATGCTGGTTGATTCCAGCGGCTCGATGAAGCCGGAGGCGAGGCCCAGGGCGACGACGTTGCGGTTCCACGACTGTTTGCGGCGACCGGTCACGAAGCGCAGGGTGCGGGGGTCCGCGAGGGGCTTGCCGTCCAGCTGGCCCAGCAGGTCCTCGGTCGCCGCCGCCTCGTCGATGAAGCGGCTGGAGAAGACGTAGCCGTTGCCGGTCCGGTGCTGCAGCGGAATTCGCCACTGCCAGCCGCCGGCGCGGGCGGTGGAGCGGGTATAGGGCACGGGATCGGCCACCCGCTCGCACGGCACGGCCACGGCCCGGTCGCAGGGCAGCCAGTGGGACCAGTCCTCGTAGCCGGTCTTCAGCGCCCCCTCGATCAGCAGGCCCCGGAAGCCCGAGCAGTCGACGAACAGGTCCGCCTCGACCCGGCGGCCGTCGTCCAGGGTCACGGCCTCGACGAAGCCGTCGGTGCCGCGCAGGGCCACATCGACGATGCGGCCTTCCATCCGGACCACGCCCTTCGCCTCCGAATATTCGCGCAGGTATTTGGCGTACAGGCCCGCATCGAAGTGGAAGGCATAGGCGATCTTCGATAGCGGCGAGCGGCCGGCAGCGATCGGCCGCATGAACTTGCCGCGCTCGGCGGCCATGGCCTGCAGCGAATAGTCGGTGATCCGGGCGGGATCGTTCAGCTGGTTCAGCCGCAGCCAGAAGGCGTGGAAGGACACCCCCTCCATGTCGACGCCGAAGGGCCCGAACGGATGGAAATAGCTGTCGCCGATCCGGCCCCAGTCGCGGAATTCGATGCCCAGTTTGAAGGTGCCCTGGGTGCGCCGGACGAACTCGTCCTCATCCAGACCCAGCATGGTGTTGAAGGTTCGGATCTGGGGGATGGTCGCCTCCCCCACCCCCACGGTGCCGATCTCTTCAGACTCAATCAGCGTGATGTCGGCATAGCCGGGCCCAAGGATCTTCGCCAGGGCGGCGGCCGTCATCCAGCCGGCGGTGCCGCCGCCGACGATGGCGATCTTGCGGATGCGGGTGTCGGTCGTCATGGCTCAGGAAACCCTGGACAGTGCGGGGGCGATGGGCGACCCGGACAGGGCCGCGGCGTGGGTCGGCATGGCCTCGGCGGCCCGGGCGATGACCGCGCGCATGCGCTCCAGCTGGCCGCGCACCTCGTCCAGCGGGCGGTGGTCGGCCAGGGGGTGATAGCGGCGCGGGATCACGTTCTGGCCCAGGAAGACCGAGACCCAGGCGGCATCCTCGAACGTCTCTTCGTCATACAGACTGATGCGGCCGCGGCTGGAAAACATGCGGATCTTGTGAGCCAACTCCTCGGGCGGCGGGGTCTGGCTCACGGCATCCCACAGCGGCTCTCCGGTGCGGGCGTTTGCGTGATAGTGCAGGATCAGCATGTCGCGCAGCCGGTCCGCCTCCGCCGCCATCAACCGGTTGTACTCGGCGGCCCCGGCGGTCATCGGCCCGCCGGTCGGGAACAGGCCCAGCAGCCGGCTGACCCCGCTCTGCACCCGATGCAGGCCCGACGCTTCCAACGGTTCCAGCGTCGCGGCCGACAGGCCGATGGCGACGCAGTTGCCGATCCAGGTCTGCGAGCGCCGGCCGTTGGTGAAGCCCGTGCCCTCCGTCGTTCCGCCGGCGAAGGCGCTGGCCGAGATCCGCGCGGATCCCATCCCCGTTGCGAGCGGCACGCGCCACAGCCAGCCGTTGCGGACCGCCCGCGCCTCGGTCAGGGGCGGGCCGAGGGGCCCGGGGACCGTCGAGGCGACGATCCGGTCGCACGGCAGCCAGCGGGACCAGTCCACATGGGTCGCCCCCAGCCGGCCGATGAGGTCTGCGGCGGGCCCGGTCGCGTCGATGAACAGATCGGCCTCGAACCGGCGACCGTCGCGGGTGGTCACGGCCGCGAGGGTGTCGGGTTCGGCACCGCGTTCGACCTCGGCGAAGGCCCCGGCGACCACCTCGACGCCCTGGCGCAGAGCCACCGCCCTCAGCGCCGCGACATAGGGGGCGACCGGCAGGTGCAGGCCATAGGCCATGGTCGAGGTGACGGATCGGGGATCGTCCGAGGGCCGGCTGAATCGCCCGGCGCGCGCGGCCACGGCGGCCAGGGCGAAATCCTCGAGCGGGGGCGCCTTGCCGGCCGCCTTCAACCGCAGCCAGTAGTGATGGAACGGCACGCCCTCGAGGGTCCCGCCGATCTCGCTGAGGGGATGGATATAGTCGCGGTCGCGGCGGCTCCAGTCGCGGAAGACGGTGCCGAGCCGGAAGGTCGCGCCGGTGCCCGCGATCAGGGCCGTCTCGTCCAAACCCAGCGAGGCGTTGAAACCGCTCAGCGACGGCAGGGTCGCGTCGAACGGGGCCAGGGTGCCGCTGTCGCCAATCGCCTGTGGATCCTCGATCAGCCGTACCGACAGGCGCGGCCCAAAGGCGCGCGACACGGCCGCGGCCGTCATCCAGCCGGCCGAACCGCCGCCGACGATCAGGAGCGACGCCGGTGGCCTCATGCGTGTCCACCCGCGGCGCAGCAGGCCCGGACGAAGGCTTCATGCGAGGGCATGGCCGCGGCCGCGCGCTGGATCGAGGTGCGCAGGGTCTCCAGGGTGTCGGCCAGGGCCGCGTCCGGGGCTCGGTCGCTGAGCGGGTCCCAGGCGTCCGGCTCCATCCGCTGGCCGAAATAGACCGCCAGCCAGCTGGGCTCCAGGAACAGGCCGTCGCGATAGCGGGCCACCACGCCGCGCTCCCGGAACAGGGCCATCTTTTCCGCCAGGCTGTCGGGCACGGCCATGGTGCGACAGTGGTCCCAGAACGGCGTGTCGTCGCGCTGGGTGGCGTTGTAGTGCAGCACCAGGAAGTCGCGGATGCGGTCGTACTCCAGATCCATCACGCGGTTGAACTCATCGGCGTCCGCCGGATCGAAGCCGGTGTCGGGAAACAGCTCGACCAGATTGGTGATGGCCGCCTGGATCAGGTGGATGCTGGTGGACTCCAGCGGTTCGAGAAAGCCGCTGGACAGGCCGATGGCGACGCAGTTGCCCAGCCATTGCCGCCGCCGCCGGCCGGTGGTGAAGCGCAGCATCCGGGGCTCGGCCCGCGCCGGTCCCTCCAGCCGGCCCATCAGTCGCTCGACCGCCTGATCGTCCGAGAGGAAGGCGCTGGAGTAGACGTAGCCGTTGCCGACGCGGTGCTGCAGCGGGATGCGCCACGACCAGCCGGCCTCCAGCGCTGTCGCTCGCGTATAGGGAATGGAGGCTTCGACGGTGTCACAGGGCACGGCGACGGCGCGGTCGCAGGGCAGCCACTGGGTCCAGTCCTCGTAGCCGGCCTTGAGCGCGCCCTCGATCAGCAGGCCGCGGAAGCCCGAACAGTCGATGAACAGGTCGCCCTCGATGCGGTCGCCCCGGTCCAGGGTGACGGCGCGGATGTGGCCGCTGTCGGGGTGCTGCTCGACCTCGGTCACCCGGCCTTCCGTGCGGACCACGCCGCGCGCCTCGGCGTATTCGCGCAGGTATGCGGCATAAAGTCCCGCATCGAACTGAAAGGCGTAGGAAAAGGTCGACAGCAGCGATCGCGGATCGGTCTCCGGCCGGGTGAAACGCCCCATCCGCGCGGCCACGACCGGCAGCGAATAGTCGTGAATGTCCGCCGCCGCTCCGGACCGCCTGAGCCTCAGCCAGTGGTGATGGAAGCCGACCCGGTCGATCGACCGGCCATAGGCTCCGAACGGGTGGATGTAGGAATCCCCCAGACGCCCCCAGTCGCGGAACTCGATCCCCAGTTTGAAGGTCGCCTGGGTGCGCGCCATGAAGACGTCCTCGTCCAGACCCAGGCGCTGATTGAAGCTGCGAATGTGGGGGATGGTCGCCTCGCCCACGCCGACGGTCCCGATCTCCTCGGACTCGACCAGCCGGATGCTGAGGTCCGGACGCTTGACCAACGCCGCCAGGGCGGCGGCCGCCATCCAGCCCGCCGTGCCTCCACCAACAATAACAATCCGCCTGATTACGGTTCCGGACATAGACAATGACGCTCCCGAGCGGGGCAGCAAGATCATGGCGGCACCCGAGTTGGCAAGCGCAATGCGCATATTGCGGTGCAGCAAATACAGGGGCTTACCGTCGCACCACCGCCATTACTCAGACACTTGAAGGTCGCAATCGGTTGGGTTATGTCTTGGGCAATGTTAGCGTTACCAAGACGCTACAAAATAACGCTGGGGAGAAAACATGCGCCATTCCACCGCTACAGTTGCGTCCGGGGCTTCGCGCCGAAACCCAATCCGCTACGGCGTGTCGGCGCTCGCCGTCGTCACAGCGCTCGCGGCGTCGCCCGCCCTGGCCCAGACCGCGCCGGCCCCGCAGGACGACGCGACCGAGGTCGAGGAGGTCGTGGTCACCGGCATCCGGGGCAGCCTGCAGAGCGCCCAGACCATCAAGCGCAATGCCGAGGTGTTTGTCGATTCCATCAGCGCCCAGGACATCGGGGCCCTGCCCGACCGCTCGGTGACCGAAGCCCTGCAGCGGGTCCCCGGCGTTTCGATCGACCGTTTCGCCGCCGGGGTGGACCCCGACCACTTCTCGGTCGAGGGCTCGGGCGTGGTCGTGCGCGGCCTGACCTTCGTCCGTTCGGAGTTCAACGGGCGGGACGCCTTCACCGCCAACAACGGCCGGGCCCTGGGCTTCGCCGACGTGCCGTCCGAACTGCTGGCCGGGGTCGACGTGTTCAAGAACCAGTCGGCCGACCTGATCGAGGGCGGCATCGCCGGCACGGTCAACCTGCGCACCCGGGTGCCTTTCGACCAGTCCGGTGACCTCCTCTCGGCCTCGGCGGAGATGAGCTACGGCGACTTCGTCGAGGAATGGACCCCGACCTATTCGGTGCTCGCCAGCAAGCGCTGGGAGACCGAACTCGGCGACTTCGGCCTGCTGGCCAACTTCGTCGATTCCCAACTGAAGTCGCGCGGCGACGGCCAGCAGATTTCGAACTTCTCGCTGCGCAGCGATCTGGGCCCGACGCCCGTCTATTTCCCGCGCGGGTCTTCGTTCCGCTCGCAGGAGTTCGATCGCAACCGGACGGGTTATGCCGCCGCCGGCCAATGGCGCAGCCCCGACCGCACGATGATCGCCACGGCCCAGTTCCTCCGCTCCGAAGCGACCCAGGCCTGGACCGAGCACGCGGTCGAGATCGCCACCGACAACGTGACCTCGGCGGGTGACTCGCGGCCGGTGCTGGGCACCACCTTCGACTTCGGCGACGACGGCGTGTTCACCAACGGGACCATCACCGGCCCGACCGGCTGGCGCGACGACCAGCAGGAAGGACGAGACAACCGCAACCCGGCCTTCGGCCTTCAGAGCAACAACCAGCGCCGCGACGTCTATTCCGAGAACATCACCACCGACTATGGCTTCAACTTCAAATGGACGCCGACCGACCGGCTGAAGTTCAACTTCGACATCCAGCGCGTCGAATCCACGGTCGAGAACCTGGACGCCACCCTGTGGGCCTCCACCTACCAGAATGCCTCGATCCAGCTGCGCGGCGACGAGGTGCCGATCGTCACCTTCCTGCCTCCGTCGGAAAACGGCACGGTCACCCAGTGCCCGGCCACGCCGCCGACCCCGGACGGCGACTGCCCGCGCTACTTCAATGCGCCGAACGACAACTTCAGCAACCCGTTCAACAGCTTCGTCCGCAACAACATGGACCACGCCGAGGACAGCGAGGGCGAGCTGACGGCGGTGCGGCTGGACGGGGAATACACCTTCGACGAGGACAGCTGGCTGGACTCCGTCCGCTTCGGCTATCGCCGGGCGGAACGGGAGCAGACGACGCGCTTCTCGGCCTACAACTGGGGCGTCATCAGCGAGCAGTGGGGCGGCGGCGGGCCGGTCTGGCTCAGCGATTCCGCCGACGGCGTGCCCGAGCCGGGACCGGGTCTGCCCGGGACGGCCGGCACGGTGGTGGGCTCCATGTTCTCGCCCTTCGCCTTCGACAACTTCTTCGGGGGCAAGGTCGCGCCGCCGACTGGCGACCAGCCGCGACTGTTCTACAACCAGAACATCGTCGAGAATTATCAGGCCTACTCCGACTTCGGCCTGCTGGTCGGTGACGAATGGCGCGCACGCCTCGGCGCGGATGGTTGTCCGCAGAACTGGGTGCCGCTGGCGCTGCGTTGCGACGTGGTTCCGGGAACCCAGTACCGTCTGAACGAGATCAACCCGGTCGACGAGCAAAGCGACGCCGTCTACGCCATGCTGCGCTACAATGGGGAGCTGTCGAACGGCGTCCGGCTCAGCGGCAACGTCGGTCTGCGCTATACGACGACCGACCGTCAGGCCGGCGGCTATATCGCCTTCCCGCGCGTGGCCTTCGCCACCGAGGCAGAGTGCGCCGCCGTCCCGGCCGGCGAAACGCCGAGCGCCTTCTGCCGCCTGGTCTCGCCAGCGGACCGGGCAGCAGCGCGGGCCTTCGCCAACGGCGCGATCACCGAAGACACGGCGGAGGTCACCTACGACTACCTGCTGCCGAGCTTCAACCTGCGGGCCGAGCTGGACGGCGGCAAGGTCTTCCGCTTCGGCTATTCCAAGGCGATCACGCCGCCGGACATCGGGCTGACCCGCAACTATTTCAACGTCAACCTGTCCGGCAACGAAATCGACATCGTGGACGGCAGACCGACGGGCCGCTTCGCCGTCGGCAACCCGTTCCTGAAGCCGATCCAGGCCGACAGCTTCGACGCCTCGTTCGAATGGTACTACGGCAACCCGGGGTCCTTCACCTTCTCGCTGTTCTACAAGACCCTCAGCGACGTGATCACCAACGGGACCGAACGGCGGGCGTTCACCAACAACGGCGCCACCTTCGACGCCGTGGTGACCACCCCGGTCAACTCGGAAGAGGACGCCACGGTCCAGGGCTTCGAGGTCGCCTGGCAGCATACGCTCGACGACCTGCTGCCGTCCTACCTGGCCGGGTTCGGATTCAACGCCAACTACACCTACATCGACTCCGAGGGCGTGCCGCAAAGCACCCTGTCCAACACCGACCCGGACGTGGCCGCAGGACGTGTCGCCAATATCGACACCAGCCTGTTGCCGCTGCAGAACCTGTCGGAGCACACGGCCAACGTCGCCGGCTTCTACGAGCGCGGACCGGTCGCCCTGCGTCTGGCCTATGCCTGGCGCTCTGAGTTCCTGATCACGCCGCGGGACGTCATCGTTCCGTTCGCCCCGATCATGAACGAAGCCACCGGCCAGCTTGACGGGTCCGCCTTCTACTCCGTCAACGACCAGATCAAGATCGGTATCCAGGCGGTCAATCTGACGAACGAGATCACCCGGACCTCCCAGGTGTTGAACAACGACCTTCTGACCACCGGTCGGTCGTGGTTCATGAACGACCGCCGCTTCACCTTCATCGTGCGCGGCACCTTCTAGATCCTTTTCCCGAAGCCTACTCTGGCCCCGGCGGTTCGACCGTCGGGGCTTTTTCTTTGTGGCTTACCAGTTCAGTGACTTACCCATGTTGCGTTCCGCGTCGCCTGCCCTGCCCGATCCCGCCGCCATTCCGATCCGGGGTCCGGTCGACCGGGCCACGTTCGAGCGCGAGATCGTCCCGGCCTACGCCCCGGTCGTGCTGAAGGGCCAGGTGGCGAACTGGCCCGTGGTCCAGGCCGCGCGGGCTGGCGATGCGGCCCTGGTCGGCCTGCTGAAGGCCCATGCGACCGATCGGCCTTTGGAAACCTTCGTCGGCCGGCCCGAGATCCGCGGCCGGTTCTTCTACAACGAGACGGTCAACGGCCTGAATTTCGAGCGACGTGCCATGCCCCTGGCGGCAACCCTGGACCGGTTGCTGGCGGGGGCCGGCGACGCCCAGGCGGGGGCGCTGTATGTCGGCGCCGCCTCGGCCACCGACTGTCTGCCGGGCTTCGAGGCCAGCCATGCGCTGCCGATCGTCGATCCGCGCGTCCTGCCCCGGCTGTGGATCGGCAATGCCACCACCGTCTCCACCCACTACGACCTGTCGGACAACGTCGCCTGCGTCGGGGCCGGTCGCCGGCGCTTCACCCTGTTCCCGCCCAACCAGCTCAACAATCTCTACGTCGGACCGCTGGACTTCACCCTCGCCGGCCAGCCGGTCAGCATGGTGTCGCTGCACGATCCGGATCTCGAGCGGTTCCCGCGCTTCGCCGAGGCCATGGCCCATGCCCTGAGCGCGGAGCTGGAGCCCGGCGACGCCCTCTATATTCCGCCGCTCTGGTGGCATCAGGTGGAGGCGCTGTCGCCCGTGAATCTGCTGGTCAACTACTGGTGGACGGCCTCGGGCGCGCCGCCTTCTCCGTTCGAGGCCCTGATCCACGCCGTGATGACGGTCCGCGCCCTGCCGCCGGCGCAGAGGGCGGCCTGGCGACACCTGTTCGACCACTATGTGTTCGAGGCCCACGGCGATCCCTCCGCCCATCTGCCGCCCGCCAGCCGCGGCGTCCTGGGTCCGATGACCCCGACCCTGGCCAAGCGCATCCGCGACTTCCTGATGGCCGGGTTGCGACGGGGCTAGACCGTGCTCCGGTAGGTCAGGAAAATGTTGGCGGTCAGCCGCCCGACCCGAGGGTCCGGGGACAGGGCCGTCGGGTCCGGGATATGACCGGAGTGCAGCGTGCGGCTGCGGTAGACGATGACCCGGTTGAAGGCGGGCTCGACCAGCCGGGTGCGCGCGAACTGGGGCGTATCCGCGCCCATGTAGGTAAGGGCCGGGGCCGCGGCGGCCAGCTCCGCGTCCAAGGTGGCCTGATAGCGGACCAGCCGGTCGGGCTGAAGCGTCTCGTAGCCCGTGGCGCGATGACGGTAGAAGGCCGTGCCGCCCAGGCGCGGGTCGCACAGATAGTGCAGGATGGCGAATTGCAGTGGGTCGACCGTGTCGACGTGCGGCAGACGCTGGGCGAGGCTCAGCCGGTCGGGGTCGAGGGTGACAATGGAGAAATTGCAGCTCGCGCGCCCCAGGTTGACGCGGGCCAGACCGAAGCCCTCGCGGATCAGTGGGTCGAGCGCCCGCGCCAGCCCGCCCACATAATCCAGCGGAGCCGGGGCGAGACGCCCGGGATAGAAATTCTCGCCGGCGACCGGGGCGTCGAAGGCCGCGTCCTCGGCAGCGACGCGGATCAATCCCTCGGGCGACGCGACCACGTCGTCCAGGATCAGAAGCGGCTCCCGCTCGGTCCCGATGTGCTCAAGGCGCGCCCCGGCGAGGGCGGCGGACGACGCGATCACCGGCACGCTACCGGCAAAGGCCGGCCAGCTCGCTCTGGACGTCGGTCCGCGCCGGTCGGGGCAGGCCCGCGGCCGCGGCGGCCGTCTCCAGCGACAGGGGCCCCGGACCGTCGGCCGTGGTGCGATCGGCATCGTAGAAGGGGTCGGCCATGGCCGCCTCCAGCGTCACGAGCCGCACGCCCCGGGCCTGATACAGGGCCAGCAGGCGGGGCATCATATGGGCGTCCAGCGCCCCGACGTGCATCAGCAGGACATAGGGGATGTCGCGGCCGTACAACGCCCGGGACTGGGTCCGCGAGGCGGTCAAAGCCTCTTCCGCAGACGTCAGGAATAGGGTCTCCAGCCGCGCCATGCCGACGGCGTCGCCCTTCGACCGGCACCGGGCCCAGGGTTCGCTGAAAGCCCAGTCGCTGAAGTCCATGGTCACGCTGGCGACCTTGTAGCCCCGTTCGCGCAGCGCCGCCCGCGCCGCCCGCCGGACGTCGGGGGTCTGCCCCTCCGCCAGGAACGGATAGCGGAACCAGCGCCAATCGCTGTCTCCCGCCAGGCTTTGCAGCACGGGCTCGTTGCGGACCAGCTCGGTCGCGAAGACGTCGGCCCCGATGGCGTCCAGATTGGCATGCGACCAGCCGTGGTTGCCCAGCGGGTGACCGGCCGCCCGCCAGACCTCGAGCACCGCGCGCTCTTCGGGGCGGGTTTCCAACCCCGCGGCGTTGACGAAGCCCGTGGCCGGCGCCCCGGCGTCGGCCAGGGCAGCCACCAGCCGCGCGACCACCCCCAGCCGCGTCTCGCCGGGCGGCAGGACGCTGTGGGCCGGCAGGTCGTCGAAGGTGAGCGCCACGTCCTGCGCGGAGGCCGCACCGGGCAGCATCAGAACGGCCAGCGCCAGGGCCCGGCCCAGTCTGGTCGCTCCGTTCCGCCGGTTCCTGTGACGGACATCGACCATGACGCACCTCTACTGGAGATCGAAGCTAACGGTGCGGGGCGCGGATGGCGAGCGCTTTTGGGCCTTTTGTCCGACTTTTGTCCGGCTATACTCGGCCGATGCGACCTGGTTCAGATCCGTCTCCGCACACCTTGAAGCATGTGCTGATCGTAGGCGGCGGCACGGCGGGATGGATGGCCGCCGCGGCCCTGTCGCGCCTGATCGGCAACGGCATCACCCGCGTCAGCGTCGTCGAGTCCGAGGAGATCGGGACGGTCGGGGTGGGCGAAGCGACCATCCCGCCGATCCTCAGTTTCAACGGCCTGCTCGGCATCGACGAGGCCGAATTCATGCGGGCCACCCAGGCCAGTTTCAAGCTCGGCATCGAGTTCGTGAACTGGGACCGGACCGGGGACCGCTACATGCATCCGTTCGGCGGCTTCGGCGTCGACATGGAGGGGGTTCAGTTTCACCAGCACTGGCTGCGTCGCCGGGCCCAGGGCGATGCGACTCCGCTGTGGGACTACAGCCTCAGCACCGTCGCCGCCCGGGCCGACCGTTTCGTCAAGCCGGGGCGGGATGCCCCCTCCGCCCTGCAGACGCTGAAATACGCCTATCATTTCGACGCCGGGCTCTACGCGGGCTTTCTGCGCCGATACGCCGAGACGCGCGGCGTGGTCCGGCACGAGGGCCGCATCGTGGACGTGGCGCTGAGGGCGTCGGACGGATTCGTCGAGGCCGTGACCCTGGCCGACGGGCGGCGGATGGAGGCCGACCTGTTCGTCGACTGTTCCGGCTTCCAGGGCCTGATCATCGAAAAGGCGTTGCATGCCGGCTATGAGGACTGGTCCCACTGGCTGCCCTGCGACCGCGCGCTCGCCGTGCCGACGGGCCGGGTCGAACCCCTGACACCATATACGCGCGCCACAGCCGGGAGCGCGGGCTGGCGCTGGCGCATCCCCCTGCAGCACCGCACCGGCAACGGCCACGTCTATTGCAGCGCCCATATCTCCGACGACGACGCCCGCGCCGAGCTGATGGCCGGTCTCGACGGCCCGCCGCTGGCCGAGCCTCGGGCCCTGCGTTTCGTCACCGGCCGCCGCAGGTCGGCCTGGGTCAGGAACTGCGTGTCGCTGGGCCTGGCCTCGGGCTTTCTGGAGCCGCTGGAATCGACCTCGATCCATCTGATCCAGTCCGGCGTGTCGAAGCTGATGACGATGTTCCCGGACGACCGTTTCGACCCGCTGCTGAGCGCCGAGTACAACCGCCTGTCGCAGCTGCAGTTCGAACAGGTCCGGGACTTCATCATCCTGCACTACAAGGCGACGCGGCGGGACGACACGCCCTTCTGGCGGCAGGTGCGCGACATGCCGATCCCGGACAGTCTGGCGCGCAAGATCGACCTGTTCCGCGCGACCGGGCGGCTGTTCCGTTATGAGGACGAGCTGTTCAGCGAGGCGAGCTGGGTCGCAGTCCTGCTGGGCCAGGGGATCGTGCCGCAGGCTTACGAACCCCTGGCGGACGCCGTCGACGGTCCCCTGACCGACCGGCGGATGGACGCGATCGCCCGGGTCATCCGCGACATCGCCGCCGACATGCCCGAGCACCAGGCCTTCATCGCCCGCTACTGCGGCGCGCCCTCGGCCGCGCTGGCCTCCTGACCGCCGGGAGCGGAGGGCAAGGACAGCGACGCGCAGGGATGGGGCGGCTGGTGCCGCGCTTGTCCCCACCGGATCAGCGCGTCCGCGCGGCGTCCCGGGCCAGGGCGATCGCGCCGAGGACGCCCGATCGATCGCCGAGGCCGGGCGGCTGAAGATATCGCGCCAGCGCCGCGTCGTCGTCGAGGTGCGGAAGATAGCCAGCGAGCTCCGCCCGCAGAGCGGCGCGGACGCGACCCGGCAGATGGACCGTCGTCCCGACCCCGCCCCCGAGGATGACCCTTTCGGGCGCGAGGGTATAGCTCAGCGCGGCGACCATCTGCGCCAGATAGCCCGCGATGATGTCCCACAGCGGATCGTCCGACGTCAGCGTCTCGCCCTTGCGACCATGGCGCGCCGCGAGGGCCGGGCCGCTGACGAGCCCCTCCAGACATGGGCCGTGAAAGGGGCAATGGCTTGGAAATGTGTCCCGCCCATCGCGCCGCATGGGCAGATGGCCGGCCTCGGGATGGAGCACGCCGTGCACCAGGGCGCCGTTCGCCACCACCCCCACGCCGACCCCGGTGCCGACGGTGATATAGACATGATCAGACAGACCCCGCGCCGCGCCCCATCGGCCTTCGGCCAGGGCCGCCCCGCCCACGTCGGTCGCGAGGCCGAGGGGCACGCCGAAGCGCCGGAGGGATCCGATCAGATCGGTGCCCGACCAGTCCGGCTTGGGCGTCTTGAGGATGTGACCATAACGGGGGCCGGCGGGGTCCAGGGCCACGGGCCCGAACGTCGCCACACCGATGGCAGCGAGTCCGCCCGCCGCCCGTCGCGCCTCGATCACCTCGGCCACGCGACCCAGCGTCTCCTGCGGCGTGGTGGTGGGGATCCGAACCAGGGGCTCGAGGTCGTCCGGTCCCGACCCAAAGCCAATCATGACCTTGGTCCCGCCCAGTTCGACGCCGGCGAACGTGTTCATGGATGGCTCCGCCGTCCGATCGCCACGTACGGTTCGACCTGACCGGGCCCCGCAGCGAACACGGTCGGGTCGAGACCCGGGCCTCCGGTCCGGGCAAAGGTCTGAGGCTGCGCCAGGCCCGGCCCGCCCCGGCCAGACTTCCCAACGCGCGCTCTTCGCCCATGTCTATCAGCGGCCATCCGTCCAGAAATCGGACAGTGCGATAGAGCAGGATCAGACGCCCGAACGCCAGGGTTGGATCGACATCGGCGCGTTTGCGTCGATCCGGGGGGCGTTCATTCGGTCGGTTGTCGGCCGAGCCCGCCGCGGTCCGACCGGCTTCCCTCCCGACCCCGCCGCTGCCGAGACGGCCAAGCCGGGGGACAGGCCACGGCGCGGAGCATCGGCCGACCGGACGCCCCAGCTCGAGGGCGGCGCGGTCACGCCGAACGCAAAACGCCGCCCCGGGGGGTGACCGGGGCGGCGTTTTGTCGGCGATGTGGGTGCGGGAGCAGGATTTGAACCTGCGACCTTCAGGTTATGAGCCTGACGAGCTACCGGGCTGCTCCATCCCGCGGCAGATGGGTGTGTTGTGAAGGAAGATGTTCGAGAGAACTCAGATAATCTGTTGTCCGACTGGTAGACCCGGCGGCGACCTACTCTCCCGCGCCTTGAGACGAAGTACCATTGGCTCTGGAGGGCTTAACGACCGAGTTCGGAATGGGATCGGGTGGGGAACCTCCGACATAACCACCAGGTCAACCAGGCGGACAGCAGATTATTTGAGAAGACATTGTCTGTTAAAGATCGAATGAGTTTTGCTGAGAAACGATCAAGCCGATCGGATTATTAGTACCAGTAAGCTTCACGCGTCGCCGCGCTTCCACACCTGGCCTATCAACGTGGTAGTCTTCCACGATCCTCAGCGAAGCCTTGTTTTGAGGTTAGTTTCCCGCTTAGATGCTTTCAGCGGTTATCTATTCCATACTTAGCTACCCTGCTGCACAACTGGCGTCATGACAGGTCCACCAGAGGTATGTCCATCCCGGTCCTCTCGTACTAGGGACAGATCCTCTCAAGCTTCGAACACCCACGGCAGATAGGGACCAAACTGTCTCACGACGTTCTGAACCCAGCTCACGTACCACTTTAATCGGCGAACAGCCGAACCCTTGGGACCTGCTCCAGCCCCAGGATGTGATGAGCCGACATCGAGGTGCCAAACTTTGCCGTCGATATGGACTCTTGGGCAAAATCAGCCTGTTATCCCTAGAGTACCTTTTATCCGTTGAGCGATGGCCCTTCCACGCGGGACCACCGGATCACTATGGCCGACTTTCGTCTCTGCTCGACTTGTCAGTCTCGCAGTCAGGCGGGCTTATGCCATTGCACTCGACGACCGATTTCCGACCGGTCTGAGCCCACCATCGCGCGCCTCCGTTACACTTTAGGAGGCGACCGCCCCAGTCAAACTACCCACCACGCCATGTCCCGGGACCGGATAACGGCCCTCGGTTAGACGTCAACGACAGTAAGGGTGGTATTTCAAGGATGGCTCCACCAGAGCTGGCGCCCCGGTTTCATAGCCTCCCACCTATCCTACACATACGGTCGCTAACGCCAAGGCGAAGCTATAGTAAAGGTTCATAGGGTCTTTCCGTCTGACCGCGGGAACCCCGCATCTTCACGGGGAATTCAATTTCACTGAGCCTGTGCTGGAGACAGTGGGGAAGTCGTTACGCCATTCGTGCAGGTCGGAACTTACCCGACAAGGAATTTCGCTACCTTAGGACCGTTATAGTTACGGCCGCCGTTTACCTGGGCTTCAGTTCGTCGCTTTCACAACTCCCTTTAACCTTCAGGCACCGGGCAGGCGTCAGACCCTATACGTCGCATTGCTGCTTCGCAGAGCCCTGTGTTTTTGCTAAACAGTCGCTACCCCCTGGCTTGTGCCACTCTGCAAAGGTTGCCCTAAGCAGAGTCACGCTTATTCCGAAGTTACGCGTGCAATTTGCCGAGTTCCTTCAGCACAGTTCTCTCAAGCGCCTTGGTATGCTCTACCTGACCACCTGTGTCGGTTTCGGGTACGGTCTCTGCCAGAGTTATTTCCAGGGACAACTTCCCTGCCAGGACAATCCAATAAGCCCTGACAAGTTACGCCATCCGTCACTTCTGGCTGGTGCAGGAATATTTACCTGCTTCCCATCGACTACGCTTTTCAGCCTCGCCTTAGGGGCCGACTAACCCTGCGCAGATTAGCTTTACGCAGGAACCCTTGGTCTTTCGGCGGGAGTGTCTCTCACACTCCTTATCGTTACTCATGTCAGCATTCTCACTTCCGATACCTCCAGCAAGGCTCACGCCTGACCTTCACCGGCTTACGGAACGCTCCGCTACCGCTCGCTTACGCGAACCCATATCTTCGGCGCATGGCTTGAGCCCCGTTACATTTTCCGCGCAGGATCGCTTGATCAGTGAGCTGTTACGCTTTCTTTAAAGG